>JBDREX010000038.1:0-59693 GCA_043819345.1 Candidatus Omnitrophota bacterium
CCTCAACAACATCATCTATTGTCTCCTGATAGTCCAACTCCGCAAAAACATCAGAAGGCATGTTTTCATGAAAATTATAATCTTCTTTCAAATCATATGTAAACCCGATGCGCATAACACTTCTTTCCGTAAAACTCTTTAAACAATAGTAGGCGACAGATAAACAAAAAGCTTTCTGTTACAAAAAAAAGGGACGTTGTCTCAACAAGCGCCCCTCTCTACAAGAATATGTTTTTAATTTTTACTCCTTTTAATATATATTTATATCCAGTAGATCCCGTTACAAAAATATGTAAAACCACATAGAATTTTAACTAACTCTCTATAAAAAAATTAACACAATAAAATTTGATTGTCAAGAAATTTTAAGCATTCTAAGATAAAAGAAGGCACAAAATACCGTCGGAAGAATATTTCTTTAGAAAAAATATTTCTTTTTTTAATTTATTTCTTATGAAAGATTAAAATAAAAAAAATTAGAGCTGACAAAAGCGGCGAAATCTCCAAACACAGGCAAGATTTAAGATGGCGATTAATAGAATGGTGTGCAATAAAACAGGAAAAACCGCTATATCTAAAACAAAAAGTTTAAGCTCGTTCATCGAGATTCCCCACAAATCATTAATTTTCGGCAATAGATTTAACGTCAACAAAAAAGAGGCCTTAATGAAGTACGGATAAGAAGCTTTCAGAAAGAGCTCTTTGGCTAACGAAGAACCAAAACCAGCGATCATTACCAAAACCGCTAAAACACCGGATGCCGCGTTAGGCATAATACAATAAAAAAAGACAATCAATGTTACGTACAAAAGCGACATAAGTGCCGTTATGCTCATCCCTGGCCAAATATAAAATGCTAAAGCCTTAGTCTGCGATACAACAACAAGCCAGACACCAGCTGTCATAAGAAACCAGTTTAAAAAAATCATCTTAAACAGCCCCAATATAATCCCTTCCAGGATCTGCCATCGCTTAACTGGCTTGGCTAAAAATAAAACAAGCCGTTCTCTATCTAAAAAATTTTGAAGCGTATTAACAGAAACAAAAACAGCGATAAGGATCGTAAAAATATTTATAGCGACAAAACCGATCTGAACAGCAGCAACTTCCGGGGACTGGCCTTCAAAAACATTGGCCTCCTCTACCATAAAAGGAACATTGGCCATCAAGATAAACAACAATGCTAAAAGAAGAAAACCGTACATCATCTTCTCTTTTAAAGCTGATCGCGCTACTTCATTGGAGATTAACAAAACTAAACGCGCACTCTTAAGCCATTTACGTATGAACATTTTTAACAATCCTTAAAAATTCTTCTTCTAAAGTTGAACTCGAAATAAAATCTTTCTTAGGCCCGACTTTTAATAATTTTCCGCGGTCAATAATCGCTACCCGATCAGCAATTTTTTCAATTTCAGATATAACGTGTGAAGAAAAAATCACCGTTTTTCCGGATTCCTTAAGATGAGACAAAATCGTTCTTAAATGCTCCATCACAAGCGGATCCAAATAGACTGTCGGCTCATCTAAAAGAATTAGGTCAGGATCATTGATTAGGGCCTGAATGATATCAATAAGCCTTCGCTGCCCCATAGAAAGATTTTTCAAAAGGATATTTCTTTCTTTTAACATCCCAACCATCTCTAACAGCTGCGCAATACGCTCATATCTGACTTTTTTGGAAATATCAAAAAGTTGAGCGCAAAAATTCAAAAATTCTGCTACCGTCAAATACCCCGGCAACAACGTCGCTTCCGGAACATACCCGATAGCCGACAAAAGCGACACATCTTGAGGCCTGAATAAACGGCCAAAAATTTCAATCTCACCATACGATGGTTCAGCTATACCAACAATCATGTTTAAAGTTGTTGTTTTTCCGGCGCCGTTAGGCCCTAAAAAACCAAAGATTTCCCCTTTTTCAATTTCCAAATTCAAGAGATCAACTGCTGTTGTCTTTTGTAATTTGAAAAACTGCCGAGAATAATAATGTTTTGTCAGGCTCTTAACTCTCAATACAACGTGACCCCTCAATGCAAGACCTCCTCTTGCTGCAAATAACTTTTAAGTTGACCCACACTTTTAAAAAGCACTGCCTGGAATCCAAGATCCGTAGCAAACCTTATTAAATCTTCTCTATCATCAATATAAAGCGTCTCTTGAGGTAAATAAGCACAATCCATAACAGACTTTTTATAAGCCTCCGGATGAGGTTTGCGAAATCCTATTTCATGAGAAAAATAAAGCTTATTAAAAATAGATAAGTTCTTTGAAAATTTTTTCTGAATATAGGTACAATGAAGTTCATTAATATTGGAAAGTAAATGAAGGCGGTATTGTTGCTTCAGTGCAAGCAAAAGCTCCAACATGCCTTTATTTTCAAAAAATATCTCATTCCAGATATCAATAAAAGATTCGTAAGAAAGGTGTGATATATTGAGTTGTTTTTCCAGAGATTGAAAAAAATCGATCGAAGAAATACGGCCTGTTTCATACTTTTCTGTCAACGGAGAATCAAAAAAAAACTGATAGATTTCATCAAAACTCTTATCCGTAAAAGGAAGAATCTTTCTAACAGCAAGCCGATGATCAAAATTGATTAGAACATTGCCCAGATCACAAAGAATCAGCTTTAAAGGAGGCTTTAACATATATACGTAGACAATTTTAACAGAGGAGATCTTTCGGTCATTCAGCCCTATGACAATTAGCCGGGAAAAAATTTCCCGTAAACAAGATCCTTCAGCTTTATAAGCTTCAGGATGAATAATCGGGAAAAAATTTCCCGATTATTCAATTATCTGTTTTCGGGCATTTTTTGAACAAATCCAGAAAGCTATCTTCGTACTGTTCGTACACATTCCATTTATCCAGCTCTTTCTTTAAATCACAAGCTTTTGAACAATCTTTTCTTGCAATCTGAAAAAGCTCATGAATCCGCTTGGCCACCGACACAGGCAAAGCGGACGCATTGGAAAGCCCTTTTTTAAGCCGGTCAATTTCTTTCTGATCAATGGGCTTTTCTTCTTCGGAAGGGTTCTTGAGATAATCAATCAAGCCTTCAATTTCCTGACTCATCTGATGAGCATGCTTAAGTAAGCCGGAAAGGTCCAGCTTAATCCTAAGGACATCAGCTAAAACAGACAAAATAGCCACAGAAGCAAAAGGATTCTCTACTTGAATCGTGTAGAGAGGAATCTCTCCTAAAAGACAAACCCCATCCATCTGGCATTCCCTGGCTACGCCTAAAACCAAGCCGTTGAGCCCACTAATCTGGCCCGTTGGCATAGCTTTAATACCTTTTTTTGTAAACTCATCAAGAATTTCTTTTTTAGTTGCAACCGCGTGCACCTTCGAAGTTTGGCCAAATTCAATAGGCAAAGGCATGGCCGCAAACGTATAAACCAGATTCACTTTTAAGTATTTCGCAAAATCAATAACCTGAGAAGCATACTCATAGCCTCTATCTATAAGAGGCTGCGCATCACTAATAAAAATAATAATGTCCCTTGCGCCTTCGGAACTCTTGTAAAAATAAAATTTACCCACTGGGCGTGTAGGAACACCAACAACACCCTCTTCTACCCAAACAGATGAAGGTGAAAAATATTCCTGCGAAAGAAAATCGGCAAATTCCACAGCCTTAAGCTTATCTTTTAGGTATAAAGCGGCCTTTATAGCCACATCCCCCATGCCTGGCCAAGCAGCGATTAAAATAGGATTTTTTAAGCGTGGCCTTTTATATATTTTGATATATTTGCCCATATGTATCATTCCCTATGTTTATATTTCTATATCCTTATTCCTAAAACTGACCCATTCTATCCTTTTTTCTTCGTTTATTCAACAGTTTTTGATAATTAAGCAAAATTAAACCTACTAAAATCATTATAAATCTTTGCTGCTGTTAATGTTACATGCCAATTAAATAACTGGCTTAATCAGCCAACAATCAACATTGAAAATCTTTTATGAACCTCTCTAAAACCTGTGCCCCGCGAAAAAGATCGCCAGCTCTCACAAATTCATCACTTGTATGCATGCAAGCCGCAACGCCATAACCCGTTGCCACAGCCGGAATATGCTGATCTTGAAAAAACGACAAAACTGTCGCGCCATTAGACCCAGCGACCCGCGCAGGAACACGACATGTTCTTGCTGCTTTCTGCAATGCCTTAACTAAAAAATGGCCTGATGAAATCTCAAAAGGAGCCTGAACACTATCTATGCTTATCTCATAAGAAACCTTCTCTTTGTTAAAAACAGCTTTGACACGCTTTACAATATCCTGTGCCCTCATTCCCGGAAGAAACCTGATATCAACCTCAAACTCACACCAATCCGCAACCATATTCACCTTATCGCCACCTCGAATCGTACCAATATTCGTCGTTGAAGGCCCTAAAAGGTTATGCCGCGGCCCGGGCAGCTTGATTCCTGCTAGTGCCTGTATTAAACACACCGCTCCATTAATCGCGTTGCGCCCTAATCGCGGAGAAGCTCCGTGCGCTTTACGCCCAAATACTTTTACCGTAAAATGAAGAAGGCCTTTTTGAGCCGTAACAATCGTTAAATCAGCAGCGTCTAATATGACAGCATAGGAAGCCTTGACAATTTTTTTCTCTAGAATAGGGATAAGCCCTTTTTTTGAACACGCCTCCTCATCTGCCGTAGCCAAAAAAATCAAATCGTGCTTTAAACAAGCTTTATCTTCTCTTAGACTACGTATAACTTCCAACGCTACAGCCAAATTCCCCTTACAATCTGACGCTCCTCGGCCATAAATTTTATCACCACGCCTAACAGCGGCAAAAGGGCTAACCGACCAACCTGAACCAGCCGGGACAGTATCTAAATGAGGTGTAATTAATAAGGGCTTTGAAGATGAGCGCCCCTTAACAACCGCTAAAACATTGTCGCGCCCAGGCGCAAAACAAAATACTTTTGGCTTTAAGCCTAACTTTTTCAAATACAAACTAACAAAATGCGCTACAGCCACTTCGTTGCCCGGCGGATTTTCCGATTTAAGCCTAATCAAATCCTGCGTTAATTTTATTAAACGATTTTTATTTATCATATGTTTTAATCAGATATCAGACAACAGAGAAAATCTTAAAAACAAAAACTGGTTAATAGATTCCTCTCTGTCTTCTGTCTTCTGTCTTCTGTCTTCTGTCTTCACATCACATACCCGATACGCCTCAAGAGTTGATGGTCTTGCTTCCACTTTGCCTCTACCTTAACCCATAAATCCAAATAAACCTTTTTGCCATAAACCTCTTCGATCTCATGCCGCGCGGCCTGGCCCGCTTTTTTTAAAAGTTCCCCCCGATGGCCTATCACAATTGCTTTCTGCGAACTCCTCTCAACAAAAATAACAGCATTAACAACCATCAGCTTAGGGTTTCGGTCTATAATCTCCTCAGCCAATACAGCGATAGAAAAAGGTATCTCCTCTTTTAAATAACCTAACAACTTTTCTCTGATCATATCCTGAATAGCCAACTGGCGCGGAAAATCTGTCAAAACGTCATCCGGATACAAAGGATCTCCGATAGGTAGCCGCTGAAAAAGTTCATCAAGCAAACAATCCACATTAAAACCCGTCAGAGCGGATAAACGAAGAGGAAAAACCCGCTTTATAACCGTGCTCGATTTTAATCCGCCATTTTTCTCCCAGGCCAAAATATATTCCTGCTCTCGCGCAAAACCTTTATCAGTTTTATTAAGCCCTAAAATAATTGGGGCTTTAACCTTACTCAAATTTTTAATCACCGAGATTTCTTCTTGGCCAACACGCCTGGTCATATCCACAAGATGCAAAACAACATCAGCTCCCATTAAAGCATCCTGAATAGAAACGATCATCGCCCTGTCCAGCGCATGCCGGCAAATATGCATGCCAGGAGTATCTAAAAAAACTATCTGGCCTCTTTTTTCATTCAAAATAGCGCGAATTTGCGTCCGAGTCGTCTGAGGCGTCGCCGATACAATCGCCACCTTCTCTCCAACAAGATGATTCATGAGTGTAGACTTGCCTGTATTAGAGCGTCCCACGATCGCGACAATTCCGCTTTTTAATGCCAATTTTTCACTCATCCTATTCCTGCCTTTTTTCTATTTTAAATAATTTTTCCTTAAAAAAAACTGGCTTCAGCAGCGAATGATGCCAATCTTCATTTACTTTGCTGCCAATAAAAAGCACAGAATAGTTCTCAAAAAGGCTTTTTTTGAATAAACGCGCTTCATCATATACTTCAAGAGCCGTATCAATCATATAAATACTTCTGTCCTGCGCCAACAAATCGTCAAGTTGTTTGAGAAAATCCTCTACCTGCAGTTGATTTTCAAAAACAGGGCGTCTTAAAAGGCGCCTCTTCCCATAATAATGAATAAATGCGCTTTCATCCATGGCAACAATAACAGCGTCCGATGGCGTTTTTTCTCCCACCCACCGCGCAAACTCTTCCTGCAAAGAATAAAAATGACGAAATGCCAACACAGGTACGTACTTGACAAAACCAACACTGCAAATCAATAGCACAAGCACACAAACAGCCAAATTCTTACGGCCCCTAAAACCTCCAAGAAAATACCCCTGCGCCACCAAAAGAGGAATCCAGGCAATTACCAAATACCTTGGCCCACAAGATGAAATACCCGCGTAAAAAACAAAGAGCAGTAAAAACCAACCAAACAAAAATACCACTTGCCTATAATGCTTTCGAACAATCATTCGGGTAAAACCCGCAATACAAAGAATAAGACCGGCAAAACCAAATATCTTAACCATCCAGATCAAGTTATATTTAAAAACAAACGAAAAAATCCCCATAAAACCTGCTTCATTGCCATGTCGCCACACATACACAAACTGCCCTAATCCCCGATCTAAAAACATCGGTACATAATATATCAAACCTGTCAGAGCGGAAATAACTACAAAAACAACAAAACCTTTCAGGCGCCTATATTCCATTTTCCCGGCACTAAAATACAAAAAAAGAATAGGTAAGCCAACCAAAACATCCGAAAGGCGTGCAGCCGCGCAAAACCCCAAAAAAACCGCAGAATAAACTAAATACCTATTCTTATTTTCCAGCGTATAAACAACCATACAAAACGCACTCGCCAAACTTAAACAAATGCTTACGGTCAGGCTTTTGCCAAATGTGGAAACAGCCAAGTGTGGAGCAAAACAACTTAATAGAAGCGCGCTGAAAAAAGCTCTGCGAAAAGCAACTCCTGAACCTTTCAACCTGTCTCGGGATATTTCGGAAGATGACGAACCTGTCAAACCACAAAAACCCTGCGCCTCATGAAAAGAAGCCTGCGCCGAAGGATCAAATAATTTCTCAACAAGAAAAAAAAGCAAAACTACACTTACAGAACCAAACAGACAACTCATAAAATTTACGCAAAAAACGGGATCCGTAATTCCAAACAATTTAAAAAACAACATCATAAATGCCGCGCAAATTACCGTCAAAGGATAACCTGTGCCATGTTCATAGTGCAACATATGCGTATTAAGTGTCTTTTGTGCCGATACAGCCAGATCTAAAGCATCCAGATGAAAAGGGCCCTTGCTCAACAACACAAAACGCATAGCAAAAGAAAAAATAAACAATGCCAGTATAATCACGTTTCGCCGATTAAATAAAGTTTTTAACATCCTTGGCTCCATATTAACAAATACCCAACAACAAAACGCAAAATACAAAAAGCGCCAGCAAAAAAATCAAATAAATAAATCACAAATGATAAAAAACAGAATTGCTGTGATCCAATTAAAAAGCCTGATTGATACCCACCCAAACCCTCGGGCCCTCTTTTTTATCCGTATCAAAAGGATAAGCTGTATCAATACGCAATGCTAACCTTTCCGCAGCACCAGCAACATCAAAATAAATCCTCAAACCAAACCCGGCATCCTTCTTAACGCCATTCTCATTAAAGCGATTATACCAGGCAGAGCCTGCATCAAAAAAGAAGACCCCCTGAACCTTGCTTAAACTGAAAACATTACAAAAAAAACGCTTATCCAAATCAGGCGTTAAAGGAAAACGATATTCAATACTGCCTAATAACGCGCTGCTACCTTTAATGTCTTTATAATTATAGCCGCGTAAATCCGTATCTGACCCTAGGTAAAAAAGATACTTATCTTTCGGATACCCCCCTGCGCCTCTAAAACGAAATGCTAATTTATGTCCATGCTTTAATTCCAGATATTTATCAATTTCCGCTGACGCACGCACAAAAGAATCATGCCCTCCCATCATGTGCCCGCCAACTTCAGCGGTAGCCAAAAATTGATACCCCGCCGATGGGTCAGGAAAAGCGCCGGCATTCGACAAAAAACACGTTGTACCAACAATTGTCTCTTGATTTTGCCTGTAATGAAAACCATCTACCTGCTCGCTGGACCCTAAAAATGGCGCCCTGCCCATACTCTGGTTGTGCGCCAGATAGACAGTAGCATGGCTATGATTCTCAAACAAGCTATAACCTAAATCAAACTCCGCTCTCACAAAAACCTTATAGGTCCTCAGGTCATTTTCTTCTTCCGTTAAAGCATTTCTATCAAAAAATTCAAATCCCCAGCTCATAAACTTGCCCAAAAAGTTTTCTCTCTTAAACCCAAAGACAGAATTAATACACTCACTATTATTATCATAATGAGATGCCGCGTATATCTCATAATCATCGTATTTCTGAAAACTTGACTTAATACCTATGCCAAACTTTGAAAAACTCGGACCTGTAATCCAACTATAAGCGTCATCTTTCAAAAACAAAGGAATATCATAAAGCGGATGATAAATAGGAACGAACCGAATATCCAATTTTCGCGGAACACTATTATTAATCCGCTCCGCATCTAATATTTTCCTTTTTGGGTCCGCGCAGGCACTCCTAAGTTTTTTATTCGCAGCCAGCGGAATTACTTCTTCTTTTTCAAAACCATCGGAAACCAGATGTTCTTCACTCCCATCTTCATAGACAAGCTCCACATCCACCGGCATCACAATTCCGCCTCGTTTTTCCAAAATAAGCTCCTGACCCTTACGCTTCAGGGCATAATCGCACAAGGCATCACTGTAAAGCCATTCATCCGCATACCACTCTAAGTTTTTACCCGAAACTTCCTCGGCTATTTTAATAAAACCATTGATATCGGCATTTGCAAACTTATACCGCTGATAATAGGTTTTCATGATTGCCAAAAGCTTATCCTGCCCCAAATAATGACCCAACATGTCCATCACCGCCGAGCCTTTTCCATATGCAACCGTAAAAATCAAACTTGGTTCATAAAAACTCGGTAAATCGCTCAAGATAGGCTGGTTGAGCCCTTTCTTTGAAAAATAAAGATACTGATAAGTTCTCAACCTTGCAAACGTAGGATTGGGGACAATTTTTTCTGCCCAATACGGCATATTAATCAACCTGGCATCCTGGCCGTATTTATCCTGCAAATAACACGTCGTCCAATATGAATTTATGCCTTCATCCAGCCAAAGTTGGCGGTATTTATCATTCCCAACAACGTTATACCACCATTGATGGCCTGTTTCGTGCGCGATCAAAAAATCAAAATAGCGGTCTAGAAATCCAGGCATCCGATAGGCTCGCCTGTCCACGAAAATGAGGCCCGCGTTTTGCGTACCACCGCACCCTAAATACACCGGTGCAATAGAAAATTGGCGATACGGGTATTCGCCGAATTGTTTTGTATAATAACGCATCATATCTATCGCAAATCCGAGTGCCTTACGTCCCGCGGCTTCATCTTTTTTCAAATAATAAGAGTGAACCATGACCCCATTCCACTCCTGGCTCAAGACATGATAATCTTTACTCATCGCCAGGCTGAACTCCCTTAATGGATATTGATTGCGGTAATGAAGAATGTTTCTATTACCCTGATCGCGCGGCTCTTCCATGGCAACAGCACCCGATGCCACGACATATTCTTGCGGTACATCCAAAGTTATCTCATAAATGGCTGACTCACTCATATAGGGCATATGCAACAAATAATCCGCATCATTATGCCAACCATTTTTATCATAAACACTTAATAAAGGATACCAGCGATTAAGCGCAAAAGTATCATTATGCCAGCCATAGCGGCCTACACGATGAGGGACACGGATCTTAAAATGAATCTCCAGAGAAAAAGATTCCCCTTCTAAAAGCGGCCTATCTAAAATAACCTTCATTACCGTCTGATCTTCACCCTCAAACACATAGGCCAAAGACTCTCCACCATAGCGCGATAACGACGCAATTGTAAAAACGCCTGGATCAAATCCATCAGGATACGGATCAACTTTGAAATAACTCGCATACCGATAAAGATCATCTATTTCTTTCCTGCTATAATGATGGTTCGGATAAACCCTGAGATAAATCTCATCTAAACAAACCCCCGTATTATTTTTGAAAGTAAGAACCTGTTTGGCTTCAACCGTCTTTTGGTCTTGATCAAAATAAGCATCTATGGTGTATTGAATATCCTCAAAAGCGAAAAGCAAAGCGGGCCTTGACAAAAAGGGCAAGAGCATAAAAATTACTAAAAAAATAATTAACTGTATTTTATGGTTTTTCATAAAGAGGGCATTGGCAGCAATTCTGTTTCTTTTTTTTACAAAAATCCTTTGCGCATCTTACAATAAGAGCATGAAATTCGTTAAAAACTTTTACTTCTGGCGTTAAATCATCCATAAAAAAACGCTGAGCATCCGTATAATCCACAGACTCGCTTAAATATTTATGCCTTGAAAAAATCCGTTTTGTATAAGCATCTATGACGAAAACGGGTTTCCCCAGAGCATACAAGAGAATGGAATCCGCTGTTTCCTGTCCGATGCCATTAACTTCTAAAAGCTCTTTTCTTAACAAAAATGTATCTTGTCTGCCCATTTTGTTCAGACAACCATGATAATTATCTTTTAAAAAATTAAGAAAATTTTTTATTCTTTTGGCTTTAATATTATAATAGCCCGCAGGTTTAATTAAACTCGCCAGCTTATTATGTTTGATTTTTAAGAGCTTCTCAAAAGACAGGCAACGAGCGGTTTTTAAATTCGCGATCGCACGCTCCACATTAGACCAAGATGTGTTTTGCGTCAATATCGCACCAACAACAACTTCAAAAGGGGTATCGGCAGGCCACCACTTCTGTGGCCCATAAAACTTATAAAGTTTACGATAAATCCGAGACAGTTCTTTCTTCATGTCTATAGAATTAATGACTGGGTTCACCATCCAACTGTAGTGGATTAAACCCTTCAATGGCCAAATAATAATACGCAGTTCCCGCCACA
Source organism: Candidatus Omnitrophota bacterium (assembly GCA_043819345.1). GTDB lineage: Bacteria > Omnitrophota > Gorgyraeia > Velamenicoccales > Velamenicoccaceae > CAYRDK01. The sequence goes on from JBDREX010000038.1 coordinate 11,337, forward strand.
GAACCAGTCCTCTTGCCCTTAGGGGTCCTCCAGCCATGCCCCGTATCAACAAATTCATGTGAAGCATAAGGCAAACAGAACTCTCCTTGTCCAACCGGCGACAAGCTTGTTATAATCATCTTACTCATCTCAGAAATATAATGCTGCGAAAGCTGATGATAATACTCCTTTTTCTCCTGATCGCCCTGGCGCGCGTGATAATTAGCCATCATGGTCAAAGACACAATCATCTGCGAAGTCCATTCAGAAGAAACTACTCCTCCCCGCGCCAAATTCTGATGTTTGGCAAAATCAAACCCCTTGACCTTTACCTTGATCCCATCCGGTTTTTCATATTCTACTGTCACCGCACAATTTTGAATAGCAAAATCCATAATACCGTCAGGATCCATGCCAGATTCCTTAAGACGCCTTGGCCCTATCGCCGCAATAGACCATGCATAAGTATCTGTAGCAATTGTAGCATCTCCTTTCCCTCTCTTAACAACAGGAGAAGAAATCTTTGAATAAGCATTCTTATTTAACCAGATCAAAGTATCTTTTGCCTTATCCTGATACACATTATTGCCGGTCAAATGAGCCAGCATCTGGTACATCGCATAAGCGTCTAAATTGTGTTCCGTACTATACCAACTTAAGCGCTCTCCGCCCCGCAGGCCCGCCTCCTCATCTTTCAAACGATCAAGCCAATTGACAACATCCTGCAAAAGATCGGAATACGTTATAAGATCATGGCTGCGCTGCATATAATGGCTGAGGGCGATAGCAAGCCAAATATTCGGGCCAGCGTGAGCCACATATTCACCTACTTCCCCACTAGAAACAAAATAAGCGTTCGCGCAAGCACCGGAGTCAATCTTCTGGGCCGATTGGAAAAAATTAAAGATCTGGCGAGCCCGATTTAAATCTCCCTTGTGCAAAAAAACAATAGCCGCTAATGCCTGATCATAGGTAAACCCTAAATCATTAACACTGCTATCTCCTTCAAAGCTTGCCACTAGTCCAGTTCGATTATTCTGATGAAGAACTAGCCATTGATAAAGTTTATCCGCAACGCGCTGTTCCAAAATATCCGCTTCCCGCACCGCCACACGCACATCCCCTTCTACTTGAACTTTTTGTTTTAATAGCTGTGTCAAGTCGCCCTTTAATTTATCCTGATACTCCTGCATATCTTTTAACGACTGACTCAACTCCGCAATTTTCTGGCGTCCATCGTCAGCAGCCCGCAACAAGTTTTCCTGCAAAATATCAATTTTTCTCTGTGATTGGCTTAAAAGAAACGACATATCCTGAATCTGAAATTCCAAAGCCCTGCGGCTATCAATAAGATTCTTTTGGCTCTGCGTATTCGCCGACAAATTACTTAAAAGACGGTTGTTTTCAAAATGTAGTTTCCTGTTCAGATACCCTTCCATCACAACACCACAGCTCAACACAAAAGCCAGCGTAATCGCCAAAACCTTAATCAATTTTCTTTTTTTTACATAACGCATAATCCGGATATTATCCTTAGGAGCCATGCGCTCATAGACCACGCCAACCTGATACCGGCTAAAGGGCGCGCTTTTCAACCTCTTAGTCCAAACAGGCCGGCCTGTGGCCGTTACCGTCTCGCTTCCTAAGGGGATATTAATATGCAAAAGAAGAAAATGCTGCTTGGCCTCAAGCAAAGCAGCAGCATTCTCATCCAGATGGTTAATGGTCAAACACAGCCCCATCTCATTAATATCCTGCGTAAAAGCCTGATACCAGACAGCAAGCCCATCAGAAGGAACATCCAGGAACTGAAACTCAACAGGAAAAACATGTTCAAGCCTGATAAAAGCACGCTTTTCAGAAAAATCTTGTTTTTTAGGAAGCATTTTTATTTTCCTGGCTTTTTAAAAATTCCAAAGCATAGGCTATTCTTTTATTAATTGGAGGGTGGCTATAAAGAAAAATCTCAGCTATCTTTGAAGGAGAAAATTCAGCAAAATTTTTCTCTCCCAAGCGCTTCATCATAGATATAAAAACTTCCGGTGAACCCGTCGCTTCTAAAGCGAACAAGTCCGCTTTTTTCTCCAACAATCTGGAATAAGCATTCTGCAATGGCAAGACAGCCAAACCGGCCCACATAATAATCATCAGAAAAAATGGAAAAGCCGCGATATCGCATATAGAAGAAAAACCAAGCTCATGAAGAAAAAGATTCAGAATAACATTAGCTGAATAAAATGAGAAAAATGCCAAAACTAAGCTCAAAACAGAAAGCTTAAAAGTATCCTTATGCACAAAATGGCCAAGCTCATGTGCTAAAACAACCTCGATCTCGCTTTGTGTAAAATCATTCACAAGTGTATCGCTAAAGTAAATCTGTTTCGTGCGGCCTAATCCCACTACCATCGCGTTAGCCTTTACCGTCTTTTTAGAAAAATCCAAAATAAAAACATCCTTGAGGCATACGCCATATTTTTCCAATAAATTAAAAATCCTCGCGCGCAAAACCCCCTCTTCTAGCGGGCGGCTTTTATAAAAAAGAGGCAAGATCACCTTGGGAAAAATTTTTGTCAACACAATAGAAACAAGAAACCAAAAAAAAGCAGCCCATAACCACCATAAAACGGGGCTTTTGGCCAAGAAAAAATAAACAGCCTCCAAAACAATCAATGAGATAAAGAACGTAACCAGGCTTTTTTTAAAAACATCCTTACCCCAGGCTCCCAACGTCTGCCGGCTCAGGCCAAAGCGGTGCTCTAAAAAATAGCCTTCATAAAAATCCAAAGGAAAAAATAAAATACAATAGACAAAGCTAAAACAAGTAAAATAGAGGGCATTATGCAAAAAGAAATTATCTGTGAAGGCGCTCAATCCTGCAGAAAGTGCTTTAGACCAGCCAAAAACAATAACAAGAATAAAAAAACAGAGGTTCAAAAAAATACTCAATAAGAACAGGCGATTTTTAATCGCCTGATACTTCTTCGCTTCTGGAAGCGTGCCGGCACCTTCAATATCAGCGTGTTTTTGCATTTCCAATAGTAATTCTTTTCCTCATAGTCTTTTTAACCAGGGCATCATAACGTTTATCCTGACGCACATTTTCCAAGTCAGGATCCCGGTTCATAAAAGCCAAATCACGGTACCCTAAACAAATAGCCTGCTCAATAGCTCTCAAAGCCGCGTCAACATCTTTCGTCAAGGAAAGACTGCAGGCAAGATTATAGTGAATCGTGGGATTATCCGGACGCAACTGTGCAAGCCTTTTGTCCAGTTTAAGCCCTTTTTCATAAAACCCTTTTTTTGTATAAATCTCACCCAGGGCAATCATTACTTCAACAAAATCGGTCTTTTCGGATAAAATTTTTTCATAAAACTCCATCTGAAAATCCAAATCTAATGTTTTTTTTCTTTTTTTAACAGGCATAACTTATTCTCCGACATATCAGTAACCAAGGCTCGGGGTTCAGCAAAAAACAAAAAAACTTTTCGTTTTTAATTTTAAGCCATATCCGGTCTCCCGCACCCTGGCCCCCTGGTTTATTATTTTTTCTCAAGCAAAGCCCTCTGATCAAGCCGAAGGGCCGTATCCTCCAGCACTTTCTTATAGGCAGAATAATCTGCAAGATCAACACCTCTCTGCTTCACCCTGAAAACCCAATGAAATTGAATCTTGTTATTTGCGGACAACTCATAACGGCTGAAACAATAAAACCACTTATTGTCTTCTTCAATTGTCTGCGGGAGGTATTTCACCTTAAGGCCCTTTGGTAATTCCATAATGACTGCCTTCTCCTCCTGCTCCAGCCCTGAAAACTCTATAGGGTAAAGCCGCTTGTCTTTAACAACCATATCCGCATGAATACCAGCGAACTGATCTACAATGCGCACATTAGCGGCTTTTGTAAAAAACTCTTTGGCGCTAAATTCATATCGAAAAAAGATCGGCTGATCCAAATCATCGACATTTTTAATCTCGTACTTGTCTAGTTCAGCATTATGCGCAATACTCCGTGCCCGCTGTTTTATATTCTCTTCAACCAAAGAAGGAATGGTGAACTTTAGCCAATATCTCTGCGCTTGTTCATACCCACCGCTGGCAAAAATTTGACGCTGAATCACAACACTCTCATCGGGCGCTACCTTGATTCTCATTTCTGTCAGAAGACTATTGTGCGCAGACTCAAAAAGAGGCGTATCTATCAGAGCATATTTATCTTTTAAGAAAACCAAGACCTTCCTGCCTTGATCACCATAAGGCAAATCTCCGAACGAGACAGTATTGCCCGTGGCATCCAAAAAAGTGAGCTCCCCATTCAAAATAACCGCTGCAATAGCATGATTGAACATAATGCTGGCAATATCCGGTTGTAAATCAAAGAAATCAAAAGTACCAATCAGCACAGGAAACGCTTCAATACCTACAGCCTTAAGCATTGTAGACAAAAGGATCGCTTTGTCTTTACAATCACCGTATTTATTTTCAAAAACTTCACTGGCTTTATGAGGCTCGTATCCGGCATCGCCATATTCAACAGCCACATAGCGAATTTGACTTACACAAAAGTTGTAAATAGCGCGTATTTTAGCCTCAACAGATTCCTTGCCCTTAATTAATTCCTCTGCTTTAGCCTGTATATTGCTATCGGCAACCATCTTGTCCTGATAAAGGCCCTTCCACCACGTATAAACATCCTGCCAATCCTGAAATGTTGAAAAAAGAACATAAGGAGTGATTCGCGTAAAAGGCGGCATTACCGGCTCAGGAACAATCTGAGGAACATTCTCAAACTTTAAAGAATAAACCTTATAAGAACCATCGAGGCCTTCTTTTGGCCGCATATCATAACCAAAAGTATTGTAGGCTTCGTTAACAATCTTATATTTCAACTCCCTCGCAACCGGAATTCTAAGCTGAAATTTTTCCAATAATATAGGGTCATCTACAGCCAGCCAATAGGCAGTATTAAAATCTTTACCATTGGGCAGCTTGCTCCGGGAAACCCTGATTTTATACTCAATGGTGCAGCCTTCGGCCACCTCAGGCATGGAAATAATTCTCACGCGCGCGTTACTATAAAGAGGGAAATTCAGATACAAAGAAACATCGCGAATATTTTTATCTCCAACGCTCACAACAGAGCCATCTGGTTTTATTGTACGAGCGTATTCTACTTCTAACTTTTCATAAGTAGAATCATACTCCAGGGAAACTTCAGCAAACTTCTCTTTCCCACGCTCATTCAAAATCTTCACACAGGTATGAGAAATACTTTCCAGACGATTATCCTCTGTCAACGTCATATTTTCATCTATCAGAAGATATATGCCGGCGGCATCCGGATATTCTTTAACACCAGGGCTTGCTTTTATCAATCTGACAACTTGCGCATCAACGCCCGCGAAAGAAGCGCCATGGTTCACCAGATTGATCATATCTATTCTGTTCTGAGCGGCTTTTCCAAAAGCAGATGAACTATCAATATCCGCATAAACCTTCAATGCCTGATCATAAAGATTGCTCTTTTCTAGTGTTCTTGCGTAGTAGTAAAGATATTCCTGATCATCGGAGTTTTTGTTGTTATTAAAAACCTCCAAAGCGTTAGTAAAGTCAGAATCTTTAAAATAAGAAATAGCCAACATCTGTTTAGCAGCTTGAGAATCTAACGGCCTTAATACCTCTGCCGCAGCCGCATAATCCCCGCCCCGAAAATACAACCTGCCCGCTTTAAAACGAACACTATCTTTAAAATGGCCCGGAGGCAAAACTGCCAGGGCCTTTTTATACAACCTAGCCGCCTCTAAAAAAGAACTATGCGATGCCGAAGCCAAACGATCCGCCTTCCAGACATCAAATCCGCTTGGCGAACACCCGGACAAACAACAAAGAGAGATCGCCAAAAAAAGACAAAAGATATTTTGCTTTCTAACAGCCATGAAATAGCTCCGATTTAGTTAGCCAGCTAGCGTGTTAAACCCGCCAACTTTTTTTACATTCTATCTTCTTTTACATTCTTTCTCAAGTAAAACTCTCGCCGATTGAATCATGGAATTTTATCGACGGATTAACTTTTCATATCTTTTTTTCAACCGCATGGTTATTGTGCCAATCTTTCCCGAACTCACCATCTGGGCGTCTAATTTTACAACAGGCATAACACCTATAACCGCGTTTGTTAAAAAAACCTCCTGCGCTCGCGCCAAATCCCTAACAGAAATCTTCCTTTGGCGCACAACTAATCCTGCCTGGCACGCCTGCTCAATCACAATAGAACGCGTCACTCCCGGCAAACAACCAACCGTCAATATCGGTGTCCATAAAGCACCATTAATAACCACAAAAACATTAGTCCTGGCCCCCTCAACAACAAATCCCTGCGGATCCAGATAAAGAGCCTCCTGATATCCTTGTGTGACAGCTTTTTGATAAAGACGCTCGCAGAAATCCCGCCTGCATAATTTAACACGGCTAAGAACAGAAGCCTTGCGACGAGGTTTATGCATCACCATGACATTATATCCTCTGGCACAAGGAGATATCCCGGAAGCTAACACAAAAACATGCAAACGCCCGGCACGGACAATAACCGTCAGCCGGATGCGCGCATCTTTCAAATGATTTATTTTTATCAGGCCTAAAACCGCTGCCTCAAGCTCAGCTTTCCCGGGTGGCGGAATCTTTAAAAGCACACAACCCTTCCTCAGGCGCCTTAAATGCCTATCCAACGCAAAAACTGATCCATCATAAGAACGCATGGTTTCAAAAACACCTCTCTCATTTAAAAAAGAAGCATCGAAACCACGTAAAAACAATTCTTCGCGAGGGACAAAAACAAAGTCTATGCAAATGAAATCTTTTTTCATCATATACCAAAAAGAGCTTCCTTTAGCGCCTTGGCTTTCACAAGAGTCTCTTCATATTCGGCACGGGGATTGGAATCAGTCACAATACCGCCACCCACATGAAAAGATATTTCATCGTTGTACTTAACAAATGACCTGATCAAAATATTAAACTCAAGCGTATCATGAAAACTTAGAAACCCTAATGAGCCGGTATATGCCCCCCTGGGGTGCGGCTCCAGGCGTTCGATAACTTCCATCGCGGCAATTTTGGGCGCACCCGTCACAGATCCACCAGGAAAACATGCTTTTATCAAATCCAATCTATCTTTCTTCCTATAAAGCTTCCCTTTTACTTCAGCGATCGCCTGAAAGACACCTCTATAACTTTCTATCCTGCGAAAACGATTAACACGCACAGAACCATATTCACAAACCCTTCCTAAATCATTTCTTTCCAGATCCACAATCATCAACAATTCAGCCTTCTCTTTGGCGCTATCGATCAACTGCTGCTTTGATATCCTGTTAAACGCCCGGTCAACCGTACGTGGCCGCGTACCTTTCATAGGCCGGCTCAAAACCATCTGATTTTCATAGGATAAAAACATCTCCGGAGAAGCACTAATAATGCTCATAGGGCCATCTGAAAAAAACCCTGAAAAAGAAACAGGAAATCTTTTTGATAAACGACGGTATAGGGCCCAATCATCAATGGCAAGCCGCGTTTTAAACCTCTGCGATAAATTAACCTGATAAATATCACCACAACTAATATATTCTTTTACTTCTTCAACAGCTTTCATGTATGCAGCTTTTGAAAAATTTGAAACCAAATCTTTTTTTCCACAAACCACACCTATGCCGGCAGAAGAATCCCTAAGAGAATCATTTTCTAGTTTTTTTAAAACCTGTTTCAGGCGATTTGACGCCCTCTTACGGCGTACCATGCCCTTCTCAGGGAAACCGCTCGAAAAAACAATCACTTTTTTTTCAAGGTGATCCACACAAACAACCCAATCATAAAAACCAAACACAAAATCAGGAATATCCCTATCAGGCACATGACGCCTCTTCATCTTTTCCAGCTGAAAGCCAAAATCATAAGAAAAAAAACCAACCGCGCCGCATAAAAGTGGAATATCATGCTGAAGCTTACCTACAAGAGCATATCTCTGTAAAAGCTCCCTTAGGGTTTGTAGCGGCGCTGAATCACAAGCAGTAATCACACCATCTTTTTCCTGAAAACAGCGCCCGTCCTTTACGCGTAACACCAGAAAAGGATCACTGGAAAAAAAAGAATACCGCCCCCTGTCACCGACGCCTTTGCCGCTTTCCAGCAAAAATGGCAAGCGGTCATTTTTAAAATTGGAAAATAGTGCCTGTACGTTAACGCGAGTAGAAAAAATTTTATATTTACAATATTTCATATGAGAACCTTCGTTTAATTCTTTTATCCGCTTTTTAACACCGTATAAGAAGCCATTGAACGGCTTGGATGAAAAGACTTTTTCGTCCAGCGAATATTTTTAATCCCACAATCATCCATCATATTAATAAACTCATACTCTTTGAGCTGGCTGGCAAAAGCGCTGAAAATATACTGAGACGACCCTTTAAACGCAGCATCAACAAATTCAAAGTTAACACAAAAAATACTTTTTGTTACAGAAAACCCACTGGTAAAACCTCTGATATGACCCTCTATCTCAAGCACTTTTGCACAGATAGGCAAAACTTCCATGTCAGCTAACATCTGTGCTAGAACTTTCGCGCCATCGTTTAATAACATGTTATATACACCATCCCTATTTTTCTCGGCGCGACTCTTAGCCCAGGCATCATAAAGCGCAACAACCTCCTTATAGTCAGAAGCACGATAATCCCGAAAACAATACGAGTAATGCTTTATAAAGTAATTATAAAGAGCGCGTTTTGCCTTATATTTACCGGAAGCGAAAGACGCGATAGAAGCGCGATCCACAAGATAATCTTTAGATTTCTCAAAAATTCTGAAATTCTTATTTTGAAAAAAAGCTAGATCAGCCTCTTCCAGATTTTCAATACGAGATATATCCGGATTATGATTAACCGCCTCCATCTGATCAAAACAAGCTTCTATGACATCAGAATCCCATCCGCCCAGAGGTGGCAAAACCATAAAACAACCAGACGGATCCGTAAAAAAAAGACACAGCTTCTTCTTGTAAAAACTCAGACAGATATCATAAAGACAACGCCATACATAGATATTCTCAAACGCATAAGCACATAACACATGCGCGCGCTGTGATAAATACGAATTTATAATATCTTTATTATTTAAAGAAAGAGGCTGAAGTTCCATAAAGAATGCTGCTTAACGCGGGCGAGCCTGCCTACCGGACAGACAGTCTTTTAATATAAGCCACATTTTCACCGTAATCCTGAATCAAACCGGGATTTTTCTCTATAATCGCCCAAAATTCCTGGGTACTGAAATAAACAATCAAATATTGGGCGTAACGTACAATTTGGTCTGTGTTTTTCACTTTTTGTATATAAGAACAATTTTCGTCAAGAGCACAAAAAATATCCTTTCCGCGCCGGGCCAAAAGAAAAGGATAAAGCTGGCAATCCAGAGGCCGATCCGAATAAATCTTACACCTATTTGATGCAGGCTCAAAACATGGACAAAGATATCTATCTCCTTGCGCCACAAGATCTATCTGCGTGCCGCATTCTTTAGACAAATTTGCATGCGTAAACAAACAACTTGGCACAAGATCTCTTCTGGTTAAATCGGAGATCTCTTCATACGTAAAAAAAGGCGCCCAGGATGACTTTTGAGCAGAAAAACGGCAGCATCCTTTACAAGATAAACAATGATCTCCGGAAATAAAATTTTTCAATAGAGTACTCATTCACCCTGAAATTGAATAATAACTCTGCGATCACGAGGCCTATTATCAAAATCAATAAAAATAACCTGTTGCCATGTTCCTAAGCACAGCGCGCTCTTGACAAAAGGAATAGTTAATGATGAGCCCAATAGAGAAGCCCTCAAATGAGAAAAACCATTCCCATCCCCCCAAGCGGCATCATGGCCATAAGGAGAATTCTTAGGAATCAACTTCTCAAAAAGCTCTTTTAAATCCCCCACTAATCCCGGCTCATATTCACACGTCGTAATACCATTTGTTGAGCCCAGCCCAAAAACAAAAACAACGCCATTTTTCAGGCCTGTAGCCTTAAGTTCCTCCTGAATGAATGGAGTAATATCCTGAATATCTGTATCACCTTGCGTATGAAAATTTATCTCTCTTGTCAAAACCTTCATTTAACAAGGCTCCCTTCGGCCACATGGCGGTCAGGACTAATCACCGCAATCCCTGCCTCATCAGAAGCTGCCAATAACATCCCCTGGCTTTCTACGCCTCTAATAACAGCTGGTTCTAAATTATCTACGATCACTACTTGCTTGCCAATTAAGAGTTGTGGCTCATAAGAAAGCCTGATACCGGCTACAAGCTGCTTTGTTATGCCGCCCGCATCTACGATAACAACATAAAGCCTATCAGCTTTTGGGTGTGGCGTAACCTCTTTGATTGTGGCTATTTTTAATTCTGTTTTTCTAAAATCTTCATAAGTTATCATTTCAATACCTTTCAACTATATTCGTTTTTCAATACTCTTCAACCTCTCTAAAATTTCATTCGTTTTGAAATAAGAACAGATAAGCTCTCGGACAATAAAAAAACAGACAAGAAGAATTAAAACTACAATCCCCGAAAAAACCCAGGGATGTGCCTTGATCAATTCTCCTAAAGCTTGCATCCATGCCGGCATTTCCGGCTTAGGCACAGATTTCAGACTTTCAGCAAAAACGCGGGTAAAAACATTAGCAATTTCTTGCTCATTTAAAGGTGTGTCATAAGGTAAGCTGGTATCCATTCCTTATCCTCCATGTCCTGTTTTCTTTTGCTCCCATTATACATGGCAAATCAGGAAACCCCAATAGAATTATTCAATATCAGGACAAAACAAAAAGGCCTTCTAATGAAGGCCTTTTTACGCAACTCATTGCAAAAACAGTTCTTTTACTCCTAATCACAATAATAATAACCTACCGTGGCAGAGCTTTGAGATTCAAAGATTCAGAGAGTCAAAGCATCAAAGTAAAACCAAAATCTTTTTTGCATTCACTCTATAACCCTATAATGCTCTTTGCCTTTGCTTTAGCCCTCTGACACTTTGACTCTTTGATGCCCTCTTAAGGAGATAGGGCCGGCTTACGCCAGCCCTATGAATAAATGTTTAGTGCGACTGTCTCACACTTGCTCCTTTCACATAAGAAAGTCTACCTGAAAAACAAACACTTTCAAGACGAAAAGACGTTCTTGGAGAAAACGCTTTCTTATAGGCCGCCAAAGAAAACGAACTATTTCTTTTTCAAATGTGAAGGGCTATCAACACTCAAAACATTCGTAGATTGGACAAAATAGATAGGGTTTCCTTCCTGGTCAAACCTGTCATCAATACGAAACACTTTTGTTGCAACTAACTTTATTTTTAAAACAGTGCCGTCTTCTAAAAAATACTGATTAAAGTATTCATTTGCCTGATTCACATTAATAGATGTCGCCTCTACTAATTCATTGCCAAAATTAATCTTAACCTTATCTGCCATTTTTCCCTTTCTTTTTAATTGTTGAAGAATTGTCGCGCATTATTCCTGTGATGAGTCACGTGATTGCGCCGCAACACTTTGAACAATGCCCTGTACGGATGTTTTATTCATAAACTGCTTAAACTTTTCATTCTGCTGCAAATACTCAACATCCTGGCGCATAATGGCCGCCCTAACTGCCGGATCAGAAAACATATCAACAACACTCTGGTCTTTTGCAAGATCCTGTATCGAAGCCATAATCTCCGGATTGCCAAGAATTTGTTTTTTAACTGCTTCCTGGTTTGGCGCGGCATAAGCCTCTTCCTGCACATTTGTCATAGAAACCACATCCTCACTATGTACCGATAATTGCCCTAAAGTCCTGCTCTTAACGTTATAAACACCGTTCTGCATAGAGACGACTTCACCCCGCACAACAACACCGTCTTTACACTTAATAAGCATTTCTTCCGCATGCGCGCAGAAACAAAACATCAAAAATAAGCAAACACTTTCTGCTATTATTCCAATAAAAGATTTTTTCATCATTTTCCTGTATACCCTTTTAAAAAATGGAATTCAAATTTACTGTCAAACTTCAATCAACAACAACCTCAGCCCTGATAACAATATTCTCTTTTTTTTGTTGATCCGCATAAAATTCAACATGCAAGAGATCGCTTAACTCAATATCAGAAAACGAAATTTCTTCGTTACTTTTGGTAATCTTGGCCTTTTTTGGAAAAACAAGCTTCATCTCATCATAAGTTGCCCCAACAAGAAATTTGAGAATTAAAGACGCTCCGACCCAATCAATAGAAGCAACTCTGCCTTCAACAGATTGTGTCTTTCTGTCTGAAGATACATCAAGATAATCTGCCCTGGCAACACTCACTACTGTCATCATAAAAAACAAAGCAAAAAACATTTTTCTCAGCATAAATCCCCTTTTTTTTAAAAACCTGTAACTCTATAACGTTTTTTTGCTTGCGAACCGTCATCCTGAACGCAGTGAAGCTTGCCTACCGGAGGTAGGGATCTGTTGTTAGATTCTTCGTCGGGTTTCACCCTTCTCAGAATAACGATAAGGGAACGCGGGTTAGCGGGTGCTCGAGTGTGCGGGTTAGCTAGTTTTACCCGTCAACTCGCAAACTCGTCAACTCGCAAACTCGCTTTGCTTTTGCTTTTGTTTTTACCCGTCAACTCGCAAACTCGTCAACCCGCAAACTTGTTTTGCTTTTGCTTTAACACTTAATCTCCATCCAATGGTGAAGTGTCTGTGATAGATATAACTTTCAAGCCCGCATAACCATTATCAACATATTTAACCAACACATCATCGCTCTCCTGAATATCCGAGAGCTGCCCTGGAAAATTTTGCACAAATACTTTTGTGTCCGAAGTAACTTTAAATGTCATTTCATCATAAACAGTTTGAGCAAGCCACCTAACGACAAATGTAGAATTAACCCAATCCGTAGTTGTAACGATGCCTCTTAATTCTTTAACCCCCTCTGTCTCAAGAACAGGCCCACCCTGCGAATAGCAAAGCGGCATCATTCCAAAAAGAGCTACAATAAATATGCACCCATAAATCCCGGTTAAAACGCCTGCATTCCGCCAAAAACTGTCTTTCCGTCTCATTTAGAGGCCTCCTATAATAGAAATTTTTACCGCCTTCAGCCCTTCAAAACCATCTTCATAATACTCAACGGTAATCTGATCCCCATGATTTAAACTAGATAGCGTGACAGCTTTTCCGTTTCTAAAAATTTTTGCGCTCTTTTCCACTATAAATGTCGTTTCATCAAACCTTGAGCCATCCAGCCACCGCACAACTAAAGTTGATGTCACCCAATGGAGTTGCGCCACCTGCCCTTTGAGAACATGCATCCTGCCTGTGACTTGCGCAGAACCAACCGGACCAATACATAGCAGCAATGCCCAACAAATCACAACAGCTATTATCTTGCGCATCCATCCTCCTACAGATAGTATCAGAGATTCAAAGAGTCAAAGCATATAAGAATAAACATATCAATGTTTTTAGCCTGCTCGGGTTCCCCCCCCTCTCTCTCTCGGAATGACGACAGAGAATACGAGTTAGCGGGTGCTCGAGTTGACGAGTCAGCCCACAAACTCGTCAACTCGCAAACTCGTTTTACTTTTGCTTTTGTTTTTACCCGTCAACTCGCAAACTCGTCAACTCGCAAACTCGTTTTACTTTTGCTTTTGTTTTTACCCGTCAACCCGCAAACTCGTCAACTCGCAAACTCGTTTTACTTTTGCTTTTGTTTTTACCCGTCAACTCGCAAACTCGTCAACTCGCAAACTCGCTTTACTTTTGCTTCGACTCTCTTAAATCTTTATTTCTCCAATAAACAATTTAAAACCTCCCCCACATACATACGATGATAATCCTTATTGGGATAATTGTTCTCAATAGAGGCTTCAAGAAAGTTCTCCGGATTAATTTGCTGATAATATATTTTTTTACAAACGATAACCAGGCGCGCTTCCTGAAAATACACACTCCCATTCAAGCCTTCTACCGGTGTTAATCCGGCAAGCTTCATCTTATCAACATCACGGCCGGATTTCGCGCCACAAAACTCCAACTTACCTTTATGCTGACTATCAAAATAAGAGAGTGTAAAATAATCAGCCTTCTCCAAAAAAGCATAAGTATAGCGGCCTGGACGCACCACACAAAAACAAATATTTTTATGCCAGAGAACACCCCATCCACCCCAGCTGGCCGTCATCATGTTGTATTTTTTTAAATTACCAGCCGTAATCAGCATCCAGCCTGTTCCAATGGCCTCAAAAGGGTTATCTGGGATTTCTTGTGGTTTTATTTCTTTAAACATATCTTTTTCCTCACATGCTAAATAGTTGCGAATAGTAACAATTTATAGATTTTAATGATTGCTTCATCCCGATGTATAACACGGCTGTCAAAAGAACAACAACTACACTAAAAATAATTTTGTTACGGCGGCTAAAGCGCGGATTAAACCACAGAAGAGGCAACATAAAAGGCCCAATACACAAAAAAGCGATCGTTAATGTTGAATTTGAAAAATACCAGGGACATTTTTCCTTTTTGTTTAAAAATTCGCCGCAATGTTTACATTTGATAGCTTCTTCCTGTATTTCTTCTGCGCAAAACGGACACTTTTTCATTATAGCTCCTTATCGTGATGCGTATTGCGTATATCGTATTGCCTGCCTGACGGCAGTCAGGCGTCAAAATCCTTTTCGCATCACGCAATACGCACGACGCGATACGGAATTTGTGTCTTATATCGTCGGTTCAATCGTAAAATATGCTCCAGGCGTATAATAACCATACCCGCCGCTTTCATCAATATTAAGATAAATACGCATGCGCTGTCCCGGATAATAACGCTGCCTTACATAAAGAGGGTATTGCTCAGGAGGCGGAAAAGCAGGAAACCAGCCTACATAAACCGTAATTAAATCATACGGATACCGGCCTCGTTCCACTGTATCCACGGCCAAATCAAAAAAGCCATATCCACTCATAATGGTCTCAGCGGCCCCTTCTTGCGGTTTCATAAGATGGCCGACAAGCACCAAATCAGCTTCATCCTTCCAGGTTCTGACCATCCTGTCTAAATCACGGACATTATCATATTCATCAGGATACATCCCATAATCAACACCTTGTATACCGGATTGGCCGCCATAGGATGAATTCTTTCCCTTAAAGTAGATCAACACAAAGAGGATAGCAAAAACACTGACTAGTGTCAGAGTAAGCGACTGAATAAACATATCTCCGCGCCTATTCAAACCAAACATCTCTAGCTCCCTTACACAATAAAAAAAATAGATAAAATATTAAATTGCTGACTTACAAACGACGATCAAATCTAAATAAACTATACCCTTCATTTCTGTTTCTCTTCTATATTTTTGCTTTTTCTTGCTCTTGCCCTTGTTTTGTTCATTCACTCTATATCCCTATAACTCAATAACTCGACAACATTATTCTTCATAGCCTCCGACTAACGTAACGCGCATAGCCTTCAGAGGATCAGAGGAATCATCAATATAGTCTACAATAGCCCGATCACCAACCTGAATATCAAAAAAATCAGCATCATTCATATTTTTGATAATTTCAGTCATCGGCATGATCGTAAAAGACAGCTCCTTAAAAACAAAAGTAATAGGATAACTCATTTTAAAAGTCATCTGCTCCCGATCAACGGCCCTGATAATACCCTCAAGCGTCCCTATCCCCGTCTCGGCGCCAGGTGACTCCTGTGTTGCCGGCTCACTCTCAGGAATAGACATCTCCTCTACCGCGCTGGCTCCGCCCACAGCAAACGTCTCTTCGTTGTTCGATGTATCCATATCCTGTGCGTAACAATTCACAAAAAAAGCCGATATTAAGCCAAAAACTGCTAATAAAACAAAGATTCTGACTTTAAACATAAATCCCTCCACAGGTTTATAGTTTATTGTACTGTCAATATTATATTATAGGCACATTAAGAATAAAGCAATTTGTTGTTTTATTATATCATAAAGAAAAAATATTTTTTCTTTTAAAAAAATTTTATCCCTTTTGATTGCTGTATAAATAGTTATAGAAACATTAAAATGTTATCCGATACCTTGAAAAGAAATTATAAATATGTTAAATTTTCTATGCCTGAGTTCATTAAAGTAACCAAGCTTAAAAAGCGGCAGGATTTATTGCCCAGGGGGGCGTCAAGCTTGTCGAAAGAACCAGGCAACTAAAAATCCGCCCCCCTCTTAAAAAATAAAACCATAACCTGCAAAAACGGTTATGGTTTTTTTATAAGAGGCTTCTTTCATTTGCCATGCCCTTAAAATTGAGGTAAAATAGCGTTGCAAATAGATAGAGCGTGTAACAGAAATGTTTTAATCATTTAAAAATCATTTAAAAAACTCATCCATATGATCTTTTACGAAGAAATTTTCCGGGCTTTTCAAAAACAAAAAGTAAAATACGTGCTCGTTGGCGGCGTTGCCATGAACCTTCTTGGCGCTATGCGTGGCACAGCTGACTTGGATATTCTTGTTGAAATGAGCGATAAAAATCTCAAAAAAATCACGAAAATCATGAAAAAGTTCGGATATCATGTTAAACAGCCCCTTAATCTAACAAAAATCACTGATGAAAAAACCAGAAAGAAATGGATCAAAGATAAAAATATGAAAGCCTTCAACTTCTACAAAGAAGAAAGCCTAAAAGAAATCGATATCATCATAGAATCTCCTGTTTCTTACGAAGAAGCCGGAAGAAAACCAATCCGTATTAAAATCGGGAATTTAACACTTCCTGTTATTTCCATCAATAATCTTATTAAAATGAAAAAGAAGGCTGCTAGAACCATTGATAAGCTAGATATAGAAATCTTAAAGAAAATAAAGAAATTACAGGGATGATTATTTATGAATTCTGACTGGGAAACAGAAGACGAACGCTTGCGTAGATTTATGAAAATTTCACCTAAAAAAAAGATGGAATGGCTACGCCAAACAAATGAGTTTATCCTTAAAGCCTCTTCTAAAAAAGACAGGCTGCTGCGCTGGAAATTAAGAAAAATACTTTAAAGCTCCCTCTCAAACAATCACTCTCACAAAAAAAGCTGTACTAAAAATGCGCTATTTTAAGACAAAGCGCTTATTAATAAAAATCTTTTTCTTAAACTTTCAGGCTGAATCTACCTGAGTGGCATATTTTAAATTATTAGAAACAAACCTTAGACAATATCTCTTTTTTAAACGTATCCCGCTTTATGATAGGTAATTTAAGATAATCCACACTTTCGCCTATAAATACTGCTACAAAAAATAAAACCATAACCGGCAAAAACGGTTATGGTTTTTTTATAAGCCCGGCATCAAACAAATACCGGCCCGCCACTCACTATCACTTTATTGAAAAGGCTACATTTATGCGCATTTCAACTTCATCTTTTTTGCTCTTTCTCGCCTTTTTTAAATGTGTAGAGGTGAAATTAATAAACTCAATATATTCCTCCATAGACAACCATTTATCTTCAAAAGGAATATCAACCATATTGGGTAATTTTAACTTTCTCATGCTTTATCCCCCGCAGCCTTCCATAATCATCCGGTAAATCGCATGATTTCCGTATTTTAGACATAACTCTTTAAAAGGCTTGCCTTTATAATCCATGTGGTTCATCTGTACCAATCTTATGATATCCGGCAAATCTTTCCAGACCCTATTCTTTTGGTTGCATTTTATGGCATGAAGCTTGAGTGCTATCAAATGATTGATAGATGGAATAACTAGCTTTTCCCCAACAATCTCAACTGATTTTCCATCCTGTACAATCTTTTCTCTTGTCTGGTCATCAACAATCATAAAATCAATATCTAAAGCTTCTTTCTTATTTGAAAACCGTACCGCAACATCTGTAATAAACTCTTCAGCATAACCACCAGCTATAAGTACTTTTTTTATTTTTACAAAATCCTCTTTTGTGATTAAAAAATCTATATCCAGAGTACTACGTGTAACTCTGTAGAAGTTAATGGCGAAACCACCTACAAGCACACACGGCACAGTGGCTTTTTTAAAGGCTTTTGCGACTAGATGAAAAGCTTTGGCATAATCCATAGGAAATATTATACCTGACAGGAGAAGGAAACCGAAGAAAAAAAATAGTATTTCTGATTCGCTGGACACCCTATCCTAATTCTTCAATAGAAGATGGCTCCCCAGGGACACTCTCCCAACGCTCTTAAGAGTTCTCATCCCCTTCAAAACTCAAAAAAATGAGATTACGCCTAAACGTAATCTCATTAAAATTGGCGGGGATGATGGCCTGCCTGCCGGCAGGCAGGGATTCCTTCTCCCCCGCCTCGCATTCGCTCGAGCTCCTGCGAAGCCGGCCGTCCTCGCTCGAAGCAATGCCGCTCGGATCGGCTTCGAATCCCACTTATTTTCCGCAAAAAAAAATGAGATTACGCCTAAACGTAATCTCATTAAAATTGGCGGGGATGATGGCCTGCCTGGCGAAGTTATTTGATCAATCCTGATATCATCTTTGCAATGGTCTCAAGCTTTTCAAATATTTCTGTTTTTGTATTCCCTTTAATGAAACCTTTACGAAAAGCCAATTCAATCAGCGGTACACATTCATGAACAGAACCTCTCGCAATATAAAAAAACTGATTCCTATCATTCTTATGAAAACGCCCATTACCTTCAGCGATATTAAGCGCAATAGACATCACAGCTCTATTTAGCTGATCACTCAAATAATAACTTCCCCGAGGAAATATTTCAGTAAGTTTACTAACTTTTTCGGCAAGATTGATTGATTCTTGGTAAACGGTGAGTTTTTCGAAGATAAAAGCCATGACGAATTTTCTTGAAATTAAAAAAGAGAGGAGAAAGTTGACCGTTCGGAGAAAGGTTGTTATCACCTGTCTCCTATCACCTTTCTCCTCTCTTCGTAAATTTTTGTTTTACAAAAATTTACGGGGATGATGGGATTCGAACCCACGATCACTTGATCGACAATCAAGGGCCTTAAGCCTCTAAGCGACATCCCCAAATCTTTCTATCGGAGCGCTAATTATACAAAAAAAGCACCATTAATGCAACAAATATTTCTAGAACCCCAAATGACACATTTTCCCGTTTTGCGGGATCCCGTTAGATTCTTTATGGTGCGGGAGAGGCCAGACGTCAAATGCGTCATTTGAAGGGCGATAGAGGGCGTTGAACCTCGTCCCTTCGGTCCTCTTCATAGGGGCGCTGCCCCTATGACGCTCACTGCCTGCCTACCGGCAGGCAAACGTTCGCTGTCACCCCGTCCGCCTTCGGCGGAAAAGCGTGGGGAAAATTTTTCCCCACACCCCTTTGGGGTTGGAGTCTTTTATGGGCGATAGAGGACTTGAACCCCTGACCCTCTGCGTGTAAAGCAGATGCTCTAACCAACTGAGCTAATCGCCCAAAATTTCTTTAGATCAACATTCCTTTTATCAAAAAGCAAGTCGCAAACGCGACGATCGCGTAAAGCTCCGGAAATACCGCTAAAATCAATGTTTTTCCAAACACATCCGAACCGCTTCCAATAGCCGCAACACCGTTAGCGCACACCTCGCCCTGATTAATAGCTGAATACAATCCCGCAAACCCCATAACCAAGCCAGCCGCTAAAATCGCCATGCCATCAAACAATGTCATCTGGGCAGTCAAAGCAGGCTTAAGAATAAAGAACGCACCAAAACCATACAACCCCTGTGTACCAGGCAAAGCGCTTAAAACTAAATAAGACGCAAACGCCTCTTCCTTCTTTTTTAGAGCACCAATCGTAGCAGATCCGCCTTTAGAAACACCAATAGCGCTGCCAACACCCGCCATTCCAACCATTAATGCCGCACCAAGAAACCCTAATACCATCGCCAACGTCATAGCACTGCTCCTTTCATACTTACTAAGTCACAAGGCCACCAGGACACCATGTCACCAGTAAACCCTAAAAACCTAAAAAAATCATAACGTCACCAGACATCTACCTGTCGGTAGACAGGCAATGTCACATGTAAAATCAAAAGCAAAAAACTTAAAACCAAATCTCCGAAACAATTTACTGAAGATCAAAATCTTTTTTTGTTATTAGGGTGTTCTTTTTGTGTTTTGTTCATTTACATTTTGCAAACGGCTTAAACGCCTTGCCGCCGCCTTCAAATCCCGCGTTTTTATAAAACTCAACGAACGTTAAACGCAATGGATGTACAAATGACGACAAACAGCTCAATGCCAAATTCATCGCGTGAAACGCGATAAAAAAAACAGCCGCAATAATAAAACCAACATACGGAATAGAAAGCATCTGTGAAGCGCTTTCATTCACAACAAACCCTAAAATGGCGCTGGATATACCCAGCGCGAAAAGGCGGATATAACTTAGAACATCGCCGAAAACGCCTGTCACACCATAAAGCTCCCACAACCCTTTCCCAAAACGTAAAAAAACATTCACCTTCATATCGTTGAAAAAAAGGATCAAAAACAATCCGCAATAAACCGCGTAAACCGCCGGCTTAAAAACAGACATACCTAAAAATCCAAAGATCATAACAATCCAACCGATAGTGGATAACCCGCTCACCCAGCCATCGCGGCGCATCAGCTTGACCGCTTTCAACACCATGCCAAAAATCACCTGAATGACACCTAAAATTAGAGCCGTATAAAAAAGAGCGTTCTGGTCCAACAGCACATAATGTTTTAAGGCAGCATTCTTTGTTAAGTCAAATCCAAAAACAGTTCCTGTGAGCAAACCGCAGAAAAATGTTGAGCCACCCAGAATCTGCAGGAGCAATAGCATATCCTTTTTATCCTTAAATTTCAACCTTGCAATTGTGGCCCCTAAAAAAATAACAAGCCCATAGCCTGAATCTCCACAACACAACCCAAAGAATAAGGTAAAAAAAGGTGCTAAAAAAACTGTTAAGTCCATCTCGTAATAAGACGGCAAATCAAACATTTTTGTAATCGGTTCAAACAATTTCGCGAATTTTCCATTTTTTAAAAGAATAGGCGCTTTTTCCTCATGCTTAGGTTTCTCAAAGAAATAATATCCGCTTTCTTTATCTAAAAACTCTCCCGTTTCCTTCTTTTTTTCCTGCGGAATCCAGCCGGTTAAAATAAAAACAGACTCCTCTGCCGCGGATTGAAGATGGTCTCTCACATTTAAAAACGCGTAACGGCTGATTAAAAACTGCCGATAACTCTCCACTTCGCCGGCACGTTCACTCAGATGTTTCAAAGAGGCTTTTTTATCCCGCAGAACCGTTTCCATATGTAAGCGCTGATGTTCAAGTTTTCTCTTATCCATTGCGGGATAAATAAACTCATCGCAATCCGCCAAAGAAACACAGGGCTCATGCAAATGATTTGGATCCTCTTGAGAACCTTTTTCAAAAACAACAAAATACACATAGACTTTGTCTCGGCTAATTTCGGCGTGTATGTATTGATCTAATTTTATTGTTTCAAATTTTCTGATAGGAGCTATATAAAAATGTGCCTCTACTCCCACCTCTCTTAACGCGTTTAACCGGTCAAAATCAAAATCGCCCCAGGGAATTAAATTACGAATTTGCGCCTCAACACGTTCCAGCACAGCATCCGCCTGATCAATCTCCTGCTGGACTTTTTCAGCTGACTCAACAACAGAAAAAACCTGTTCATCAAATTCAACTATTCGTGTGAATATTTGTGATGGAAAAGATTCTTTAACATGCTTTAAAAAAGTCTGGCACCTGTCTATACGATTACGAATGTCTTTTAACCTCTGCTCCGAAAGCTCAGATGTTTGAATCTCCACATGGACCATGCCAAATTCCTGCAAAGCTGACAAGAATTTATCTTTTGTCTTGTGATACATCAACACCGTTACTTTTTCCATGGGAACAATCATAATAAAAACCTCATACAGAAACTTCTATACGCTTCTTCAGTATCTTCTGGGAAGATTTAGATATCGTTTCCTCATCTTCTAAAAATCTTTTAATCTTACGAATCGCGTCAACATAGCCGGGAATCTGAACCTTTTCATACAGGTTCACTTTTTGGGTCGCCTTTCGCCGGGCATATTCAACCGACGCATAAATTTTTTCCTCAATATCAATAGCAACTCTATCACGCATGACACTTTTTAAAACCTCAACACCTGAGGAAAACCACGATGGATACCCAAACACGCTGAAAGGTGCCACTTCAAATTCAACTTCACCCACCGTGTTTACTCTGATACCGGCAATATTTTTCTCAACAAAACGTACTGCTTTCACCTTTACCAGCGGCGGAAATTCACACCAGAGGCGGTCCATCGGCTCCAAAGCTTTTAGTTTTTCATCCAGCTCATTTTGAAGCTTGACGACACGGGCGCGGATGCGTTTAACTTCCGCCCGTAAAGCCGCCTCCTTGCTCTGAAGCGTCGGCAAAGCATTGAGCCGCACTTTCAGTTCGCGGTCCAAGCTTAACAGCTCTGTCTTATTATATTGAAATGTCCTCATAATTTTAGTTATCAGGTTAGCGAGTTTTCGTGTTTGCGGGTTTAACCCGATAACCCGTTAACTCCTCAACCCGAACACCCTTATTCCCAATACTTATCCAACATCTCCTGCTTAATACCAAGCTCTTCTTTCTTAAAATGCTTTTTAAAAAGTTTCCAGGCAACGTCCAGCATTTTATTGATATCAATATTAACATCAATGGCTAACAATTCTTTGGCATAATCCAACGCGAATGCCAGACACCGTTTATCGTAATCGGTCAAATCAAAACCGTTTTCCTGTTTTGTTTTAGCGTTAGCCGCATCAGCATAAAGCCTGACACCCGCATTCATCACCTGCCCATGGTCTTCTCTGGTCTTTTTACCGATGACCAATTGTTTCAAGCGGGATAAACTACGAAACGGATCAATAATAACCCTGGCAATATCCGTGTTGCGCCTCAAAAACAGCTGCCCTTCAGTAATATAACCGGTGTTATCCGGAATAGCATGCGTAATATCCCCTCCGCTTAATGTTGTTACGGCAATAATGGTAATAGACCCCTTCTCAAACTGAACCGCTTTTTCATAAATTCTCGCCAAGTCGCTATATAAAGACCCCGGCATACTATCTTTGGAAGGAATCTGGTCCATGCGGTTTGAGACAATACTTAAAGCATCACAAAATAGTGTCATATCCGTTAAAAGCACGAGGACATCTTCTTTTTTTTCAACGGCAAAATATTCCGCTGCCGCCAGACTCATATCCGGAATCAAAAGACGCTCCACGGGAGGATTGTCCGTCGTATTAATAAAACAGACAATTCTCTCCATCGCTCCGGCGTTTTGGAAAATACTCCGATAATACAGATAATCGTCGTGTGACAATCCCATCCCGCCCAAAATAATCCTATCTGCCTTGGCGCGAAGCGCGACATCCGCCATCACCTGATTAAAAGGCTGGTCAGGATCAGCAAAAAAAGGAATCTTCTGCCCTGTTACAAGTGTATTATTTAAATCAATCCCGGCAATACCGGTTGCGATCAACTCTGATGGCTGTTGGCGCCGTACAGGATTCACCGTCGGGCCACCCGTGGCCACGGCTTTACCTTCAAGCTCCGGCCCGTCATCAATAGGCCGGCCATAGGCATCTAAAAAACGGCCCGCCAAATCATCGCCCACTTTTAATGTCGGCGGCTCCCCTAAAAAAACAACATCCACATTGGTCGCGATCCCTTCGGTGCCTTCAAAAACCTGCAGCGTCACCAAATCATCCTGAATGCGCACCACCTGCGATAACCTGCCGCCAATAAGCGCCATCTCTTCGTTACCAACGCCTTTAGCGCGCAGAGCACAAGTCGCCTTGGTAATCCTTTCAATTTTTGTATATACGGTTGTAAACGCGCCTGTCTGTTTCATGAAATTTTCCTCTCCTGAATAAGGCCATGCAATTCATCTTCATGCTTCTTGAAATCATTTTTCTGGAACTCGGCATAATTCATCTGCCGGACAGAATTAATCAGTTTTTTAAAATAGCCAGCAACATCCTCAAAAGAATCAAATTTAAAAGAGGCGCTGCAAATACTATGAATTTTATCCATCATGTAATGCTGCCTCTTTAAGGATGTGCTCTTATCAATGGGGTCAAAAGCATCCTGTTGCAAAAAACCAAAATCAACAAGCTCAGCCTTCCAAAAACGCTCATGATACTCAACCGGAACGCTATCATCACCCAAAATATTAATCTGATCATGCACTTCTTTGCCGCGAATTAAAACATCTTTAATAAATGCCACCTTTTCCACCCAATGCGGTTCCAGATTATCGTTAAGATACTCTTGCACCTCATCATATTCTAAATATTTGGAATAGCTTTCTATCGGATTAATAGCGGGATAACGCCGGCTATCAGCCCGAGCCTGTGATAAAGCATAAAAAGCACGCGCCACCTTCTTCGTCGCTTCCGTCACCGGTTCTTTCAGGTTGCCTCCGGCAGGTGAAACGGTCCCGATAAAAGTAATAGAACCTGTCTGGTCATTATTTAAAACGGTCATCCCGGCTCTGGCATAAAAATTTGAGATGACAGCAGGTAAATCCATAGGAAAGGCGTCCGGCCCCGGCAACTCTTCTAAACGATTAGACATCTCACGCAATGCCTGTGCCCAACGTGATGTAGAATCCGCTAAAAGCAAAATCTTTAGCCCCATCTGACGATAATATTCAGCAATCGTCATCGCTGTATAAACAGATGCTTCCCGCGCGGCAACCGGCATATTCGAAGTATTGCAGATAATAATCGTACGCTCTATAAGCTTACGGCCCGTAAAAGGGTCGTCTATCTCTGGAAACTCCTTAAACAATTCAACAACTTCATTAGCACGTTCGCCACAAGCGGCCACAATCACCAAATCCACCTGCGCGTGCGCGGCAATGATATGCTGCAGAACGGTCTTGCCAGATCCAAAAGGGCCCGGAATAAAACCTGTCCCGCCTTCAACAATCGGGTTAAGTGTGTCCATCAGCCGCACACCTGTCTGAAGCAACCGGAACGCGCGCGGTTTTTGAGCAAAGGCTCTAATAGGCACTTTTACCGGCCAACGCTGCAACATCGTTACATCACGAGACTCACCTTTATCATTAGTAATCTTTGCAATGACCTCCTCAACCACATAACTACCTGCAGGCTTAATCGTTTCTATCTTCCAGAACCCTTCCAGGTTAAAAGGAGCCATAATTTTATGCTTCACCCAATTTTCCTGAACCTCACCCAGCCAATCTCCGGCCTGAACCCTGTCCCCTTGTTTGAATGAAGGGGTAAAATTCCATTTCTGATCCCGTGAAAAAGCGTTTGTTATTTCACCGCGCTTTAAAAATAAACCCGTCATGCGATAGAGATCATTTTGTAAACCGTCGTATATTTTTGACAAAAGCCCCGGGCCCAATTCAACCTCAAGCAAATGCGCGCGAAACTCAGCCTCAGCACCCACCTTTAATCCGCGCGTACTTTCAAAAACCTGCGCCTGAACCGACCCAGCTGAAATTTTGATGACCTCTGCGCGTAATTGTGTTTGCTCATCTAAATGAATAAAACATATTTCATTCTGACTGACAGGCCCATCAACCGCGATCGTCACCAGATTTGAAACAACGCCAGTTACTTTTCCTTTTGTTGCCATTACTCCTCCAATTTAAAATTCCAAATTACAAGAAAGAATATACAAACAAATCTTAAAAAACTTGGAAACCGTTCTAATATTTTGCTTGTACCAATTTTTCAAAAGCCTCATGGCCTTTTTTGGGCTCCAAATGAAGCCAGCGCTCACACATCATTAACTTTAAAAGAAAACCTAAGATCACTTCTATGTCAAAATAAAAAAACGTATTGATTTCATCAATTTTACGCCACCGAAGCATATCTACATATTTTTCCGTCGCAACAAAATCACCATGCTCAAAAACTTCAACCAACCTGCCAACATAATCCAATTCTCCTGAAAGCCCAAAATCAGAAAAAGTAGAATCTTTTAATTTAAGGGTAATTAAATCTCCGTCAGCCCGGACAAAAAAATCTTCTTTACTGCCAGACTTGCGCGCATTTAAAGCAGCCAACACATTGCGTAGGTCTAAATCAAAAGAAAAATATTCACGTATAAAAGCATTTTCGTGGCGCAACATCCGATAATAATAACAGTACATCAAAAGATCATACGCCTGACGGCGGTTTAAAGGAGCGCCATTTTTAGCAGCCTCCTTAAAAGAAAAAATAAATTCTCTGATATGCCGGGGCGCAGGCCATTCTTCATCTTCTACCATCCGGTTCAAATTTTCTTTTGCGGTCAGGCCATGGCCAGATGCAGCCTTATAATCTTCACCTAACACAACATCTAACAGGCTTAAATTATCACGAACAGCGAGAATATCAGCTACATATGATTTATGCGAACCCTCCAAAACCTCATCAAGTTGTTTGCTGAAATCTTCCAGGCGCATCGGATCTTTATAATCATCCAGCGCCAAATCCGGCAAAGAAGAAATAAAATAATAATATCTTCTAGATGCTGTCTTCACTTTTCACCAAACAAAAATTCTTTCATGCGGCTTCGTAAAAAATACTTAATTAACACTTCAAAATCTTCATCCGTAAACCCAATACGAAAACTATCATCTGAAGCGTTAATAGAAAAACCACTCCTGATATGCTCATCAAACACAATTTTCATCCCCTGCTTCAACTGGGCCTGCACCTGGCATGCCAGATAATTTTCAAGTTCACCGCGATCTTTCTCCGGCAGACGCACATAAATATCCTGCAGTCCTTTTTGAGACGGCCCCCAAGCCTGGACAACCGTCAAAATAGCCTTCTTTAAAAAATCAGGGTCTTTGAAAACCTCTTTGGAGCAATCAGAAGCCACTTTAGCAACAATGAGCTCGGCTATTTTCTGCCGTGTCAACGCGAGCGCCTGATTAGATGCCATGCGCACTTCTGATTCCGCGTTGGCCCTCAAATCCTGAGCCTCTTTACGAGCTAACTCTTTGGTCTCTTCAGCCTCATCAATCGCAGCCCGTAAAATCGATTTTTTTTCTTCATGCGCTGATTGTATAATGCGCTCAGCTTCTTTTTTGGCGCGTTCAACACCTTCCTGATAAATCTGATCCGTTAATTTTTGTAGCTTATCTGTCATATCTCACCCCATAAGTCATTTGGAGTTACTACTTATTCAGCACTAACTCATTTAAAATACCTTTGGCAGCCTGAGCCGGGCTCTTCGCCTGCACAATAGGCCTGCCTACCACGATATAGCTTGAGCCGGCACACAACGCCATCTCCGGCGTCGCAACACGCTTTTGGTCGCCGGCATCCGCGCCCTGCGGCCTGATACCTGGTGTCACAATAACACATTTTCTTCCGAGCATTTTTCGTAAAGCAGCGCACTCCTGCGCTGATGAGACAACTCCATCGGCGCCCGCGGCTAAAGCTGTCCTAGCCAAAAACAATACTTTGCTTTTCGCATTTTTGTCTGCCTGGCTCGTCAATACTGTTACCGCCACAATCAACGGCCTAGCCTTCAAATCACACACAGCTGAAGCGGCCGCTTTTAACATCTCGAACCCTCCCTGCGCATGCACCGTCAGCATAAAAACTTTTAAACGCGCCGCAGACAAAACAGCTTCCCGCACCGTATTGGGAATATCATGAAATTTTAAGTCCAAAAATACACGGCCTCTTTTTTTATGAATGTACCTTATAATCTCCGGTCCCGCTGCCGTAAAAAGCTGGCTGCCGACTTTAAAAATTTTGACACAAGAAACCAGGCGATCTACAAGCCTCTTGGCCTCTTTTAAGGTCGGCACATCCAAGGCCACAATCAATTCTGTTTTTCGCACAACATTTTGGCAACAACACTTCTTAGGCTTCATTTAAGCTCCCGATCAATTCATCAATATTACTAAAATTATGTTTTTTTAAATAAGCCCCGATGCCTTTAATAATATCGAAACTGACAGCTGGTGCAACAAAATTGGCTGTTCCCACAGCAACGGCAGCTGCTCCTGCAATAAAAAACTCTATTGCGTCACGCGCGCTCATAATTCCGCCCATCCCAATAATCGGCAAATCAACTTTTTTATACACCTGCCAGACCATGCGCAAAGCTACAGGTTTAATGGCCGGCCCACTTAATCCGCCAGTAATATTGCCTAATATAGATCTGCGCTTGTCAACATCAATAGCCATCCCCAAAAGCGTATTTATCAAACTAACCGCGTCCGCGCCGCCTTCGCGAGCCGCCTGCGCGATTTCAACAATATCGCGCACATTCGGAGAAAGTTTCACAATTAAAGGCCTATCCGTGACCCTTCTGGCTTGCTTGACCAGCCTCTGTGTCAATACAGGATCCTGAGCAATAATACAATTATCATACTCAATATTAGGACAAGAAATATTAAGTTCTATCGCGCTCACACACGCATGACGATTCAATTCCTTAATAATATCTATATAATCGTCGCTGCGCTCGCCACCAACACTGACAATCAGCTTCGTCTTTAAATTTTTTAGCTTTTTAAGTTTAACATGAACAAACTCATCCAGCCCCTCATTTTGCAATCCAACAGAATTTAGCATGCCGGAAGCCGTTTCATAAATCCGCGGAGGCTTATTTCCTAAACGCGGCTGCTTTGTAATCGTCTTCGTAACAAAAGCCCCTAACGCGTCATAATTCATATAAGAAGAATACTCGTCACAGGAACCAAATGTTCCGGAAGCCACCATTACCGGATTTTTTAGTTTTAATCCGCCAACATTGACTTCTAAGTTTGAACTTTTATGATTTTTCATGCCTATTATTTTTAAATCTTAATTTATCCGTTAGCGGGTTTACACATTTAATCCGTTAACACACTAACCCTTCCATCCGCCAACTCAAATGACGCATTTGACGTCTGGCCTCTCCCGCACCATAAAGAATCTAACGGGATCCCGCAAAACGGGAAAATGTGTCATTTGGGATGTGTTATTTAAAAAATATCATTCGTGCGGCGATCAACAATAAAAACACGCCAAAAACTTTTTTTAAAACAATCTCCGGAATATATTCAACAAATCTGGCACCAAAATAGCCGCCAACAAAAAAACCTACGGCAATCAAAAGAGCAGCTTGAATATTCACATTGCCCGCGTGATAATAACGAATAGCAGCCAAAAGCCCTATCGGCGGAATCATCGCCGCCAAAATCGTACCCTGTGCCTGATGCTGGCTAAATCCAAAACAAAACACGAGAGCCGGAACAACAATTGTAGCTCCGCCAATACCTAAAAACCCGCCAAAAACCCCCGTTACCAAACCTAATATTAGATATAGGATCATATCAAGAATTATCCATAAAAACTGTTGGCGTGTTAACGGGTTGACGGATGAAACTCAAAAACCCGCACACGCGCCAACTCGCAAACACTGTTTATTGTTCCCACTCAATCTCTTGCGCGTCAAACACAGGGCCGTCATGGCAAATCCGCTTGTATCCGTTTTTTGTTTTAATCACACACCCTAAACATGCCCCAACGCCACAACCCATAAACTCTTCTAAAGATACCTGGGCCGGGATCTCATGCCTATCCGATATTGCCGCGATAGACGCCAACATCGGCTTAGGCCCACAGGCGCATACATAAGAAGAGCCAATTACATCTTTAAGTTTTTTTATAAGTAATTCGGTAACTCTGCCCTTAAAACCCCTGGAACCGTCTTCCGTCGCAACATAAACCTTACAGCCCAGGCTCCTGAAATCTTTCTCTCTGAGAATATCCGCTTTTGTTTTTGCTCCAATCAATACGGCCAGATTGATCCTGCTCCGTTGCTGGGCCAATGTTTTAACCAGAAAAAATAATGGGGCAACACCAATACCGCCGGCAACAATAAAAATATTTTTAGCTCGTTTTATTTTTTTTAGATCAAAACCATTCCCCAAAGGGCCCAGACAATCAACAAAAACACCCTTCTTTTTTTCTGTTAAAAGGCGCGTGCCTTTTCCAACAGCGCCGTACAAAACCTTCATGATACCCTTTTTTCCGGAGCCGGCATAAGAAACCTCATGAATACTCAAAGGCCTGCGCAAAAGTGGATCAGATGACTCTTCAACGCGAATATGCACAAACTGGCCTGCACAAGCTTTTTTAAAAGCAGCTGGCAAAACCAATTCCAAAAGGTGGTAATGCCCTTTTAGAAAAAAATTATTTTGAATCTCTATTTTCATGTTGGGGCCTTGTCGCGGCGTCCTGCTTCGAGGATGCTTCCGTTGCGGCTTTACAGTTTAAAATAACCTGCCTGAATTCAGCCATAGAACGCTGCTTAGTTTCTTCAGAGAACTTAATCTGTTTCGATGCTTCATCCAACATTCTATTGTCAAGCGCATTAAAAGCCAAATAGCTCGCCTTCACAGAAGCCAAATAAAGCATATGGGATTTTTTAAAAATTGCCGGTACAAAAATATTGTTTAACTCAAAATACAATTCATCCAGATATTTTTTCGCTTCCTCATAGTCTTCGCGCGTGGCAATTGTTGTATTCGCGTAGATATTCTGTATAAAAGAAAATTTATCAATATAGCGTTTTAAAATAGCGTTAAATTTATCATAATACTCTGCTTCTTCGGCGCCCAACGCCTTCTTAAGCTCCACTTCTGAAAAAGTTGTACCATCTTTTTGAAGCTGGCTTTCTTTAAACAAAGACATTTCATAGATCTTAGGGCTGTCTTCCGCAATTTTTACTTTTAATGTTTCCACTTCTTTTAAATACGGAATCTGTGTATCCATAGACTCTTTATCCAGCTCAAGCTTGGAAATATCTTCCGGAAAGAAACTCATAGGGAATTTTTCTCCCTCCGCATTCACAGAAAAAAGAAATCTCTTTTCAGATCTGCCTAAGAGTTTGCCTTCATATACCTTTCCATTTTTCAAATAAATCTTATCGGCATGGCAGAAAGATACATCGCCGAGCATAAAAACAGACAATGTGATAAAAAATATACTTTTATTCATACGCATAATTATCAGGGGTCAGAATACAGACAACAGAGAACAGAAAAATCTAAAACCAGTGAGTAGGTCTCCTTCTGTCTTCTGTCTTCTGTCTTCTGTCTTCTGTCTTCTGTCTTCTGTCTTCTATAACACCTTATGATACGCCTGAAGAGGCAAAACGCCTAAATCTTTTTTCAAGAGGACTTCAATGCCGTTCACAGATGCCTGTGCTCCCGAAATCGTTGTAATACATGGCACACCATGCATAATAGCCGTTGAACGAATCTTTACCTCATCCTCCCGGGGAATCCTTCCAGACGGCGTATTAATAATGAGGCTGATTTTGGCATCCTTAATATAGTCCACAATATTCGGCCGGCCCTCAAAAACCTTGTTGACCGTTTCAACTTCTATACCATTCTTCCTTAACGCCTTGGCTGTCCCATCTGTCGCTATAATACCAAACCCAAAATCAATCAGGCGTTTAACAACAAAAATAACCGCGCGCTTATCCTTATCCCGGACACTAACAAAAACATTTCCTTCCAAAGGTAAATTTTGCCCGGCAGCCAGCTGGCTTTTCATATAAGCTCGGCCAAAATCTGTGTCAATCCCCATTACTTCACCTGTCGATTTCATTTCAGGCCCTAACATAATATCAACACCAGGGAATCTATTAAAGGGAAAAACAGATTCTTTAACAGATAAGTAGTCCGGAATGATTTCAGAAGTGAACCCCAGGTCCTGTAATTTCATCCCCGCCATAACCTTAGCTGCCAACTTTGCCAAAGGCACTCCAATTGCCTTGGAAATAAAAGGAATCGTCCGCGACGCCCGGGGATTAACCTCTAACACATAAATTTTATCCCCGCGGATAGCATATTGCACATTCATCAGGCCGATCACATTTAACTCACCCGCCATCGCGACTGTCGCCTGGCGAATACGGTTAATCACCGCCTCACTTAAGCTATAAGGCGGCAGTACCATCGCTGAATCACCCGAATGAATACCCGCTTCTTCAATATGCTCCAAAATACCGCCGATAACAGATGTTGTGCCATCTGAAATCATATCCACATCCACTTCAATCGCATCTTCCATAAATTTATCTATCAGAACAGGGTGTTCTCCTGAAACCTGCGCAGCCTGCAAGATAAACCTTTCTAATGTGTCTTCATCATAAACAATCTCCATGGCGCGCCCTCCTAACACATAAGAAGGCCTGACCAAAACAGGATAACCCACTTTTGAAGCCACAACTTTTGCCTCCTCAAAAGTACGCGCGGTCCCATTGGGAGGCTGCCGCAATTTTAACTTATCCAGCAAAGCCTTAAACTTTTCCCGGTCTTCGGCCTTATCAATAGATTCCGGAGAAGTACCAATAATATTCACTCCCGCCTTTTGCAAAGCCAATGTCAAATTTAACGGGGTCTGCCCGCCCAGCTGCACAATAACCCCCCAGGGCTTTTCCTTATCAACAATATTCAACACATCCTCTTTTGTCATGGGCTCAAAAAACAATTTATCTGAAGTGTCATAATCTGTTGAAACCGTTTCCGGATTACAATTGACCATAATCGTTTCAAACCCTGCCTCTTTCAAAGCAAAAGAAGCATGCACGCAACAATAGTCAAATTCAATGCCCTGGCCAATCCTGTTGGGCCCGCCACCCAAAATCATCACCTTCTTTTTGTCGCTAATTCTAATCTCATCTTCATATTCGTATGTTGAATAATAATAAGGCGTATAGGCTTCAAATTCGGCCGAACAGGTATCTACAAGCTTATAGACAGGAACAACGCCCTGCTCTTTTCTTAAAAGCCGGACATCATCTTCGGAAACCGCAAATAAAACGGCAAGCTGTTGGTCAGAAAAACCGTATTCTTTGGCCTCTCGCAGCAGATCTTTACCCAGGCGGGCCGCAAGCGCCCCCTCTTTTAAGGCGGCATTTTTCAGTAGATTTTCGAAATCAATAATCTCTTTAATGTTTTCTAAAAACCACGGGTCAATGGATGTGAGCGCATAAACCTGCGAAACCGTTAATCCTAACCGAAAAGCATCGCCGATATAAAAAATACGCATGCTATTAGCATACCGCAGATTCTTTTCCAGGTATTCCATCACATGCCCATGCGTATCATGATCTGTTTCATAAATCACGCTATCCAACCCAAATTTCTTTATCTCAAGCGAGCGCAAACCTTTTTGCAAAGCCTCTTTAAACGTTCGGCCTATAGACATCGCCTCCCCAACGGATTTCATAGAAGTGCCTAATGTCGTATCCGCACCGGGAAACTTCTCAAATGTAAATCGTGGAATTTTAACAACACAATAATCAATAACCGGCTCAAAAGACGCGGGTGTTTCTTTTGTAATATCATTGGGGATCTCATCTAATGTATAACCGACGGCGAGTTTCGCGGCGATCTTAGCAATTGGAAAACCTGTGGCCTTTGACGCCAAAGCGCTGGATCGGGATACACGCGGATTAATCTCAATCATCACCATACGCCCGTTCTTCGGGTTAATAGCAAACTGCACATTGCACCCACCCGTATCAACACCAATTTCGCGAATTGCCTTAATAGCGGCATCCCGCATTTTCTGATATTCAACATCACTTAATGTCTGAGCCGGAGCGACTGTAATCGAATCACCCGTATGAATACCCATGGGATCAATATTTTCTATAGAACAGATAATAACAACATTATCTTTACAATCCCTCATCACCTCAAGCTCATACTCTTTCCATCCTAAAACGGACTCTTCTAATAAAACCTCATGGATCAAGCTCTGTTCAAGGCCCCGAGAAACAAGCTCTTCAAATTCCTGCGTATTAAACGCGATACCACCACCTGTGCCGCCGAGCGTAAAACTTGGGCGGATAACAATCGGCAACCCTAAAGAACGAACAGCTTTTTTCGCCTCGCTCATAGAACGCACATTTACACTTTGCGGCAAATCCAAGCCGATTTTCTGCATAGCTTTTTTAAATAGATTGCGATCTTCCGCTTTTTCAATGGCCTTGCGGTCTGCCCCAATCATCTCAACACCGTATTTTTTCAAAACACCGCGCTTTGCAACCGCTATAGCAACATTCAACCCCGTCTGGCCTCCTAGTGTCGGAAGAAGCGCATCCGGCCTTTCTTTAGCAATAATCTTTTCTACTACCTCCGGCGTCACAGGCTCAATATAAGTTGCATCAGCAAACTGAGGGTCTGTCATAATCGTCGCTGGATTCGAATTCACCAGCACTACTTTATAGCCTTCTTCTCTGAGGGCTTTACATGCTTGCGCCCCGGAATAATCAAACTCACACGCCTGCGAAATAATAATCGGCCCTGATCCTATAATCATTATTTTTTTAATATCTTTTCTTTTTGGCATAAATCCTCACTGTTGAACTGATAAAGATGTTGACGAGTTTGCGAGTTTGCGTGTTTACGGGTTTAACCCGACGACCCGCTTACGCGCTAACACGATAACACTTTCATTTTTTAAATCGTTTCATCATATCCGTAAACCGCGTAAAAAGATACCCGGCATCATGTGGGCCGGGTGCTGCTTCCGGATGATACTGAACACAAAACAATGGTAATTTTTTATGTTTTAAACCTTCCGTCGTATGATCATATAAATTTTTATGCGTCATAACAACATTTTTGTCTTTTATAGAGTCTATATCAACACAAAAACCATGATTTTGAGACGTAATTTCCACTTTTCTCGTTTCAAGATCCATCACCGGCTGGTTTCCTCCATGATGGCCAAACTTTAACTTATATGTTTTAGCACCTAAGGCAAGCCCAAGCAACTGATGCCCTAAGCAAATGCCAAAGATCGGAACCTTCCCTATAAGGGCTCTTATCGTATCAACGGCATATGTCAAAACAGCCGGATCTCCCGGGCCATTAGACAGAAAAACACCATCTGGCTTGAGCGCAAGAATATCCTGCGCACTCGTTGTCGCCGGTACAACCCGTATCCGACACCCAGAGGAATCCAATAACCTGAGAATATTGTGTTTCGTCCCAAAATCTATGCAGACAACAAAAAAAACATCTTTCTGATGCTGGCAAGGCCAATCGTATGATTTTTTACATGTCACTTCTGCCACCAAATCTCTGCCGGCCATGACCGGAAACTTTAAAACCTTCTCCAAAAGGCTTTCTTTTTGAAAATCCTCTGTTGAAATGATACCTCGCATAGCCCCGCCTGCGCGAATCCTGCGCGTTAAAGCGCGCGTATCAACACCTTCAAGAGCAATAATCTGATTTTTTACTAGATAATCCTCCAGGCTGCCATTGGCACGCCAATTGGAATATGCTTTGGCCTTTTCTTTAACAACAAACCCGCTTACCCATGGCTTTTTTGATTCAAGATCCTGTGCATTAACGCCATAGTTACCTATTAAAGGATAGGTCATGTTAACAATCTGCCCCGAATAAGAAGGGTCTGTCAGAATCTCCTGATAACCCGTCATAGAAGTGTTAAAAACAACCTCACCCATAACCTCACCGCAGCCACCAAAGCTTTTTCCTTCCAACAAAAACCCATCTTCCAAAAGTAGTACAGCTTTCTTTGACATTTTAATCACCATAAACTTTCTTTAAAAAACATGATTTCATCATTCTTGCAGCCTTCGGCTAAAAAACCTGAACAACTTTTTCTAAAACAACTTCTCCCGTCGGTGGCCATATGATCTTAATAGTCACGAGAGTCTCATTCACCTCTTCACCTTCAAGCGCTTTTTTATTCTTATAGAGATTGTAAACCTGTGTAATATCAAATTCTTTTTCACTATGTGGTTCCAGGCCGTTTAACTGGTATGGCACATTCAAAACTTTCTCGCCATTAACAAGAATATCAAAAGCAGCCAGGCTGATAAAGCCTTCTGTATTATTCTCAACCAACAGAATAATACGGCCTTCCTTCAGAGGAAGCTTTTGGAAATACAGGTCTTTGGCATTCACCAAAGGCTCTTTACTTAAATCAAAAGCAAATTGATCTTTATAAATCAGCTTTTCACAGCTAAAATCTAAACCTTCTTTTTTTTCATCGGCTGCTAAATCAAACACCTCGTGATGATTTCCACTATAATCGCCTTTGGCCCCCAAATAACCAAGAATTTTTTTTCCGGAACTTAAAACCTTCTCTTTTACAAAAGGAAATTCTATATCCCATTGCGCAAATACTTTATATCGCCCTTGCGGTACGTGCTCAATCTTAAAAGCAACCTTGCGGCTAACAATGTTTTTATAACTAATTTTTGTAAAATACAAGTCTTTATAAAAACCAAACTGCCCGTTCCCCAGATCCTCCATAAGATAAATATAAAGATCTCCTCTGGTCCTTTTCTCATAAGGCAAATCAGGCAAAAAAACATGGCCACAAACACTTCCATCGCCAGACTTAACAACCTCCCGCGATTCCTGAATCAACTTTTCTTTAACCTGGGCGATAGTTACCTGCTGTTTTTCTTTCTGCATCCTTTCTAAAGCTTCTTGTCTTTCTTGCGGGGTCATGCTTATAATATTCCGTGCTTCATCTTCGTCTTCCGTAACCGAAGCTACTTGATATTGCCGATTCAATTCCAACAGATTCTTTATCGCAGACAGGCTATCAACATCGCTGACAGGTGAAAGCGTACTTTGACCAACAGTCAGCCTGGTAGCAGAAGCACCATGCAACAAATCA
Source organism: Candidatus Omnitrophota bacterium (assembly GCA_043819345.1). Taxonomy (GTDB): domain Bacteria; phylum Omnitrophota; class Gorgyraeia; order Velamenicoccales; family Velamenicoccaceae; genus CAYRDK01. Next base: position 48,073 of record JBDREX010000038.1, read on the forward strand.
TAAGGAATATATTTCAGGCTATCAACAAAAACATCCTGCTCTTCTATTTTATAAATATCCTCTAAAAATACCGTCACTTTTACAGCGTCCTCATCTTCGCTTGTTTTTAAAACAATATAGTCCGGCGTTTTTTCAACAATCCTGCCAGTCATTACCGTCCCATTTTTTAAATACACGGCATCCGCAAAAGCCAAAAACGGCTGCAGTAAGACAGTAAATACGATTAACACCAACAAGACACCTGGTTTTTTCATAAACAATGCCTATGATTAAGTGCTTATCTTTTTTTTAACAACAGAAAGTAGAAAGTTGAAAATAAACTGCAATTGGGCATTTATTTTATCTACTCTCAATTGCTCTATGAAATTTGTTAAAAACAAATTTCATAGCCCCCGGCAGGACTCCGCGCTTCGCGCTAGAACCATCGCTGCGCTCTCCATAGGGGCTTTGCCCCTCTGGCGTTCCTCGTTTCACTCGTCACTGTCACCCCTAAACCCTGGGGAAAATTTTTCCCCAGACCCCTTTAGGTTCGATTCCTGCCCCCGGCAGGACTCGAACCTGCAAAGCTAGCGCCGGAGGCTAGTGCCCTATCCTTTGGGCGACGGGGGCGAAACTTTGAGAGTCAAAGATTCAGAGATCCAAAGAAAAAACAAAATCTTAATGAAGCAATAACGTTTTTTTACGCAATCTGATAAACCAGCTTGCCGCCAAGAATCACGCGTTCAACAACGCCTTTCATGACACGGCCCAAAAAAGGCGAATTCTTTGAAAGAGAAACAAAACTATGCTTCTCCACAGTCCACTCTTTATTGGGATCAAAAATAACAATATCGGCCTCTTTGCTTATGCCTAATGTCCCTTTATCAATGCCTAATATTTGCGCGGGATTTAAAGACATCCTCTCAACCAATTGCGCCCAATTCAAGATTCCTTTTTCAACCAGCTCAGTCACAGCAACCGCCAAAGATGTCTCAAGGCCAATGACTCCAAATTCCGCCCGGTCAAATTCAATCTCTTTCTCATTTTCCGTATGAGGCGCGTGATCGGAAGCAATGGCATCAATGACACCATCTTTTAAAGCCTGGCGAATAGCCGCCACATCCTGCGCTTCTCGTAACGGCGGATTCATCTTCATATTTGTGTCATAGCCCAAAACAGCTTCCTCATCTAAAGCAAAGTAGTGGGGCGCCGTCTCAGCAGTGACACGAATGCCTTTTTGCTTAGCGGCAGCAATAATATCAACGGATTCCCGAGTACTCACGTGAGCGATATGCACCGCAGCATGCATAGACGCGGCCAAATCTATATCACGTTTTACCCGTTCATATTCCGATTCCCGAGATATTCCTTTTAAACCCAACTGCGTTGAAACAAACCCCAAATTAATAACACCGTTGGCGGCCATCCCCTTATCCTCGCTATGACAAATAACCGCGACATGTTCCTGAGCCGCTTTTTTAAAAGCCTGTGTCATAATTTCATCATTATCAACCGAGCATCCATCGTCAGAAATAGCCACAACCCCTTCTTTTTTTAAGGCAGTGATATCAACCAGCTCTTGACCGGCGCGTTGTCGCGTAATAGCCGCGCACACAAACACACTCACTTGCGCGTCTTTTTCGATCAGGCGGCGTAAAAGTTGAACATGCTCAACACAATCTATTGCGGGCGTTGTATTCGGCATCGCCAAAATACTTGTAAACCCTCCTTTAAGAGCGGCCTTTGTGCCTGTTAAAATCGTTTCCTTATCTTCACGGCCCGGTTCCCGCAAATGGACATGCATATCCACAAGCCCCGGCATGACTATTTTTCCGGCAGCATCATAATTGTGGGCCTCCTTCTCAGCAATAGTTTTGGCAACTTTAGCAATACATCCATCTTGCACCAAAACATCCATAACGCCATTAATGTTATTGGCCGGATCAACCACATGCCCATTTTTTATCAGTATTTTCATATTTTTAATTTAGCGCGTTGTTTTCTTTAATACCGGGATTCTCTGGTGCTTTTTTACCCTGGCCATTCGCCTGTGAAACCAAAAATAGAGCTGCCATTCGTACGGCAATGCCATTGGTCACCTGCTCTAAAATAACAGAATTGGGGCCGTCCGCGACTTCACTGGCCATCTCAATCCCCCGATTAATCGGCCCCGGATGCATCACAATAATATCTTTTTTCGCTTTTAGAAGGCGTTCCTGTGTAATGCCAAAATGCCTATAATATTCCACCTGTTTTGGAAACGCGCCTTGCGCATCACGCTCAAACTGCATCCTCAAAACATTTACCGCGTCGGCATCTTTGAGCGCCTCATCAATATCATGCGTCACACGCACACCCATCTTTTCTATTCCCGGAGGAATCAGCATAACAGGCGCGCACACTGTTACCTGAGCCCCCAGTTTCGTCAATCCCCAAATATTAGAACGCGCCACGCGGGAATGAGCGATATCGCCAACAATACTGACTTTTAAGCCTTCAATGTGGCCTCTTTTTTCTTTCAGCGTAAAGATATCTAAAAGGGCCTGTGTCGGATGTTCATGCCAGCCGTCTCCGGCATTAATAACACTGGCCCGTAGATGCCGTGCCAACATAACCGCCGCCCCAGAATAATTGTGCCGCACAACAATAATGTCAACTTTTAAAGCTTCAATGTTTTTACCTGTATCAATTAGAGTCTCACCCTTTCGCACACTGGAAGACTCTGTCGCGATACTAATCACATCGGCCGAAAGCCTCTTGGCAGCTACTTCAAACGAAACACGCGTGCGGGTAGATGGTTCATAAAAAAGATTTACGACCGTCTTGCCGCGCAACGTCGGAACTTTTTTAATCCTCCTGCTGATAACCTCCTTAAAAGATTCGGCGGTTTTAACAATCAGCTCTATCTCTTGGCGAGACAACTCTTGCAAACCCAATAAGTCCTTACGATTCCATGTAATTTTGGAATTCATCCGCAGCTCTCCATAACGACAACCTCATCACAGCCGTCACATTCTTTCAGCCGGACCTCAACCGTTTCTTTTGTTGAGGTCGGAATATTTTTCCCGACGTAATCGGCCCGAATCGGCAACTCACGATGGCCGCGATCCACCAAAACAGCCAATTGAATAAAAAGCGGCCTGCCAAAATCAATCAACTCATCTAAAGCCGCGCGAACAGTCCTGCCGCTATACAAAACATCATCCACAAGAACAACCTTTTTATTCTGAATGTCAAAATCCAACTCCGTCTTATGCACAACAGGCTGCTGCGCGATAGAGCTCAAGTCATCCCGGTACAAGGTAATATCCAAAATACCCACCAGCGGCTTATGGCCATCAATCTTCTCTATCAAATCTACCAATCTTTGCGCCAAAAAAGCACCACGCGTGCGAATACCAACAATCACAAGATCGTCCGTACCCTTATTTTTTTCTAAAATTTCATGGGCCATTCGTGTTAAAGTACGGCTTAAGCTATTTTCATCTAAAATATGAGACCTTTCTTTCATCTTCATCATCTACCTCGTTTTCCTAATTTTATTGAAATTTCTCCAGCCCATAGATAAAAAAATACCCGCATCTTTTCGTGCGGGTTCCCCATATGTATTTGACTATGTATATTCATATTTAATCCTTGCCAGCTTCTCTGAACCGGCTTAAAGGTACATAAATATATAACATATATTGGGTTTGGTGTCAAGAAAAATTCCCCAAATGACACATTTTCCCGCTTTGCGGGATCCCGTTAGATTCTTTATGGTGCGGGAGAGGCCAGACGTCAAATGCGTCATTTGAACATAAGAACAAATTCACCTCTAGGCTTATGCTCTGTGAACCTCTGGATAACAGCGCTAACCTTGCCCCTGACAACCTCTTCGAATTTCTTCGTTATTTCACGGGCCACCACAACCTCAATATCCCCCAAAACAGCCAATATGTCTTCCAGTGTTTTTAAAAAACGATGCGGCGATTCATATACAACAATCGTTGTTTCAAGGCTTTTAAGCCAAGTAAGCCTGTTTTTTCTGGCTCCACTTTTTACAGGCAAAAAACCTTCATAATAGAATTTATGGGTAGGCAAACCGCTAATAGAAAGCGCGGCTATAAAAGCCGTCGGGCCAGGCACAGAAACAACCTCTATCCCAGCTTCAAGCGCTTTTTTAATAAGCCCATAGCCCGGATCACTGATACCGGGTGTCCCCGCGTCAGACACAAGAGCTACCTTTTTTCCTTCTTTTAAGAGTTTCAGGATTTGGCATTCCCGCGCGGTATTGCTATAGGAGTGATAGCTGATTAAAGGCGCTTTAATGCCATATGCGGTAAGCAAAATTTTTGTATGGCGCGTATCTTCGCAGGCGATCAAGTCAACCGACTTCAACACCTCAACGGCACGATATGTAATATCGCCTAAATTTCCTATAGGGGTAGAAACAATATATAACATTATAGAATCCGCCTTTTCAGAACAATACGGGCCACTCTTGCGTTACACATAATACTCATCTTTTTCCCAATAGAGAGGGTTGTTAACGATATATTCCCGAATACGAACAAGATCTCGTTGATCGCGAATAATATGTTCATAATAATTACGTTGCCGGAAACGAATACCGGGCACATTACAAATTACATTAGTTTGTTTGGTTGAAACCGTTTAAAACGCCCCAATCAATTGTCCCAACGATTTACGCGTGCCTGACGTAGGGGCGCCTCGCGAGGCGCCCCTACAAATATCCACACACACCGTCACATAATATGCGCCTTCTTGCGCGTAATCATAATTCTTTAAACGTATTGATCGACGGTTGCCGAACATAACAATTCTTTTCCGCCTTGCTTTGATACTTCTCTCATTCAACTGTTACTGATTTCGCCAAATTCCGAGGCTGATCTACATTACAACCGCGGGCTAAAGCAATATAGTAAGCCAGTAATTGCAAGGGCAGCACCGTCAAAAGAGGAGAGAAAAGCTCATCAATTTTTGGTACGTAAACAACTTCTTTGGAATGATGTTTAATAACACTATCGCCTTTGGTTGCTATCACAATTAACTTGCCGGCTCTCGCCTTAATCTCCTGAATATTTGAAACCATTTTATCATAGACCTTAGATACCGTTGCAATACACACAACCGCCCGGTATTCATCAATAAGAGCAATAGGCCCGTGTTTCATTTCGCCCGCCGCATATCCTTCCGCCGGAATATAGGAGATTTCTTTGAGCTTCAGAGCCCCTTCCAGAGCGGTCGGAAAATTAATATTGCGGCCCAAAAAAAGGAAACTACCAAAATGGCAGTGCCTGCGCGCAATTTTCGCAACATCTTTAGACGCCTTTAAGATTTCAGCCTGCTGAGCAGGAACACGCGCCAAAATCTTCAGGTAATTTTTATAAGCCGATGACGAAATCTTTTTATTTTTAAAAGCCAATTCCAGGCCAAACAGATAAAAGACAGCCAGCTGCGCCGTATACGCCTTAGTAGAAGCAACACCAATTTCAGGGCCAGCAAGAGTGTAAAAAACACAATCCGATTCCCGCGTCAAACTTGACCCTGCAACATTGCAAATAGCGATAATACTGGCACCTCTTTTTTTGGCTTCCCGCGCGGCAGCCAATGTATCAGCTGTTTCACCAGACTGACTAACCGCGATAACCAGAGTATTCTTATCAATCAAAGGATGGCGATATCTAAATTCTGAGGAAAAGTCAACCCAAACAGGAACCCGTGCCAAAGACTCTATAATATATTTTCCTGCCAATCCCGCGTGATAAGCGGTCCCACAGGCAATCACAACAATTCTGGAAATTTTCTTGTGAAAAAGCCTGCAAGCAGCTGCATTATTAAACCCTCGGCCAAGAATTTTTTTCAACACGGCAGGTTGTTCAAAAATCTCTTTGAGCATAAAATGCGCGTAACCATTCTTTTTAGCGCTTTCAGCGTCCATCGTAACTTTGTCAAATTTGGGCTTCAAAATCTTTCCATTAAGGCCATACAGCTCTAAACCATTCTTTTTTAAAACAGCCACTTCACCATCTTTCAGATACAGAACGGTATGGCAATGTTCTAAAATAGCCGGTACATCAGAGGCGATAAGCCAACCTTTATCATCGTGCGCGACAATTAATGGGCTATCCTTTCGGGCCGCAACGATCTTATCAGGCTCATCCGAACAAACCACCCCTAAAGCAAAACTGCCCCGAACAACTTTTAAAGCAGCCATAACTGCGTTTTTTAGGTTTCCCTGATAATGCTTTTCAATCAGATGCGCCAAAACTTCCGTATCTGTCTCAGAAACAAATCTATGGCCGCTGGCCATTAAATCTTTCTTTAAAGCCATGTAATTTTCAATGATGCCATTATGCACGACGCTAATCTTTTTATCACAGCTGAAATGAGGATGGGCATTAAGATTATTAGGAGCGCCATGTGTCGCCCAACGAGTATGAGCAATGCCAATGTGAGAAGGTAAAAACGGCTTCTTTTCAATAATACGAGCCAAATCATCAATCTTACCCTTTGTCTTTCTAACCTGTATTTTATTCTCAACAACAGTAGCAATACCCGCGGAATCATACCCGCGGTATTCCAGTTTTTTTAGACCAGACAACAAGATATTTACTGCTTCATTTTGGCCAATATATCCAACAATTCCACACATAATATTCCTTTACAGTACTGATTCTTGCAAAAACAAATTTAGATTATTGCTGTCATTGCTGAGAATTATCACGACGAAACATTCTCTAATCCCACTGTCATCCTGAACCCTTCGACTTCGCTCAAGATAAACTCCGAATCTGTTTTTAGATTCTTCGGTCCTGCGTCCCTTAGAATGACGATAGAAAAAAACACTCTTCTGAATGACAATAAACTTATATCCTTAAAAAAGAAACTGAATAAAAGCCCCATCAAAATAACTTTTGATGGGGCTTAAGCAGTTTCGGCTCCTACTCAGGAGCTTTTACAACAACCTTCTTTACAATGCGCGATCGCTCGCAAAAAATACCTAGGTCTTTGTATCATGTTTCCTCCTCTCTTAAACAAGAACTCTTAGCGCGCCAGCGAATGCCCGTATTAACGAATGTGTAGGCAAACAAGCTAAAATTTGAATTCGCAAACACATTAACTCGCAAACCCGCTAACCGGTTAACAGATTCTACTTACCCGTATCCAGCATCACATTAATTCAGAGCGATTCCCAAGCCTGTTTCTTTAATCTCTCCTAAGAAAGTTTCACGTTTAGCGTACGCGTATTCTTCAGGAGTATAGCCTATCGGCTCAACAACTACAACCGCCCCTTTACGGCCGCTCACAGCCACAGCAATCATCTCTTGAATTTGCAACCGGTTCTTCCCTCTAAAATCAGGCGAAATAATCGCTAAATCAATATCGGAAAAATCCCGCGGATTTCCACGCGCGTAAGAACCATACAAAATAATTTTTCTCACTTTAATCTTATTCGCTTCCAACATAGCCGCAAATTCTAAAGAAATTTTTCTTACTTCAGTTGGATTGAATTTTGCCTTAACCATTGCAATACCTCTTTTGTCTTTTTAAAATAATTTTTGGTTAATTTCATGCTAAATTGTTTTTCTATATTTAGAATATCTTCAGGATAGCGCATTGGCACACTTTTATCATTAATCAACTCTACGAAATCATTTAGTTTTTCAGGCAAGGACACCTCTGCTAATTCAAAAAGATGAACAAGATTATGGGTATAAGGCGGTAATTTTGCCTGTTTTTCTGATATTACCCCTTTTATTGTCTTCTCAATAGCCAAGTGGCACAAAAATATTGCATAAATTTTGCGCCTTGACTTTAAAAGGCTCTCTGCAGTTTTTAAATCATACTCTGCCGACAAAATCCAATTTTTTGTTGTCTTTTTCATGTTTCTCGCCTTCTATGTTCACAAATTAACCAGTTCAACTATTCAGTTATATTGCACTGAATGATCTCATTTTATTCATTAACTCGCACCCTCGTTAAATCATAACCCCGCCAAATCACTGACGCAAACACCGTAATCTGCCCTACTTACCCGTATCCAGCATCACATTAATCACGCGAGAACTAACGCCTTGCTTGCGTAACGCTTCTATTTCTTCAACGGATAAATTAAAAACAGATTTGGTTTTTGAAATCTTCTCTATAATCACATCATCGCTCACACCGGATTGAGCTAAAACGATAATATCAGAAATCCCGAGCTTTTCAGCACTACTCATAATGTCTTCTTTTTTCTTCTTTGAATCAATACTATGGCCGATCAAACCACCGGCTAAAGCGCCGACACCAGCCCCTATGGCAGCTCCGCCAACACCATGGCCGCCCTGATGACCAATAACACCACCGGCGATAGAACCAAGCAACGCGCCTCCTAAAGCACCTTTTTGTGTATCCTTCCCCATCGTTTCACAACCAGAAAAAACAGAAACACAGAAAAACAGACAAAAAACAAAAAAACAAACCCCTTTTTTATACATAAGCCCTCCATAAATAAATCTAGTAGGTATTATATCCTAAGGCTGATTTTTTTACAAATGCTTTGGTAGGAAACACGGGTTGACGAGTGCTCGCGTTAATAAATTGACGGGTTAAACACATAAACCCGTTAACTCGTTAACCCATTAACACCTTTACTGCTCTTTTTTTAGGCGTTTTTCAATATCATTGATGTCAGACTTTTTATCTTCAACAGCCTCTCGCCGCTCTCCTTCTTCAGGTTCTAAAGGCCTTTCCTTGCCTTTGAGCTTGGCATCTGATTCAGCATCCGGCACAAAATCCACCAGCGATTTAATCTGTCTCTGCCAGATGATAAAAAAGATCAGGCCTAAAACCCCTAAAAAGATAACGACGGCGATGATCAATTTCCAGGTTAGAGCGGGTGCAATATTCTTAGCTTCAGCGACCAGTGTTTTGGCAGCCGCCAAATCAGCTTTTATGCTTTCTATCCGGTCCAGATTTTCCCGATAATCAGAAATATAGCCTCCGGGGCTAGCACTCATTTTCTGCTGGCTCGTCTCGATCTGATTCAATTTACTTTCAATACTATTTTTTAGATAGGACGCGCGTTCATAATAATCGGTATTAGACAATATTTTAGTCAGCCTCGCGGCTTCTTCACGCAAACCGTTAAGTTCATCCTGAGGGATCTTCCATACATCCTCCATCTCAATCTCAATCGTCATACTTTCTTTAGGGCCAAGCGTATAATCATGATAGACGTAATATGCCCCTGCCGACGGATCATAAGCGACCTCCAACTCCCCTGAATCTACAATATTTTCCGGCTTTACCTCCTTGGGGAGGACAGATTTAAAAGGAATCGTGCGTTTTTGTGTTGACGGATTCACCAAAACCGCGCGGACGACGATATTGGCTTCTGCAACGGACGACAGAAAACAGATGACAGAAGACAGAATAAAACACCAAAAAATAAACATTAGTAAATTACGATTTTTCATTTTTTTCTCCATACCAAACATTCATAAGACGATACAACATAGCATTAAGCTCGTCGTATTGTTGATTTAAAGCCCCATGTTCCTGTAGAGATATATATTTACAATCTCTCGCGAAATCCAACCAGCCTCTTGTTTCCTCAGATGACCCAAAAGCATCGTTTAAATGTCTAACAAATACTTGTTTATACCTTCGCTTCGCAAATCCTTCCCTTATATTTATTGCAACCGACCGAGAAGACCTTCTGATCTGATCAGTCAAAGAGTAAATTTCTCCTTTTGGAAAATTCATCGACACCTTAAATATCTCCATTGCTAGTTCATAAGCGAGATTATAAACTTTTAAATCTCTTATACTTTTAATTTTCTCCGTCACTTGTCCTCTGATTCCTGCCTTCTGCTATTTGTTTTTTGTTTTTGTCTGTCTTCTGTCATCTGATTTCTGTTCTCTGTTTATCTAAACTCAAACCACGTCTGGACAACAGGCTCTTCTTTAGCGGCATTCTCAATCATCTGCTGGTTCAAAGACATCATCGCTTTTAACTCCTGAGTCTTATTACGAATATAGCCGATATCCTGTGCCTTAGATTCATTCACTTCATAAAGTTTCTGTAAATCATATCCGACGGTACCACCCAACTCCTGGATCTTGGCACTCATCTCTTTTAAGCTGGTATAAAGAGACGTCAATTGAGACGCCGCGGCCGCCGCTTCCTGGCTGCCTGTCTGAATACCAGACATAGCCGCCGCGGCCTTTTCAATATTTTCTTCAACTGCGCTAAACGCCGATGAAAAAGCCGCTACCTTTGATTCAATGTCACGAATATTGGAAACACTGCCCATAATAGATGAAACGTTACCGGATAAATTTTCTATATCCGTGGACTTCGCGCTCAATGTAATACCATCTAAGGTTCCATAGGTCGGCTCTGTACAAATAACCGAATAATCTCCTCTAGGCCAACCAGATACAAATGTTAATGGATACTCATAAATACCGGGGCTCATTTCCGTCATGAGCGCGGCACTTACACGAGCCACATTATTCGGGTCATAAACAGTAATGATCGGGCTCGCGGAAGGATATGTACGATAACGGATCTTAATCGTTGAACCCAGCATTACGATACTGTCGCGGGTCAAAATCTCAGATTTTGCTTCCGTTATTAATTTTGTCTGGATCTCATCTGTCTCTGCAATAAGTTTATTTTTAAGTGCTGCTTCGCTGGCGGCAATAACGGCCGGCAATGTTGTACCTGCCGCTGTCAAAATCCTGGCAGCATCCGACTGAACAGCAGCCACCGCGGCCCGCGTTGTCGCCGCCTGAGTTGCCACAACCGTCTGCACACCCGTTACCTGTGTTGCGATATCTGTGCTTAAGCCCGCGATCTGAGATGTTAATGCCTGCAAGGATTGTGTCACGGTAATCGTAAACGTATTGCCCGCATAATACGTCATACTATCACCGCTGGAGCCACCATAAGAAATACTCACGCGCGCGTAATACGTAGCGCCCGCCGCAAACTTTCTTAAAAATCCACTCGGTACATTTGCCGTCGCGTCTGCAACCGTAAACCAGCAGTTACCATTGGTATCAAATGATGTGCTTGTTAGAGTTCCCAGCAACTCGTTGTTGCCGGTATAGAATTGAACCGTGGCTGTACCCAAGGCATTGATGGCGCTAGAAGTAATAACCTGGCCTCGCTTTTCAAGGCGCAGAATAATCCCCAGTTGATCATCCACCTCATCATAAACAAAACTTGACTGCACTTTATAATCCGCCAAGGATTCTGAAATAGACATGATATAGACGGTCCAGGTAATCGCGTTATCAAAAACACTATCGGCAGAATCCGCTAAAAAGTCAGCTGTTTTCTCTTCCGTCATTTCCACATACGCTTCTTTATTAAAGTTAAATTGATATTCTCCATATGGAATATAAAAATTAAATGGGCTATTGCCAACATACGGATTGGTCGCAGAACCTAAGCTCACCAACGCACCTGTATCAGCATCCAAAACCCTCAACGTCACCTCCGTCAAGGCGCTGCCGTTAACGGAATCCAATGCGCGCATTGAAACAGCGTATTTTTCAACAACCGTCACCACGTTGGACGCGTTGCTGGAAGCAAGGCCTCCGGCAGAAGCCGTCAAAGTAACCGAACCCGGATAACTGGC
>JBDREX010000039.1:0-17150 GCA_043819345.1 Candidatus Omnitrophota bacterium
AAGCTTTGCTTAAACTCATTCTCTTCTCATCCTATCATGCCTACCGGCAGACAGGTGCTTCTTTGACAAAGAACAACCAACAGGAACTAAAAAACCTTAAAACAAAATTACGAAAAAAGAAAATTTAACAAAGTACTGTAACTGTTACTCAATCGGAGTATCTTTTACAACATTTTTCTTCACTTCATTCAAAGAAAAATAAATTACATAACGTAAGTAGCATTGCCTCCGCCAACAAGCGTTCCATCCATTGTAATATTAACCGTATACGCACCAAAAGCATTGTCTGTTGTCGTCCTTGTCGCGACACCAATAACAGCCGTCGTAGAACCTAAACTAGACGCATTAGCGTTAGAAGGAATAGTATACGTAAAATACTTAGATGTAGAAAAATCCAAATCCAGCGCACTCAAGTTATTAGAATACTTTGCATATTGGGCCGCATATCTCATCTGGGCACTTCTAATGGAGCCCAACAAAGCTTTCGCCTCACTACATCTACCTTTTTCAGCTATTCTGATATAACGTGGCAAAGCGATAGAAGCTAAAATTCCAATAACAATAACGACTATAATAAGTTCCAGCAACGTAAAACCACCTTTTCTTCTTCTCTTTAACATGCTACCTCCCTTTCTCTTTTTTATGTAACCATTATCACTTTACAGCATAATAGTTCAATCTTCGTAATTTCGCAAAGCGCTTTCCACATCACCCCCTGTCAGTAAAATTATACCATTTATTTTTTAGAAATCAACTATCCTGTTTTCATCATAGCCATGCTAAATATTGGCATGAAAATAGATATAACCATGGCCCCTATAATAATGCCAACAAAAACAATCATTAACGGCTCAAAAATAGAAGCAAGCCTGATAACAAAAGTAGCCAAATATTCCTGATAGAATTTCGCGATTCTTTTAAGCATGCTTGATAGTTCACCTATCTCTTCACCAATGGCGATCATCTGCACAATCATAGGAGTAAAAAAATCACTCTTTTCCATGGGTGCAGCCATACTGCGCCCTTCTTTCACACTTTTTTTGATAAAATTGATGGTTTCTGCCATCTTGATCGACCCTGCACTGCGTTCAGAAATCTCAAGCGCGTAAAGGATAGGGACACCGCTTTCTATAAGAATAGACATCGTTGTAGCAAAACGCTCAAGAAGGAGAAAACGAAAAAAATCTCCAAAAATCGGCGTTCGCAGTTTCATCTCTTCAATCATTCTATCAAAGGGCGGCCTGACAGAAAATGTTTTATAGACATACACTGCGCCTCCAATCAAAAACACCAAAAGAAAGAATTTCTCCTGTAAGAATTTGCTTATAGAAATCAACATCCTTGTGGCTGCCGGGAGCTCAACACCAAAAGACTCTAATATCTCAGCAAATGTTGGAACAATCTTAACCATAAAAAAGATGATCGCCGCGACAGAGATAAACAAAAGAATAGCCGGATAAACCATGGCAGAAATAATCTTACTGCGAAAAGCCGCTGATTCTTCCAAATAAAAAGCAAGCTTTTCTAAAACAGTCGGCAGGTTACCGCTAGCCTCACCCGTCTCTATAAGATTGACCCAAAGCGGAGAAAAATATTGAGGGAATTTTGCCAAGGAATCTCTTAAAGTGCGCCCTCCTTCCATATCCTGGCGCACCTGCACAACAACACCAAAAAATTTTCTACTATCAACCTGTTTTAAAATAACATCCAAAGACCTTAAAAGACTGACTCCCGCGCCTAATAACATCGCTAATTGACGAGCAAATAACACCAAATCGTTATCGTTAATGCCTGTATGAGTAAACTGCTTTTTTGCAACCTTGGAGTCTTTCGAAAAATTAGCGTCTTTTTTTCCAACATCAAAAGGTATAATGGAGGTGACAAAAAGCCCTTTTCTCTGAAGTTGTGCGACAACATCATCTTGTGTGGGCCCTTCAATAATACCAGCTTCTTTTTCTCCCGTACTTTTACGGCATATGTAAGAAAATTTTGGCACTATTCTACCCCTATTGTCGCACTCAAAGCTTCCTCTAGAGAAGTAATCCCTTCTCTCACTTTTTTTATACCACTCTCATACAACGTCGTCATACCCTGTTTACGAGCGACATCACGAATCTGCTGCGCATTAACGCCAGCCACAATATGGGATCTTATTTCATCATCCACATACAAAACCTCTCCAATGCAGGTTCTTTTTTTATAACCTATGTGATTGCATTTATCACACCCCTTAGCTCGGTAAATAAGATCTTGCTCTAAACCAAATCTCTCCCTCTCCTCAGCCGTTGGCTCATAAGGCTCTTTACAATCAGAACATAATCTCCTCACCAAACGCTGAGCAACAATGACCACCAAAGAAGGCATCAATAGATAGGGCTCTACCCCAATATCAATCAATCGCGTAATAGCCGATGGAGCATCATTCGTATGCAAAGTACTTAAAACAAGATGGCCCGTTAAGGCCGAACGGACACATATCTGAGCTGTCTCTAAATCTCTCACCTCTCCGACCATCATAATATCCGGATCCTGTCTTAAGAAAGAACGCAAAGCCGAAGCAAAGGTCAAGCCAATCTCCGGCTTAATCTGCACCTGGTTCAAGCCTTCCATATGATACTCTACAGGATCTTCAACCGTTACAATATTTTTCGTTGGACTTTTAATCTCATTAAGAGCGGCATACAGACTTGTTGATTTTCCGCTACCGGTCGGACCCGTGATAAAAACAAGTCCATAAGGAACGCGAATGCCCTTACGAAACCACTCTAGCTGCTGTCCCGAGAAACCCATCTGTGCCAAATCAAGGCTTACGCCCTCTTTATCTAAGATCCTCATAACGATCTTTTCGCCATAAACCGTAGGCATAACAGAAACTCTCAAATCTATAGCTCTTCCCTCTATCCTGACAGTAAAACCTCCATCCTGCGGCAGACGCTTTTCGGCAATATCTAATTTTGATAGAATTTTAATCCTGGAAATAATGGGTAACTGAAGATGCTTTGCTGGTGGGGGGATTTCATGAAGAACACCATCGATCCTATAACGCAAACTGATTTTTTCCTTAAACGGCTCAATATGCACATCTGAGGCTCTCTCATCTATTGCTTGCTTAAGAATTAAATCAACCAACTTAACAACAGGCGCTTCTTCTGCCCTGGCAATAAGCCGGTCAATACTCAACTCTTCAGCTTCCGTCTCAACGGCAACTGAATCATATTGATCTGCTGTAGAATAAGACTCCTTAACAGCAGCCTTTAAAATATCTCTTTTCCCATAAAAATCATCGATAGATTTCAGTATCTCAGTTTTTGTAGCAATAACGAGATTAATTTCGCATTCAGTCAGCTTGCGAAGATTATCGATAAGAATCACATCTAGTGGATCAGAAACTGCGCAAGTTAAAGAATTTAAATTTTTTGAAAGGGGAAGAACTAAGTTCTTGATAGCAAATTCTTTAGGAATAAGATGGTCCAAATTCTGGTCAGTTACAGGCTTCAGGAGGCCAGAACCCATGGAAACGTACGGAATATTCAGCTGTTTCCCCAACGCGACAACAACATCTTCTTCAGAAACAAAACCCATCTTAAGAAGGATCTCGCCTAACCTGCCACCCTCCTGAGCTTGAACTTTTATAACCTCATCCAACTGTTGTTGAGTTATAATGCCCTCTTTGATCAACAACTCGCCTAATTTTAAGTAGGACCGTCCCATATATTATTCCAACGATACTTGTTACAAGCTCAACTTCTTATTTTAATTATAGTATTTAATTCTCCCATCTTTCTAACGTATTGTCAATCTCTTCATTTCTCAACATCCTGCTCGCCTGTTCTCTAACAGGCATACTGCCAGGTAAAGTCGCATCCACTCGAGCCTTAGCCACAGCTCCTTCATGATACAGTATGTGGGGCGTAATAAAAACAATGAGCTCTCTTTCTTGCTCTGTTTTATCCTTATGGCGAAAGATAGCTCCCACGAAAGGAATATCACCTAAAAAAGGCACTTTTTTAATAGTTGTCTCCAAATTTGTCTTAATCAAACCTCCTACAACAATCGTCTCCCCATCCCGTACAACCAAGGTCGATTCTGAGCTACGAACCTCCGGATCCTTGTAAGTCGTATTACCAAACGTAGCTCCGGTTCTAGCCTGCGACACAACGGGCTGAACAACCATCGTAACATAGCCACTATGAACATCCGCCTGTGGCGTCACCTTCAAAGAAACACCCGTCTCATAACGCTCAGCTTCCACCTGCGTTGTCGCTGTTCCCTCAGAAGAAGATGTTACCGTATTCTGCCCTATCGCTTCCTGTGTTGTAATTTTAATTGTAGCCGTCTCATTGTTCACAGTCAAAATTCTCGGCCTCGCCAAAAACTTTGTTTTTGTATCTGTTGTTAACAGATCTAAAATTGCCGTAAAAACAGCAGCACTCAAAGTTCCATATGTAAATGCCGGCGGAGCCACACCCGTCATCCCATCTGTAGAAAAAGGAAATTTTGTTTCTCTCCCAGCACCATTCAGTGTCAAAACACTAGACGTCGTATCTACGCCTAATTCATCAACTGTTGTTTTGGAAACATCCAACATTTCAACTTCAATCATTATCTGCGGCGTCGGCACATCTAACAATGCTATCACCCTTTCAATAATTTCAAATTGTGTAGGAATATCCGTTATAATGAGGCTGTTTGTGCGAGAATCAACGAGCATCTTGCCATTACCTGTCATAACTCCCGCAATAGCACTTTCTATGCCGCCTTCAGAACCACCGCTTGCTTCGCCTCCTCCACCGCCGACATCTGCACCACCTTCTCCGCCCCCGCCTCCGCCTGAACCAATACTATCAATTGCTTTCTGAAGTTTAGATGACTTCAAATGAGTATATTTTAGTTGATAAATCTTCGTTATCGTATCTATCAAAGGCCGGCCCCATTCTTTTACAACAAAAATATTACTACCGGGTTCAAGATCATAGGTAAGATTATTTGCGGCCATAATTTTATTGAGAGCCTCCTGCAAAGGAACATTGTCCAAGTAAAGAGTAATAGAGCGGTCCTGCACACCTTGAGACGCGATAAAGTTTAACCCGGCTTGCTCAGAAAAAATCTTCAATATAGTTTGCAAGCTGGCATCTCTGAAATCCATAGAAATCCGACGGTAGGATTCTTTGCCAATTAAATCACTAGCATAAAAATCAAAATCTGAGGCAGAAGTCTTTGGAGTCACAAAGGACAATACAAGAAATATACCTAAAAAAACCGCCATATTTTTCATTACCTGTAAACCAAGCTTTTTCATACTCCTCCTCCTGATAAGTCCATAACTTATGACGTATAAACAAACATAAGACAGATGGGCAAATCTCTACCTACAACACATATATTACCTTGCCTTATGATACACTCCCAAACGTATTACATTAAAACACTTAAAAATTATATTTCTAGAACTTGTTGCCGCTAGAACGTTGCAGCAAAAACTGTTTATCATTATATTCAAAAAGGATACCTTTTGCATCAATTTGAATAATCGTTGCCCCATAAACCTGAGAACCAATCCCCATAATCTCATTGTTAATAATGGCCACAGGCTTGTTGCCACCCCATAACAAACCTGTTATGGTTAAAGAGGAATAATCAAACTCATCAGGGCCAACCTCTGTGGGCTCAAACACAGATTCTGTCTGCGTTTGAATAGAAACAATCTTTGTTTCTACTTTTTTTGGCAGAGCTGACAAAAAGGGATCTCTGAAATTAAAGAGGCCCTTCAAATCCTCTTCAACCTCCTCCTCAATAATTTCATCTGAAACAACCATTTTCTGGCCGTCTTCAACAGAAACTGGCTGGTCCTCTAATGCTTCATCGGCGAAACAAAAAAAAGAATCAGGCACGAAAAAAAAACACAAAACCAGTAAAACACAATAAAACCCGGCGCAAAGAACAAAACCAGCAATTTTCTTTTCGTATAAAAAAGATCTTGGTCGAAGCTTACTCATATCAAAATAGCTGCAAAAATTCAGAAATATATTTGAATTATTTTGTTCAACGAAATACTTTTTTAAAGAAGCTAAAAACATAATACTCCTGATATATTAGCTAGCTATTTGAGATAAATAGCTTCCACTCCCATTCCCACCCCTAAAGATACATCTTGATCCACATCCTGAGAACCGATAGGATTCATCGTAACATTTTTTATATGCATCAACATCGGCAATTTCTCCATCCGTTTAATGTATTCCATCAAATCGCCATAAGACGACTCTGCAGAAATAGTAAAAGGAATAGCGACATAGTTAGGCTCATCTCTTTTTTCGCCCGGAGAAACATCTCTGATCTTTATATTGCACTCCAAACCTAAATTAAAAATTTTTTCTACAATAGCATTAAAATCTACCGTATCCCAGCTTCTTTCCTTCTGCTTTTGCAGAATTTCATTGAGCAAAACAATACGCTCAACCGCTTCATTTTTTTCTTGTTCAGCAGAAATCTTCGCTTTTATATTTTCATACTGAGCCATCTGCTTAGTATAAATATTTTTTGCGATCATCACGGACAGCAAAGCAATGGCAATAATAACAACTACGCCGCGATTTTCCGATAAAAGCTTATTGACATCAATATTTTCCATAAATTAGCTCACTGACGAACAAGATAAATCAAATTGTAAATATGTCGTTTTCTCTTGAACCACTTCCTTGTAAGACCTTAATTCAATCTTAGAAAAATCCTGCTTAAAATTTTCATTTTTCCTCATGTTAGAAATAAATGTATTCATATTAACAGATCTTATCTTTTCGTCTTTAGCATAAGAACAACAGCTCAGAAAGAGCGTTTTGCTTTCCCGGGAATATGAAAAAGAATTAATCCAGATGCCCTCAGGCATAAGCCGAGGCAATAATGCCATTTTTTTATAAAGAGGATGATACTCATCAATTAGGGCCCTAAAATCACGTTTTTTCGAATTAAAAGCAACTTCACTGGCCTGGATACTTTCCAGGCTGGATAAATCTACTCCAGGCAAAAGAGGAAGCTGACGGACCGAAATAGAGGCATATTCTCTCTCCAAAGGGAAGAGCTTAGAAAAACCATATCCATACCCGAGGACTAAAATAATGGCTCCAATAATGGAGCCTTTCACAAAAGAAGCTTTTGACTCTTTAACAAATTCAACAATAGCCTGACTGACCTGCTCAACATTTTCACCAGAAACCCCAGCCATAGCCTTTTCGGCCTTATCTTTTGGCTTAGCTAAATTTAGTGTTACTAAAGATGGCCTTTCAGACCGAAGCGCAGCACCAAAACATTTCCCGATATCAGAAAACAACTCTTCAGATTCTTCTTTAATTTTTAACAAATCATTTAAAGCAATAAAATTCGTTTTTAACCCAAGTTCTTTGCTAAAATTATCAATCCATTTGGCATAGCTCTTGTTTGAAATAATAATTAATTCATCAACTTCTTTTTTTAAAAATTGCCTTCGATAGTAATCCAGAGAAACACGCACTTCATTAATGAGCCTGAAAAGTATGGCATCAAAATCATCCTCAACCTTTGAATCCTGCCGCCCAGATACCAGCTTGATATCTCTTGTAAAATAAGGAAACCCGTTCTCTGCAATTAAAATATTTGCACCTTCCTTATCAAACTCTAAAATCGCATAAGAACGCTGAGGCAAAATCTTGTTTTTAATAACTAAGAGCCGAAATAAGCTAAACAATCCTGGCTCAAAAGCCGTAACTTCTAATTCAAGCTGTTTAAATAACTTAATGTACTTATCCAGCGGATCCTGTTTAATGCCACAAAGGATTACTTCGATAATATTCGCTTTTTGTCTTACGCGAAATTGAAAATCATATGCAAGCTCTTCAATTTTGAAAGGAATATATTTTTTCATTTCAAAATTAACACCTGCTAAAACTTCAGATCTGGGAATATTAGGCATTTCAAAAAACCTAATGATTAAATCTTTGGGAGGCATTGCGACAACAATTTTTTTTACATCTAACTTGCTATCCCTGATCGCTTTTTGCATAAAAGCAAAAAGTTCCATCTCTTTATTCTGGAAAACATCAAAGATATCATCCGAAAAAACAAGGCCATCTCCTGCGGCCGGAGATGGATAAGGCACGTTAATATAATGTTTAATCTCGCCACCGGACTGCTGGACAATCACAATCCCTTTAGAGCTAAAAAATATTCCGGCTAATTCCTTTTTTAAAAAGTTGAGCATTTCTTCGCTCCGCTACGCAGATTTTTATAAATCTACAACATCCATCAAAACCCTTTAGTCAAAAAACTTACCGTCTAAAAAAAATCAAAATCTAAACCTAATAACGCGCTAAGATCTCCATGCATTAAAACCAAAATCCATCAAAGCTCCAAAAAAAAACAGACCCTATCTCTCCCTTTTTACAAAAGATTTAAGCCACTCGTCTATCTGCTTCTTATCAAACCGCCAGGCATCACCAACCTTAATACCACCCATCTTGCTTTGATACAACCAATTATATATCGTTTGCTTTTTAAGCCGCAAATAATCCGCCAATTCTTCAACATCCATGAGTCGATACATAGAAACTCAACTCCTCAAAAAAACAAGCCAAACCAAGCTTAGAAACATCTATCTGTTAACCTTTTATGAACTTTCCATAAAATTCTAAGAACACAAAAATATTTTTATAACCACTCTAAAAATTAGCTTTTCAAAACACTTGCCAATCTCTCAACCATTTTTATTCCAGCAACTTAACAACAATAAAATAATTACATCACAATAAAATATGTTTGTCAATGAAGCATCTGAGGCCTATCCATGTATATTGCTTTTTGACTATTATAAATATTGATTCTAAAAGGTTATTGAATAATCACACGTGGAATTAACTTGAGGTGCATTAACAGAAATGGCGACGTTTTTAGTCGAAATAACAGCCCCTGTGAGATCGTGAGACCAATCAATGGTATAACTGGCAGGAGCCGCTCCTGTCCTACGATACTGATCCAATGCAGCAACACTTGCAGCTTGTGATGCATAAAAAGCTTTGAGACGACGCACATGACGCTCCATAAGACGCACATGGCTGGACAGAACGGAAAGCAAAACAGCCGTCATCATGGTAAAAAGAATTACAAAAATAAACATGTTTATAAGCGCCAAACCTTTTCTAAGGTTCATCATTTTAGAGGCTTATTTTCTCAAAGAAATCTTGTAATCACCACTCAAGCACATCAAGACAACATGGCCTTCCCGCGCAAGCCAACCGAGACTCATCAAAATAATATCCCTTGATTTATCAATAGATTTAATCATCTTTGACAAATTTACCTCTCCATGCTTATCAAGATAATGCCAAATCTCCCCTGCTACAATTCCTATTTCAGTAATCATTGCGACCCCCCCGCTTTTGTGAATTTTTTAACCATAAGTCACGTACCTGCTTGTTTTTGATTAAAGCTGCCACAAAATGGACACGTACTTATTTTGGATGCCTTTGATTCAAAATAAACATACATACATATCGGACACTGCCAAATCTGATCTTTGCTAATAGACTTCGATTTTACAATAACTTTTTTTTCTACTAAGAAAAAAAACATGTAGATGATAATCGTTATAGATAGATAATAACAGATAAAAATAGAAAAATCAATTTTAATCATTTTAATATTGCCTATAATCAGGTATTTTTCTTTGCAATATTAACTCTGGCGGCTACTGAGAAAAATTTTCACAGAAATTTTACCAGTGCTTAGCCGGCAGAGTCAACAATCTATTGCCTACAATCAGGTATTTTTTAAAAAATGCTCTTTCCAGGTTCTTTTCTCTGTATTTTTTTATCCCGAAGCTTAATAAGAAATTATCATGCAGATGAGAATTTCTTATTGATTAAGCAAGGGGCCTTGCAATGCTTGTGCCGAAAAAACAGCCAAGCTTACTCTTTAATTTTAAAACGAACGTTTATCCATCCAGACTGAACAAAAGGCTGTTTAAAGATAGCCATTTTAAATTTACGCATAATATAAAAATCCAGGACGGGATCCCCGCTACCCACACATTTTACAATAGAAACAACAGCCCCTCTCTTGCTTAACATAATTCTAAAATCAATAGCACTAGAAAGATCTTCCCTAAGAAACATATTCTTCATATCAGAAAAATCAATATTATTCAGATACTGGCCAACATCAGATATACCAAAACAAAGGCTATGAGTATCTTGTGACGACTGTCTTTGCTTTGGCTCAGAGGACGACACATCACCAACCGCACCCAATATCACAACAGGTTTATGCATGGAAGAAAAATTTTTCTGAAAATAGGCTTCTCTTGAAAAATCCTGTTGAAGTTTTGCCTTTTTATCCGTCCTAATCTGACACGGCATTAAATCCGTATCCTTCAAAAAAGAACCCAAAAATACAGTGCTACATTTTCTCTGGGAATAAGCAGCGATTTTTACCTCAGGCATAATCAAAATAAACCAAAATAAATGCCATAGCAATGCTGCTATGACACCGAAGGAAAAGCAATTCTTATAAGAAAACTGATTATTCATTAGTTACGATATTTATTTTTTCGGCTCCCGCATCTCTAAATAAATCCCAAACTTTAATCAAAGCCCCCACATTCGCATTTTGGTCGGCTTTAATCAAAGTATTAGAGAAGGCATTCTTCCTTGCGACAACAAAATGCATAAGTTCCTCTAGCGTCACTTTTTGATCATTTAAATAAAATGAATTATCTCTTAGAATAGACACAACGCAATCTTTTCCTGAAATTGGCTCACAACTAATGGCACGGGCAAGTTCAACAGAAAACCCACAAGGCTTCATCGCCTTTGGCAGAAAAACGAGAAAAAAAACAATAAGCAAAAAAAGATTACCAAAAAAAAATGAATAAAACATTTTCATCCCAAATCTCTTTGTAGAATAAGATCTCTCAAACATTAAAGGACTCTCTCCTCTCCAAAAAGAAATTAAAAAGCTTCATAGACCCCTTTTGAGCTTCTTCAATAAAAAAATCGGCCCTAGCTGCCAGATAATGATAAGCAATTAATAGAACAATGGACAGCAAAAGACTAATAGCAGAACAAATCAAAGCCTCCCACACGCCAAAAGCATATCCGTTTGCAAGACAATTGGAAAAAGACATCCCATTTGCCTGCATGGCCTGAAAAATATGAATCATGCCTATAAGAACACCTATAAAACCCAACAACGGAACAATTTGAACGATAGAAAATAAGACAGCTATTCCCTCTTCAAAAATAGAAACAACCTCTAAAAAAGATCTCTCCATGACCGCCTTAATCTCTTCCTTAGGACAATCATACTTCATGATCCCTGCCTTAAAAATGTGGGCAATTGGACTCGGTGCGCTATCACATAAATCAATGGCTTCTTTAATTCTCTGGCGCTCAATGCACTCAAAAATATTCTTTAAAAAAGCTTCTAAATTGAATTGGGTTTTTAAAAATTGCCGCATTTTCGCAAAAATAACACCAAAAGCAAATAGAGAGGAAAGAATGATCGGAAACATCATATAACCTCCCATGCGAATCAAAGCAACTTTTGAAAAAATCAAAAATGAACAACCTACACAGATACAGACCAATATAAAATTTCTCACGCGTTCTACCATTTTTACTCCATCTCAATTCTATCTTTTAAACCAAGTTCAGAGAGCCATTGAAGTTTTTCTTGAGCGTATTTGACTTCCGGCACATCAAACTCTAAAATCTTTTTCAAAATACTCTCTACCTCCGTCCACTTCTCTTGTGTTTCATAAATTCTCGCGACTCTTAACAGAGCCTTAACAACCCAGGTCTTATCGTCAGAATAAAGGTATGTCGCTTTTAGATACGCTTCCAAAGCCTCCTGAGAATCCCCTTTTTCTTCCAAAAGTTCTGCTATATTGAATTGTATCTCCGCATCTGAAACCCCGCCATCCCGATTCAGCGCCTGCTGCAAAACAGCAATAGACTCAGCGAGTTTACCTTGGAGCCTATAAACCTGAGAAATCTTTAGAAAAGCTGGCTTTTTCATATCGTCTCCCAGAGCAGCAGCCTCTTCATACTGGCCCAGAGCTTTTCCAAGCTCAGACTTTGTAAAGTAGACCTCCCCCAAAGACAGGCTCGCCCTCGCTTTAATCTGATCATTTCCATTCTGTTTCGCCTGCTGAAAACTCCTCACAGCAGATTCTGTTTTGCCCTCTTCCAGATAACTAATTCCAATCTGTAAAAAAGCATCTGGTGCCAATTCATGATCCGGATAACTCCTGATCAGACGTTCAAAATATTTTCTTCCTTGAGAAAAATTTTTTTTATCACAACAACTCTGGGCCAACCAAAAGATAATATCTGGAGTCAATTGAGAATCCGGGTAACGGGTGATAAAGTCCATAAGCCTTCTACTAGCCTGTGCGTCATCACCCAAGCGCTCATAAGCATTAGCAATCTCATATTCAGCCTTTTGTCTAAGCATTTGTGCATCTGCATATTCTTTGGCAATCAATCCAAAAATATTAATTGCCTCCTTATACTGTATCGCATTCATATAGGATTCACCCAGAAGGAACAAAGCCTGACTACGATAAGAAGAATCTTTAAAACCATTAACAAATAGCTGCAATTGTTCCGCAGCGACAGCATAGGCCCCTTTCTGAAAATAACAAATACCGATAAAATAATTGACATCATCTATAAGCTTTGAAGATGGGTAATCCTTCAAGAGCCGGCGAAAAGCAAGAACAGCCGAATCAAGATTTTTCATTTTTAGCCAAGTCATCCCCAATTGATATTGAATGTAGTCACTATAAACCGTATCTGGATAATCTTTGATAAAATTCTGATACGTCTGAATAGCTTTATCATACTCACCCGCATCCTGAAAAGCGTCTCCCAACTGACATAGCGCGCTTATTTTGACAATTTTATCCGTAGAAAAAGAGGCGACTCTCTGAAATTCATTTTGAGCTGACTGAAAATCCCCAATTTTTAAATATGACCAAGCCAAACCATAATGAATTTTATCCCTAAGATCTTTTACCTGAGTGTAGGCGCCTGAAGAAATAACTTTAAGTTTATCCAGCGCAGTCCTGTAAGCAACAATAGCCTCATCAAGCCGAAAAAGATTATAGAGCACCTCGGCTTTACCAAAAAAAGCGAGCGGAATATACTCCTGAGCCTTATCAATAGCAATAACATCATCAAAAAGCTTTAGCGCTTCTTCATAATTACCCAGCCCCGTTTCTAATACCGCCTTGCCCAAAACAATACCGGGAGACTGCAGCTCATTTTCGAATAGAGAAAATAACTCTTTCGCTTGTTTATACTTTTTCTGTTTTAAAAAAGACCATCCAATACCAAGGCGAGCCAAAGAAATTTGCTGCGGATCAGAAGAAAACTCTCCAACGCTCTGATAAGCTTGAATAGCTTCCTCATACTGGCCTAAATAGAAATCAGCCTCCCCAAGATAGAAAAAGGCCCTACCCAGGATCATCGACTGAGGATACTTTTTAATAAAATCCTCTAATTCTTTTCTTAACCTACTAAAGTCCTTCATACGATAGAGAGATTCACAAATACCAAAAAAAGCCTCTTGATTCACTAAAGGATCGTGCGTTATAGAGAGTATTTGATTGTAAGTCTCCAAAGCTTCCTGAAATTTACCGTCATCAATTTGCGCCTGGGCCAAAGCCTTATAAGCAAGCACAAAATAGTGTGAATTTTTGTA
This sequence comes from Candidatus Omnitrophota bacterium, assembly GCA_043819345.1. Taxonomy (GTDB): domain Bacteria; phylum Omnitrophota; class Gorgyraeia; order Velamenicoccales; family Velamenicoccaceae; genus CAYRDK01. Next base: position 13,735 of record JBDREX010000039.1, read on the forward strand.
GTGATCTATAACCTGCTTATAAAACTCCCCGGCTCGCCTATAATCTCTTCCTTTAAAATAGACTTCTCCAAGCCAAAATAGAACCTTGTCCTTTATCGGCTCAATTCCTTCGCTATCCAGCAAAGACTCAAACTGATTCAAGGCTTTCATGTATTTTCCCTGAGCATAATAACATTGGCCGATATACAAAAGAGCCTCAGACTTTTTATTACTTTGAAAGTAATTCTTTAAAAAACGCTCAAACAGTGTAATAGAGACGTCATAAAAGCTATCTTCGTACGCTTTGGCGGCCACATAAAACGCGTCTTCCTGCTGTTTATCAAAATCGGCATAAACATTAAAAACCACTGTAAAGCAAGATAAGACAACTAAAAAAACGGCACGTGCCCGTACCAAAAATCGGAGTTTATTAGACACAATATTAATCATTTAAAAACTTCTCCCAATCTTTTTAAATCATATGTTTATTCCAAAACTTATTTCTTTAAATCCAGCAACTCTTTCAAATACTGCCCCGTATAGGAGCGCTTAATGCGAGCGATTTCCTCCGGACTTCCAGAAGCAACAATCTGCCCCCCTTGATCTCCGCCCTCTGGACCCAAATCAATACAATAATCTGCGCTCTTAATCACATCAAGATTATGTTCAACAACCAAAACTGTATTCCCTAAATCCACTAATTTTTGTAAAACACCTAGGAGTTTTTCTACATCTGCAAAATGAAGACCTGTTGTCGGTTCATCCAAAATATAGAGCGTTTTGCCCGTAGAACGCTTACACAACTCGCTGGCAAGTTTAACCCTCTGCGCTTCACCCCCTGAAAGAGTTGTTGCCGACTGGCCCAGTTGGATATAGCCTAAACCAACATCCGCAAGAGTCTTAAGCGTATTCTTTATTTTAGGAATATTTTCAAATAAAACAAGCGCTTCTTCAACAGACATATCTAAGACACTGGCGATAGAATGGCCTTTATACTGAACATCAAGGGTTGCTTCGTTAAACCGCTCTCCATGACAAACTTCACATTTCACATAAACATCGGGAAGAAAATGCATTTCAATTCTCTTAATACCATCTCCCCGGCAAGCTTCACATCTACCCCCTTTAACATTAAAACTGAATCTTCCTGACTTATAACCGCGTGCCTTTGCCTCCGGGAGCCTTGCAAAAATATCCCGAATAGCACCAAAAACACCCGTGTATGTTGCCGGATTCGAGCGCGGAGTCCTACCAATGGGTGATTGATCCACAACAATAACTTTGTCTATTAACTCAACACCCGTTAATGTCCTAAACACACCCTGTTGAGCTTTAGAGCGATGCAACTTCTGTAAAAGAGCCCTATAAAACGTCTCATCTATCAAAGTGGATTTCCCTGAACCCGAAACACCGCTGACCGTAATAAAAGTCCCTAGAGGAAACCTAACATCAATATTTTTTAAATTATGTGTTCTTGCCCCTTTGATCTCAAGGTATTTAGCGTGCCGATAGTCACGCCTTTTTTCGGGAACCTTTATCTTTAACTCTCCATTTAAAAACCGGGCCGTTAAAGATCTTTTACACTTTAACAACTTATCCAAAGAACCACTAAATAGGACCTCTCCGCCATGCCTACCCGCACCCGGCCCCAAATCAATAACATGATCAGCAAAACGAATCGTCGCTTCATCATGTTCAACAACAATTAACGTATTGCCCAAATCACGTAGAGATCGAAACGTTGCCAACAACTTATCGTTATCTTTTGCATGAAGGCCGATACTGGGTTCATCCAAGACATAGAGAACACCGACCAAGCCTGAACCGACCTGTGTGGCCAAGCGTATGCGCTGAAACTCACCGCCGGAAAGGGTGTGACTCTTACGGTCTAAAGTTAAATATCCCAAACCAACATTCAAGCAGAAAAAAAGTTTTTCAAGAATATCCTTAAGCGCCTGAAAAGCGATAGCCTTTTCTCTTGAAGAAAGCTCTATCCCTGAAAAGAAATCATGTGCCTGCTGCAACGTCATTTTCGTTACATCCCAAATAGAACGCCCTTTAATCTTGACGGCCAAGCTCTCCTTCTTGAGTCTTGAACCACCACATCCCGGACAAGCCATACGGGACATATATTTAGAAATCTCCTCTTTTAAAAAATCGCTTTCCGTCTGATGAAACAATCTCTCTAAATGCGGAATTAATCCTTCAAATCTTTTGCCCCACAAAACTTCATCACAACCATATAGAATAGCCGTCCGATGTTCTTTTTTAATTTTTTTAAAAGGTGTATTAAGGTCAAAATTCAGGCGTCGCGCGAGTTCTCGTAAAAGACTGCGATAATAGAGCAAGTACCCCTTCCCGCCTTTTTTCCAAGGCGCAAGAGCACCTTCTAAAATACTTTTTCCCGAATCAGGCACAACCAACTCAACATCAAACTCCATTTTAAAACCAAGGCCATTACATTCAGGGCAAGCACCATATGGCGAGTTAAAAGAAAATAAACGCGGCTCAATCTCTGTGATATTAATTCCACACTCTGGACACGCATACATTTCGCTAAAAAACATATCCGGCTGCCCACAATACGAAGCATCTTTTCGGCTGACAAGAACCAACCCACCAGCAACTTTTAAAGCCGTTTCAATAGAATCCGTCAAACGTTGCTTGGCATCTGCTGTAATAACGAGACGATCAACAAGAGCTTCAATATGGTGCACTTTGTATTTTTCAAGCTTAACACGCTCATTCAGCTCATAAATTTTCCCATCAATCCTGGCTCTAACAAAGCCCTCTTTACGAATCTGCTCTAATATATTCCGATACTCACCTTTCCTGCCGCGGACCAATGGTGCCAACACTTCAATGCGCGTGCCACTACCAAGCCTCATAACCTGCTCAACGATTTCCTGAGAACTCTGCCGCCGAACTAAGCGGCCACATTCCGGACAATGTACGAGGCCGATACGCGCGAATAATAATCGCAAATAATCGTATATCTCCGTTTGCGTACCAACCGTTGAACGCGGATTACCAGATGCTGAGCGCTGTTCAATAGAAATTGTAGGGGATAAGCCCTCTATAAAATCAACATCCGGCTTTTGAAGCTGCTCCAAAAACTGCCTGGCATAACTGGAAAGGCTTTCCACATAACGCCTCTGTCCTTCGGCATAAATCGTATCAAAAGCCAGCGAAGACTTCCCGGACCCTGATAAACCCGTTACAACAACCAGCTTATTTCGCGGTATCTCAACGTTAATGTTTTTAAGGTTGTGCTCCCTGGCCCCCTGAATAATAAGCACTACTTTGTTAAAAAATATTTTCGTTTACGATTATTTTCAAAAATTGTTTTTATGTAAGTTTTGATTTTTCATAACTTACGTAAATACAATGCCTTACGTTAAAATTCCTGTTGCATTTCCCGCGTAACTTCCTGTAAA
>JBDREX010000040.1:0-7349 GCA_043819345.1 Candidatus Omnitrophota bacterium
TAGAAGATGCCGCGCGGCTCAGTTTTTCCGACGGTAGTTTTGATATGCTTTGTTCGGTAAACGTGATGCATCATTTGACTGACCCTCTGAAAGTGGCCGCTGAAATGTTAAGAGTTGTTTCAAAAAAAGGAAAGATCGTTATCAGTGATTTTTCCAAAGAAGGATTTAAAATGATAGAAGAGTTTCACGCTTCCGAAGGCCGCTCTCATGAGAGGTCAAAAGTTACGATGGATGATATCGCTTTATTTTTTAAACAGAACGGGCTGGATGTCAGCCTGGCTAACAGCCGTTTTCAGGACGTGCTGACCGCGTCTTTTAAGATATGATTATTTCAATTGCTAGTGGAAAAGGGGGCACAGGAAAAACGACAGTTGCTGTCAATTTGGCGTTGTCGCTGGAGAGAGTGCGTTTTATAGACTGTGATGTGGAAGAGCCCAACGCGCACCTTTTTTTGAAGCCTGTTATTACAACACGGGAGCCTGTGTATATTTCTGTCCCAAAGGTGAACAGAGAACTTTGTGATTATTGCGGCATCTGTGCCGAGGTGTGCGCCTATAATGTGATCGCGGTTATACCGCAGGTAGCACCGCTTTTTTTTGAACATATGTGCCATGGCTGCGGGGCGTGTACGCTTTTGTGCCCGCGCAAGGCTATTTACGAAGTCCAAAAAGAAATCGGCCATTTGGAAAAAGGCGCTTGCGGGGGATTAGATTTTTGCTCTGGCACACTGGATGTTGGACAGGCGATGGTGGTGCCTCTTATTAAACAGGCCTTAAAGTTTGCCGCCGCTGGAAACGAGACGGTGATCATTGATGCTCCGCCCGGAACGGCATGTTCTATGGTGGCTGCTGTAAGCAAAAGTGATTTTTGTGTGCTTGTCACGGAACCGACACCTTTTGGATTAAACGATTTGCAATTGGCGATCGCGGTTTTAAAAGAGGTTAAGGTACCGTTTGGTGTGGTAATTAACCGAAGTGATCTGGGGGATGATAAGGTAGAGGCTTATTGCCGGGAATCAAATATCCCTGTTTTGATGCGTTTGCCTTTTGACCGTGAGATCGCTACATGTTGCGCCAATGGAACTGCTTTTATACACGAAAAAAAAGAATATGTTGCGCTGTTTCTGGAGATGTTTGCTTCAATAGAACGCCTTGTCGCGCAGAACGCGGCAAGTTAGAAAAAAATACAACGGCTCCGTGAAAAACTCACCTATCATACTAAACGGGTAAAAGCAGGTGAGCGGCTTTATAGCTTTGCCTATAAGCTGTCACGGAGCCGGATAAAACTTTTAGGAACTTTCTATGATAGTAATAGCCAAACAGATTGTTGTGGTTAGCGGCAAAGGCGGTACGGGCAAGACCGTTGTAACAGGGTCTTTTGCTGTTTTAGATGATTTTAAAATCATTGTGGATTGTGATGTGGATGCGGCCAATCTGCATCTTTTGTTGAATTCGAAAATTCATGAACGCCATATTTTTAAAAGCGGCGTTTCGCCGCGCCTTGATGAGGCCTTGTGTAATGGCTGCGGGAGCTGTTTTGGTGTGTGTCATTTTGGCGCACTGGGGAAGGTTTCCAAAGAGGGAAAGGTTGTCCCGTCTTTCGATCCGATGGCCTGCCAAGGGTGTGGCTTATGCGCCCATGTGTGTCCGGCGAAGGCTATTGAAATGGTTGAAAACATTGCCGGAGAATGGTTTTTGTCCAGCACCAAATATGGCCCGTTTTATCATGCGCGGTTAAAAGCGGCCGCGGAAAATTCCGGCAAGCTGGTGGCCCGGATAAAAAAAGAGGCCATGAAATTAGCCACGCTGATGAAGACACCGCATCTTCTTGTTGATGGCCCGCCGGGTATTGGTTGCCCTGTGATCGCTTCTTTGTCGGGCGCGCGCCTGGCTGTTGTGGTAACTGAGCCGACTATTTCCGGTATTCATGATGTAGAACGTATTATAGGGCTGGCCAAAACATTTAGAATCCCCGTCAAAGTTATTATCAACAAATATGATCTGGCCCCTGAGAAAACCGGCGCGATAGAAGCATTTTGCCAACAGCGTGGTATTGAAGTGCTTGGCCGGATTCCGTTTTCGCCCCTTGTGGTAGAGGCGGTTATCCGGGGCATACCTGTTGTTGAATATGATCAGGGCGAAATCGCGGCTTCTATCAAGTCTATCTGGCAAAAAGTTATCGCCTATTGCGATAAGTAATCTCTCTTCTTTTCTGATAAAAATCCTCTTTACCCAAATCTCTTTTTTTGTTATAATTCTATGTTATTATAAGCATGGTTTTTGCTGCCTGCTCGGTTTTTAACATAATCGTAACTACTTGAAATTAAAGAAGATAATACTTTGTAAAAATTTATCAGCCATTTAATTCTCTATTTAGGACAAGAGTTTTAGAATGAAGTATTTTTTTATCCTTTTTTCTGTCTTTGCTGTCATTTTTTCTGTGTCCGCGCGGAATGGATTTTGCGCGCCTGTCGGCGGAGGGGAATTAAAACTCGACGCGCGCCTCAGTGAATATTATGATGACAACATCACGTATGCGGATGATAATGCGGTTAGCGACGCTGTATCGCGCTTAAGTGTTGGGCTTAAAGCGGGCGTAGAAGGAAAGCTTGAAGCATTTGTTGCTACTTTAAATGTGTCGCACGAATTTTACGCGCAACACAGTATGTATGATAATACTTCAGAGGATTTTTCAGCGCGTTATAACAGAGAGTTATCAAAGTTTGACCGCGTGGTTTTGAAAGAAACATTGCGCCACGCGGACGAACCGTCCAGCTTTGAAGAGGCGTTTGAAACGACGCCGGGGCGGTATCAGTATCTGCGTAATAATTTTGAAGTTAGTTATATCAAAGACATTTCAAGTCAGTTGGCTTTAAGCTTGACGTACGCCAATGAAGGTTATTGGCGCTCCCGAGCCGATTTAAGCAACTCCTTTTTAAATAGATGGGGATTGGAAGGCCGGCATGCCGTAAGTTCGGCGACCATTCTTTTGTTCTCGTATAATTATCTAATCAGATCGTTTGATCCAGGGACAAGCGCGAAGACCAATGATTTGAGCGCGGGTATCATCCAGTACATCACCAAACAGCTGTATCTAGATATCAACGGCGGTTTGGACCTTATTTCATCTTATAATAATGAAGACTATGTACGTGGCCATTTCTCTTTTTCTTTAATCAATGATGTGGATGAAAATACCAGCGCCCGCCTTTCCTTTTACAAACGTTATGAAGCAAATAGTTCAGAAGAGGACTTGTTCAACAATTGGCGGATTTCCGGCGCTCTGACGCATCGCCTGCTGGAACGGCTCTCGGGGACGTTGTCGGCTTTTTATGGCAGCGGTACCTATGAAACGACAGATATCACGGACAATTTTACCGGAGTGAACACGGCTTTTGTCTATGATTTTGCACCCGACATCAAGGGAGAGCTATCCTATTTTTACGCGCAGACATCGTCAGATAGAGCAGATCGGGAATACACAAAAAACAGAGTTACGGCATCTGTGAGGGTGAGTTTTTAAGGAGATGAAGTAATGATTAAGGAACATTTCAAATTATTTAAAAGGCTATTGATTGTGGCAGATATTATGATTGCGTTGTTGGCATTATTATTGAGCCGGCTTTTAAGAAATTCGTTTTATCCGCCCTCAGAGCCATTGGCGAGCTTTTTATGGTTGTCGCCGTTATTTTGCGCGGTGTGGAGTATTTTTTTGTATCATTTTGGGATGTACGCGTCTTTTAGGACGCGAGGCATTACAGAGATTTTGGTGATTACAATTAAAACGGCCGTGGTGAGCTTTATCACGTTTAGCAGTTTAATTTTTGTCTTCAAAGTGCCTTATGCCAGCCGCAGCTTGATCCTATTAGGTTTTTTTCTAACCGCGTTTTTAATTTTTATGTGTAAGGCCGCGATGGTTTTTTTCTTCCGGTACGCGCGTTCCAAAGGGTTTAATTACCGCAATATTCTGATTGTCGGCACAGGTAAACGGGCGCAGTATTTTATGGATTTGGTCCGGCGCCATTCAGAATGGGGGCTGCATATTTTGGGCCTGGTGGATGATGATTCCGAGAAAGTCGGCCAGGAGATAGACGGTTCAAAAGTGATCGGATGTTTAAATGATATTCCGGATATCGTGCATAGCAATGTTGTGGATGAAGTTGTTTTTGTTGTGCCGCGTTCGTGGTTGGGTAAAATCGAAGAAATGATGCATTTTTGTGAAAGCGAAGGCATTAAGATTAATGTCGCGGTAAACTTGTTTGAATTAAAATTTACCAAGGCCAAACAGACAGACCTGCATGGCTTGCCTTTGTTAACGTTTGAGAGCGCGCCGGACAGATTGTGGCATTTATTGTTGAAGCGCTTGTTTGATATTGTTGTATCAGGTGTTGGGCTGGTTATTTTTTCACCGCTTTTGGCGTTGATCGCGTTGTCAGTGAAAGTGACATCCCGCGGCCCGGTATTTTTTAAGCAGAAAAGGTGTGGTTTTAACGGCCGGACTTTTATGCTGTTTAAGTTCAGGACGATGGGAGTAGATGCGGAGAAGAAACTTAAAGGCTTGCTAGAGCACAATGAAATGCAGGGGCCGACGTTTAAAATGGCCAATGACCCGCGCCTGACAAAAATTGGAAAATTTTTGAGGAAGACGAGCCTGGATGAATTGCCGCAGTTGTGGAATGTTTTTAAAGGGGAGATGAGCCTGGTTGGGCCCCGGCCGCCGATACCTACGGAGGTGGAGCAGTATTTACCGTGGCAGAGGAGGCGCCTGACGATGCGCCCGGGCATTACATGCCTTTGGCAGGTGAAAGGCCGTAATAAGATTGTTGATTTTAATGAATGGATGAGGCTGGATTTGGAATATATTGACAACTGGTCTTTGGGATTAGACATGAGGATATTTACCAAGACGATACCGGTTGTGATGTTTGGCATTGGGGCGAAATAATTGATCTTTTGGGAAGGATTCCTGAAAGGTCATCCTGAGGCGTAGCCGAAGGATCTTGTATTATTGCAAAATGACATATTGGAATCTTGGACAATAATGCGTCATTTTGTTTTTGCCGGCGGCTTTGTGTTGTGATTATTGTATTTTTTAAGGTGTTTATTTATTAAAAGGGAGGGAGCAAATGGCAAAATGCTTGAAAGCTGTTATTGCAGGGGCGCTTGTTTTTGGTATGGGCGTGATGTGCGCGTACGCGGAAAAGCCTATTAAACTGCAGGAGGATATGCAGGCGGAGATGACGCTGGATAATTTGGAAGGGGTTGCCAGCCCGCAATCGCAAGCCACACAGGCGATTGGTGAGGCCGCTGTTGTTGCAGATATCCCTGCAACTAAAACGCAGGAATACATGGTAGGCATAGACGATGTGATTGAGATTGTCATTTTGCAGCCGGAAAAACTCTCTGTCATGGCGACTGTTTCACCGGATGGCAACGTGACATTTCCCTATATTGGCAGTGTCCAGGTGAAAGGGGCAACGCTTTCAGGTATTCAGGAAGAAGTGCAGACGAGGCTGGCCGATGGTTATATGAAATATCCGGTTGTCGTAGTCACATTAAAAGAATCACGCAGCCAGAAGTTTTTTGTCTATGGCGAAGTTGTCCGCCCGGGTACGTATTTTTTAGAAGAAAACACAACGGTTTTAAAGGCTATTACTATGGCGGGAGGCTTTACCAAGTATGGCTCTTCCAGCCGTGTTAAAGTGTTACGGGAAAAAGAGAACGCTCCCGGCTATATGGCAATAAAGGTCAATATGAAAGCGGTCATGGATGGTGTTTCAACGGATGATGTGGTGGTGGAACCCAACGATATCGTTGTTGTTTCAGAAGGCATATTTTAATAGATTTATTGTCATTGCCTGCCTGCCGGCAGGCGAGCGGACGAAGTGAGCGTGGCAATCTTAAAAAAGATGAATTTGAATATTACCACGGAGGTTTTATGGAAGAAGCCCTTAATCAGTATGAAATGACGCTACGGGATTATTTGCGTGTTTTATTCCGTCAAAAGGCTGTAATCTTAGCTGTTTTTATTACGGTGATGATAACCGTCTTTATCGGACTAAAACTAAAGACGCCTGTGTATGAAGCCCAGGTAAAGATGTTGATTTCCGCGGAAAAACAGGTGGAATCACCCTATTATCGCGACCTCACCGGCGGCCGCAGCATGGAGGCGGCTTTAACACAGAGCGAGGTTGTTATTTCTAATCCTGTTATAGAACGCGCGGTCAAGGCGGTAGCGCTTTATCAGAGGCCGTTTGATTACGAAAAGAGCTTTTCTTCTCGTATAAAAAGGCCGCTTATCGCCTATCAAGCCAAACAGATGGATAAGAAGCTGGCCAATTTTACTGAGAAACAACAGCTGATGTACCGTTTTCGCCTGGCGGTAGAAGATTTGAAACAGCACGTAGAGGTAGAACCGGTGCGTGATACTAATGTCTTTTTAATAAAGGTCAAAGATCATAGCCCTATTGGCGCGGCTGTTTTGGCCAATGTTGTGAGCCGTTCGTATATTATTTTTGATTTGGAACAGCAATTGGCAGAGATGCAGTTAAAATACGGTGAAAAACATTTGTCTGTTAAACAGCTCAAAGACAGTATCGCAAAGATGGCCGAAAGCCTCAACGGGGAAACACTGCCTGATATTGAAGCGATTGGCCCGGCAAGTGTGAAAATCATTGAACAGGCATCTGTTCCCATGAGGCCGTCAGGTGTGTCAAAAACATTGACATTTTTGTTGGCGGTTTTTATGAGTATTTTCTTAGGGATCATGCTGGCATTCACATTTGAATACATGGACCAGACATTTCGTACACCGCAGGATATTGAAAGGTATCTCAATATCCCTTTTTTAGGGGCTATTCCGATAAAGGCATCGTTATCAGCCTATGACAATTTGGCCGATCAGGTGTACCTGTTGCTTAGAGATAAGCATTTGAAAACGGTTCTTTTGACGGCCGCGTTGCCCAGGGAAGGCGTTACTACCATTATCGCCAATCTAGGCAAAAATCTGGCCACAAAAAAGCACCACAAAGTGTTGGTGATTGACGCGAACCTGCGCAACCCTTCATTGCATACAGTGCTTAAAGCTTCAAATGATATTGGCTTGGGTGATATTTTAGAAGGCAAGTTGAACTTTGAAAAGGCTGTCAAAGATTTAGGCGCTGGTTTAACGCTTTTATGCGCGGGAAAAACAGATCTCAATCCTATTACGCTGCTTGAATCGCACAAAATGGAAGAACTCATGAAATATGTGCGCGATAGATATGATGCGGTTTTGGTGGATTGCGCGGATTTAAGAGATTATCAGGACGCGCATGTTTTAGCCGAAGACGTGGACGGGGTCATTGTTAC
>JBDREX010000041.1:0-14168 GCA_043819345.1 Candidatus Omnitrophota bacterium
AAGCCGTTAGCGCGGCTAAAACCAAAGGAGATACTCCCATGCCTAGAAAAAGAATACCACCAACGGCTAAAATTGACAATGAAATCAATGAACTCAAATACAGCCTTGGGCAAGATGATAAACCAAAAGCTGTGCTGGACAAACTTGTTGACTTAGGTATGCGCCGCATAATTCAAGAAATCCTGGAAAAAGAAGTACAAGAATATATCGGCCAAGCGTATTACAAGCATTCTGATACGCGCAACGGCCATCGTAACGGTTATGAGCCGTCCGATCTGAAAACAGCCGAGGGCCGCTTGACCATTGAACGCCCTCAAGTGCGGGATGCTGCTGTCCCTTTTGAATCGGCCACATGGAACAATATTAAGAAAAAGACTGAACACCTTGAAAAAATGGCTGTTGAAATGTACGTCCGCGGTTGTTCTACCCGCGACATCGAAGATCTTCTTAAAGATGAACAGGGCCGCATATTATTGTCTAAAAGCACTGTCAGTGAGCTCAACGAAGTCCTCTGGAAACAATACGAAGAATTCTGCCGTCGCGATCTAAAAGACTTTGATGTCGTCTATATTTTTATAGATGCCGTGTATGAGCCGTTACGTTTAACCAAAAGCCGCCAGGAAGCCATCTTAGTCGTCTCGGGCATTTTATCCGGCGGCGAAAAAGTACTTTTATCCATCAGGCATGGCAACAAGGAATCCTATGAGAACTGCCTGGAAGTATTCCGCGATCTCAAAAAACGCAACATGTGTGATCCGGTTTTAGGCGTATCAGACGGAGCGCCTGGCTTGATTCGCGCCTTTGAAGAAGTCTTACATAAGACTTTGCGTCAAAGATGCCTTTTTCACAAAAAAGGCAACATCTTAAGCAAAGTGCCTCAGGAAGCTCATAGTCAAATGAAAATAGATCTCAATGCCGTTTATTATGCGTCCAATACGGAATCCGCTTATAGGAATGCTGAGATATTCCGAAAAACCTACAAACTGGATTATCCTTCAGCTGTTAAATGTTTTGACGATGACCTTGACGCCTGTTTGCAACATTTAAAATGCCCTGCCAAACATCGCAGGCGCATTACAACAACGAATTCGCTTGAAAGAATCTTCGGTGAAGAAAATCGCAGAAGCAAGGTTATTCCCAGATACTTCACCGAAAAAAGCGGGCTTAAGCTTATTTACGCGACATTAATACGCTCATCGCAACGCTGGCAGAAGATTCGTATCACGTTTGACGAACAGGCTAAAATTATGGCACTGCGCTATCAATTAGGCCATGACGCTATCAAAGAACAAAACATTAAATCAAAAACAACAAAGAAAACTTATGCCCTTTAATAATCGAATTTACAGGGAAAAAAAGACTTGATCGGCTTTAGGCCTGATCAATGGGTGCGTTTTGAAAATGAAGCGGCCGTTCGTCGCGCCTATGAAGATAAAGACTTGCTCGCTTTTTTTAATCAGGACAAGAATACACAACATTGCTGTCCGGTGTGTCATGCCGTCTTACAGAAAATCGTTTATGAGGGAGCTGCGATATTAAAGTGTTCTTATTGCCAGGGAGTTTTTGTTGAATATCAGAAAATCAGCCGGATTCTCATACGTAGCGATAAGGTGTTTGATGATAAGATACGGCGATTGGCTGAAATGACAGTGGAGCAGAAAAAGAACCTTTATGTAGGTCCTGACGGGCATAAGAAAAAAAATAGCTGGATTTTTACGTGTCCTAATTGCGCGCGCAAAATGCATAGGCAGTTTTTTGTTTATTCATATCCGATAGAAATCGATCGTTGTCCTTATTGCGGTGGAGTTTGGTTTGATAAGACGGAATTGGAAATTTTGCAGTATCTTTATGAGCACAAAGAAAAATTTTTTGATGGGGCTAATTTTTAAAGTGAATCGTAAAATTGGATATTTAAATTTGATTCTCAGATTGCTCGTTGTTCTGTTGTAGAAATTCTGAAAGCCTGGAAATAGATTCTTTGTTTAATTCTGTGATTTCGATGCCGATGCGGTATTTTTTAGAATCGGATTCCTGCATCGCCCAAACGGTTTTACCTTTTCCGGAAATAGGGGGGAGGTTTTTAGCTAGTTTTGTTTGAAAAATGATAGGCATATCCTTAGGGATTCCTTTGTGCATAAGGAGGCTTAGTCCTTTTTCACTGATATCGCATAAAAAGTCATTAATAAACTGATCGGGATTCAGGGTGCGGTACTCAATGGCAGATTGACATTTAACTCTTGGTTTTTCTCGGCGTTCAGGGGATTGCGTAAAAAAAGTCATAAGGACCTCCTTAGCAAAATGCTACTTTTTAAAATAGTTTAAGAAGTATAACATACTCAGTATTGATTTACAAGGTGCAGCTAGTATAATTGCATAAATAAGTATCTAAATTATTAATACATATAGAGCTATATCAAACATATTTTTTTAATTTAGCAAGAAAAAGGGGCTATTTTATGGGGATAACAACGAAAGGTGGCGATGGCGGAAAAACGGGCCTTTATATGGGGTCGCGTGTGTCAAAAGATAGCTTTCGGATTGAATTTGGCGGCGTTTTAGATGAACTCGGTTCTTTTATTGGTATGGCTATGAGCTTTATCCGGCAGAAAAAGATTAAAAGGGACTTAGAAAAAATTCGCGAACACCTATTTATTATAGGTACGGAAGTGGCAACAGAAGGGCCTTTTTTAGGGCGATTGAAAAAGCGGCTTACAGCAAGAGATGTTGTTTTACTGGAAGAAAAAATAGGCGAGCTAGAGAAAAAACTAAAATTAAAAACACGCTGTTTTTCTACCGCTGACGAAGGAACTCTTTCCAGTGTTTTGAATGTCGCCAGGACCATCGCCCGCAAAGCGGAAAGACGCGCTGTCACAATGACGAGAAAAAAAGTTTTGAAAAACAAGGAGATCATTGTCTATCTCAACAGATTGTCAGATCTGCTTTTTCTTATGAGCATCTGTTGTGCGAAATCTCAGCACGGATAAGTATATTTTTTAAATTAGGGAGTGAGTGATATTAATGAAAAGAGTCTGCATAAAAGTTAAAGTTGTCATATTTGATATGGATGGGGTCATTACGAATACGATGCCGGAACATTTTTTGGCCTGGAAAAAAGTTCTTTCGGAGGAGGGTGTGGCTATTTCTAAGCAGGAGATTTATTTAAGAGAGGGCCAGCCTGGGAATATTACCGTCAGAGAACTTTTTCAGGAGGAGGGCCTTAGCTTAAGTGAATCAAAGGCCAGAGATATTTTATTTCGTAAAGAGAAGTTGTTTAAAAAGATTGTTAAGTGCCGTTTTGTGCCGGGTTCACGTGGGTTTTTACGTTTTTTAAAAAGGAATGGATTTGTTCTTGGCCTTGTAACGGGTACAGCAGGCCATGAGGTGGAGCGAATTCTGCCGAAAGACCTCCTGAAGTTTTTTTCAGTTGTAGTGACTGGTTGTCAGGTGAAAAAAGGTAAGCCAGACCCGGAACCATATTTGAAAGCTTTGGAAAAACTCAAAATTAGCCCATCGGAAGCGGTTGTTATTGAGAATGCCCCGTTTGGCATTCTTTCCGCTAAGCGTGCCAGGCTTAAGTGTCTGGCCCTTGAAACATCTCTTCCTAAAAGCTACTTGAAAAAGGCTGATTTGATTTCTCATGGATATGGAGATTTGAGGCGCAGGGTTGTTTTTGAACTGAGCAACACTTCCAAATGACGCATTTGAGGTTTGGCTTCTCCCGCACCATAAAGAATCTAACGGGATCCCGCAAAACGGGAAAATGTGTCATTTGGGGGGGGATGGGATAACGCACTGTATCACGAGATTGACGGTGAGCTTTTTTATTGTTAAGATGAAGGCCTATTTATGAAGAAGAGATTTGTGTTTAGCGCGCATACAGCAGATGTTTTTGTTAAAGTTACAGGCGGCTCTTTAAAAGAGCTTTTTATTTCATCAGCCTTGGCGATGGTGGCTTGTTCTGTTGAGAAGACAAAGAATAGGACAGGCGCGGTTTTAGAAGAGGTTGTTTTTGAACTGAAGGAAGAAGCCCTTGAAGATTTGCTTAAGGGCTGGTTAGATGAGCTGCTTTATTTCTTTTCGACAAAAGGGCTGGTACTGGCCAGGGTTAAGTCGTTGGAGTTTGACGAGCAGGTATTAAGAGCTTGTGTCTTATTTGATAAATTTGACGAGCGTTTTTATCAGAAAAAAAATGAGATCAAAGCCGTGACTTATCATGAATTAAAGGTTGAAAAAACGAGGAGCGGCTGGCGCGCGCAGATGATTTTTGACGTCTAGTTATAATAGGGCGGGAAGATGAAATGGCAGAGATTTTGCAGGATATTTTAGAAAAGGTTGATGAATACCGCTGGCGCATTCCGAAAAATTATAGGCATGGTATGCGTGTGGATGGCCTGGTTTATGCCAGTGAGAAGCTGATGAAGGATATCCGCTGTGATAAATCGCTTAATCAGGTAGTGAATGTGGCATTTTTGCCGGGGATTGTTAGAGCATCGTTAGCGATGCCGGATATTCATTGGGGATATGGTTTTCCCATCGGTGGAGTTGCCGCTACTGACATTGAAAAAGGGGGAGTTGTTTCTCCTGGGGGAGTTGGTTTTGACATAAATTGCGGCGTGCGGCTTTTGAAGACGTCTTTGACGGAGAAAGAAGCCAGGCCTCATTTAAAGAATTTAGTTGTTAAATTGTTCCAAACGATTCCGGCTGGCGTTGGTTCTAAAGGTGAGATTAAAGTTGGCGCAAAAGAAGAAAAAGAGATTTTGGCTAAGGGTGCTGCCTGGGCGGTAAAAAATGGTTTTGGGTGTGACGAAGATCTGGAAATGACTGAGGAGCGTGGTTGTATTGGCGGAGCAGACCCCGATTTGGTTTCTCAGAGGGCTTATGAAAGAGGAAAGGCGCAGTCAGGCACATTGGGATCTGGAAATCATTTTATAGAAGTGCAGGTTATTGATCAGTTGTATGACGCTGAATTGGTTGATACGTTTGGATTAGAATTGGGGCAGGTTGTTGTCATGATTCATAGCGGTTCTCGCGGCCTGGGGTATCAGGTTTGTGATGATTTCATCAAAGTCATGCTCAAGTGCTTAGATAAATACCAAATTGATGTCCTGGACAGGCAATTGGCTTGTGCTCCGGTGGATTCACCCGAAGGCAAAAATTATTTGTCGGCTATGCGGGCGGCGGCTAATTACGCATGGAACAATCGTCAGTGCCTGATGCATTTAGCCCGCGGCGCTTTTGAATCTGTTTTTAATTCTTCCTGGCAGAAATTAGGGATGCATTTGATTTATGACGTGGCTCATAATATTGCCAAAATTGAAAAGCATATAGTGAACGGCAAAGAAAAAACATTATGTGTCCATCGTAAAGGTGCTACGCGCGCTTTTGGCCCAGGCCATGAAGCGCTGCCCGAAAAGTACCACACAACGGGCCAACCAGTGATTATTCCGGGTGACATGGGGCGTAACTCCTATTTGCTTGTTGGCACACAAAAAGCTATGGATGAAACATTTGGCACGACGTGCCATGGAGCGGGCCGCTTGAAGTCTCGTCATGAGGCGGCTAGGACTGTGCGCTATCAGGACTTGATCAAGGAATTAGATGCTAAAGGGATTGTGACGATGGCTTCAGGCCATGGCACCATGATTGAAGAGGCACCAAGCGCTTATAAAGATGTAAATGAGGTTGTTGATGTCGTGCATAACGCGGGGCTAGCCCGGCGTGTGGCGCGCATGCGGCCTATTGGGGTTGTAAAAGGATAAAAAGATAAGGTATTAACATCAGTAAGTTGTGGTTTAGAGAAAAAAGCTTTGAGCTCCTAGCATAACCATACTGAAAATCCTATTTTGGATTTTCAGTATATGCTATGAGTAAATTCGGCCCAATAACTTATGTTTGCTCATGGAGAGCATTCGCTCCATAAGTTATGGCCTCATTTAAAGGAGTCTGCATGTTAGATATGAAATTTATTAGAGAGAATGTTGAGTTGGTAAAGCAATCGCTTAAAAACCGCAATAATAAGATTAATTTGGATGAGTTTTTGACTCTTGATGAGGATCGCCGTAAGATTTTGACGGAGCTTGATAGTTTGCGTTGTCAAAAAAATGAGGCGAATGATGAGATTTCTCGTCTTTTGAAAGAGAAAAAAGACCCAAAAGAAAAAATTAACTCCATGAAAGGGGTTGCTGTAAAGATTGCCGAATTTGAAACACAATTAAAAGAAAAAGATGAAAATTTACGAAACCTGCTTTTAATGATTCCTAATGTTGTTGATTCTTCTGTTCCCGTTGGGGATCCTAGTTGCAATAAGATTGTGCGCCAAGTGGGTGAAGTAAAATCATTGGATTTTAAGGCTTTGGCTCATACAGAGATTTGTGAAAATTTGGATATTGTTGATTTTGTCAGAGGCGCAAAATTGACAGGATCAAATTTTATCCTTTATAAAAAAGCCGGCGCGCGTTTAGAGCGTGCCCTTATTAATTTTATGCTGGATTTGCATACATCAAAGCACGGCTATTTAGAAATGTGGCCGCCAACGCTTGTCAATCGCGCTTCTATGACAGGCACAGGGCAGTTGCCGAAATATGAAGAGGATATGTATCGGCTTAAAGAGGAAGATTTGTTTTTAGTTCCGACAGCAGAAGTTCCTGTGACAAATATTCATCGAGATGAAGTTTTAGATGAGAAGGTGCTGCCGCTGTATTACGCGGCCTACACACCGTGTTTTCGGCGAGAGGCTGGTTCATACGGCAAGGATACAAAAGGTTTGGTGCGGGTGCATGAGTTTGATAAAGTAGAGATGGTAAAATTTGTAAAGCCGCAGGATTCAGATAGCGAATTGGAAAAACTTGTTGGTAACGCCGAAAGTGTTTTACAGGCTTTGGGTTTGGCTTATCGCGTTGTGTTGTTGGCTTCAGGCGATGTAGGTTTTGCGGCGGCAAAATGTTACGACTTGGAAGTTTATGCTCCGGGCATCGATACATGGCTTGAGGTTTCAAGCTGTTCAAATTTTGGCGATTTTCAGGCCAGGCGCGCTAACATTCGCTATCGTAACCAAGAAACAAAAAAACTTGAATATATCCACACATTAAATGGTTCGGGTATTGCTTTGGCGCGTACAGTGGTGGCGATTTTGGAAAATTATCAACAAAAAGATGGCACGGTTGTAGTGCCGGAAGTGCTACGTTCATATATGGGAGGCATGGAAAAAATTGAAAGATAAACTTTTGAGTATTTTTAAGTTTGTTCTGGCGATTTTATTATTTCCTTTGATGATTAGCACAACAGGAGCTTTTTGGAATAATTTATGTTTTGTGGGAGCGGGTATTTCTTCAGCTTTTGGTTGGGGCGTCGCTTCTTATTTAATCCTCCATATTCTTTTGTTTGAACCTGTTGAGGTTTTTGACAAAGGCAAGAAGATATCTGAAAAAGCATTAGGGGTTTTTTCACCGCTTTTCAAGGTCACGGGTTATTGTGTCCCTCTTTTTACGATTCTTTCATTTATTTTTTATGTATTGGCTTCGCATTTTTGGAAAGGGATAGAGTTGCTTCCTTTTTTTACGTTTTTGGCGGCTTTTACCTTTGCTATGCATATAGCGCTTACGGCCAGGGCGCTGCGCAAGAAGACCCCGGGTGTCCTAAAAGAGAATTATCTTTTTTCTATTTTTTTCGTTTATCTCGTCAATATTGTGATACTGGCCGCGGCGTTTAATTTTTTAACGCAGGCTTTTTCTTTTTTGGATTTTTATCAAAATTCTGTTTTATCGGCTAAATCTATTTATGTAACTGTTTTCACGCAGTTGTTTGTCGTGAGTAGGTGATTTTGGAGAGTTGCTAGAGTGGTTGAATAGGGCGGTCTCGAAAACCGTTGTGGCGGCAACGCTACCGAAGGTTCGAATCCTTCACTCTCCGCCAGCTTATTTTTGTAAGTCATAACTTATTGATTGACAACAAAATACAAAACTGCTACAATTCTCACAATGGGCCTGTGCCCATGTTGCGCCCATAAGGTTGGGTTGAAGATGTGGTGAAATTGTGGCGATTAAAAAAATCATAAGACACCAATAAAGCAATCCCAAAATCGGGGTTGCTTTTTTTATTTGGAGAGTATATGAAAGATGAAAAGATAAAATTTAAAAAAGAATATGAAATACAATACAATAAGCTTCTTGAAGAATTAGGTCCTGCAAATTTTAGGGTTTTCGATCCTGATGATTTTCCATTGGGAACGGCTAATGCTTCAGCTTTACATATTTGTGTTTCTACTAGTGCTAGCGGAATCATTAACATTCAAAGAGTTTCTTATAAGGGTTTAGAATTGTTGTTAGATAGTCCAATCATTGTTCAAAGGGACGAAAGATTTTGTCAGCATGATGGATCGCCTCACTTTAATTCAGACGATCAAGTTTTCTTTGTAACAAAAAACGGTGATGTAGGGAGGATCCATAGAAAAGACTCTCCAGATCACTATATTGCAATTTCTACTTATGGGGGTTTGCAACATATAGCTCAAGCTTATCATTTACCAAAAGAAAAATTCGGACCCATCAGAAATTATATTGAAAATGGAGCTTTGATGCCTATTCGAATAGATTGTTCAGATAATAAAGAAGCGAAGATCGTAGATATTACGAAAAGAAAGCAAAAGAGTGAAGAAGGGTAACTCTTCGTTATAGAAATGGCAATTATTTATAGAAAATTCAATAAATGTGAGGAAGTTGTGACAGTAGTTATAATCAAGAAAACATTACATAAGGCAGTTCTCTGAATGCAGAGGGTTGTTTTTTTTGTTTTTTAGAAGGAGGTTTGAGGCGATGATAATATCAAATTTGTTTTTTGAATCATTTATGCCTGTATGTTTAGCGTTTTTGGGTGTTTTGATTGGAGGATTGTTTACTTTAAAGGGAGTGGAGAAAGCACACGAGCTTGATTTGAAAAGAGAGAGGAGTGCTGAGAAAAAACTGATAGATAGCTTCTTGCAGATGATTCGGACAGAATTAGAAGCTATATGGAGTCAATATCAGATTTCAATGGGGCGTCAAGTAGAGGCATTAAAAGAAGATCAGCCCTTATTGGTTATTTTTCCTGTTGCAGGGAATTACTTTTCTGTCTATGAAAACAATACTAATTTGTTGGGGCGAGTAAAAGAAGAAAATTTAAGAGAATTGATAGTTATAGTTTACATAAAAGCAAAGGCGATGCTTGATGCTTTTAAGCTGAATAATGAAATGATAAAAGAATTTGAGAAATTTTCTCGTGTGAGTCAAAATGAAACAGATAAAACGATTAAAGCTTTTTCCGATGCTCGATTGATTTCTTTAAAAGAATATGCTGCTTTGATTAAGAAAGGGCATAAGGAATTTAAAGATTCTATTCAGACGCTAATTGGAAGATTGAAGAAGTTGTTAGAAAATTAAGATGGCTACTCTTCATCATAGAAATGGCAATTATTTTAATGATAATTTCTATAAATAAATCTTCTTAGTGAATTGTTATTTATTGGAGGCGGGGAGGAGAAATGATTAATTCAAGAGTAAAAATTGATTATTTTGATCAAAATGAAAGTTTTGCTCAATTTCTGCCAAGGACTGGCACAGTTATTAAGCGACTAACAGATGAATATAAAAATGATAATTGGTTTTTGATTAAGCTTGATGAGCCATTTGATTATCAATGGAAAACGGGAGAAAATTTTCAGTTCAAATTAATCAACATCGATAAATTCCTCATTCGTTCACGTATAAAAAACGAAGAAATTAATTCTCAGGATGGAACATCTGTTTTTATGATGTTTATACCAGATGAATCAAAATTGTCTGATATGCCTATAAAAATAAATGATTACGTCCAGGTAGCCTGGGGGTATGTAAAAATATTAGACAAGGAGGAATAAATGGGATTCGATAGCGCAAAGACTCAAAATTTACGAGAGATCATAGCAACCAAGGGTGATCGGTTTGATACTTGGAATGATCCAGCATTTTGCAAGTTGGTAGATGCAAAAATTGGGATTGAAATTTCAGATAAATTATTGGTTTTAGCTCAAGCTATGGGAGAAATTGGTCCTAGAATGCATACGGCTGTTGATAAATTAATTGTCTCAAATGAAAAATTATCAGAGTCCAACTCGAATTATTCCAGAAGTATATGTATTTTAACATTGGTACTTGTTTTTGTAGGCGCTCTGCCTTATTTGGAGAATTTAATCGATTTGTTGTTAAAATTGATTTTTAAGGTTTAACATGGCTACTCTACGTCATAGAAATGGCAATTATTTCATAGACTATCGTGTGAACGGTAGGCGTTTTCGCAAGAAAGTCGGCAGGTCAAAGAGGATTGCTGAGCTTGCTTTAAAAGATATTGAAGTCAAGGTTGCCAAAGGAGAACTAGGTTTTGAGGTTAAAGACAGCGATCTTGAAAAGCTCTTTGTAGAATTTCTGCAGTATTCACAAACTAATCATGCCCCGTCATCGCAAAAACGCTATCGAGCTATTTTAGACAATTTTAAATCTTTTCTTAAAAATTATCCCTATCTCACCAAAATATCTCATTTGATGCCAAAGCTTTTTGAGGACTATAAAGCCTTTAGAAAAGAGAATGAGGCCGCTAATAAGACCGTAAACATTGAATTGCAGACTTTAGGCACTATGTTGAATCTGGCTATTAAATGGGGTTATGCTACAAGTAATCCGGTTAAAGGAATTGGACGTCTTAAAGAAGACAACCACAAGAAGCCTCGTTTTTTAAGCAAGGAAGAGTGCAAACAGCTTCTTGAGGGTTGCGGCGATAATCTATATCCAATCTTTTATACCTTTCTCAATACAGGCATGAGAAAGAGTGAATTAGAGCATCTTGAATGGAGCGATATAGATTTTGAAAGACGCAAAATTAAAATACAGGTTAAAGATAATTGGAAGCCAAAGACTATAGAGCGGGAGATCCCCATTAATGACGGGTTGCTTGAGGTTTTAAAACAGCATAGGGCCAGCAGCCGGAATGGGTGCTCTTTTGTTTTTCATAAAAAAAGCAAGCCGATTGAACCAAACAGCCTCCGCAAAAAGCTTATGACAATAACAAAAAATTGTGGTTTTGCGGATGTAACAAAACTTCATTCACTTCGCCATACTTTTGCGAGCCATCTTGTGATGAATGGAGTAGATTTACCCACCGTCAAAAAGCTCATGGGCCACTCAGATATTCAAACAACCATGATTTATTCCCACTTAGCCGATGAGCACGTGGATAAAGCGGTGGAGAAGCTTGTTTTCTAGATGTTGATTATTACAAAATACAGTGGTTATTGATAAGAAAACGGGGGTAGAAAATGAAAAAGCTATATCTATGGTTTATAATATCTATTTTCTTATTAGGTTGTGAACAAGATAAATATCAGATGATTAAAGGCGAAGATGGGAAGATTTATCGTTTAGATAAAAGAACAGGAGAAATGGTAGTAGTAAAAAATAATGAAATTTCATCTCTAGAAACAGTAGAATCAAAAAAATTTAAAAAGCTATTAGAGGGGACATTAGAAACACCTGTGGATTGGCCAGTAATGCAGATGTCTGGCAAAGATCTTCATATGCGATTAAGAACTAGTTGGAGAGAAGGCAGACTTTATTACCAATTCATGGTTGCCCCTTATGCTTCATTAGAAAGAATTTGTGATAAAAATGAGAAAGATCCTTATTATGGTTTAAATTTTGGATTTACAATTTCACTTCTAGATAATAATGGTTTTGTGATTAAAGAAATTCCAATACGTCTTTTAACAATGCATCGTATAGTGGATGATAATGGTAATGCAATGTCTCTTTCAGAAAATTCTAGCCTTGAATTACACAAGGGAGAATATGAAGCCATGGCAGGTTATTCTCCAACTTGGCTTTTGGATGTAAATTTAGTACAAGATTCTCAGCCAATTGGCAATCATGACATAGGAAAAAATATCCCAACTAGATATTCTTGGAGTAAGTATGATCCCAAGAATGGAAATACAAAATATTACGATCAGAATGGTGTTTTATTAAGTCAGGTAGAAAATTTTTCAAAAAAGACCAAATAAACATACTTAATAATAAATTTTTTGTTGATGATTTCAGCATGTAGATGAGAGGAGAGAAAGCGATGCAAAGACGTGATGGTCATTATAATATGACTGAATGGCGAAATAAGCTTTGGGAAAATGATTCGAAGGTGCGTAAAATGGGGTGTTTTTTTATCGGGATAGCAATTTTTCTTGGATTTATGAGTATTTATCTTCCTCGAATTCAAGCTCTTAAAGGGGAAAATAAAATATTCTTATTTGATATGGCGCCTATGGCGATGGTAACCTCATTTATATTTGGGTCACTTATGTTTGTCATGGGAAAGCGAGCGGAGAGATTATTAAGAGCAGATGAAATAAGTCAAATTACTCTGTCTAAAATTCTAACGTATGTTATTTGCGTTGGTTTAGGCGTATTCATAGGTATTTATCTCCGCAATTGGATTATGAATGTAGGTTATATGCCAGATTCAAGTTTTTAAGAAAAATGAAAATTTAAATAAAGACGATTCTATGAATAAATGAAGACGGTCTTATTTAAGACTTAATTTTGGACAATGAATTGTAATGTATTAATAGGGTCGCACCTAATTTAAAGCAAATAGAGGGGATGGATGAAAAAAATATTTTTGAATTCGGCGTTATTGATTATTTTAGTAACTTTTTTGATTTTAGGAAAAACTCAATTATGTTGGGCTTCAATTTCTTTTGAAGATACTTTTAGTGATGATAATCTCGATGGGTGGGAAGTAGCTGCGGGAACATGGAGCATTGAGAATCAAGAGTTGCATGGTGTAGGAGCAGGTGGAGAAATAGATGCATGGATATATGCAGGAGATAAGGATTGGGTAGACTATGTTTTTGAAGCGAAAACTATTTTTATAAATGGAAATGCAGAATTCGTTTTTAGGAGTACAGAACATTTTTTAAATGAATATAGATTAACATTATTTTCCGAAAATAGCCTTTATAGTCCTAATACTTATGTTATAGGGAAGTATCAAGATGGCGTCTATTATTCATTATCTGCTCATCCTTCAGGTGGTGAAGTATCGCCTGTGGCAATCACAGATATAACAGATACAAAAATTAGAATTTTTGACGATACCATTAGTATATTCCTTAATGGTGAAAAGATATTTGAACATCAAGATAGTGACCCTCTGGAGAATGGTAGGATTGGCCTAGGGGCTATTTGGACATTGCAGGCTAACTTTGATAATGTTGTTGTGTCTAATGCTACTGTTGTTCCAGAGCCTTGTTCTTTTATGCTTTTCGGTTTTGGTTTTGCTGGAATTGCTGCATTTAAAAGAAGAAGGACTTTTTTTAAGACTCGTTGATAGGATGGCATCTATCTTGCTCAATTGTAAAGTTTTTAAAAAACTATTGACGTTTTATCATTTTGAGTTAGAATTCTGACATGAAGTTGTTCATTGAAGAAGTATTGCTAGCTAATCCAAAACTTTTGGGACCGAACAAGTCGGACTTATGGATACCTCAAAAGGAAGGCGTGAAACCTAAAATCACCTTTAACACTGAAGCGGCTTGTTAAAGAGATTAGAATAGCAGGACCTTGTTGAATACGCTTAAGGCAAGAGTTCAGGACGGAGTAAATTCCCGATTGAGCTCTTTTTTTGTGACCCGTTGGGAAAAAACCCAGCGGGTTTTTTGTTTTATTAGCCCGATAAAGTGAAAGAATAATAAAAGGAAAAGTTATGAAAAAGTTAGAGTTTTCAGAAATACAAATAATCCCCGTAAAGCCAAATAATGGCCTTATCGCTTTTGCTTCCTGTGTAATCAATAATCAATTCTATTTTGGCAATATCGCTATTTATACTTCACCGACGTCCTCGGATGGTTTTAGATTGGTTTATCCTTTAAAAACTCTGCCGAATGGAAAACAAATAAATTGTGTTTATCCAATAAATAAAGATGCAGCTGAGAAGGTTAAAAAAGCAGTTATTCGTAAGTATTTTGAATTGATTGCGGAATTTTTTTGCGAGTTTGACCTCAAACCGCTTGCATAACTACTTCTTGAGCTGCTGGAAGCAAGGTCATGCGGTTTGCTTTCCAGGCAGTGTAGCGTAACATGCGAGCTGTATCAAGATTTTGTTTTCTTTGAGTT
>JBDREX010000042.1:0-3372 GCA_043819345.1 Candidatus Omnitrophota bacterium
AGTTATTTGAAAAGCTTATCAAAAAAACTAAAGCAAAAAGAAAATAAATTAAAACTCAAACCGGCAAACGCGCCAACGCGTTAACCCGCCTACTATATATGGACACAAAAAAAACCTTTTCATCTCTTCCTGATAATTTACGGCGAATTCTGAAATTAAACCAAATTGTCGACCTTTATCCTCCGCAGGCAGAAGCTATTAATTGCGGCATACTGGAAGACAGAAACATGATCCTTTCCATGCCTACTGCTTCTGGGAAGACATTGCTTGCTGAGCTTGTCATGCTCAAAACAATTCTCAGCAAAAAAGGAAACTGCCTTTATATTGTCCCTATGCGTGCACTTGCCAGTGAAAAATACGAGGAATTTAAAGAAAAATACTCATCCCTGGGTATTAAAACAGGCATTGCTACCGGAGACTTTGATTATGTCTCAAACGATCTTATCCAAAACGACATTCTTATTGCCACTGCCGAAAAGGTCGATTCCCTGCTCAGGCAAAGGCCCCAGTGGCTATGTTCGCGCCTCGGCTGCGTTATTGTGGACGAAATTCATTACATTGGCGATCCAAGCCGCGGAGCGACATTAGAAACAGTGATCACCAGGCTTCTGATGGTTAATCCCAAGATAAAGCTTCTGGGACTGAGCGCTACTATTGCCAATGCCAATGTATTGGCAGACTGGCTTAATGCCGGGCTTGTAAAAAGCACCTGGAGGCCTGTTCCACTGAAAGAAGGGGTTTACTGCAACGGAGAGATCAGTTTTGCTGACGGCACAAAAAGCATTGTAAGCACAGACAGGATCAAAGATGAGATCGCTGCTTTAGCTATTGACTGCGTCAATGACAAGGGGCAGGTGCTCGTCTTTGTAAACAGCAGGCGGTCTGCGCAGGCAGAAGCCAGACGCATAGCTAAGGAAATGCGCCAGGTACTTACGCATGAGGAACGCACTGTTTTAAACGAGCTTTCACAGCAGATAAGCAATAAGGACGGTGAATCGACTAAACTAAGCCTCCAGCTCAGTGAATATTTAAGAGACGGGGTTGTTTTCCACCATGCCGGTCTTGATCAAAACCACCGAAAGATCATTGAAGACAATTTCAAAAAAAATATTATTAAAGTCATCTGTGCTACCCCTACCCTTGCCGTGGGAGTTAACCTCCCTTCCCGGAGGACCATCATCCGCGGGCTTTACCGCTATGCATCGGGTGCAGGCATGAAACCGATAAGCGTAATGGAGTACAAGCAGATGAGCGGCCGCGCCGGCAGGCCTAAGTATGACACATTCGGAGAATCAATCCTCTATGCTAAAAGCAAACAGGAGCAAGGCGACCTGTTTTCAAATTTCATTTTTGCAGACACAGAGCCTATCCAGTCTCATCTCGGCAACGAAAGCGCCTTAAGGGTGCATTTACTGGCCTCAATTGTAACCGGCTTTATCACAAGCCGTAACAGTGCTTTTGAATTTATTAACAAAACTTTTTTCTCCTTTCTTGAAAAACACTATGACCTGAGCGACATGGTCATTGAACTGCTTGAGTTTCTGGAAAGAGAAGGCATGATAAAAAGCAAGGACGACAATCTTATTCCCACGGCTTTCGGCACCAGGATCAGCCGGCGATATATTGACCCTATAAGTGCGGTGATCATCAGGGACTGCCTCAAAGACACTACAATGCAGCTGCAGCCGCTTACAATACTATATCTTATCGCTTCTGTGCCGGACATGTTCACCCTGGCTTTTAACAAGTCCGACATTGACAAGGTTGTTCCATTTGCAAATATGCACGCCGCGGATTTTGAACTCCCCTTACCCTTAAATACCGATTACACTTCACATTTAGCTAAGATCAAGACTATTTTCATGATCAGCCGCTGGATTCAGGAAGAAAAGGAAGAGCTTGTGTGTGAGTTTTTCGGGGTTGGGCCGGGAGACATTCACCGGTTTATGGAAACGGCAAACTGGCTGATATATTCAACGATCGAGATCGCGAAATTATTCAAGATCCCCGGATTAAAACCTCTGCACGATCTGAGGGCTCAAGTACGCTACGGCATCAAGCCTGAGCTTATCGACCTTGTCAGTCTTAGAGGTATAGGCCGCATGAGGGCAAGAAACCTGTTTAACAAAGGATACAAGAGTATCAAGCACTTAAAAGAAGCTCCCTTAAGCAAACTGCAAAAAGTACCTAATATAGGCAAAGAGATCGCCTCCAGCATCAAAACCCAAGTAGAAAAACTCTAATCCAACCTCATACCACCTACGCAGTGGGATATGGTCGGATTTTGGATGGATTCGAGAGACCCTCATACCACCTACGCGGTGGAATATGGTTAGTTAATAGGTGTGAAAGGGGATTTTTCTTTGTTTTGCTGTTCTTGTTCTTTTTGGATGGATTCGAGATGGGCGATAGCCTTTTCTAAAAAAAACCTGTCCAATTTTGAATTTGCACTACTATCCTGTTTTATTTTCTTTCTCATGTCTACGGCCAAGGGCAATAAATCAGGATCTCCTAATTCTTCCAACATTGTCAGCGAACCATTCTGTAACGAATCATCCTGCTTAGCCCAATCAACAACATATGGTGTAATTTCTTTATATTGCTTTTTTGACAATGTTTGCAAAGCATCAACATAATCTAAATGACCTCTTCCTTGTTTCACAATTTTCATAAGAGGAACAATGGTCCTTGGATCATTTAGTTGACCCAAAGCATAAAAAAGTGCATATCTAATCCCATCGTATTGTTCTTTTTGATATTTTAATTCACTGGTATATCTTGTAAAAATACTTATTAAAGGTTCTATTGCCCGAGAATCTTCAATCTTACCTAAAGCATATATGGAAGATTTTTGCAAATCTGGACTTATGGAATTTAATTTTTTTATTAAACGAGGTATCGCTTTTTTATCTTTTCTTTCTGCTAGTATTTCAACACAAATCAAAGGAACCGGGCTAAAAGGGTCAAGCGCATTCACCCTTCTAATCAATTTATCGGAAGGCCAAGTGTTAAATTTTTTCTCTAGTTCGTTAGTAATAGAAATAGCGCTCCAGGCAGCCAAATGCCAATACAAAAAAGAACCTAAATAATAAGAAAAAATTATGCATATTGCAATTGAAATACCAATTATGAATTTTAAGAATGTTTTTTTCATTTAGTTAATAGTCCCTGTAATAAATCAATAATAGCAACTTCATTTTTTCTTAGCCTTCCATCAACTTCAACTTTGAACTTATTTTCTCTAGTAATATTGCCGTCTTTATCAAAATTTCCTTTTATCGCAAGAGAGTGGTTTTTAGCATTATTTATCTTACTTATCCCAGGTCCTTCTATTATCCTAACATAAGTATACTTATTGTTGGGATTGGAGCT
>JBDREX010000043.1:0-25083 GCA_043819345.1 Candidatus Omnitrophota bacterium
AAGATAGAAAACAAGCTCTTCATCAAGGCGAAGTAGACAGACATCATTCAGCACAAGACAGACATCATTTAGCACAAGACAGAGCAAAAGTACTACGCCAAGGTGCAAAAGAAAGAGAAAAAGCGGCAAAGAATTGGTAAAAATTCTAACAGGTCAAATATTAAGGGGAAGATTCTAATTTTGATTAGAATCTTCCCCTTTTATCATCCTTTTGCCAAAATCTTAATCAATAAGACACAATAGATTGTCTTCAACTTTGTAATACAAGGGCGTAACCTTAATTTTAGGGTATCTTTTTCTTAATCTATGCGTCTCACTCATAATAAAATCAACTTCATTGCCTATTTCATGCATCAAAACCAAATTCATAAAATGTTCCTCAGCTGCCTCTTTGCTCCAACCTGCAATCTGAACAAGGCCATCAACAAAACGCTGTTTCTTTGAAATCAAATTAACCATCCCGCAATGATTGTGAGCAATCAAAGCAATATGCTTGACCCCTCCTACCGCTATGGCATATGAAACTTTAAATTCACTATATCGTAAATTTGCACCACCGGTACGTATGATATAGGCGAAGTTATCAGGAATATGCAGATGCTTACGATTATCCATGCACATCCCAATTAAAAGCTTCGCCCGCGAATACTCATCAAACCGACGATTCAAATTATGGTATCCCAGCAACAACTCGATAGGGCTATTCAGGTATTCACAAGGAATATCCTTTTTTTTCACAATAGGAATGATTTCGTGTTTCATATTCCTCCTAACTTTTGGAAACAATAAAGATAATTTGAGGGGCCAGAGGCACTCTTGCTATTCTGAAAAAGTTAACTCTATCTGCCTTGTGATATCTGCCATTTCCTTCGGCGATATTCGCCGATATTGATAACGAGGCCCTATTGAGCTGATCTGTCAAATAATAACTTCCTCGAGGAAATCCTTCCGTGAATTTGCTGACTTTTTCTGCGAGATTAACAGCTTCTTGATAAACGACGAGTTTTTCAAAGATAAAAGCCATTGAAATTTTCCATATGTTTTGAAAGGAGAGAGGAGAAATTTGACCGTTCGAAGAAAGGCTTTCATTCACCTCTCTCCTATCACCTTTCTCCTCACTCCGTAAATTTTAAAAAGCAAAATTTACGGAGAGGGAGGGATTCCTTCTCCCCCGCCCCGGCATTCGCCGGGTCTCTTCCGAAGCCGGCCGCCCTCACTCGGAGCAGTGCCGTTCGGGTCGGCTTCGAATCCCCAAAAAGCATTTTATTCAGTATTTTATTTTATCCCAAAAGACGAGATCAAATAAAAAACGGAGAGGGAGGGATTCGAACCCTCGAACCTTGTGAGTTACGCGCTTTCCAGGCGCGCGCGCTAAACCGGGCTACGCGACCTCTCCAAAAACTTTGTAGAATATTAATTCTGGGATGCTCTTTTTTTCTTAAAAAAATCTTTAACTAAACCGGCACATTCCTGTTGCAGGATTCCGGGAATAATTTTAATGCGGTGATTCAATTTGACATGATGGAGAATATTTAAAACAGACCCCCCTGCCCCAGCTTTGGGATCAGAAGCACCAAAAACAACTTTTGCAATACGCGATAAAACAAGCGCTCCAGCACACATGCTACACGGTTCAATCGTTACATATAAAGTACAATCTGCCAACCACTTACACTTCAAATATTCAGCAGCAGAGGTAATCGCCAACATCTCCGCGTGAGCCGTAGGATCACCTAAGCGTTCCACCTGATTATGCCCGCGGCCAATAACTCTATTTTTGTACACAATCACAGCGCCGATAGGAACATCTTCGGATGAATCCGCACGCTTCGCTTCCTTTAAAGCCTCTTGCATAAAAAATTCATCAGAGAATATCATAGCCTTCAAAAATATCTACAACTAAAACCAAATTTCTCGCTTCAACACTATAAATAAATTATTCGCGCGACACGAGGAATCCGTCTCGCCTTCGGCGGACTAGAACCCGTCGCTCCTCGCTTTCCTGCCTACCGGCAGACAAGCGCTCGGTCGCCCTTCAACAAGCTTGGGACTTCCTCCGGTCGCTCCCCATAGGGGCTTTGCCCCTCTGGCGCCCTGCACCGAACTTCGTTCTGGTTCAGGGCTATCACCCCTAAAACGTGGGGAAAATTTTTCCCCACACCCCTTTGGGGTTCGATTCAGAGCATCAATAAAACTCAAGCTATTTTCAAAGCGCGACTTTATAAATAAATTATTCGCGCCCAAGAGGAATCGAACCCCTAACAACTTGCTCCGTAGGCAAGTGCTCTATCCAGTTGAGCTATGGGCGCAAAATCTTTAATATCTCATCATCAAGCCCATAGTTTCCACTTTACTTGCCTGTCCTCCGGAGCTTTAGCGCAGGAGAAAGCTATGGGCGCAAAATCTTATATCTCCTGATAACACGCTTTCTAAGCCATGCTACAGGTTTACCATTGTAATATCCCAAAAGGCTTCTGACAAGCATAATTTCTAAAGACAGCCGGCCTAATGACAACCAATATTTCTGCCAAATAAATGGCTTAGAAGAATATTTACCATAAAACAATCTGACCAACAATAACAAAGACGCTTTCCATTCTTAAGGCTACATCTCCATTCTCTTGCCCTGTCGTTTTTCCATATCGTCATAAAATCAGTTTGTCGTAAATTCCCCAACAAAAACCTCTGTTCTCCACAACAATGTAGATTCCCCTGACAATCTATATTTGCCAATGATACACCAGCACAACAAAACTCCTGTTTGAGCCTAGCAGGATTAAAAAAAGCATCTGAAAACTTCTGATAATAATATCTCTCAAAAAAAGTCGCCCTTTTCATAATAGACTTTACAGCCAAATCAAGTTTTGTTTTATCCTGTTCACACAGCCTCATGCTTTCAGGAACTGAATAATAAATACAATTCCCACTCACAGGCTTAAATATTATCTTATCAGCGGCACTTTCCCAATATTGAATGTGGCGATCGAGATGCGAAATATTTAAATTGCTGACCACTGTCCTGATAATAATAACAGGATTCTTTCCCTGCCGATCCTTTTTCAAAATTGAAATTCCCTTTTTAACCTTTTCCAATAATCCTGGATAACCCCGTATCGCATCATGTACAGAGCTTAAATGGCTATCTACACTAATTGTCACATAATCAACTCCCGCATCGATGAGCATCGGCGTTTTATCTTCTAATAGAAGGCCATTGGTTGAAACATTAACAACCATGCGCCACTTTTTTGCTTCCTTAATGAGGTCGCCAAGATGCTCATCTAATAATGGCTCTCCCCCGCCTAAACCCAAATAAAAAACTCCTGCTCTACCTAATTGACGAATAATATTGATCTTCTGGCCAAAAGAAAGGCCCTCTTTCTTTTGTTTCCAGACAGCACAATGAATACATCGCAAATTACAGATATGGCTCAAATCCCAACTAACAAATAATGGCCCACGCTTCACAGCTTTGGGCCACCGATAAACAAAAAAATTGTCAATAAAAGTAGGGAAAAACTTAGGGATATAGGATAGAAAATCGCATAAAGAAACTTTTTTTTTCATTTGAGGAATGAAAATAGCGAGGAAATACGGCAATCAAAAAAGGATCTCAATAAAAATTCGCTCACACGATTTAAAAACAACAGGCGTTTTTAGTATTAATAGCTGCCAAAACAGCCAAAACAGGCCCCAGGACGACTCTATTTCTTGCAACCCAATCATTTACAAGATTAATCCTACCCTCTAAGACCGTAACAAGCTGGCGGCTACCACCAAATTCAAACCCTAAGAATTCTTCGATCTTCGAAAACATATCCGCAGAAAGCATAAATATGAGGCTCAAGCCGCACGCCAATGCCGAAAACACAATCAACAAAACCTTAAACATTAGAAAAATCATCCTATTTTATTATGTTATGAATCCATCTGAAAGAGATTTTTGAGAACTACGTACTTCAAAAAATGTTCTATGTATAGTTTAACATATCAATAAGCCAAAGGGCAGAAAAATATCAAAAAAAATACAACTAGGAAGTTTTAAAAAGATAAATTACCGAAATTTATATCTAAATATTGTTAAAAGTGTTTTTATAGCATCCTTCCAAGTAATCTTCTTCCCTTCCCGATAAGATCGCGCCTGATAAAAAATCGGCACTTCGCGTATCTTATAACCCTTTTTTAAGGCTTTTATTGTCAGCTCTGGCTCAATTTCGAATCCATCTGAATCCAGGTCCAAACCCTTAAGAATATCTGTACAAAATACTTTATAGCAAGTCTCCATATCGGTAAGACGAGAACCGTGCAATAGATTTGTAAGAAAAGTTAAAAAACGATTTGCCGCGTAATAAGACTTTGAAATACTATTCCCTTTGATCAAAAACCTTGATCCATAGACAACTTTTGCCTCACCTGCAACAATAGGCTCCACAAGTCTAATGTAATCCGCCGGATCATATTCCAAATCCGCATCCTGAATAACAACGATATCCCCCGTCACACAGGACAAACCCGTCTTTATAGCACTTCCCTTCCCTTGGTTATGAGAGTGTTTAATAATCTTTATAGAGTCATTCTTTATTGTATCTAGTATTTGGCTTGATCGGTCTATTGAACCGTCATTAACAATGATCAGCTCCTTGTCTATATCAACTGACAATATTTTTTCAATGATATGCTTCAAAGTCGCTTCCTCATTATAAATAGGCATAATAATAGAAAGCTTCATATATCCCTTCCCCGAAGATTATCTGATCGACATGACCTAAGGTGAGACAAAATCGTAGGGTCAACCTGATAACCAAGCTTAGCTGCTGTATCAAAATGACTAACCGCCAAATCGTATTTCTTGCTGTAATAAAAAGCCAGAGCTAAATTATTATGAATCGTCGCGTTTGAAGGATCCGTGCGTAAAACCTCCTGAAACAGCCTTATAGCCTGCTCAAAATCACCATCCAAAATATACGCGCATCCTAAATCATTATTAAGCGAAACATCCTCAGGCACAAAACTCAAAGCTTTTTTATAAGCAATGATCGCATCTTTCCCCTGATTAATCTCTTTATATTTATCCCCTAACGCCCGATACTTTTGGGCATATTCAGCAGTCTTTTGCAAAGCCTGATCGCACAATTTTGCGGCCTCATCTTTTCGGCCGATCTTACCGTAACAATAAGCAACAGAATAATACAATGAAAGATTTTCCGGATTGTTTAGTAAGAGCTGTTGAAAAAGAGGGATGGCCTCGGCATATTTCCCTTCTCGTACAAAAGCCCTCCCAAGATTAAAATAGGGATCAATATATCGAGGATTCTTGGATAACGCTCTTTGATAAAAACCAGATGCTTCCTGAGATAATCCAAGCTTCTCATATTCTATGCCAAGCTCATTATAAAAAACAGCATAATCAGGAAGATATGTTAATGATCTTTTAAAAAAAGCAAAAGGATCTCTCCAATAAGCGTTAAGCTTTATAGTACAAACAGAACAAGAAACCATAATAATAATAAAACTCATAAGACCAAAAACTTTTAACTTCTCATTATTGCAGAATTTTAACAAGCTGCGGGATAGAATCAGAAAAAAGCCTATAGAAGGTAAGTATAGCCAATGCTCCTTCATAAAAGAATCATTAATAGGATAGATATTTGTCAAAGGCAAAAGAAAAATAAAAAACCAGCCCGCTGAAAAAAAGAAAAGTTTATCCCTCTGCCTATTCTTTATCGCATACCATAATGTAACGACAAATAATAGCATCCCTAACAAAACTTTCACATCACTATACCTAAACAACATATCGCCATAATGCACACGCAAGTCAATAGGAAAAAATAAAATGCGGATATAATTTATAAAAGCGACAAAAAAACTGGGAATACGCGCAAACATCAAGCCAGATTTGCCTGGTTCCAGGGGAAAAGAACCCAAAGCGGTCACCCTCACAAGAAAATACAAAAAGATTAAGCCTAAAACCAATATAAACAACACCGGTTTTATCTTCTTTTTGTAAGCGTAGTGATAGAGCAATAAAATAAGAGGAAAAACAATACTATTCTCTTTAGACAAAAGGGCCCCAAAAAAACAAAACAGAGTAAAAATTAAGGAAGATGCCCGAAAAGAACGGTCAGTTTTTAAATAAAAGACAAAGGCCAGAAGAAGAAAAACCGATGACAACGGATCCTGTGTGCCCGACATATTTGCCACAGCCTCAACATGGACCGGATGAACAACATACAAAAGAGCGACAATCCATGCAAAAATCTGATCCGTAAAAATGATGGTTATCAGCCAGTAAAGGCATAAAGCCACCCCAATATGTAAAATAAGACTAAGAAGATGGTAGCCAAGAGGCTGCAACCCCCAAAACGCATAGCCTATCGTGTATAAAATCTTTTGAAGAGGGCGATAAAAATTCCCGGAAGATGTTACCCCTATGTATCCGTCTGCCATCTTCTCAGAAAAAGCCCTGAAAATACAGGAAGAATCTCTTATATGCGCGTTATACCTTATATAAACGTCATCATCCCAAATAAAATCGCCGTTTAAAGAATTCAGATAGACGAAAAAACCGAGTATTCCTATTAAAAGCAAATGCCGCAAAGTTATAAGATTGTTTTTCTGAATAACCATTTTTATGCCAATCAGTTGTAATCTTTTTTCGCTGAATTATATCACAGATAAAAAGCTAAAAATAGAAGATTCACAAAGAACTGCCAAAAAAGAAAAAACCATTTTAAGAGATAGTAATATCTCTTAAAATGGTTTCATTGGTCAAAACTATAAATCTTGAACGTAGAAAAATGACTGTCCAGAAAAAGCGGAAAGGTCGAAATTTTTCTTCCTCCCCCCCCAGCCCGACATCCGAGGGAGTAAAAATAAAATACGGAGAGGTCGGGATTTTTCCTCACCCGCCTCGCATTCGCTCGACTCCTTCGGAACCGGCCGCCCTCACTCGGAGCAATGCCGTTCGGGTCGGCTTCAAATCCCTAAAACAATTCCATTCAATGTTATATTTTATCCCAAAAGATGGGATAAAATAAAATACGGAGAGGTCGGGATTTGAACCCGAGGACCCGGTTGCCCAGGTCAACTGCTTAGCAGGCAGTTGCTATCAACCACTCAGCCACCTCTCCAAAATTTTAGTGCTGTATAATTTTTATATCGCTAATATACTTACGAGGAACAAGCCGGTCAATGAAGGGCATCATTATAACAAAACCTTTAGTTACTCTCAAGGAAAACTCTTTTGCCATAAAAATTAGGCAGGCTGGATCTTAACAGCGTATATTTCAATCAATTAGGCAGCTTTTTTCTTCAGAGATTCAATAATTGCCTCAAATGAACATTTAAAAGCCTCTACCCCTGAAGCAAGCGCCTCATCACAAATCGATTCCAAATTTACACCTAATTCCTTGAATAAAACCAGATTCCCCCTGGCCCTCTCTAATTTGCTCTCCAATGTTAAAAAAGAACGCCCATGATCCGCAAACGCCATAAGAGTCTGATGCGGCATTGTATTCACTGTAAAAGGACCAATAAGATTGTCCACATACAACAAATCAGAATAAGCAAGATTTTTCGTGCTTGTCGAAGCCCACAAAGGCCTTTGCATATTAGCACCTTTTGCTTTCAGAGCACCAAAACTACGCTCACTAAAAATCTCCTTAAAATTCTGATAAATCATCTTACAATTAGAAACAGCGATTGTCCCTTTTAAACCATGAAGCTGCTCGCGCTTACCATAGTCATCTATGCGCCTGCACAACGCATCAATAATCTGATCTGTCTTCGTATCAATCCGGCTGACAAATACGCTTGCCACAGAAAAAATATTATTAATTTCCTTTCCGTCCTGCAATCTATCCCATAAACCCTCCAGATAGGCCGCGGCCACATGCTCATACTGAGGAACAGAAAATATCAGAGTCGCGTTTACATTTATACCTTCCCGCGTCAGCATACGAATAGCTCGACGGCTCTCAGGAGTTGCCGGCACTTTAATCATAATATTTTTGCGGTTAATTTTACGAAGAATGTAGCGGGCATATTCAACAGTCTTATTGGCATCATTAGCATAAAGCGGTAACACCTCGATACTAACATAGCCGTCTAACCCCTTCGTGCGCTCATATACACCTAAAAATAGATCCGCCGCATCCCTAACATCATCTGCCGTCAGCTCATCATAAATAACATCTGTTTTCGCTCCCTGCTGATGCAAAGTAGCAATTTTCTCATCATAAACAGAAGAACCATTGATCGCTTTTTCAAAAATAGTCGGATTAGAAGTCACCCCCATAACCCCCATATCAAGTAATCCCTTAAGCTCTCCATTATCAATGATGCGCCTATCAATGTTGTCATACCAGGGGCTTTGGCCAAATTGGTACAACCTCTTTATCTTGTTAACCGATGATTCATTATTCATAAAACTTTTCCTTTCAACTCATCCAAAAAACACATATTCATCCCATCAACTATATTATCCGGCAAACTTTTCTCCACAAGCCCAATTTTGGCCATCCACTTCATCAAACACCAGATACGTCACTTCCTTGGGCTTATTGGCCACTCTCAAAAGCGTATCGGAAAACTCTTTAGCAATTTGCTGCTTCTGCTCTTTCGTCAGTTTGCCAACTAATCTCAAATTAATATAAGGCATAGAGACCTCTCGGTTAATATTACAATAAACAATGGCCAGAGCCTAAAAATCAAATTCAAATCTTTCAGGCTGTCAATTCTGGCAAATAGATAAAACTATGTCTATCTATTTTATTTCATAATCACAAAAACAACATTTAAAGCGAAAAAATTAGGCCAAACCCGAACAACACTATCCCGGCCCAAATAATATTTTTTAAGAATTTTTATCTTCTCCGCCTTGCAATAATCCTTAAAATCACTGATACTTAAAAAATGCAGGTTCGGTGTATTATACCAGCTATACGGCAAAGCCGGTGTCATCGGCGCCTTCCCCCGAAAAAGAAGCCGAAGACGCGCCCGAAAATAAGCAAAATTAGGAAAGCCAATAATAACCTTTTGGCCAACACGCAGAGCTTCTTTGATCACATAATCAACTTTTATAACTTCCTGCATACTCTGATTCAAAATTACATAGTCAAAAGATTGATCCGGATAACCAACCAGCCCTGAATCAATATCACTATGAAAAACGCTTAACCCTTTTTCCACACATTTATAAATAGCCTCTTCGCATAATTCCACTCCCTGCACTTTTGCACTTTTCATTTTAGCCAAAAGATGCAAAAGCTCCCCATTACCACAACCCAGGTCTAAGACCCTGGAGCCAGGCTTAATAATATCTGCGATAATCTTATAATCAAGGCGAATCGGATTATTCATCGTTTTTTACCTAGGGTTGTTGCTCCAT
Organism: Candidatus Omnitrophota bacterium; assembly: GCA_043819345.1. Lineage (GTDB taxonomy): Bacteria > Omnitrophota > Gorgyraeia > Velamenicoccales > Velamenicoccaceae > CAYRDK01. Next base: position 9,392 of record JBDREX010000043.1, read on the forward strand.
AAATGTTTTATTTAAAAAATGTTTTACCAGGTGCGTCTGCTCTTCTATCTCAAGTAAAAAAGCGTCGTGGCCATATGTTGATTTAATCTCGCAATAAGTCGCGTCAACATGGCGCATCTTTAACTGACGGACGATCTCCTGTGATTGATACAAAGGATAAAGCCAGTCAGAATGAAACGCGATAACCAAAAACCTGGTATCTATTGGCTCTCCATAAGGCCTGAGCTTTTCTCCGGACAAATCAAAATAATCCATCGCTTTCGTAATATAAAGATACGTGTTGGCATCAAAACGCTTAACAAAATTATCTCCCCTGTACCGGAGATACCCTTCAACTTCAAAATCCGTGGAAAATTGATAACTGTAACTTTTGTCTTTCAGCCGCCGGGAAAACTTCTCTTCCATAGACTGGTCACTCATATAAGTGATGTGCCCAATCATGCGTGCTACGGCCAGGCCTTTTTCAGGCTGCCCCTGCCCATAATAATTGCCGGATCTCCATTCCGGATCAGCCATGACAGCCTGCCGGCCAACCTCATCAAAAGCGATCTGCTGCGGAGAATGCTTTAAGGTTGTCGCGATAGGAATAGCAGAGCTGACCATCTGCGGGTAAGATGAGACCCACTGCAAAACCTGCATCCCGCCCATAGACCCACCAACAACGCACAACAATTTTTTTATACCAAAATGTTCAACCAGTTTTTTTTGAGCCTTAACCATGTCGGCGATAGTAATCATGGGAAAATCCAAAGCGTAGGGATTTTTTGTTTTAGGGTTAATGGAGGATGGCCCCGTAGAGCCCTTGCATCCACCTAAAACATTAGAACAGATCATGAAATATTTTTCTGTATCAAAAGCCTTGCCGGGCCCAATCATAGAATCCCACCAGCCGGGATGCTTGTCCCCCGGATGCATACCGGCAGCATGGGCGTCTCCGGAAAGAGCATGTGTTATTAAAATCGCGTTGGTTTTTTCCTGATTAAGCTCGCCATATGTTTCATAGGCTATTGTGACATCATTTAAAACCTGGCCCGACTCTAAAACCAGCTCATCTGAGCCGTGCGCAAAAGAAAAACACTTTGTCTCAACTTGCCCTATTGTCTTCTCTGCGTCCATAGCCTCTCCTTTGCTGCGGTCATCCTCAAGCAAATAATCCCGTTGATAAATAGCGCTCGCCCGAATCAGGCAAAATAACAACAATCATTTTATCTTTTGATTCTTTTCTCTTAGCCACTTCGAGTGCAGCCCACATCGCGGCCCCGCCAGAAATTCCAGCTAAAATCCCTTCCTGTCTGGCTAAGCCGGCAGCTACCCGCATCGCCTGATCACTGCCAACACACATAACCTCATCAATAATTTCCCTATTCAAAACAGCCGGCATAAAACCAGCTCCTATTCCCTGAATTTTATGAGATCCGGCCTTACCTCCCGATAAAACAGGAGAATCTTCAGGCTCAAGGCCAACGATTTTAACACTCCGCTTCTTCTTTTTTAAAAACTCGCCAACTCCTGTAATGGTCCCACCTGTGCCGATTCCAGCCACCAGGATATCAACTTTTCCGCCTGTATCTTTCCAGATTTCTACTGCTGTGGCCTGGCGGTGGATTTGCGGATTAGCAGGATTTTCAAACTGCTGCGGCATAAAGCTCGTCTTTATTTCCCGACAAAGTTCTTTGGCTTTTTCAATAGCGCCATTCATACCCTGACAACCTGGCGTTAAAACAACCTCAGCACCCAAAGCCGTTAACAACTGCCTGCGCTCCTGGCTCATCGTATCCGGCATCGTCAGAATCAAACGATACCCGCGCGCCGCACACACAAAAGCCAATGCGATACCCGTATTACCACTCGTCGGCTCAATAACAACAGAATCTTTCTTTAAAATACCTGCTGTCTCTGCAGCATCAATCATAGCAACGCCAATACGGTCTTTTATGCTTGAAAGCGGATTAAAATATTCCAGTTTCGCCACAACAACCACATCCAGCCCCTGAGCCATTTTATTGATTTTTACCAAAGGTGTGTGGCCGGTCAAGCATGTAATATCGCGCGCTATCTTCAAAGCAAAAAGCTCCTCTTTATAGAACCGCTTTATCCAAAGCCTGTGAAATATCGGCAAGAATATCGTCAATATGCTCAATGCCAATAGAAAGCCTGATAAAATCATCCGATACGCCAGCCGCCTGACGCTCCTCAGGGCTCAACTGCTGATGTGTCGTTGTCGCCGGATGAAGCGCTAAAGTCTTTGCATCTCCAATATTAGCCAAATGTGAAACCATCTTCAGGCAATCAATAAATTTTTTGCCAGCCGCAATACCCCCCTTAATGCCAAATCCTATAATAGCACCCGCACCTTTAGGCAAATATTTCTTTGCCTTAGACGCCTGATGGCTTGACGCAAGCCCCGGGTAATTAACCCAGGCCACTTTAGGATGTTTTTCAAGAAACTGTGCCACCTTCTGCGCGTTTTCACAATGCCGAATCATTCTCAAATGCAATGTTTCAAGCCCCTGTAAAAAAAGAAAAGCGTTAAAAGGTGCCATAGCCGGCCCCAAATCCCTCAAGAGAGATACTCTGGCCTTAAAAATATAGGCGATATTGCCGACAGGTTTTAACATCTCAATAAAATTTATCCCATGATAACTCGGATCCGGGTCAGCAATTAAAGGAAATTTTCCATTGCCCCAATCAAACTTACCACTATCCACGATAAGGCCACCGATAGAAGTCCCATGCCCGCCAATAAATTTTGTCGCCGAATACACAACAACATCAGCGCCAAAATCAATAGGCCTCAACAAATAAGGAGCCGAGGTATTATCCACAATTAACGGAATCCCATTTTTATGCGCCAATTGTGACAAGGCTTCTATATCCGCCACATCTAATTTCGGATTACCAATAGACTCCGTATAAAAAGCTTTTGTTTTTGGTGTTATGGCCCGCGCGAACGCATCCAAATCATTTGATTTCACAAATTTGACATGAATACCCAAACGCGCCAATGTATAGCGAAAAAGCGTATATGTCCCGCCGTAAAGATTATCCGCGCTGACAATCTCATCTCCTGCCTGGGCAATATTTAAAATCGCCAATGTAATAGCCGCCTGCCCACTCGCCACAGCTAAAGCCCCAACACCCCCATCAAACAAAGCAACGCGCTTTTCCAAAACTTCCGTCGTCGGATTCATCAAGCGTGTATAAATATTGCCAAACTCCTTAAAAGCAAAAAGATTAGCCGCGTGGTCCGAATCTTCAAATTGATAAGAAGTTGTCTGATAAATAGGCACAGCTCTCGCGCCTGTTGCCCGATCAGGCTCCTGTCCACCATGAAGCATAAGCGTTTCAATCTTAAAATCTTTCTCTGTTCTATCCATTTTGAACCCCTATTGCGTTAGAACTTCCGCTTTTTTTAAGCTTTTTAGGCTATTTGATTCATAAATAGTAAATGATCACATCATTATCCATGAAAAAATTGCCTGCCACAACAAATATTTCAAGAAAATAGCCTCCGGACGAACTATCCTGTTTTTTCTAATAATTTTAGAATCTTAACACAGCCTGATGGCATTGCCTTCTTTTTCATCTGTAAGAGCGTTGCCCACTTATAGCCCCTCGGTATCCGCGGGCGCGCTTGTAGCTGGCCCTTCCAGGCATAAATTGTTATCTGAAACTTTGTATAAAAATGGCTGACAACCAGCGGTAGCATTGACGATACCTGGCAACCCCTTCCCTCCAAAACACACAATCGTTTCAAAGCCTTTTTCAATGATTCACCTTTTTTTACCTCCACTGTTGGAAATTCCCATAAACCGGCCAACAACCCCTTCTCAGGCCTCTTACGAATAAGATAACAGCCTCGGCACTCAATAATCAGTGCCACCACCCTTATCTTTTCTATCGCAACCTTGCGTTGTTCAGGAATCATATCCTGCAACTGCTTTTGAAAAGCCTGACAACCGCGGGAAACAGGACATTTCCCACATAGAGGTTGAGACATGCGGCAGATTAAGGCGCCAAGCTCCATTAATGCCTGATTAAAGAAGCAAATCTCCTTATCCGGCATAACATTATGCAAAAAATGGTATATTTCTTCATCCTGGGAATGATCTGCGCGGCCCCGCAAGGCCAATTGGCGCATAACAAGACGCCTCACATTAGCATCAATGATAGGATATTTCTTATCAAAAGCAATACTCAAAACAGCACCCGTTGTATAGGGGCCAAAACCCGGCAGTTTTTTTAAATCATCAGCATTATTGGGAATTTTACCTTGATAATCACTGGAAATGATTTGAGCGGATTTTTGCAAATTACGGACACGCTGATAATACCCCAGGCCCTGCCACTCTCGAAGCAGCTTTTCCTGAGAAGCAGCCGCAACACTTTGAACCGTTGGAAAAACTTTTATCCAACGCTCATAATACGGAATAACGGCGTTCACCGTTGTCTGCTGAAGCATGACTTCCGACACCCAAATCCTATAGGGATCGCGCGTATTACGCCAGGGTAAATCACGAGCATTTTTCTTGTACCAAAAAACTAATTTTTTTGAAAAATCCTTCATATTTCAGTTAACACCTAAATCTCGAACGACAAAAAATAATCACTGCTATGCCATCAAAAAAAGAAAAGCGATAATGACCACCAATATCAAAATAATGAGAACAATCGCATAATGGCCAGGATACTTCATCTTTCCTAAAAATCCAACGCCGCGTTCTAAGCTTTCGCCGCAATACAGGCATAGCAATGCCTCATCATCGTAAATCGGCCTTTTGCAATGTGGACAAATATATTCTGACATATTCTATTTTAGTAATACTTCAACCGCTGGTTGATGCCTCTCTGCTTCAAGTAATTTGCGGTACACAAACGCGGTCGCCAACATCGTTACCGGAGCCGAAACCAATACCCCAACACCAAACGCCAGCAGCCCTAAAAGGTTAATACCCAAAACCATCATATTAAAAATAAACAATTCAAACTTAACCCCGCGCGTAATCCTGCTGCTTCTTTTTAAGGCCTCTATGGGGCCGGCTTTTTGATCAATGATAAAATACGTAAAAAACTGAAACTGGATCCCCCAAATAATTGCCGGAACCACCAGCAATACCACTCCCCCAAGGAATATTAGCCCATAGAGGATAGAACCAAATAAAAAAATGAAAAAAAAGCGATAGCCCCTAAAAAGATCCGCAATTTCAGGCTGTTTACCTTTGCAAAAACTCAAGGCTATTTTGATAAACCCTATACTGATAATAATCCCAATAAGGCTATAGAAAATATTTGCAAGAGCCGAAACAAAAGGTGCCTCATCTTTAAAAATTGCCGCCAGAAAAGCCGGAGCCAGCCGGACTAAAAAAGATATAAATAAAACTGCCATAAAAAAACCTATATTCTTTTTCCAGATATCCCAACCAAACCGCAGCGCTTGCGGCTTTGAAAAACGCTCTTTTACCATTTCTTAATCCCTCCTATTGTCCTGTATTATTTTTCAAAAGGTAATTTTCTGAACCTAAGAAAAAAATCTTTCTTCCAAGCGGAATTATTCGCTCTTTGTCGAAAAACTGTCAAAATGTGCATAAAAGTTTCCGCGCTGAATGAAGCTTTTGTCATCGCTTTATAATTATCAGGGATCTCTTCAAATTCATAAGAATAAAAAACAAAATCAAAATTCTTTAAAACAACCTTTGCCCGATAACCCATTTTCATCATCATCACGCTAACCTGTTTAACATCCGGCCAGTAACCCGTATGCTCACGGCCTTTCTCGTCCTGATAAAGGAAATAGCTGTCTTCTAAAACAAGCTTTTTCGGCCTAAAAATATCTTTTCTGTCCTTTAAAATTTTTTTTATCACTTTTCCCGTCATGGCAAAAGCGGCATTGGCAAAAAACATCATCAGGAGAAGTTCAAAAACTTTAACAGGGATTCGCGCCCCCGCCAACTGACTTGCTGCATAAAAGAAGCAGAGAAAGATGAAATTTAAGAAAACAATGAGAAGAAAAACCGTAATAAAAACACTGATATAATAGATGTTGAAACTCTTTAGGCTAAATATATAAGACTCTTTCATGCCGTGCCCTTGCCACCTTCTTTTAAGGTGTCCTGAAACCACGCCTTAATCACTGAAACCAAATGCCAGCCATGCTTTCTCATGAGATATTCCGCATGAGGCCCACCAGCAATAAGCACATATTCCTTTTTAGATTTTGTCTTATTAAAAAGCTTTAGGGAATGCTGACACCCCACAACCCAATCTTTATCGCCGTGAATGTATAAAACAGGGGTTTTCATTCTTGATACCAGGCTAATCGGCTTATCTTTTTTTAACCAAAATGCTCCGGGCCTGACACCCTTGCCTTTTCCGCCCTTCTTTAAATTAAAGAGGATATCGTTTTCAAAATCCAGCTTCCAGAATTTAAAATCAATTTTTTCAAATTCGCTTGGCGCGCTCACCGCGACAAAGCTATCTGCCATATGTTTTTTTGATAATAAGTTAATGGCAATGGAAGCGCCTAAAGAAAACGCGATCAATCCAACTTTTTTATATTTTTGACGGGCATAAACGAGGGTCCGCTCTAAATCAAAGCGCTCTTTTGAAGTCCAGGAAAACAGGCCGCTGCTTTTGCCGTGTCCCCGAAAATCAAACATAATCACATCATAACAACCGATCAAAGCACTCTTTAACGCCTTCAATAAAATGCTGTCTTTGCTATTAAAAAAGCCATGCGCGATCACAATAACTTCTTTATGCTGCCGGCTATAATGCCGAAAAGAAATCTTCTCATTATCGGAAGCTATCAAAGTGCCTGTTTTCACAAAAGGCACACTGCCCTTAGTCATTTTTTTCTTGTTTCTTAAAATATTCAGCTGCCGCAAGTTTTTTCATAAAATCATTATCAGGCCCCACTCCCCAATAAAGTGTCCTATGCGGAAACGGAAACTCAATATTCAACTCATCAAAACGATTCTTAAGCCTGCGGCGAAATTCCCGCGCTACTTCCCACTGCCTAATAGGAAATGTCTTAATGCGAAATTTAATAGAAACGTGCGACTCACAAAAATCATCAACCCCCAACATCTCAAGGTCCTCTAAAATCAAACGGCCAAAATATTGATCCTTCCTCATCTGCGCGCCCAACTTTTTAATCTCATCCATCACCCGATCAACGTTTTCTTTATAAGCTACGCCAATATCAAAAAGGGCGTGAGCAAATTCTTTTGTAAAATTCACGACCGTCTTAACTTCGCTGTTAGGAATAATAACAACACGCCCCTCCAAATCTCTCAATGTGGTGGTGCGCAAATTAATGCTTTCCACCAATCCCCCAAAGTCTCCAATCTGGACCACATCATTCAACCGGTATTGACCCTCCAACAAAATGAAAAATCCGTTAATCAGGTCGCGAATCAAATACTGGCCTCCAAAACCAAACGCCAAGCCGATAATACCGGCACCAGCCAATAAGGGTGCCACATCCAAACCAAAATCGGCTAAGACCATATAAATAACAATACCCACAAGAACAACCGTCCCCAACCAGCTAAACAGTTTCGCGAGAGTCTTAATTCGAAGCGTTGTTTCACTCTCCCTGATCGCGTCTTTTTCACTGATAACCCGTTCCAGCTTTTTTAAACCCAATTGCAGAAGAAAAAAGAGAACGATCCCCACAAAAACAATAATCCCTGAACTAACCAATTTATCAACAATGCTACGCTTGGCCGCTTTTTCCTTCTTTAATTCCGCCAGCGCGTCTTTGAGCGCTTCAATACGCTGCTCGTTTGCCGATATCTGCTCATTAACAGCCTCTGCCTTCGTCGTCACTGTTTTTAATTTATCATTAGCGCTGTCCATCTCTTTCTGAAGCTGAGCAATATTTTGCGTCAGCTCTTTTGATCTTTTGAGAAGCTTGTGAGTTTTCTTAACTTTCAACTGTGCAGTAATGCCATCCAGTTCCTGTTGAGCGATAGCAATAGCATCTTCCTTTAATAATATTTCTTTTGTGAGCGCGTCTCTTTGCGCGTTCACTTCCGTAGCCTCACTCTTCACCTGATCTACCTGAGCAGACTTGGCGTCAATAGCCTGCTGAGTTTGCGCGGCTTTTTGATCAATCTTGGTAATCGCCGCATCATCCGAACTAAAGAGATTTAAATTATCAACCATGGCTCCGATTTGTGTCACATTACCGGCGACAGTTTTATCTATCGTAGTATTGCCTATAGATGTATCAGTCTGATTCCCTTTAGACACGGTTTTTCCCTGTGTTTTCTCAACAGCTTCTTTTACCGCGTTGACAAACTGAGCATCCTGCGCCAAAAGCGGCAAACACTGAACAAAAAAAACAAAAAAAGAAAAAAACACAAACACAAAAAACCTATTTAAGCCATTTATTTTCATCCAAAACCTCTCCTCCTGTATTAGACAATCTCCTTAAGCGCCTTTAGCGCGGCTTCATAATCCGGCTGCAATGTAATCTCCTTAACACGTTCCACATAGCGAATCTTATCTGCCCTATCAATAATGAAAATCGTCCTGGCTAACAAACGTAATTCTTTAATCAAGACGCCATACTTCAAACCAAAATCAGCATCCCTGTGATCTGAAAATGTCTTTACCTGTTTGATATCAAACGCCTCACAAAACCGCGCCAAAGCAAAAGGAAGGTCCATGCTGATAAAAATAATAACAACGTCTTCTGACAAACTCGCCGCCTGTTCATTAAAATGCTTTATCTCTAAATCACAAACAGGCGTATCCAAAGATGGAACAGCAGCAATCAGCTTCACCTTGGACGCAAAATCCGCAAGGCCCACCTCTTTTAAATCCGGGCTCAACACTTTAAAATCAAAAGCAGCCTGGCCCACCACAACCTCCGGGCCTAATAACGTTAGAGCCCCTCCTTTAATAGTAACGCAATCTTTTCTCTCCATCATGCCCCCTTCTGACGCTAAAAACTATCCCTCCTTAAATACGAAAGGCTCCATCCGATAATAACACCGATACACATAGATACAAATATAATGATGGCCCGGCTTGTCTGAAAAGACCAAAACAAAAAGTGTATTTCAATCAACTCATAATTCTGAGCTGTAAAAATAACCAACAAAATAAGAAGTGCGAGAACACATACCAGCTTCCAATTCATAATCCCCCCCTTCTAAAACCAGTTCTTCCTCTTGAAATAGTAAAACATTAAGCCCGCAACGCCCATCATCAAACCCCAGACCATAAAATAGCCATATTGCGAATCCAGCTCGGGCATATGTTTAAAATTCATACCGTAAACACCGGTAATAAAAGTAAGCGGGATAAAAATGGTCGCGATAACCGTTAGCACTTTCATAACCTCGTTCATCCTGTTGCTCATATTTGAAAGATATATATCCAACATACCCGAAACCATATCACGCATCGTTTCAATCGTATCTATGATCTGAATGGTATGGTCATAAACATCTCTCAGATAAATCCCGGAAGATTTTTTTATCAATGACGACCCGCTGCGCTGCAAATTACCAATAGCTTCTCTTAAGGGCCAAACAGACTTACGCAAATAAATCATCTCCCTTTTTAAGCCATGAATCGCCCGTAAAGCTGCCTGTGTTGTATCTTTTATGAGGTCTTCTTCTAAATCTTCAATTTTTTCCCCAAGTTTTTCTAAAATCAAAAAATAATTATCCACAATGGCATCAATCAGAGCATAGGCCAAATAATCCGCGCCTTCTTTACGCACACGCCCTTTTGCATTGCGAATACGATCGCGGACAGCATTAAAAACGTCACCTTCGCGCTCCTGAAAAGAAATAACAAAATTCTTTCCAAGCACAAAACTAACCTGCTCAACATCAACTTCACCGGTCGCGTTATTATAATCCAGCATTTTTAGGACAAAATAAATATAGCTGTCATAATCTTCCATCTTGGGCCGTTGGTCTGTCGTTAAAATATCCTCCAAAACTAAAGGGTGGATACCAAACTTTTCACCAAGCTTTTCCAAAGACGCAAGATTATTAAGGCCGTCTAAATTAATCCAGGTCACCGTCGGTTCATCTTTAAACGCGAAACAATCCTCTACGGACAAAGCAACTTTCTCCTGAAAGTGCGATTCCCGATAATCAATAACGGTTATCTTGAGCTCCTTATTGTCCTCCTGAGAAGGCTTAAGAATTCCGGGAGGCAACCCTACTTCTTCAAAGCTTTTTTTAAAAAGTTTTGCCATCTGTTCCCCCTTAAAAATCACCAACTAGTTCACAACCTAACCGATTCACTAACGAAAATGCCCATTCTTTAAAACGAATACTCCAGGGCCGATACGATCATAACATCGCTCTTTTTGGAGTTAAAGCCCGGATTAGAAAGATAATCATGGATATAGCTTATGCGCAGAGAAAACTCGTCGCTGAGAGGGCTGACTAAAGCAGTTTCTGAATGCAACCTGTAATTCCAGCGCTTACTTAAAGAAGGGTATAAGGAAACATCGCTTGAAATACGCGCGTTCCAAAAAATCTTTTTTTCAAAAAATATCCTTGGCGTCAAAACCGCTTCATAACGCCTCTTGGTATTGTCTCTGAATTGTGTGTATTCCAAACCAGCGCCAGCTTCAGTAAACAATTTGAAATCATCCGTATCTGAAAATTTATATCCCAAGCCCGTCGTACCAACAGCGCGGTATTGTATATTGGCAAACCTATCATGGTCGGCAAGAACCTTATAATAGTTGTAATACCTGTTTGACGCGCCAAAATTAAAAGAATACCTGCCCAGGCCATCCCACTTTTGGCCGTCCATCTTATTGTTGGCCGAAGAATAATAATAGTCAGCTTTAAAAGTGTATTGATCCTCTTCTGTCTTGCCATCAAGGGAAACCCTGGCAGAAGCCATGCCGCTCTGCGTATTTCCGGTCGCCTTAGTATAGCCAAGGGCAATTCTGCGCTCCCATTCTCTGCGCTGAACCTCTTTTGCCTGTGAAACTTCTTTTTCCAGAAGAATAACATCCTGCTCTCTATTCTTAGGCACAAAAGATACTTTAGATTCTGCAGTATCCTGGGAAGGGGACGATTGTTCAGGAACTTTAGCAGGGCTGGATTTCTTCATCTTTTTAATCGCGGATTTCTTAACGGTGACAGGGCTTAAGCACTCCTGGCTTAAAACAATAATCTGATCATCATTTTCATCAAGGCATTCACCCGAAATTTTATCTCCGCTGTTTAAATAGATCTGCACCGCCTCATGCTTTTCCTGCGCATAGATAGATTTAGTTAAGATGAATAAGAAAGCGATTATAAAAATAGCTGCCTTAACTAAACGCGAGTGAATAAAATTCATCCCATCCTCCCTCCTTACAATATTTTATTTTCTTGTTGCCATATAAATACCGTAAGCCGCGCCAGCACCCAAAGCCGGCCCAATCAAAGCACATCCCGCATTCACAACAGCCAATACCATCAACAAAATACCCGTACATACAATTTTTCTCATTCTCATCTCCAGTTGCTCTAGGCCGACAATATTCGGCTGATTAATAATAACGGATAAACCCCTTACGCAGCTTTTACAGGCCCACCCGTCATTGCTTGAATAAATCCCAATACCAATAAATAGATAACCATGTAACAGATAAACGCGGCAAAAGAAATACCGGCTATCTTAAAAATCTTGCCCAGCCAGGAAGAAGAGCCGCGCAAGACCCGATAATTAAAACAGGCCGCCCCGCCGCCACAAGCGCCGCCAATAGCTCCTCCACTCAACAACAACAAAAAAGGCAGCGTCAGGGCAAGAACATGTTCATACCAAAACAATTTCCTGGCCAATAAAATCTCTTTGCCATCAATTTCAATTTTAGGCGCAGGGTCAAAAATAATACGCTTAACAAACATTTTTTTTACACTGCCGTCTGGCATAGCAATAGGGTAAGATTTTTTCTTTTCTTCCAGAGATTTGACAAGGGAGCCATTGATATAGACATTAAACTTGCCTGACCATTGTGATATCTCAGATATCCTCACTTCTGGCCCCGCCGCGTCATTCAATTTGATCTTGTACTCCAAAGACATATGAACCCCTCCTACCGGATCACCCTCTTAACCTTCAACAAAGCATCGCTATTTTTAATCACCCATATTCCCGGCGCATCATTATCTGTCACAGCATAAAGAATAGAACAGTTTTCAGGATTCATCCCTAAAAATTTACCTTGACGTTTTGTCCAATTAACAATTTCCACAGCAGAAGAACGATTGCGGTCAATAATATAAAGATTGCGAGGATACAGCCAATACTTACTCTGCTTATCACGACGCTTATGGTCTTTGCCGATCACATAAAAAATGTTATTATCAACCAACATAGATTCCAACTCGCCATCAATTTCCGCGACTATTGAAAACTTATTGTCTTTTAAGCCAAAGCTCATAATTTTACTCTTGAGCTCACCAGGCATTTGAAAAAGCCCATACACCACATCTTTTTCATCGGACTCCTTTAATTCAACAACAGGAGCATCCAGTAAGTAGCGTTGGACAATCGCCTCCTGTTTGATATCGTATACGATTAACTCCCGCACCTGGCCATTAACAACATCAAGGATAAGAAAAGGTGCTTTTTCCATAAAAAAAGCATTCTCAACACTGAAAGAACCAATGACCTTTGGATTAGAAAAAGAGTTATCGTGAAGGTCAATCTTTCTCAACAAACAAGTCTTACTATTTCTTGAATAAATCAGCACAAAAATATCATCCGCCCACCGAGGCCGCCTGATTAAAATGGGGCGATAGCCTGAAGTCAAAAGGAACCTTTTAATAACTGAATGTTCTTCGAGGTCAAAAAGCAGAATTTCATCCACCATGACACTGTTGCGAAAGTTTGCCGCGTAACAAACAGCCTTATACACCTCAGGCAAAACTTCCTGCGGCCCCAATAAGCCACAACTCTTAAAATAGTATTTTTTAACTTTTCTGGCATTGGAGCTGACAAGGCAAAGGAATGTTTTACTGGGAAGAGCGTCTTTAATGAAAGAAAAACTATAGTTCTTGTCAAACAAGATATGCCCAAAACTACTATAACCGGCATAAATTTTATGAATATCGCCCGGTTTTCCGCAACCCGAAACCATTAAAACGCAGGCTAATAATAAGAAAAGATATTTTTTCATCAATAACAAATTTTTATTGTTATGCTTCAATCAGACAAACTCTTTATCTGGAGCTCACCATACTCTAGCAAACTTGCCGCAGGCAGCCACAGAAAGATAAAAAGTTTAACAACCCCTTGGTACATATTAAGTTATTATGACTCCCCTGTCAATAATCTTAGGGCCGGAAATTTGAGTTTTTCCATATAAAACCAGCCTCAAAAAACCTTTTTCCCTGTAGCGAAGGGCCTCAATAATTTTGCGCTAAAACTTCATAGTATGCCTGGGGATGTTTACAAGCCGGACATTGGTCAGGAGCTGTTGAGCCTTCAACAACATAGCCACAATTCCTACAATGCCACTTCACAGAATCTTTCTTTTTGAAAACCTCTTGCTTAGAAATATTCTCAATCAACTTTCTATAACGTGCCTCATGATGTTTTTCAACCTTGGCTATTTGTTCAAAGGACTTCGCGACCTCTTCAAAACCTTCATCTTTGGCATCCTTTGCAAAATTTGTATAAAGCACGCTCCACTCAACCTTTTCGCCATCGGCAGCTTCTGTCAAATTGGTTTTTGTATCTTTAATAGCACCGGCGGGGTAAGCAGCTGTAATCTCAACATCGCCGCCTTCTAAGTACTTAAAAAACACCTTGGCGTGTTCTTTTTCATTTTCAGCGGTTTCCAAAAAAATACCGCAAATCTGTTCATATCCTTCTTTTTTCGCGGCACTGGCAAAATACGTGTACCTATTTCTTGCCTGTGATTCTCCCGCAAAAGCCTTGAGAAGATTATTTTCTGTTTTCGTTCCTTTAATAGATTTGCTCATGATACCTCCAATTATTCTGTTAGCGAGTTTACGTGTTAGCGCGTTTGCGGGTTTAACCACTTGGCTTGACACTCTAAATCTTTATTTTTACCCGTCAACCCGTTTTTGCTTTTTGTTTTGCTTTTGTTTCTGTATTTTCTGTTTCTGTTTTTGCTTTTGTTTTTGCTTTTGTTTTTGTTTCTGTTTTCTGTTCGCTGTCTTCTGTCCTCTGTCGTCTGTCATCTGTTGTCTGTTCTCTGTCCTCTGTCATCTGTCGTCTGGTAACTGGTGTTTTTTGTTTTTACCCGTCAACCCGCAAAACCCGTCAACTCGCAAACTAGTTTTTGTTTTTACTCTGACACTCTATATCTTCTACCCTTCTATCTTTTCCATCGGTTTACCACAACAGACCAATTCACCACCGCCCACTTTTGTCACGACAACTTCATTTCCGCAAACATTACAACGATACTTCTCATTCATCTTTTCAACGGCCATCCCTAACCTCCATTTTGATATAATTTCAACGCAACGGAATTAATACAATAACGTTTGTGCGTCGGCGGCGGGCCATCGTCAAAAACATGGCCCAGATGAGCACCGCAACGCGCGCATAAAACTTCAGTTCTGCGCATAGACAAACTGTCATCAGGCTTTAAAACAATATTCAGGTTTGATACAGGCTCCCAAAAACTCGGCCACCCTGTCCCTGAATCAAATTTTTTTTCAATATTAAACAAATCCGTTCCGCAGGCGGCACACTGATATAACCCTTCCTGAGACGGCAATTCACACTTCTGTAAAAAAGGCTTCTCTGTGCCCTTCTGGCGCATAACATAAAACTGCTCAGGCGTCAGTATCTTTTTCCATTCGTCATCTGTTTTTGAAACTCTGGATACTTCCTCTATAACGCCCTTACGGGCATTATAAATACGAACTTTACCAGCCTCCTCGGGCCAGCCTGCCTTATCCATAGCCCCTCCGAACAGTAAAATAAACACCAAACCGGAAATAACTAATTTTCTGTCCAGCATCAACTGCAGAAACATATTATTCCTCTTAAAAACCATGCACGATTAAGCTTGAAAAAGCTGCGCAATCAGATACACTGTATTTAATTAATAGTATATCTCTAAATCATAAAATGAAAAGATTAACTTTTGCGGCCTCCATCGTCTTTGTTTGCCTGTTTCTTACGGCCTGCAAAGAAAACTACCTTGATATAAACCCTCATGATATTACGCGTGTGGTTATCAGGGATTCCTATGGCAGCATAACAACAAAAGACAGAACTGATATCAAAGCACTCTTGCGCGCCATCAACAAAGCCGTACCGGACCCCCAATTTTCCGATACGCCAAAAATAACAACAATACAGCTCTACCTCAACAATAGACTAGCCTACACATTAGTATCTGCCAAATCACTTTTCAATCTTGAAGAAACTCAATACTGCGAAAAAACAGGCGCCTTTGATGACGCCGTCTCTGCGATTAAAAACAGAAGGCGGGCAAAAGCGATGAGAAGTAAATTAGACCAACTGCAGCAAACAATTGAAAAGATTTAAATCAAAAAAAACCCAACACCCCGTCATCCTAAGGCACCCTCCGTCATTCTGAGGGCGAAGCCCGAAGAATCTCTACTAACCTCCGTCATTCTAAGCGAAGCCTGCCTGCTGCAGGCAGGAATCTCAGTCTTTTACTCTGACACTTTGACACTCTATATCTCTGGCCACTTCCTGTCATTCTG
>JBDREX010000044.1:0-75786 GCA_043819345.1 Candidatus Omnitrophota bacterium
CCCGAAGCTTAATGAGAAATTGTCACGTAGATGAGAATTTCTCATTGATGAAGCAAGGGGCCTTACAATGTTAATCCTAGCGGCTACTGAGAAAAATTTCGTCAGGAATTTTTCCAGTGTTTAGACGCCAGGGTTAACAGCTTACTAACTATAATTAAAATGATATCGGACAAGGCTTAGCCTTGTCCCTGCCTGTATTTACTTTGACTCTCTGTCACTTGAACTCTTTGACACTCTATACGCGGCGTACCTTAATCCGCGCTTCTTTTAAAAATTCCAAAGCCATCGGATCCGGATAAAGGCCTGACATGACAACTTCCCTGATCCCTGCGTTAATAATCATTTTTGTGCAAATCAGACAAGGTTGATTGGTGACATACATAACACTGTCTTTTAAAGAAACACCGTGCAAAGATGCCTGCAATAAGACATTTTGCTCAGCGTGAAGGCCGCGGCAAAGTTCATGCCTCTGCCCTGAAGGGACATTCATTTTTTCACGCAAACACCCGACTTGCGCGCAATGACGGATACCGGACGGCGTTCCATTATAGCCCGTCGCCAATATGCGCCTATCTTTAACAACCAAAGCGCCAACTTTACGCCTCAAACACGTAGAACGCTTAGCAACCAAAGAAGCAATTTCTAAAAAATATTCATCCCAGCTGGGACGCTGATCTTTTTTGGCCAACTTAACATTCTTTTTGTTTTTAGCCATACTTCTCCTTTTAAATCTTATACTGCTTCCAAAGCGATTTATATAACGGATACTTTTTGACCAGCCCCTCAACTTTACGGCGAGATGCAGCTAAAACCGACTCATCGCCACGTGAAGCTACCACATCAAAAATAATATTGGCGATCTGGCGCATCTGAGGTACACCCATACCACGTGTCGTT
Source organism: Candidatus Omnitrophota bacterium (assembly GCA_043819345.1). GTDB lineage: Bacteria > Omnitrophota > Gorgyraeia > Velamenicoccales > Velamenicoccaceae > CAYRDK01. Next base: position 898 of record JBDREX010000044.1, read on the forward strand.
ACCGCAGGGGTTCCCAATCTTAAGCCGCTTGTCACAAAGGGGCTCTTTTTATCAAAAGGAATAAGATTTTTGTTCACCGTAATCCTGGCGCGATCCAATAAAGCAGCCGCCTCTTTGCCCGACATTTCCCGTAACGCTAAATCCACCAACATAAGGTGAGTATCTGTACCACCTGAAACAATGCGCAATCCCTTTTTTTCTAATTCACTCGCAAGCGCTTTAGCATTCGCAAGAATTTTCTTCTGATAACTTTTAAAACTCGGAGCAAGCGCCTCTTTTAAAGCTACAGCTTTAGCCGCGATAACATGCATTAAAGGCCCACCCTGAATCCCAGGAAAAACAACACTGTCAATTTTTTTACCAAATTCTGCGCGGCACAAAATCATCCCTCCACGAGGGCCGCGCAACGTTTTATGTGTTGTTGTCGTTACAAATTCCGCGTAGGGCACAGGCGACGGATGAAGGCCTGCTGCCACTAAACCCGCAATGTGCGCCATATCCACAAAAAGATACGCACCAACAGAATCCGCAATTTCACGAAACTTTTTAAAATCAATAATCCGTGGATACGCAGAAGCTCCGGCTAAAATCAGCTTGGGCCGGTATCTTTTAGCCAAATCAGCAACCTCATCATAATCAATCATTTCTGTTTTTGGGCTGACGCCATAAGAAACAATTTTATAAAATTGTCCGGAAAAATTTTGAGCTAAACCATGTGACAAATGCCCGCCACAAGCTAAATCCATAGCCAAAACCGTATCTCCTAAATTTAAAGCGGCAAAATAAACAGCCATATTCGCCTGTGTTCCGGAATGAGGCTGAACATTCACATATTCAGCACCAAAAAGTTTTTTCGCCCTCTCTTTTGCTAACGTTTCCGCCTCATCCACATATTCACATCCACCATACCACCTGGCATGCGGATACCCCTCAGCATACTTATTCGTTAACACAGACCCCTGAGCTTCCAAAACAGCCGTTGATGTAAAATTTTCACTGGCAATCAATTCAATATTACGATGCTGGCGCGATAGTTCCTGGCTAATAGCTTTATAAATTTCAGAATCCACTTTTTTTAAAGAATTCAGATTCATCTGCATTTTTTCTCAATCCTTTCTATCTTTTTAATTCTTCTTAGGTGCCTGCCCCCTTCAAAAGAAGTCTTAAGCCAGGCCGCAACAATTTTTTTTGCCATGTCCGCCTTAATAAATGAAGCCCCTAGTACGAGCACATTGGCATCATTATGTTGACGGGAAAGCTTGGCAGCTTTCATATTATAACAAAGCGCGGCGCGCACACCTGACACCTTGTTAGCCACAATGCTATTGCCAATTCCGCTCTTACAAATCAGAATACCCGCGTCCGCCTTGTGCTTGGAAACGGCGCAAGCCGCCTTGTATGCGGTATCCGGATAATCCATCGACTCATCAGAATAAGCACCACAGTCTAAAATATCATAACCAGTCTTGCGCAAAAAAACAGCCACTTTTTCCTTAAGCTCAAATCCACCATGATCACAACCTAAAGCAATTTTTTTTATATTCATAATAAAGGGCTCACATTTTCAATTAATTCTCTAATTTTTTCGAAAGTTCTCCAATAAAACTCTTCTGACTTTCCAATCGGATCAGACACTTCCGATTCAGGGGTTTGAAACCCCGCGAATTCACCTAAGACATGTACCCGCTTATGCGCCTCAGGAAACTGGCGTAAAACATCCTGCTTATGAAATCGTTCCATCGTAAGAATTAGATCCGCCTTTTTAACCATCTCCTCGTTGATCCTCTGCGCGTGATGCGAACCAGCATCAAGCCCTATGCCACCAACGAGCTTTTGTGTTTCTCGTGTAGGCGCAATCCCTAAAAAAGCGAATGTTCCGGCAGAAATAGCCTCTACATCCTGGCGATGAAGATCAAACATCTTCCTTCTCAACAAGTACTCTGCCATCACTGAACGGCAAGAATTTCCCGTACAAACAAATAGAATCGTCTTTTTAACAGCTACTTTTAAAACATCTTCTGTTTTTAAAAAACCTTCTCGTAAAACCCTGAAAGGTAAAGATCGCGCGTCAATCACAGTTGACTCCATCCCTAATTCCACCGGCCCTGCGTCAATAATCATATCCACAAGGCCATCTAATTCTTTAAAAGCTGCCAGTGCATCTTTTGGTGGCTGATGCCCCGAAAGATTCGCTGATGGCGCGATGACCGGAAAATCAACTTTAGCAAGCAGGTCTAAAGCGACCGCATTCTTCGGCATACGCAAACCAACTGATTTGCCATCAGGCGCTTTTAAAACAACCGTTAAGGGGCCCGGCCAAAACCAGTCCATCACCTTGTAAGCCCGCGGCAAAACATCAACCGCGTATTTTTCAACATCTTCCTGGCGGCTTATATGAATCGTAAACTGCTTATCCTGGCGGTCATTTTTAATCCTGCGCAGTTTTTCCATAGCCGCGGCATTTAAAAGGTTAGCCGCGATCCCGTAAACAGTCTCCGTCGGAAAAACAACCAATCCGCCGTTTTCAAGAATACTCACAGCCTCTTTAATCAGGCTATGATCAATGTCAGAAGGATTAACCTTGATAATCTTAGGCATCGTTTAATATTTTATTTTTATCGCACGAACTTTTTTTGCCTGCGCACCCCTAAAAGAACAAATCTTTTTAGCCGCATCTTTTGAATCTAAGGCCAATATTGAAAGAGCAAATAAAGCAGCATTTTTTGCTCCAGCTTCTCCAATAGCGAATGTCGCAACCGGAATACCCGCTGGCATCTGGACAGTTGATAACAAAGAATCCAACCCCTTAAGGCTCTTTGTTTCAATTGGCACACCTAAAACCGGCCGCATAGTATGTGAAGCAACAACTCCTGCCAACGCTGCTGCCCCACCAGCACCGGCGATAAAAACCTGTGTACCCGCCTCCTCCATTGCAACAACGAAAGCTTCTAAATCTTTCGGCGTCCTGTGCGCCGATAAAACTTTAGCAACAAAAGAAACACCAAAATCTTTCAAAATATCGATAGCGCCCTGCATCGTTTCTAAATCAGAAATACTGCCCATCACCACCGCGACCTGTACATTTTTCATATCTACCTCGATATTATTGTATCTATATTCTTATTATCTTATATTTTGCGCTTTCAGCGCCCGCCATCCGATATCGCGGCGGTAAAACATCTTATCAAAACGGATCTTCCCAACAGCATCGTAAACCAAATGAAGCGCCTTTGTCAAATCAGAACCTAAAGCCACCACACCTAACACACGCCCTCCGGCTGTTTCATAGAAATCCGAATCGGCAGCCTTCTTTGTGCCGGCGTGAAAAACAACAACATCTTTCATCAAGCAGGCGTCTTTTAAACCTGAAATCTTTTTCCCTTTTTCATAGGAACCAGGATAGCCGCCGGAAGCCAAAACAACACAAACGGAAGGCCCTTTTTTCCATTGAAGCTGAGGCGGATTTGTGCCGGAAATAGTCCACATCATCGCTTCACTTAAATCTGACGTGAGCCTGGGTAAAACCGCTTGTGTTTCAGGATCACCGAATCTGACATTAAACTCCAAAACGTACGGCCCTTGCGAAGTCATCATAATACCCGCATACAAAACCCCTTTATAAACAATGCCTTCTTTGGACAAACCATCAATCATAGGATTAATAATTTTATCCATAATAAGGCCCATAACATCATCCGTAATAATCTCCGCCGGTGAATAAGCCCCCATACCTCCGGTATTAGGCCCCTGGTCACCATCGCAAGCCCTCTTATGATCCTGGCTTGAAACAAGCGGAATCACTTTTTTCCCATCGGTCAACACCAAAATAGATGCCTCTTCGCCTTCTAAACATTTCTCGACAACAACCTCGCAAGAGGCATTACCAAAAATTTTCTCAACAAACATCTGCTTTGCAGCTACCTCAACCGAATCCTGTGTGCGGCAAATAACAACTCCCTTGCCAGCCGCAAGGCCATCTGCTTTTAAAACTACCGGAAGGCCCAGGCGCGCAACAGCCTTATCAATATCCTCTTTAGTTTTGCAAACAAAAAATTCCGCGGTCGGCACTCCATATTTTCGCATAATCTCTTTAGCAAAAGCTTTGCTTCCTTCAAGCCGGGCGGCTTTTTTTGAAGGGCCAAAAATCTTAAGGCCTGCCTCCTGAAATCTATCAACGATGCCATTAACCAGCGGCACTTCAGGGCCAACAACAGTCAAATCAATCTTTTCTTCTTTGGCAAAAGAAAGCAATCCATCCAAATCATGAGCTTCTATCGCAAGGCACTGTGCTGATTGCGCGATACCAGCATTACCAGGGGCACAATAAACTTTTTTTACCTTTTCCTCTTGCGCCAACTTCCACACAAGCGCATGCTCTCTACCACCAGAACCGATCACTAATATCTTCATAACTGAAGTTCCCTAACCTTCTATTTCTAAACCTATTATTATCCTTAAAATGAAAATCCCGCGTAAGCGGATTAAACAACCGTCACGCTACCAACACCACTGACGATCTCACCAATTAAATAACTTTTTACGCCATACCTGGAAAATGCCCGGACCACATCCATTTTTATTTTATCCTTAACCACAAGAATCATGCCTATACCCATATTAAAAGTCCTGAACATCTCCTTGTCATTCATTTTGCCTCTCTGTTGAATTTCAGAAAATATCTCAGGTGCTACCCAGGCATTTTTGTAAATAATCATCGTCATGTGCGCAGGCACGACCCTTAAAGCCTTCTCATAAAAGCCTCCTCCGGTAATATGCGCGATGGCTTTAATATTACAATTCTTTGCATTAAATTGAGCCAGCCCTTTTAAAACCGGCTTGACATAAATACGCGTTGGCGTCAGCAATTCAGACGCACGCGATTTAAGCTCAACAACAGAAAAAACTTTGCGCACCAGAGAAAATCCATTAGAATGCAGCCCGCTTGAAGAAAGGCCAATCACCGCATCCCCCATCCCAACACGCTTAGCACCTAAAACTTTACTACGATCCATGATGCCAACACAAAAACCAGCCAAATCATAATCTCCAGGTTTATACATCCCCGGCATCTCAGCAGTCTCACCCCCAACCAAGAGACAATCCGCCTCTCGGCATCCTGCTATCACTCCCTTAACAACATCTTTTAAAACAGGAGGCTTAACTTTTCCGGTAGCAATATAATCCAGAAAAAATAATGGTTTAGCGCCCGTGCAAAGAACATCATTAACACTCATGGCAACCAGGTCTATCCCCACCGTATCATGAATACCAGAGGCGATTGCAATTTTAAGTTTTGTCCCAACCCCATCACAAGAAGAAACCAGCATCGGATTTTTATGTTTGGCCCCAGCCAAGTCATAACAGGCACCGAAACCACCAATGCTCGCCTGCGATTGAGCGCCTAATCCACTGTGAACAAGCTCTTTAATACTTTCAACAAAAGCTCCTGCTTTAACCGTATCTACCCCTGCCCTCTTATAGCTTAAGCCCATAAACACCTTCTTCTTTTAGTAGTCAAAAACATGGTCAAAATCCGAACATCAAAACACGAAAAAATTTTCAAATAATCTAAATTCACATAATAAAAATTAAAATATTAAAACTTGTTTCGAATTTCAAGATTCCTATTTCATTTAGTGCATTCTTCTGTATCTTGTATCATTAAGCACGGCAATTTTTTTCCAGGCAATGTTTATCCACGCAGGAACATCTCATGGCATATTCACCATTAAAACAAGCCGCGCAATATTTATTTTTATCAAACTTTACTGATTCAAATAAGCCCTCTAAGCTTACATACCCCAAGCTATCCACGCCCAGGTACTTCGCTTCCTCAGAAAGTGAAAAACGATTGGCTATCAATTCATCCCGCGATGGAAAATCAATGCCATAAAAACAAGGAAACTTGTGCGGAGGGCAAGATATCCTCATGTGAACCTCTTTAGCTCCAGCCGCACGAAAATTTTTAACCCTAATCCGTGATGTTGTCCCGCGCACAATAGAATCATCAACAATCACGACGCGTTTACCACGCACAACATCGCGTAAAATATTTAATTTTACCCGAACCCCCAAATCACGAATTTTCTGATGTGGCTGAATAAAGGTCCTACCGACATAATGGTTACGGATAACCCCTAAATCCAGCGCGATACCACTGGCCATACTAAACCCTAAAGCAGCCGAAGTCCCGGAATCCGGCATCGCCACCACCAAATCAGCCTCAACCGGATGCTGGCGTGCTAAAATTTCACCAAGCTTGCGGCGCACCAAATGCACTGTCTCACCAAAAACCACAGAGTCAGGCCTTGCAAAATAAATATGTTCAAAAATACAAAAAGCGCTGCTCCTCTTTTTCGCAGAAAACCGAAACGACTTAAGGCCCTTTTTATCAATAACAACAATTTCCCCTGGCTCAACCTCTCTGATAAATTTTGCCTCAATCAGATCAAAAGCGCATGTCTCTGAAGCCAGGCAATAACTATTATCTTTTTTTCCTAAACATAAAGGCCGCACACCCAAAGGATCACGCGCGCCGATTAATTTGTCTTCCGTCAGTAAAACAAGCGAATAAGCCCCTTTAATCTTTTTTAAAGCACTCATCAACCGGCTTACTACATCTTTTGACTTTGAGCGCGCCATCAAATGCACAATCACTTCGCTATCACATGTTGTTTGAAATATAGAGCCCGATTTTTCCAGTGATTTCTTTAAGGTGTGGCTATTAATGAGATTACCATTATGCGCGATAGCCAGAGAATTCCCTAAATAATCCACAAACAAAGGTTGAGCATTTTTAACAAGACTGGATCCAGTCGTTGAATAACGCACATGCCCGATACCACGGCCGCCTTTTAGACTTTTTAAAGCCGCTTCGTCAAAAACATCAGCTACTAATCCCATATCCTTATGGATAAACAACTCTTGCGCATCACTGGTCACAATACCGCAAGACTCTTCTCCTCTATGCTGCAGCGCGTAAAGCCCAAGATAAATCAAGTAGCTTGCTTCCGGAGAACCAAATATACCAAAAAGCCCGCAATGATCTTTTGGTGTTTCTACCTCGTGACGATTATCTACCATAAAAAACAACCTTTCAGATAGCCATATGACAACTCATCATTTAAAATAATTCACGCCGTTAGAAAAAATAGCAAAACCATCGCCTCTTTCCTTTAAGCCTTCGCGCGTCCAGGAAGGATGCTGCAGCCCAATCAAATACCGCTCAGGATGCGGCATAAGCCCAAAAATTCTTCCCGTCTCATCACAGATACCTGCAATATTGTCAATGGAACCATTGGGATTAACAGAAGCATTATCCAAGTTTCCATTTCTATCGCTATACTGAAAAACGATTTGTCCCTGAGCCCTCATCTTTTCTAAAACATCTTCGCTGGCGGGAATAAATTTTCCTTCGGCATGCGCGATGGGCAAATAAATCACCTTCTCAATGCCTTTCGTCCATACGCATTTTCTTTCGCTCTTAGCCTCTTTTCCGCACGGCTGACTCAAATAAACCCATTTATCCTGAAAAAGCCCGCAATCATTCAAAGATAACGTAGCTTCCTGGCTAAAGTTAATATTGCCAGGCAAGATACCAGCCCTCACCAAAACCTGAAAACCATTACAAATACCAATAATTAAATTTTTGGCATCAATAAAAGCGCGCACATCATCAAAAAGTTTAAACTTCAATTCGTTAGCCAGAATTTTTCCGGCGGCAATGTCATCTCCATAAGTAAAACCACCCGACAGAGCCAAAATCTGATAATCTCTCAATTTTTTCGTTTGAGCCACCAATTCATTAATATGGACAAACTCTGTAGAAGCACCCGCCGCTTCAAACGCAAATGCCGTCTCTTTATCACAATTAACTCCGGCGGTCTTTAAAATACATACTCTTGGCTTTGCCATCACGAAACTCGTATTATGTTTGTTGTTAATACTATATCAGCTAATTTACGCGTTAACGAATTTGCGAGTTTAACCCGTTAACATACCAACCCGAACACTCGCCAACAACTTGCCGCCCTACTAAAACTCATGCCTGCGAACACCCTTACCATAAAACCTATTAATAATGTCTATAGCATCTTCCGGTTTATCTACCAGAGAAAATAAACTTAAATCATGTTTGCCGATGCAATCGCGCCGCAAAACCGTTGACATAATCCAATGCAAAAGGCCGCGCCAGTACCGGCTACCAACTAAAATAACCGGAAACTTTGGAATTCTTAATGTTTGAATAAGATTAACTGACTCAAACAATTCATCTAAAGTCCCATATCCTCCAGGAAAAATAATAAACGCCTTGGCATAGCGAACAAACATCACCTTGCGTACAAAAAAGTAGTGAAATTCTAAAAGTGTCGTCACATAACGGTTCGCTTTCTGTTCCGTTGGAATATAGATATTCAAGCCAATCGAAACCCCGCCAGCCTTTTTAGCGCCCTTATTCGCCGCTTCCATAATGCCCGGCCCTCCACCGGAAATCACCTGATAACCGGCCTTCGCCAACAAATAAGAAGTACGCTGAGCTAACTTATAATACTCGTCATGCGGACGAAGCCTGGAAGAGCCAAAAATAGATATCGCATTTTCATATTTAGACAAGGTGTTGAAACCATTCACAAGCTCATGAGAGATGCGCTCAATACGGCCTTCCTCATCTTTTTCAAAGGTGGTCTTCAGCTGTTTCTTAGGAAGCTTTCTGCCTTTTTTTAAATTTTTTCTTTTTTTCTTAAGTTCTATACTCATTTTATTTTATCTCTTTTAAAGGGGCCTGCCATGCCTGTTTCAAATCTCCAATAGTAGCCTCCAGGCAACACTTTCCTTTCATGCCAAAAACTTTTAAAACCTCTGATTCACTAACGCATCCGATCATATTACCAGCCACACCTTTAACAGCCTTTTCAAAATCTTTCCGCTTTGATGGCTCTACCTCTACCAAAAACCTGGAGTTTGATTCTGAAAATAAAATATCATCTTCACGTTTAGTGCTGGGATGAAAGGCAACATCATTCAGAAAAATATTCGCGCCATAACCTCCCGCAAAACACATCTCCGCAATCGCAACAGCCAAGCCGCCTTCAGAACAATCATGTGCTGAACGTATAAGCCCTTTATCGGCCGCTTTTGACATCTTTTGCATCAAAAGCCTGGATTTCGCAAAATCAACTTTCGGAACAAAGCCTCCCTTAACCTTTCTAACATCATAATAATGAGACCCACCAAATTCCGCGTATGTTTCACCCATCAAATAAAGCAAATTACCGGATTTCTTTAAATCCATCGTTATACTCTTAGACACATCCTCCATAACAGCGATAGCAGAAATAAGTAATGTGCCGGGAATCGCAATTGTTTTACGGCCAACAGTAAATTCATTGTAAAGGCTATCTTTTCCCGAAATAAAAGGAACGCCAAAACCACGAGCAGCATCATAGCAGCCATAGGCAGCTCTCACCAAACCACCTAACCGGTCAGGCTTATCAGGATTGCCCCAACAAAAATTATCAAGAATAGCCGCCTGTTTAAGTGATCCGCCTACACAAATAATTTGCCTTAGGGCCTCGTCTATACAACTGACCGCCATCCAATAAGGATCTAAATCGCCATATTTAAAATTAATGCCATTGCTAACAATAAATCCCTTTAAAGAATCAAAACGCGGCTTCACAACACAAGCATCTGACGGGCCGTCGTTTGCCACGCCAACCAGCGGTTTAATTACTGTAGCCGCCTGAACCTCATGGTCATATTGCCGGATAACCCACTCTTTTGAAGCAATATTCGGCTCAGAAAGTAGACGACATAATATATCTGTATAATCTTTTTTTGGCTTAACAACCGGGGTTTTTGACTTTGGTTTTTGCCAAAAAGCCTGTTTCGTTATCTTCGGAGAACCATCGTGCAAAAAATCCATCTCAAGCTGAGCCACCCGATCACCATTATAATAAAGCTCAAGCTTCTTGGAGTCGGTAAACTCCCCTATCACAACTGCTTCAACATCTTCCTTACAAAACAACTCTAAAAGCTCTTTAACATTCTCTTTCTTAACCGCTAAAACCATGCGCTCCTGTGCCTCTGAAATCCAAATCTCCGTATAACTCAGGCCATGGTACTTCAGGGGCACCTTATCCAGATCAACACGCGCGCCCAACTCCTGCCCCATTTCTCCAACAGCACTAGACAAACCGCCTGCGCCACAATCCGTAATAGCATCATAAAGCCGGCGATCACGCGCTTTCAAAAGACAATCCAGCGTCTTCTTTTCGGTAATGGCATTCCCAATCTGGACAGCGCCACAAGAAACTTCTTCCGATTCATGAGTTAACTCTCCTGAAGAAAATGTCGCGCCATGAATACCATCACGGCCAGTCCTGCCGCCAACCACAACAATCATATCCGCTGTTTCAACCTTCTTAAAAACCATACCCTTTGGCAAAATACCAGCTGTACCACAATACACTAAAGGATTGCCTACAAACCGCTCGTCAAACAAAACAGCCCCATTGGCTGTTGGTATGCCCATCCTATTGCCATAATCCCGCACACCACTGACGACCCCTTTCATCACACAGGAAGGATGAAGAGAACCGACGGGAACTTTATCCTGCGGATAATCTAAAGGCCCAAAACAAAACACATCTGTATTCAGAATAGGCTTGGCACCAAGGCCCGTCCCCATGGGATCCCGAATAACACCTCCAATACCTGTATTAGCTCCACCATAAGGCTCAAGCGCGGAAGGATGATTGTGTGTTTCAACTTTAAAACAGAGGCTGAATTCATCATCAAAAGTAATAACGCCAGAATTATCCGCGAACACAGACACACAATATGGTTTTTTAAGCTCCTGCGTCGCTTTCATAATTGTAGACTTCAATAAATTATGAATGGTCTTAGAACCTATCTTTTTTTGAAAACGTTCACCCTTAAGCATTTTCGCAGGTTTCTCTTTATAATCAATAATGCCGCGAAATGTCTTGTGGCCGCAATGTTCTGACCAAGTCTGAGCAATTGTCTCTAATTCACAATCTGTTGGATTACGCTGCTTCTTTTTAAAATAACCCTGAATCTGACGCATCTCAGCAAGATTTAAAAAAAGCTGGCCACGTCGGCTAATATCCAAAAGCTCTTTATCGCTTGCCTTTAACATATCAATAATTTTTAAATGAAAGGAATAATCCGGCAAAGCAGAAAAATCATAAAGATGATGTTCCTGCGGCGGCAAAACAAATTCAATCATTTTGTTATAGAGAAGTTTTTGCGCGATCAAAAGAAGTTTTTTCTGCGAAGAGATCCCCTTGAAAAGATATTTTTTTCCTGTGCGCACAGCCGAAACGGTACAGATACCCAAATCCCTAATCCCTTTCAGCGTCGACTCTTCCACCGGGTCCATAACGCCAGGCTTATACATAATTTGGATAGATGCATAACCGTCTATATCCGGGGGTGTCTGCTGGGAGGTAAAAATCTCATATTCCTGCGTCACAACATCTATTAATAGCTCACGGGCAACACGCTCAACATCCTGGCGAGCTAAGTCGCCAATCAAAAAATAAAGCCGCCTCAAACGAACGTCCTGAATTTTGCCGAAAGCAAAATTTGCAATCTCGGCTTTCAGGTTCTCAGAAAAGCTGCTATAAATACCTTCTTTATCTTTAACTTCAATGCGCCAATACATGAAAGAATTTTTCCTTTAAATAGCATCTCAGGCAGGCTTACAACTGAACCTATATTTTTAAAACCGCTCGGCCCCTTCCAAAAACAAACAGCCAGGAATAATATTTTTTCCCGGCAAACACATAAAGCACCTCAAGAAACTAATTTTATCATCCTGAAAACAACGGATTTACTATAGCAAAAAAAATCCCCAAAATCAACCCTTTCAACAGGCTATTTTCGGGGATTTGTCATCACCTTATAAAACCACACCTAAAACAATAAAAGACCAAAAACAAGCCTTGAATCACAAAAAACAAACACTAACCAAGGCCAAGTTTTTTAAAAATATGCGGAATATGACGCAAATAATATTTAATATCAAAAATGGATTGAATAGTATCACTTGATAGGTACCGACGAACCTTTGCGTTGCTTAAAAGGACATCTTTAAAATCACGATTTAAAGAAAGACTCTGAAAAGCACATTTTTGAACAATATCATAAGCAACAGGCCTGGCAATACCCTTGTTCATCAATTCCAAAAGCACCCGCTGTGAATAGATTAAGCCATTTGTCTTGCCAAGATTAATCAGCATATTTTTGGGATAAACATCCAGCCCTTCCATAACATCCGCAAACTGATTCAAAATATAATCCAGAACAATCGTACTATCCGGAAGAATAACTCTCTCAACCGAAGAATGGCTAATATCTCTCTCATGCCACAAGGCCATGTTCTCAAGCTCAGCCAACGCGTTTGTACGCAAAAGCCGCGCTAAACCACAAATCTTTTCACAAACAACGGGATTACGCTTATGTGGCATAGCCGATGACCCTTTTTGACCCTTTGCAAATGGCTCCTCGGCTTCCATAACCTCTGTCCTCTGCAAGTGCCTGATCTCTATAGCAAAACGCTCCAGAGAAGCCCCTACAATCGCCATAGCCGTCAAGCACGCCGCGTGCCTATCCCTGGGAACAACCTGCGTTGAACCCCAGGAAACACCAAGGCCCAATTTTGCACAAACAAACTGCTCCACTTGCGGATCAATATTAGTGTAGGTACCAATGGTACCGGAAAGCTTTCCAACTGCAATTCCTGTTTTAGCCGATTTAAGCCTTTCCAAATTGCGCTGCATCTCATCATACCAAAGAGCAACCTTCAGGCCAAAAGTAGTTGGCTCCGCATGAACCCCATGCGTACGCCCAATACAAGGTGCATTCTTATATTTTTTCGCACATTTCGCCAATACATCCAAGAGCCGCTCTACATCTTCAATGAGAATATCAAATGCCTCGTTCATCTGCAAAGCCAAAGATGTATCCAAAACATCATTAGATGTTAAACCCATATGAATATATTTCGCATCACTCCCAACGCTTTCGGATAAATTATTGACAAACGCAACAACATCATGTTTTGTCCGCTCTTCAGCCTCTTTAATCTTTTCTATGTTGATTTTTGCCTTGGACTTTATAGAAATAAGTGACTTTTTAGGAATTTTTCCCAATTTTTGCCACGCTTCACAAGCAAAAATCTCTATTTTCAACATCTGGTCAAACTTATTCTGCTCACTCCAGATCTTGCTCATTTTAGGCAAAGAGTATCGTTCAATCATAATTCACCTCAAGTTATTAGCCATTCTTCTGTTAATTTTATACTTTCGATTAAAAAAATCTAATTATTATAGCTATCAGCCGACCTAAACAAAATAATTGTACTGTCGTCCGTTAAAAAAACACAACATATTTATCCAATAGGAGCTTCTTTTACAAATCACGAAGTGTCATTAATATAACAAAAATAGGAACTTAAGTCAAATAAAAAGGGGTGATCAAAAATGATCACCCCTCAAAAAAACAATGTAAGTTATTGCAAAACAACAAGTTAATGATCAGCTACAATAATCAGTTAACTCACAACCTCATAGGATACGTCAACGACATCCCCAACGGCGCTATCCTTATAACACTTTTGCTCAGAAGTGGCTTTTTTTAACAAAAAGCGAGACAAAAATTTAAAAAAAGAAACGAAAAACAGTTTTATCAAAGCAGGCAAGCAGAAAAAAAGAAAAAAGACGCCAAAAAATAAACTAACAGAAAAAAGAGCTCTGAGCACAATTAAAACCAAAGACAAAGCAGCCAGCGCCATCCCCAGGCCTATCATAATAATTAAAGGCCCTCGCCAACCCATCTGTTTTTGATCAAAAAACTGAAAAAACATCTTACCCTCTTCCTTGTTCTGATATTAAAATTACACCGCCATACTTTTAAGAAGTAGCCCATGATTCACTGACAGCTTCTCAAAACCATAGCCCTTCGACAGAAAAACCAGCCCTAAAGTGCCAATAAACTACCAAGAATCAGAAAAAACGAAACAAAAAATAAAATAAAACCAAATATTCGCGGATGCCTCAAAAGAATTTCACTTAAATTCTTCCTGGAATTCAGAAGTTTTTCAATTCTTTCTGTTGAAAAAGTCTTATCCAATTTCTTTTCAATATGTGAAATCGCCTGAGGCACCAGGATAACCCCCATACCAATTGCCAAACCAACAATACCTATAATAAGGTTAAAAACGCGAAAAAACTGTATCTCGGCCATCTTCCCCCTCCTTGCCTGCAATTATCGTTAAGAAACTAATAGTAAAAAACAAGCGCCCCACACACTGCATATTATCGCATTTCATGCTCTTTTACAAGAACTTGTATGCGATCATCGTTACATCAGTCCCGTTTAAGGCGCGCCTTAAACTCATACCATGGAAAACTCTTCCCCGGGCATTCCGTCTTCGCCCCGGGCACATCTTTATGACGTAAAACACGAGAGGAAGGCATATGATAATAATCTTTCAAAGTATTAACAAGCAAAACAAGTGATTCCATCTGGCCGGCCGTTGGTTCCGAAGATGTAAAATCACCGACCAAACAAATACCTATCGCGCACTTATTCATCCCGCCAGCACTGCAGTGTGCTCCATCCAACTGCTTAATCCATCGGGCAGAAGATTCAATCTGGCCGTCAACCTTTGTATTGGTTCCGTTATCAATAACAAAATGATACCCAAGCCCCCTGTTAAATCCTCGTTTACGATGAATCAAATCCAATGACCGCGCATCACCGGCCTCCGTAACACTATGATGAACAACAATATACTTCCATTTTTTTGTTTTAAAGACAGGAATAACCGGGCGCAAAGGTGCTCCTTGCGGAATAACAAGCTTTTGCCCAACCTTCATCTTTCGGGGATCTTTAATTTGGTTTGCCTCTAAAATAGCTGCAACCGGAACATCATACATCTTGCTAATCCGATACACCGTTTCCGCCGGAGCAATAACATGAACCATGTCATGCCGATAAGCCGCTGTGCCTGCGGATGGCCTATAGATATAATCAACGGGAGTTTGCCCGATAGGAAGGTTTACAGGGGCTTTCGCGCAAGATGACAATGCGAGCATAGTTAAAAACAAAAAAACAGAAGAACAAAAAAATCTGCGTATCTTCCTTCTCAGCATTTACACCTTTCCCCATAACATCAAAAAACCAATAACAATAAACAAGACGGCCCCTGCAATTTTTACAACATCAGGCCTCAGATATTTCCCTAACAAGGCCCCTAAAAAAACAGATGCGGCGGTTATCAGCAAATAGGCCGTGACAGACCCCGCCCATACAGAAAAAGGCTTACCAGACTTTGAAGCCATGCCAATACCAACCAACTGTGTCTTATCGGCGAGCTCTGCGACAAAAACAGCAAAAAAAGTTGTCACAAAAATTTTCCAATCCATTTTAACATTTCCTATAATTAGGCCCTTCTTCTCTACAATGTTAACTCCGAAGCCTACCGGAGAAAATTTACTTGGAAATTTTCCTGGTGATTAAGCAAAGAGCCTTTGCCATGGCGCCTTAGTATTTTTTCCTTAACCGATCCTATCTCTTTCCAATCACTTCTTCTTTCAAGGGATACCGGCGGCAAGTAAACTTTTCTCCTTCCGGACAATACCCTAGAGATTCACATTTAGCTCCGGCATGGTCAAAAACCTGAGGTAATTCTTTTTTAGCGATTTCTAACATCTTACATGCTAAATTTTTGATTTCCCATTGTGCCCGCGCGCAGCATCTATGGTGAAAAAAATGCAACAATTCCCGGCAATTCATCGTTACCACAATCTTTGTTTCCGCTGCCTGCGGCAATAAAAAACGCGCATCCTGATTCGCTTTTTCCCCCACGCACCCTTTCGCTTTAAATCTCTCCAACAATTTATTATAGCCGGTCTGAATCTGCGCCAAAACCTCTAAAAACTCGCACTTTAACTCCTCGTCGCCCGCGATAGATGGTGGTATAATGTAATCAAAATGAGATTCTTTAACATAACGCTGACTCTGCTGCGAATACGAAGCCACACGATGACGCACCAACTGATGTGTTAAAGCCCGGGAGACCCCCTCAATAGCAAAAGTAAATTTAACATGCTCCAGCGGGCTTTCGTGTCCGGAAGCGATAACTTTTCTTACAAATTCAGCCTGCTTATCGGTATCTTCACTCCTCTGGTCAAAAAACTCACCTGCAAACTTCTGAGAATAACACTGCCGACAAGCCGCATACATAAGCGCAACGGCATTTTGTGTCATCTCCAATAATCGTACATGAACATTAACTTCTGGCATTTCTAGCTCCCTCCTGTCTTCTGTCGCTTTTAAAATATCATACCAGACAACACTCTTTTTTGGGAAAGGTTTTTTTTATTTACAACTACAAATTATTTGTTATAATAATATCATCTTAGACAAACAACTTCTGGCTACATGGAATTAACCATGAGGAAGTTTTAAGTAAAGAAAATCGTAAGCCTGGGTTTTCAAAAGCTCGGGTTTTTTTATTTGTATCATACGATGGAATCCCTTAAAACAACTCCCTTATCTGAAGAACATATCGCCCTCGGCGCCAAAATGGCCCCTTTTGCGGGATGGCAAATGCCTATCCAATACGAAGGGATTCTGGCCGAAACCCTCTACACCCGAAAAGCTGTTACTTGTTTTGACATCTCTCATATGGGCGAATTCCTTATCAAAGGCGATGCCAAAAAATCGGGTTTAGAAACAATTGTAGCCGCACAATTAGACAGCCTGTCAATCGGTGCCTGCCGTTATACTTCCATGCTCAACGAACAAGGCGGCATCATCGATGACCTCATTGTCTATCGCAAAGCGCAGGAAGAATGGATGATCGTTGTCAACGCCGGAACGATTGAAAAAGACAAAGCACATTTTTTAAAACACCTTTCTAAAAACGCTGATTTTACAGACATATCCGCTAAAATCGGTAAAATTGACCTCCAGGGACCAAAAGCCCGTGATATCATTAAAATAATCGCACCCGAGGCTGAACACTTACAGTACTACTCTTTTATTTCAACAGATGTCCTTGGAGAAAAGAACATCGTCAGCCGCACTGGTTACACAGGCGAATTGGGATTTGAGATTTATTCATCCGCACAACACATTAAGGCTATTTGGAAAACCCTACTAACACAGCCGGATGTTAAACCAGCCGGGTTAGGCTCGCGTGACGTTTTAAGGCTGGAAATGGGTTATAGCCTTTATGGCCAGGACATAGATGAAACGACAACGCCCCTGGAAGCTGGTCTGGAGAAATTTATCAATTTCAATAAAGAATTTATCGGCAAAGAGGCCCTTTTGAAACAGAAAAAAAACGGCTTACAAAAAAAACGCGTTTTCTTAAAAACAACCACCCGGAGGGCGCCACGGCATCTTCACAACATCTACGCCAAAGATAGCCGCATAGGTTCCGTCACCAGCGGAAGTTTTTCACCTCACCTGGAACTCGGCATAGGCATGGGCTTTATTGAAAAATCCATAGACACCTCTGAGGTCATATGCGTCGGAGAAAACAAGGCCAGGATAGAGGCAAATTTCTGCGAAAAACCATTTATCAAGCAAACATCACTAAAAAATTAAAGCTCTTTGAGCTCAAAACCTGAGGTAAATTATGCATATTCCAGACGGCCTGCTATTTACAAAAGAACACGAATGGGTTAAAATTGAGGGCGAAACAGCAACCATCGGTATCAGCGAATACGCTCAACATGCGTTAGGCGATATCACCTTCGTGGAATTACCCAAAATAAACACAGCAATCCAGCAATTTCAGACCATGACCACTATTGAATCTGTTAAAGCTGCCAGCGACATCTATGCCCCCATCTCAGGAACCATAATAGAGGTAAACACAGAACTTGAAAACAACCCCGCCCTGGTCAATCAAAACTGCTACACAAAAGGCTGGATCGCTAAAATAAAGGTTCAAAGCACCGAAGAAACGAAAAATCTTATGGACAAGACGACATATACAAATTTTATACAGGGGTTAGAACATTGAGCGACTACATCTCAAATACAGAAAAAGATATTAAAGATATGCTGGCCGTAATCGGCCTCAAGAACATTGATGCCCTCTTTGCCGATATCAAACCTCATCAACAACCGGCTTCTTTCAATCTGCCAAACGGTAAATCTGAATTTGAAGTCATGCGGCACTGCAAAAAACTGGCGAAAAAAAACGCCAGTGAACTTATCTGCTTTTTAGGCTGCGGATATTATGACCATGAAATACCATCTGTTGTAAATCATCTGTCAAATCGCAGCGAATTCTACACAGCCTATACACCCTATCAACCAGAGTGCTCTCAGGGAAGTTTGCAGGCCATGTATGAATACCAGAGCATGATATGCCGTCTCACAGGTATGGAAATCGCCAATGCTTCACTTTATGACGGAGGAACAGCCCTTTATGAAGCAATGATGATGGCTAAAAGAATCACAGGCCGCAACAGGGTCCTCATGGATAGCGCCGTCAATCCCATTTACCGTACTATTATCTATTCTTATACAAAAAATCTTAACATTGAGTTTATTGAAATCCCGGTTAAACACGGCTTATGTGACAGAGCTGCCATCAAGAAGGAACTCAACGATAAAACAGCTTGCATTATCTTACAAAACCCAAACTTTTTTGGCTGCATAGACGACCATACGGATATCGCCTCCGATGCCCATCATGTAGGAGCCTTAGTTATTGAATCCGCCTATCCTATCGCTCTAGGACTTCTAAAAACCCCTGCTGAAATGGGTGCAGATATCGTCACAGGCGAAGGCCAAAGCTTAGGCCTGCCCTTAAGTTTTGGCGGGCCCTACCTCGGATTTATGGCAACAAAAAAAGAGTTCGCCAGAAAAATGCCCGGGCGCATTGTCGGACAAACACTGGATGTCTTCTTAAAAAAAGGCTTTGTCTTAACGTTACAGGCCAGAGAGCAACACATCAGACGCGAAAAAGCCACATCTAATATTTGCTCTAATGAAGCGCTATGCGCTTTGCGGGCGCTCATTTACCTATGCGCCTTAGGTAAAAACGGACTTATAGAAGTCGCTAAACTGAACTATGAAAAAACAGAATTTACAAAAAGCCTCTTAACAAAAATTAAAGGAGTTACCGTCAAGCAAAGCTCTCCGACATTTAATGAATTCGCTATTGAGCTACCCAAAGACCCAGCGGAAGTCATCAACGCCATGATTGAAAAAGGATTTACTGCCGGATTCCCCATAGGCCGCTACTATAAAGACATGAAAAACTACATGTTGATTGCTGTCACAGAAAAACGCACCAAAGAAGAAATTACGCGATACGCTGAAAGCCTGGAGTCAATCCTATGGAATTAATATTTGAAAAAAGTGTTGAAGGCCGCCGCTGCACAAAATTTTCTAAAAGTGACTGTCCTGCCAAAGAGGTACCACATAAATATTTAAGAAAAACCCCGTGTCCTCTGCCAGAACTTTCAGAACTGGATTTGGTGCGCCATTTTACCAACCTATCCCGTTTAAATTTTTCCGTAGATACAAATTTTTATCCCCTCGGTTCCTGCACCATGAAATACAATCCAAAATTTACCGAGGATATTGCCGCCCTTGAAGGTTTTACAAAATTGCACCCCCTCCTGCCCCAATTACAGCTCGGGGGCATTCTGGCGCAAGGAGCCCTTGAAGTGCTTCATGAAATGGAAAAACTTTTATGTGAAATCACTGGTATGGATGCTTTTACTATGCAACCGGCCGCCGGCGCTCATGGCGAATTAACCGGTGTCATGCTCATTGCAGCTTATCACCGCATGAAAAATGAAAAACGCAAATATATTCTTGTCCCTGATTCCGCGCATGGAACAAACCCGGCAAGCGCAGCCATCGCCGGGTACGAAATTATCAACATCGCCTCCGGGCCTAACGGAACCATGGACATTAACAAGATTAAAGAGGCCTTAAATGAAGACGTAGCTGCCATCATGATGACCTGCCCTAACACTTTAGGATTCTTTGAAACAGATATTGATGAGATTGCAAAAGCAGCTCACGAAAAAGGGGCTCTTATGTACTATGACGGAGCCAATTTAAACGCGATCCTCGGCAAATGCAGGCCCGGCGATATTGGATTTGATATCATCCATCTAAACTTGCATAAAACATTCGCCACCCCTCATGGAAGCGGAGGGCCCGGAGCCGGGCCGGTAGGAGTAAAAAAAGAAATTGCTGAGTTTCTGCCTATTTCAAGAATCAGCAAAAGAAATGACGGCACATTTTATTTAGATTATCAAAAAAAACATACGATCGGCTATATCGCACCCTTCTACGGAAACTTTCTCGTCGTCCTGAAAGCTTACGCCTATATCCTGCTCCTAGGAAAAGAGGGGCTTATCAGGACAAGCGAGCAAGCGGTATTAAACGCCAATTACATCCTTGAAAAATTAAAAGATACTTATGCGGCTGCAGCTAATGGCAGGCGATGCCTGCATGAATGCGTTTTATCTGCATCCCGACAAACTAAAGAAGGCATAACAGCACTTGATATCGCTAAATTTCTTATTGATAAAGGCATTCATCCCCCAACTATTTACTTCCCTTTAATCGTCAAAGAAGCGCTCATGATTGAACCAACGGAAACAGAATCAAAAGAAATATTGGACTATTTTATCGCTTGCATGATCGAAGCTGATGAACTCAGTAAAAATGACCCTGACCAACTCAGGGCTTGCCCCAGAACAACTCCTGTTACCAGGCTGGATGAAGCCACGGCAGCCAGAAAAATGAACTGCAGCTATCTCTAGCTATGAAATCCTCAAGATTTATTAACAGTGGCGCCTGTGATGGCACCACAAATATGGCCGTTGACGAAGCTCTTTTAAACACTTATCAGAAAAACCTCTCATCACCGATCTTAAGGATTTACGGCTGGTCAAAACCTTCTTTTTCATTTGGCTATTCTCAGAACCCAAAAGAACTTTTCAATCTGGATTTATGTAAAGAGAAAAACATTCCTCTCGTACGCAGGCCGACCGGCGGAGGAATCATTTTCCACAACGACGAACTGACATACAGCATAGTCTTAAGCACAAGCGACCTGGAAGTAAAGCTCAATGTCAAAGGAACGCTACGGTATATGACGTCTTTTCTAATAAGAGTTTATCGCGATCTTGGAAAAAACGCTTCTTTTTCAATAGAAACAAACACAGCCGCGGCCGCAACTACAACCATAGCCGGAATCGCTGATCTTTGTTTTGCAAGAAGCGAAGAATACGATATTGTCATAGACGGGAAAAAAATCGGCGGAAACGCACAAAAAAGAAAAAAACACCTTGTTTTGCAACACGGCTCAATTCCTTTTTCTTTTGAAAAAGAAAAAATAGCTCCGTTTCTTAAAAACAAAACACTCCTTAATAATGTAAATACAACGTGTATTAATGAAATATCAAAGGGGAGAGCTTCTTTCACTCAATTAAGCGATATAATCAAAAACGCTTTTAGCGCACATTTCTCAACAACACTCAAAGAAAGCAGCTTGAGCGAAAAAGAAAGAATAGCAGCAGAACAATTGAAACAAGAAAAATATAATCAGGCACAGTGGAATCTTTACCGGCAAGACATTTGACTCAAACCAATAACCGCTAACCGGAAACCAAATGATAAGACTCAAACGAAAACCCGAGTGGCTTAAGAAAAAAATTGATTTTGATAAAAGCCAGCAGACAGCCACCCTCCTAAACTCATTAGGCGTTCACACTGTCTGCAAAGAAGCAAAATGCCCTAACATCGGCGAATGTTTTAGAAATAAACACGCAACTTTCTTGATCCTCGGTAAATACTGTACACGCCGCTGCCTGTTCTGTAATGTTGAAAAAACGCGGCCTCTTGAGCTAGACACAAAAGAACCCCACAAAGTAGCCAGCGCCGTTAAAGAGCTTCAGCTCAAACATGCCGTTATCACAAGTGTTACGCGCGACGATTTAAAAGATGGCGGGGCCTCTATTTTCGCGCAGACAGTCCAAGAAATTAAAAAAATTTCACAAAAAATTTCTATAGAACTGCTTATCCCGGATTTCAAAGCCGATCAAAATGCCCTTAAAACAGTATGTGCAAGCAACCCTGATATTATCGGCCATAATCTGGAAACAATCCACCGGCTTTACCATCTCAGGCCACAGGCAAACTATCAAAAATCCTTAGGCGTCCTGAAATTTATCAAAGATATCGACAAAGATATTTATACAAAATCAGCGCTTATGCTGGGGCTGGGAGAAACAGAAAATGAAGTCATAGAAACAATGCGGGATTTAAGACAATACGAGTGCGATTTTTTAAGCCTTGGGCAATATTTAAGGCCAAGTCTTAAACACGTAGAAGTTGCCGAATATATTAAACCCGAACAATTTGAACATTACAAAACTATCGCGCTAAAGCTCGGATTTAAGCATGCCGAAAGCGCGCCTTACGCCAGAAGTTCCTATCACGCGCAAAAATACTTAGAATAGATCAGTGAGTATACTAACCAGTTTATAGGTTAGCGAAGATACGGGTTAAACCCACCAATATATTTTACATATTACTTTATCTCTAGATCACATGATGCATTGGCCAGGCCTCAAATGCATCACAAATAGCTAGGTGAACAACTCAACGGCCAAAAGCCTGTAAAATATCCTTAGCTCTATCAACATCCTGACATTTCACTAATAGACGCACGCCACCGGTTGCCAAAGATAAATGCGGGCGCAACCCACCACAATCATCGGCAGAAACCATGGCTTCAATCCCTTCCTGTTCAAGAAGATTTTTAGCACAATCAGCTTCAAATCTATTAACAAACACTTTGACTTCTTCTAAATCCTGCACAGAACACCCATCCCTAGTAGATGCATCTTAAGATTTTTGTTCAAACATTTCTTTAACCGTTGGACGGCTTAAAACAATGATAGCAAAAACTCCTACAAGCGTCCCAAAAGGAATAAAAAGGCAACTTAAACCAGCCATAACCATACAAAAAATATAGCGTTTCCGGCGTGCCAAAGAGCGTCCTGCAATAATCATGCAAACCGCATACCCCCAACCAAAAAGCAGTGCCGCCCCACCCATAATAACAAAAATCCACCCAAAAAAAGGCGGAGGAACCTGTCCTCCTTTATCTGCCATCAGCTGAGGTGAAGTCAGCGCGATAATCCCAATGACCAGATGAATAATGAATACACAGGAAAATAGCCCGCCCAAAATACCAACCACATAGTGGCCAATAGTTAAATACTTTAAATGCTCATTATCCTGATTAACAAGTTCCGCCATTAATACCTCCTGTGCATGATTGTTGTATTGTCAAATATAAAAACTCTTCTCCAGTAAAATCCTATTATTCAACAAACAAAAAATTATTTAATCTTGCATGAGGGCAATCCTTTTTTCGCCAGATAGTTTTGATGATACTCTTCAGCCTGATAAAAAGGCACAGCCGCATGAATCTGTGTTACGATGGGCCGGCTATACCGGCCAGACTTATCCTGTTCTTCTTTAGAAGCTTTTGCCAGGGCTTCCTGTGTTTTATTAACATAAAAAATAACACTGCGGTACTGAGAACCGACATCCGGACCTTGCCTGTTAAATGTTGTCGGATCATGAATTTTCCAAAATACGAAAAGTAAGTCCTGATAGGAAACCACGGCCGGATCATATTCTATCTCAACAGCTTCCACATGGCCTGTTTCGTCTGAGCATACATCTTCATAGCTGGGGTTCTCGACGTATCCACCCGTATAACCGGCCCGTACCGAAACAACACCTTTAACCTGACGGAACGCCGACTCTACATGCCAAAAACATCCAGCCGCGAATATCGCTTTTTCTCTCATGTCCGAGCCTCCTTCTGCACGCGTGTTATCAACAGCAAACACACGGCCGCAAAAAATAAAGCACAATACATATACAAGAAAAAAAATCTTCCGGGTCATCATTAAAACCTGTCTCTTATCCTTCATTTAATACTGCATGTCCTCTAAATGAGGAATAGCTTTCTGAGGGCAGGCAGCAATACACCGGCCTTCACTGTCACACGCATCTGGCTTGACCACTTTAGACTTTTTATCAACAATCTTTAAAACACCTAAGGGGCATGCCATCACACAATGGCCACAACCGATACAAAATTCTTCAACGATCTTGGGTAATTTTTTTGTCGCCATCTTTACCTCCATTTTTTGCAATTCCCGGTATCCTCTCTCCTGCCAGAATCGAAGAAAGAGCCCTCGCGTCAATTCTTATCCCGCCGTCATGTTCTATTTTAATTGTATAAAGTATACCCGGAATAAATTTTGTCCCGGGGGCCTCTATCTGAGCACACTTGATACCAAGAGAGCTTGCCTGTTTTGCATCTAAAGCAATCTGCCAAAACTTACGCCAGAGCTCAAGCTCAAATTTGCTTTTTACTCCTTCGACTTTATATCCAGAAGGAATCTCGTTAACCTTCGTAATGTTGAATTCTTTTGTATGGGCGCCATCCAACATAAAAACCTTCCAAAAAAGGTAAACACTCTTACCTTTAAGAGCGTCAGCATCGCACACAAGCTTATCATGGAAACGCACCACCAAAGACTGAAATTGAATAATATTGCCTGGAAAGGTAAAATATTTTGGAGTTTCCGGCTTACCATTTGTCGCATATTCTAAGAATTTGATCGTTGTTAATTCCCGGCCGGTTTTCGGCTCAATATCAACATCCGTCACCAGTACTTCAGCAACACGAGAATCAGCTTGTAAGCGGACTATCATCTCTTTTAAAATTTTCTTCTCATTTAGATACCGCGTGACAGAACGACACAAAAGAAAACAAGCACTAAGAACCAAAAAGACAACAAAAACTCTGATCACTCTTTTCACAGTCCAGGCCCTTCTTCTCTCTGCTTTAATCTTTTTATGAATCATTTTTTCCTTCGGATAGCCTGTCTTTACGCTCTGTCCGCAAAAACCAAGCTGCGTAACGTTAGACAATTAGAGACTACATTACCCCGCATCAAACCTCCACCGATCAGAAATATAACATCGGGCCCATAAAAATCACACATCTGCCTGACACGCTTTAGGCTCATACCGCCTCCCGGACAGGGAAAAATAGTCCTGATATGGCCCATTCTATCACAACAACCGCGTACAATGCTTCTACATTCTTTTGGGCTAAATGAAAATCGGCCGCCATAATTCGGAAAAATCGCAGCATCCGCTCCCGCAAGACGGTTTAACTGGCCAAAAAAACAATAATGAGATAAACCACTATTCTGACTGGCCATAAAACTCCCCGCAAAAGCCGGATGAGAAATAACCGGCAAACCGATCTTTTTGTCGCCGGCCACATCCCGCATCACATCAAACCCCGTTATACCGGGAGCCATCATCAAAACACCAGCACCAGCTCTTTTTGCGCATAAAGCCCTTTTTTTAATTTCTACCAAAGATGCTGTTATATTCGCCGCGTAAACAGAAGTAAAGCCTGTCTTTTTATTAGCCTCCCGAATAGCAGACGTGCAAAGCTCAACCCTTTCCTTAAATGGTGCCCAGCACTGATTTGTCAGGCCATGATCATCCTTAATAATATCCATCCCCCCTAAAGCAAACTGATAAGCCAGCTTCGCAAGATCACGTGATGAAAGCCCCATCGGTTTCAAGGCCGTACACAAAAGAGGGCGTTTAAAAATACCTAATTTCTTTCTTAAACCCCTAACACCAAACCCAGGGCCTGAAAAAGCTTTTAAAAAACGGTCAGACAAATCCAAATACTCCAGCCGGATACCCGTTTTAAGACTGATATTACCAAATATAACATTTATCAACTGTGACAATTCAGAAGCTGCCGCCTCTACAGGATAACTTATCTCAGCCTTAAAGGCAGAACCGCTTTTTTTAAAACTTTCAATATTCCCCAGCACATTTTTCTTAATAAATTCACAGGGAATCAAATCATCCGGCAACTCAACCGTCTGTTCGTAACAAATATCCTGCGCGCGCGATAGCGCCTGCCTTTTTGGCCCAGAGAGAAGATATACAGCTGAAAAACGCTCCCTTGCCATTATAAAGCCTCCGGCTTAGCCAAAATCGAAGAAAGCGGTACCTGCATATCACCAAGTTCCGCTTCCTTAATATCAAATTTTTTATTCATCATCTTCTCAGCCCCCGCAATTAAAGCAGCAGCATCAAGCCCATATTCACCAGCTAAATATGTTCGGCTGGCCCCATGCAAGAAAACATCCGGTATTCCAATTTTTAAAAGTTTACCCCCTATCCCCGCCTGGGTCATCATTTCGCTCACCAAACTACCCAAACCTCCGACAACAGAATGATTCTCAAATGTTATAACGCCATAACGGCTTAAAGACAAAGACGCCAGAACGCGCGCATCATCAAACGGCTTAAATGTTGAGATATGCAAATGTTCCACACTAACACCTTTTTGCTCCAAAGCTTTAACAGCTTTTATCGCCTCAAATGTGCAAATACCAGAAGATAAAATCACTATATCTCTACCATGCGCAAGATAACGCGCCTGCCCTAAAACAAAAGGCTCTCGACGAGAAAAAAGGCGTGGAATTTCGCCTCTCGCCATCCGCACATAAACAGGCCCGTCAATAGCATAAACAACGTCTAATACTGATTCAACTTCCGTCGCATCAGCACATTCCAGAATAGTCATATTTGGCAAGGAACGCATCACTGAAATATCCTCAATCGCCTGATGAGTCGCACCTCCCGGCGTCATAATCCCCGGCAGAAAACCAAACATCTTAACAGGCAAATTCGGATAGGCGATAGACATGGCAATCTGGTCATAGGCGCGGCGATAAATAAAAACCCCAAAGGTGTGGACAAAAGGCACAAATCCTTCTCGGCTCATGCCTCCGGCAAAACTCATCATATTTTGTTCAGCAATCCCAAAAGAGAAAAAACGTTTTGGATAAGCTTCTTTAAAAAGGTCAACTTCCGTTGAACTCGTTAAATCCGCTGAAAAAACAACTATCCGGGACTTATCTTTAGCCCACTCTACCAAATGATGGGCATGGACACGGCTGCACATTTCCATATACTCAACCCTTTCGCATCTGTTCTAATACAAGCTCAAAACTCTCCCGCTCTTTCTTATCTGTAAACCGCACATAATGAAATTTTGGAAATCGCTTCTTGAGTGGCAAAATTCCCTGCCAGGGTTTTGTATCACAAAGGACAACGAGTGGTCGTCCATCCGGTTTTAACCTCGCTGGCTTAACCAAAGCATTCACATCGTGGCCGCAAACCCTAAACACCCGGCAACCAAAACCATCAAAACGCTTTTCGAGCGGCTCCATATTCATAACATCGCATGTTTTGCCATCTACTTGGTAACCATTAACATCAACATAAATACCCATGTTATCCAGCTTATAAAAACTCATTGCACTCAACGCTTCCCATACTTGGCCAGGCTGCAACTCGCCATCTGACATAAAAACCCAAACACGGCCCGTATCTTTGCGTAATTTTCTGGCTAAAGCAATACCTGCCGCCTGACTAATACCCTGCCCCAAAGAACCCGTCATAACTTCCATACCGGGTGAATGCTCCGCCCCAATCATTTCAACGATGCCGCCGTCCTGATTAAAAGCATCTAGGCCAATTGGCGCCATACGGCGCGTTTCAACAAGAACAGCATAAAGCACCAAAGAATAATGTGTCGGAGAAAGAATAAACCTATCCAAATCTTTGGCCTTTGGGCCATTATAACAATCACCCCTCTGATATTGAGTGTTGCCTTTAGCAGGCACACCAGAAAACTTCCCAGGAATAATAGGATTCTCAATAGCACCTAGCTTCATGATACGCGCATAAAGACAAGCTAATATTTCAGCCGAAGAACATGCCTGACTCAAATAGCCACCATTATTCTTAAGCACATGCCCCAGAACACGATGGCGCACTCCCTTAGCCAGCCTCAAGACATCTTGATTGGTATTTTGCTTGTTTTTCATTTTTGATTTGTTTTTAACAGTATTTAAGGCTATATTTTAACTCTAATCTTTTAAACTCACAAGGCGAAAAGAAAGCCTCAAAACAGATAGATCAACCCCATTGACCAACCCAGATTCGTATGTTAGGATAAAATCAATAATTCAGGAACAACAATCAACACAACAAGGGGTTTTTATGCCTATAAAAACGATTGAAGTTATTTGTATTCCCTGCCCTAAATGCGAACAAGTTAAAAAATTTATTACAGAGACCATTCAAGAGATCGAAAATCAAAACAAAATTAAGATTATCTACGAATTCAGGCACACTCCCAACCTTCAGGAAGCCAATAAATACAGCGTTAACATAGCAAAGACTCCCATCGTTGTTATCAACGGACGTGTTGAACTAGCTGGACAGGTTACAGCAGAAACGGTAAAAAGCAAGCTCATCAATCTCCACAAATACTAAATTTATCCGTCTATTAATGGGCGATCAATAAAAAAGCCACTTTCATAAAGTAAAGTGGCTTTTTTATAAACATCCTCACCCCTGCAAACGATAAACTATTTTTTAAACAAAAAAAGATTTGCTAAAACAATACCAATCGCGTTCAGCAAACACACAACTCCTAAAAAACGCCTGTGATTAATCAAATACAAATGCACGTCATCTTTGCTTTTATCTAACCATGTTAACCATTTTTCACGTGAAACAAAATAACTTTTTGAAAGAAACTTTTCTAACTTTATATACGACTCAAAATCAAACAATAAAAATACACCAACAAAGAACACAACAGGGGCGGTCAATAAAACAAACACCTTCATAAGGAAATAAAAAGTATTCTCATCCATAACATGCTCCTTTTGAATATGACTACAATTTACCAGATAAGCTTTTTACACGCCCGTTTCCAAACCAAAAAAGCGCCCACAAGCAAAACCTCCACATCTAAAAACCCCTCCTTGCTATTATAACTTAAATAATATTAAAAATCTTCTTTTTTTAACATTGACCGCAACAAAACTTCTTTTCTCTGTAATACTACCCTCATCAGAAATTATTCCAATAGTAAACGACCAGAATTAACCATGCAGTTTGCGGGCCAAAAGCCCCAAAACGCGCATCTTAACAAGTAATAGGTAAAAGACTATTGGCAGAATAAGAAAACTGCTTTGCGCGGCAAAAATAATAGAAGGGTGCAACAGAATCACCATAATGAGCCGGCAAGAAACGAAGAGAAATAAAAAAAACAAAGCAACCGCAACACAATATGCCTTGAAATATTTTTTTATTGTACTAAAAAACTCCCTCGTGTGAAAACAAAAGAAATCATCTTCCAGGGCTATCTTTATAAAAACAGCCGGAAAGATAAATAATCCTGCAACAACCGGCAGAAAAAAAAGATTTATACCATATTCCATGTTTTTTAAAAAAACACGCAAACATAAATAAAGAATAAAAATAGCTGCCACAGCCAACCATGTAGAGCGCCTCATAGATGCCAGCCAAAATTCCTGGCTACCCCACTGAGGAGGCTCGTCCTTACCAAGTGCAGTCCATGACACTATCCGCGACAGGTACATTAATACCAAAAAACACGATAACCCGAGAACCGGAATCAGAAAAATAATCAAAGGAGAAACAGGAAATATACTCGTATCAACCGTGCAACAGGAAGAGCTGGAAAACATCCGAGACCCCCCAAGAACAAAAAACAAGAAGCCAAAATAAAGCCCTCCCGTTAAAATAACCTGTTTACCCTTCCCCTTAAAGGGAAAAACAAAAATTCTCGATAATTCAACCCAAAAAGTATCCTGAGAAGTCTTTTCTTCCTGCTGAAAAGCGATCTCCTCAAGCGTCAAGCACTTTCCCTGACAATGAGGACAGATATAGAAAACAGCCTCATCGGAAAACCTCTTCATCTTAACGCATTCAAAACACAGATAATTTGCACAAACCGTACAAAAATATAATGCTTCTCTTTCGGGATGATTTTTACATTGCATACAAGGCCAGACCTAATAATTGCGATTTATATTAAACACCTCTGACCTATTTTACCAAAAGATAAAATAACCCTCAACAAACAATATCAAATGGAGCCCACCTCAAACTTCTGCCGAAAGCAGAGTAAAATTATAGGATTAATCTTTTATTTTTTGTTCAAGATTGATCCGATTATAGACAAAAGATATCCCAACAAATAAGGCTCCTAAAACAATAAAAGTCACAATCTTAAATATAATATCCAACCCTGAAAGATCAATGGAAATAACCCTTACTAAAGTTAAAACAAGCAACAACAACCCTCCCGAGCGCTCTATCTTGTCCCTGCGAAGAATTCCTGTTAGCACTACCAAAACGCTTGCAATCCCTAAGCCTAGAGAAATCCATTGCGGATTCATATATTGGAAGATCGCATGAGTAAGCAAAACAAGCCCTGTCCAAAAAACAAGGCTCTCTTCTTTGTTAAACATTGCCTCAACTCTTTTTAACGAATAAAAATATTTTAAAACAGAATAAGCTATAAAGAAAATACTCACATTAGCACTTACAAGAAACCATTTCAAAATATTTGATGAGACACAAATGCTATTTGACATAAAGGTTAGTGCGGAGATCCCTAAAACCAAATATGCATACACTCTAAAACGTCTTAAAACCAGAACAATACTGGCCGCCAACAAAACAAGCCCCTCAACAGATAGAACAAAAGCAACCCAGGGCTGCCTTAGCACCGAAATTAACAAAACAGTAAGATAGAAGCAGGAGCCCGCAGAAAAAACCTGATCAAAAATACGATCCTTTTCATCAAGGCCCGTATTGTTTTTTTCACGTTGCATTAAATAAAAACACACCGCCATGACAATAAAGCCCCATAACGACATAAATTCAATCCACCGCCACGTTATGCCTAAAAAATAGATATTAGCCAGACTCTCAATAAAGTCCGAAAAGACCAGCCTTAAACCAATAAGAATAGTCAAGACATAGCTAAAATAACGAAATATTTTCTCCTTAAATCTTAAACCAACGAACAATAAGAAAGGAATCTCTACCAACCATATCAACAATGTTGAAGTCGGCAAAAATCTCAGCGGAATAGAAAAAGTTATCATAAGAATAGAGGCGATCACATCACTCACATACAGCTTCTGGCGGCCTATTTTTTTCATGAATAAGGCCAGAATCAAATAAATTATCCCAACACTTAAAACAATAGCAAAACGCTGAACAAAAAATAGCTTCAGAATCAGCGGATACGCAAAAACACTGTATAAAGCGATATTTCCAAAATTAGCCACCGCGAACGTTTTAATCAACTTATCATCTTTTAACGTTTTCATAATATGGGCACCTATCAAAAAAATGAGCCCATATACTGTCAAAAAAAGAAAATTCATGAACAGGCTATAATCAAAAACGGCCATACCAAAAAAAGTCGGCTGACACGCAGAAGCCATGATCTTCGGCATAACCCAAACTGCGTGTATAGCATATGTTAAAATCACTCCCAGGACAAAAGTTCTTACCCATTGAAAATAATATACTAAAAACAAAACTAATATCGCCAATAAAATACAACTCATAACTGTAAAACTTGTTATCTGGCCTATTGTCGCAGTGACATAGGCCACTAAAAGCGCTATAGACATCATCTCTTCAGACTTGTATTTTAAAACATGCGCGATCATGCCAACAACAACAAAAGCCAATAAAAATAGATCTAAAACCTGGCTTTGTATAATCCGCGACGCTTCAAAATGATACATCGCATAAGTCGTAAAATAAACCAAAGCCCATCCTCCACCCATAAGGACACGTCCAAAATGCAATAGTTTCTCTTTAGCTTCCAATTTAAATCCAAGGAAAAAAAGAACAAAACTCACCAAATAACCCAACATAATCTTAACCAACGGGCCCAAATGCCCAAAATACTGGGAAGCATAAACAATTAAAGAACATATTCCCAGCGCAAAAACAACGATGCCAATCTTATTAAGCCAATTTCGCCCAAAATTTATCTCCAGATCAGATATCTGGCTCGTCTCAGAAACTACGTCAGATTCTATCACATTAGCCTCAACCACCTTTTCTGTGACATTAGCTATTTTAGGAGAAGCCTCCGGCTCAGCCAATTTACTTATAGCTAACTCTAAATTATTCACCTTGTTCTGCAAATCAACTAACGAACGATAAACACCATCAAGCTGTTCCTTGGCATCCTTTGGGTTACGGATTTCACCAACACAACTTGCGCTATTTTTTTTCTGATCTACAATGATCCACACAGCAATTATTGAAATAATCCAAATTATGGCTACAAGAAACAAGCTATTCATAACAACCTCCTAAGTTACAACCTTCGCCTAAACCAATCCTTGGCTCTCTAAAAAACAACTCAGAAATAGCTTAATGCCTTGTCAAAAAAAAGTTTTAATCATTTTTTTGCCTGCGGCAAACCATCTGCTGTGCCATTTCTTTGATCTTTTTTAAATCCCTCTTTCCAGATCCCAATAACGGAATATCGGCAACCTGACAAAGATTTTCCTTCTTAGGAATCCAGAGCTTTGGAATGTCCCTTTGGTTAAGACATTCCCATAGTTGATCTGGAAGCACTGTCCCCTTATAAAAAATAACCAAGGCTTCGCCTTTCTTCTCATCAGAAACAGCCGTAACAACACAAGCTTGTTCCTGAACCCCTAAAATATTTAAGACCTCTTCTTCTATTTTAATATGAGGAACCATCTCTCCTGCAATTTTACTAAAACGGCTTAAGCGGTCCGTAATGTGTATAAATCCATCTTTATCTATGGTAGCAATATCACCCGTAATATACCAATCACCCTCAAAAACCTCTTTTGTTTTCTCTGGATTTCCAAGATAACCTTTCATAACATTTGGGCCCTTTATCAGCAATAAACCTTCTTCATCAAAAGACAAGAGGCTAAAAGTCTCAGGATCAACCACTTTAGCTGCAACCCCTGGGATAGGATGCCCAACCTTGCCAAGTTTATTTCCCACTTGAATAATATCTTCTTTTCTATTATCAGGATCCGGCACGCTCAAAGAAATAATAGGGGAAAGCTCTGTAGCTCCATACCCTTCAAACGGTACAATACCGAATTTTTCATAAAAAGCCGTAACAAATTGACTCTGCAATTTTTCCGCACCAGCAATAGCATATCTTAACGTTCTAAATTGCTCTTTTTTACACTTTCTGATATAAGATGAAAAAAATGTTGGTGTGCCAAGAATAATTGAGGCCTTATACTTCTCAACAAGTTTGCCAATTGTTGCGCCATCCAGCGGATTAGAATGATATACAGCCGTCAACCCCGTTCCTAAAGGAAAACACAAACATGCTGAAAAACCGAAAGAATGAAAAAACGGAAGGATACCCATAATAACATCATTAGCCTTAATGTTAGCAACCTGCCAAAAACCCTGAATATTGGAAAAAACATTGGCGTGAGAAAGCATAACACCCTTGGGCTCTCCTGTGCTGCCGCTTGAGAAGATAATTGTAGCTATATCCTCTACGTTAGTTCTATCCCCTCTAACAAACAAGAGCTTTATCAAAAACGCGGGCAACAAAAATACCGCCAAAACTACAGCTATTTTCTCAATGGGATGGATCTGGCTCTTCAAATCTTCCAAGAAAACCATGCTATCCATCGATTCCATTTTAAGTCTTTCCAAAAACTTCCGCGAAGTAATAATCTTCTTCATTTTACACTGCCGAATTGCAGAATACAGGCTTTCCTGAGAGGAAGTATAATTTAAGTTGACGACAATTTTGCCTGCCAATAAAATCGCCCCATTAATCAATGCTGCCATAGAAGACGGAGGAAGTAAAACACCAACCTTTTCCGGCTCCTTGGAAATCTCCCTACCTACAAAAAGTTTCTTTGATAATAGTATTGAGCTGCCAAGGGCCTGGATATAATTTAGCTTCATCCCTGCTGAATCTGCTACGCAAAGCTTAAAAGGCCGCTTCTTAGCCTCTCGGACAAAAGCCATATGCAGTTTTTCCTGATATTTTCCTCTCAATTTAAAAGCATCAGATGATAATTCCTGCACAGCCAAACGTATTTCATGAACCTTTGTGCTTGCGCTTAAAGCCTTGCCAAAAGAGACTGTAATCGGATATGGCGTCACACGAGGCATCTTCCAAAAATATTTACCTCTCTCATAACTGAATATGCTGCCCCATATACAATCAAGATGCATCGGTATAATAGGTGCATCTAAACCCTTCATAATATACTCAACACCTCTATTAAAATTCAACATATTGCCGGTACGCGTAAGAGCGCCTTCAGCAAATATACACACAAGATGGCCTTCTTCAATCGCCTGCCTAGCCTCCTGAAGCGACCTCATAATTGTTTTAGGAGGATCTGTTAATGAAATCGGAATCGCCCCCATCAAACGACAAAGGGGATTAAGAAAACGATTTTCATAAATAGGGCGATAAACTAAAAAACGAACATGTCTTTTTAAAGAAGCTAAAACGAGCGGCGGGTCCGCATAAGAAACATGATTACAAACTAATAAAGCGCCTCCTTGTCTTGGCACATTCTCTGCCCCAACAACCCTAATTTTGTAGACAGTATGCGTCAAAATCCAATTAAATACATGCAAAAGCCTTCTGCGTCCTCGCACCACAAAAACAATAACACCTGCAACCATAACAAAAAGTGCTCCAACACCGCTCCACAATATTATTTTCATAAAACCCCTGCCTTTAAATAGATAGTTGATTTATCAACTATCTATTTAAAAAAATTATTCCAGTTTCCTAAACCACTCCATCAGTAAGGCTGCCAAAGACTTCTGCTTTCCTTGAGGTAAATCTTTTATTAAATCTCTTAATTTCTTCTCATATCCCGGCCAAGCCCGATCCAATATTTTAGATCCTTTTTCGCTAATAAGAACAAAATTCACCCTGCGATCCCCCTGCTGAGAAGCTCTTTGAATAAGCCCTTCTTTCTCTAATTTATCTAATAATCGTGTCATATTAGAGGCTGTCACAATAAGAGACCTGCTGATTTCTACCTGACTCACCCCTTCTTTTTTCCCTTGATGTTTAATAGCCATAAGCACATTAAACCTTGCCGGTGTCAAACCAAAATCTTTCAAATAAACCGAAAGGGCATTATTAGCGATGTTGTAGATCAAAGCAAGGCTATATAACACCTCTTCATAATAACGGCCTTTGCCGGCCTCAAATCCATATTTCCTTAAAAAATCCATACTCTTGTCCTCCTGAAATTAAGTTTACAATACAACTATTAACTTGTCAAGTATTATGATCAAAAATATTTTTCAGACTAATAGCTATCACAAAGAATCTTATCTTTATTGATTACTCCTGGAGGGAACCTTCTTCAGCCTTGCGGTATTTACACGCCTTTGCAACCCCCAATAACCCTATCTTCTTCCTGTTAGACAAAAGCCTGAAATGCACAAAAATACGGCCAAAGTATTTTTTATCTTTCTCAACACGATGATAGAGTTTTTTAATATCTGAACGATCCAAAAAACGAAGAACACGTTTTTTGAGCTCTCCCTTATCTTTTTCAAATACAATCTCTAAAAAAGAGACACGCTTATCAATAGCCTCCTCCATAGCACGGGTAAGCTCAAATTCAACGACGCGCTCCGTAATATCAACACCATGTAGTTGTAATTTAACCTTTGCCATAAATTCACCTCATTTAATCAGATATCTTTAATTCTTCAAGATACTCCCAGCGCTCGTTAGCTTTTTCAAGCTCAATAGAGATTTCTTCAGATCTGGCCTTAGCTTCGCTAATTTCTTTAGGGTCCTGCTGATAAAACGCAAGGTCCGCAAAAAGACTATAGAGCAACTTCTGCTCTTCTTCTAATTTTTCAATTTTTAAAAGAAGATTGGCCAGCTCTTTTTGCTCCTTAAATGTAAGCTTGCGAGGAACAACGGGCCTCTCTTTTTTTCTGAGCACTTTCACATCCTTAGCTTTTGGGGAAACCGGCACAGGTATAGCCGCCCGCTGACTAAGCCAATCATCATAACCTCCAGAATATTCATTAATAACGCCTTCGCCTTCAAGAACAATGGTTGAGGTCACCACATTATTCAAAAAGGCTCGATCATGGCTAACCAAAAGCAGCGTTCCGGGATAATCCAAAAGCAGCTCCTCTAAAAGCTCCATGGTTTCAATATCTAAATCGTTAGTAGGCTCATCCATCACCAACACATTGGAAGGCTTAGAAAATAACCGGGCAAGCAAAAGGCGATTGCGCTCTCCTCCAGAGAGGACTTTAACCGGCGTACGGCTTCGTTCCGGCGCAAAAAGAAAATCCTGCAAATATCCCAAAATATGTTTTGGCTTACCATTAATAACAACGGTCTCGCTTGAACCATTTACATTCTCAGCCACTGTTCTTTCTTCATCCAGTTGTTCACGCAACTGATCATAATAAGCAATCTCTAGATTTGTTCCTAAAATAACTTTTCCTTTTTTCGGAGCGAGCTTGCCCAACAAAATACGCAAAAGCGTAGTCTTACCGCTACCATTTGGGCCAATCAAGCCAATTTTATCTCCCCGCATAATCTGAGTTGAAAATTCCCGAATCAAACACTCATCGCCATAACCAAATCCAAGGCGAGCTACCTTAATTACGCGGTGGCCTGAAAGAACAGATTTTTGCGCCCGCATGCGCACCTGCCCTTCCTGCTTACGCTGCGCTTTTTTTTCGCTTCTCAACTGCATCAAAGCCCTTACACGGCCTTCATTACGGCATCTGCGGGCCTTAATCCCCTGGCGGATCCACTTTTCTTCCTCGCCTAACTTTTTATCAAAATGACCCCACCGTGCTTCTTCAATATCCAAAGCCGCTTGTTTACGTTCAAGAAAGGTTTTATAATCACACGACCAGCTATAGATTTTCCCTCGATCAAGTTCAACGATACGAGTAGCTAAGTGCTGCATAAACATCCGGTCATGCGTCACAAAAAAAACTGTTCCCGGATAGCTGGCAAGAAAGGCCTCTAGCCAATCAATAGAGTCAATATCCAGATGATTCGTAGGTTCATCCAAAAGAAGCACCTGAGGTTTTAGCACTAACGCCCGGGCTAAAAGCACCCTGCGCTTCTGGCCGCCGGAAAGGCTTAAAAAATCCCCATCGGCATCAAGATTCATCCGGGCGATGACATTTTCAACCTGATTATTAACATCCCAACAACCAGTACGGTCCAATTCAGACTGTAAAGCATCTAACTGTTTTAATAGTTCCGGCGTCTGTTCCGTATGGAGACGGTGCGTCAATGCATGATATCTCTTTAAAAGTTCAGCGCGTTCTCCAAGGCCTGAAAGAACAATATCAAAAACACTTCCTTCCAAATCAAGCGGGACTTCCTGCGGTAAATGCGTAATCACAACACCATTTTGACAGATAACTTTTCCGTCATCAACCGTAAGCCCGCCTGCCATAACTTTCATGAGAGTTGTTTTGCCCGCGCCATTACGGCCAAGCATAGCCACCCGCTCTCCCGGCTCTAACTGCAAACTCAACCGGTCAAAAATAAGCGGCCCGCTAAACTTCAGGCTAATCTCCTGCAGACTAATCAATGCCATATCAAATCAAACTCCTTTAAATCTTTAAACAACTAACAATGCTTTACTCAAAATCACACCAAAAACCTCTTCTATGTCTGCTTCGATCGATTACGTATAATCAAACCATCCAAAAATCTTCGCAAAATCTGATCTCCACATTGTTTATAATTTTTATGGCCTTCTTTTCGAAAGAGCGCGGACAACTCCGTCTTTGAAATTTCAAAATCAGCGAGCTTTAAGATCTCAATAATATCCGTATCTTTAAGTTTTAGCGCGATGCGAATCTTCCATAGAATGTCATTATTTCTAAGCACTATCTCCTCCTTGATCTAATATAGCTCCGCTCTCTCTTTACGGCTTATGCGCGTTCTGTCTATTTCTTTTAACTGAATCTTCCTGATTCTTACATTAAGAGGGGTCACCTCAACCAGTTCATCATCGTCAATAAAAACCAGGGCAAACGCAAGAGTAATTTTACGCGGAGGCACCAACTGAACCGCTATGTCACAGGTTGAAGAACGCATATTGGTTAATTTCTTTTCCTTCTGCGGATTGACAACAATATCAACTCCTTTATTATTCATGCCTACAATCATGCCCTCATATACCATATCCCCCGGCTCAATGAAGATCTCCCCCCGCTCTTGAAGATTTTGGATCGCAAACGCGACGGCTTTTCCGTCAGCCTTAGAAATCTGAACTCCCCTCGAACGAGGTGGCATATCACCTTTGTACGCCTGATACTCAAGGAAGTTCTGGCATAAAACACCGCTTCCCCGCGTCATCAACAAAAATTCACTTCCAAATCCTATCAACGCTCTTGAAGTAATAATAAACTCCATCCGCAAACTATTAGGCGATATAGCCTGCATATCTTTCATTTCCGCTTTACGTTCTCCAAGCGCCTGCATAACCGCGCCCTGATATGCGCTATCAACCTCTATAACCACCATCTCTACCGGCTCAAGGACCTGATCTCCCATCTTCTTTAAAATAACCTGCGGCCTTGAAACTTCCAGCTCATATCCCTCACGACGCATCGTCTCTATAAGGATTTCAAGATGGAGCTCGCCTCTGCCAGAGACCTTAAACCTCTCTCCTCCATCAACCTCCTCGACTTTAATGCCAACGTTCATCATCGCCTCATGTTCAAGACGTTGACGAATATGGCGCGTTGTCAGGAATATGCCTCCATCCTTGCCAGCAAAGCTGCTCGTATTATGTGAAAAATTCATAGATATCGTCGGCTCATCAATCTTTACGGCGGGCAATGCTTTTGGATCATCAATACAGGCGATCGTTTCACCAATAGATACGCCCTCTATACCGGTTATCAGAATAATATCCCCTGCCATCGCCTCATTCGCCTCAACACGGCTTAGCCCTTTATATTTCATAATTTTTGTAACCTTGTTCGATGTAATTGTTCCATCGCGCTTCACAAGAGCAACAGGATCGCCCAGGTGTATAACACCATGGAATATCCGCCCAATCGCAATGCGCCCAAAATAAGAATTATGATCAAGCATCGTTACTAACATCTGAAAAGGAAGGTCTGGATTTGCAATCGGAGGCAACACCCTATGCAAGATTGTATCTAAAAGAGGCTTTATAGTATCGCTCGGTTCATCCAATTCAAGCGTAGCATACCCATCCCGCCCAGAAGCATAAACAATCGGAAAATCAAGCTGTTCATCAGATGCGTTAAGCTCGCAAAAAAGATCAAACATCATATTGGCAACTTCATTTGCCCGCGCGTTAGGGCGATCAATCTTATTGATAACAAGGATCGGTTTTAAATGCAGTTCAAGAGACTTCTTTAAAACAAATTTTGTCTGAGGCATAGGCCCATCTACAGCATCAACAAGCAAGAGAACACCATCAACCATTTCCAGGATACGCTCTACTTCACTTCCAAAATCAGCATGGCCCGGCGTATCAACAATATTACATTGCACACCCTTATAATTGAAAGAAGCATTCTTTGAAAAAATCGTAATCCCTCTCTCTTTCTCAAGAGGGTTTGAATCCATAATCGTTACTTCACCTTCTTCAAACTTATAGGCGCCTGTATGCTTAAGCAACGCATCAACAAGCGTTGTTTTTCCATGATCAACATGTGCAACAATCGCAAGATTCCGCACGTCTTTTCTTCTTTTCTGATTCACTGTAAACTTTGGACCTTTCTACAATTGATTTTTTAAAAGCATCTATAGGATTATATCGGTACAAAAACTCTTGAGACAAGATTAAATTGTGGGATCGTTAAAACAAAACTGCAGAAAAATTAATTAAATCTTCAGCCTTTCGGCAACATCGTAAATACTAAAAGCCGACCAAATCCGGTCGGCTTTTAGCCACATTAAAGTGGTTGCGGGGGCACGATTTGAACGTACGGCCTCAAGGTTATGAGCCTTGCGAGCTACCAGGCTGCTCCACCCCGCGATCTATCTTCTTAAATACTGTCCTGCGAAAAAACATCTTCATCCTGCTGCCGGACAATCTTAATAACCGTTTCTCCTTTTTTGACTACGCCCATCTTATCGCGCGCAACCACAGCCAGATAGTCCGGATTTGTTCGCATCTGTTTTATCTTTTCTTCCAAGTCGAGATTCTCTTGTTTAACCTTCAGAGTCTCAGCCTGCGTTTCTTTCAGCCTCTGTTTTAATTCCTGCAGCTTTGTAAAAGCAGGCAGATAACTAAACAAGAGTATGGACATAATAATCAAAAACCGAATGTTTTTCAACATATTTTTTTAATTCGCCTGCCCAACAAAACGAATTATTCCCTGCCAAACACCTTCGGCCAAAGCGTACCTGCATAAACGGCGCGTTCACCTAACTCCTGTTCAATACGCAAGAGCTCATTGTACTTAGCAATCCTGTCTGTGCGTGAAAGCGAACCTGTTTTAATCTGTCCAACACAGGTCGCAACTGCCAAATGCGCAATAGTCGTATCTTCCGTCTCTCCGGACCGGTGTGAAATAATTGCTGAATACCCATTCTCTCCGGCCATCTCTATACAATCTAATGTCTCGCTTAAAGAACCTATCTGGTTAACTTTAATAAGAATAGAGTTGGCTGTCTTTTTATCAATGCCTTCTTTAAGCCTCTTGGTATTGGTTACAAAAAGATCATCGCCAACCAATTGAAGGTTAGCTCCTAAAGCATCTGTCATCTTTTTCCAGCCATCCCAATCATCTTCAGCAAGGCCATCTTCAATAGAAACAAGAGGATATTTCTTAGCTAAATCTTCATAGATTGCAATCAAATCATCCGCTGTCTTCTCTTTGCCTTCAATAACATACTTTCCATTTTTATAAAAAGAACTGGCAGCCACATCAAGCGCAAGATAAATATCTTTTCCCGGCTTATATCCCGCCTTCGTAATCGCTTCAATAATTAATTCCATCGCCTCTTCATTAGATTTTAAGTTAGGCGCAAAACCACCTTCATCCCCAACAGATGTAGCAAGCCCCTTAGCATTTAAAATACCCTTAAGGCTATGAAAAACCTCTGTTGCTGCCCTCAACGCCTCTTTAAACGTAGGCAAACCAATGGGCATAATCATAAACTCCTGAAAATCCAGGTTATTATCCGCATGCATCCCGCCATTTAAGATATTCATCAATGGAATAGGCAGAACATTAGCACTTTTCCCGCCCAAATATTTATAGAGAGACTTGCGTTCGTGTTGCGCCTCAGCCTTGGCAGCAGCCATAGAGACAGCAAGAATAGCATTTGCACCAAGCTTGGCCTTATTTTCTGTCCCATCAAGCTCAAGCATGATCTTATCCAAATTCATAAAATTAGGTTCAAGCCCAACAATCTTAGGAGCAATGATCTCCTCTATATTCTTAACGGCACCTAAAACACCCTTACCTAAGTACCTCGTTTTATCCTTATCTCGCAATTCAAGAGCTTCATGCTCACCTGTTGAAGCGCCTGAAGGCACAATCGCCCTACCAACAATTCCCGAATCCAAAATAACATCAGCCTCTACCGTTGGGTTTCCTCTGGAATCCAATACTTCTCTTGCAATAACATCTTTAATAACAGCCATCCTGCCCTCCACATTTAAGTCTTTTGCTTTGCAAATACCAAGGAAAGAGATTAACACACATGAAAGCCTACGTCAAGGAGATTCATTTCTATTGTTGCGATAATGCCCATCTGCTGCCACACCCCCCCCTATAAACCTCATTGCTTCGGTTAACGCGCCCATTGGAAGGACAACAAGTTGACAGTGTTACAGTTTTATGTTATGTTCTGTGTAATACAATAAAGAGCCTCCTCGGCCAATGCCAAAAACTTCCTGATTATCCATAGGAAGAAGATGAAATATCCAAACGGATATAACTTTGCTGCGTTGTGTTAAAACTATAGTTTCTATATCGCAAGCATCTCAACAGAAAAAGATATACAAATAAAAAGGTTGCTAAAAATGACTCCAAAAGAGAAGCTTTTTGATAAAATCCGATCCATTCACTTCTTAAGAAAAATACACTCTTTTCTCAAAGACCATTGGATAGCCGTTTCGGTCGCAGCTGCTGTCATCATCCTGGCTTCCTTATCCATTATCGGTTTCATGGGCCTTGAATCCTTCTATCGTAAGATGCAATTGGCTCAGCTGCCCATCCAAATCATGATGTGGATTGTAGCTTCCTCCATATCTGCCCTCATTTATGTTTCATTACTTATGGGCCGTTTTGGCGCGATAGACAAAAAACAAGTTAAAAGCTCAAGCGTTAATGTCAAATTTAGCGATGTTTTAGGCATAGACGAAGCCAAGGAAGAAGCCATTGAAGTTGTAGAGCTCTTAAAAGATCATACCGCTGTTCAAAAAGTCGGTGGAAAAATCATTAAAGGACTTCTGATGATCGGGCCTCCCGGATGCGGCAAAACTTACCTGGCTAAAGCCATCGCCACAGAAGCAGGATTACCATTTTTATCTTTGTCTGCTTCCGAATTCACAGAAATTTTCGTCGGAGTTGGCGCTAAACGTGTGCGAAAACTTTTTAAACAAGCGCGCAGGCTCTCCTACGCCCAAGGCGGAGCAATTCTTTTTATTGACGAAATAGACGCTATCGGACGCACCAGAACATTCAGTTTTATGAGTGGACAGGAAACAAATACAACACTTAACCAGCTCCTTGTCGAAATGGATGGCCTGCAGAATGAAAAAGAAAACGTCATTATCATTGCTGCCACAAACTCTCCTGAGGAAGTCTTAGACCCGGCACTATTGCGCCCCGGCCGATTTGACAGAAAAATCTATGTTGAAAAGCCAAACCTTCAGGGCCGAGAAGAAATTCTGAAATATTACTTAAGCAAAGTAGCCTATGACAAAACTGTCAATGTCGCGCGCTTAGCGAGAAAAGCGGTTTACAAAACTCCGGCTGAGCTGGAAAATATCATTAAGGAAGCGTCTCTGATTTGTT
Organism: Candidatus Omnitrophota bacterium; assembly: GCA_043819345.1. GTDB lineage: Bacteria > Omnitrophota > Gorgyraeia > Velamenicoccales > Velamenicoccaceae > CAYRDK01. The sequence goes on from JBDREX010000044.1 coordinate 43,972, forward strand.
TACGAAATAAACGCCATGAAATCAACTACAAAGATTTGTCTGAAGCGATGGAACGTATTGACTTAGGCATTAAACACCGCAAACACATGACGGTCAACGAGCGCAAACTCATCGCCTATCATGAATCAGGCCATTTGATCACTCTCTACCTTCTACATCCAACAGATGATGTCTTTAAAGCCTCTATTATCGGCAGGCGTGGCGCGTTAGGCGTTGTCCATCATCAGCCGCGCGAAGAAATCTTCACATCCAATAAAGAACGGTTTTTGGCTAATATAAAAGTCTCTCTTTCAGGCTACATCGCTGAAAAAATAAAATTTGGCACAACTTCAGACGGCGTCCTCTCAGATTTCAACAATGCCATGCGCCTGGCGCATGTCATGGTTTGGCGCCTGGGAATGGGGTCAAAACATTTAGGGGACTTCACTTCTATACCAGAAGCACAACTTTCAGAGAAACTCAAAGAAGAGTTAAACACTGAAACGCAACGCATATTCGTTGAATGTGCCGCTGAAACAGAACAACTTTTACGCAACGAAATCCAGCTCTTAGACCGGTTTGCCGATGAGCTCTTAAAAAAAGAAGAGCTTGAGTATGATGAAATTGATGCTGTCTTTAAAGAATATAATAAATGCAAATTTTCAGGGCCAGAAATTCTACCGGAGCAAACAAATCCTTAAAAAGATTTTCTTATTCATGCTCGCTGTATGCCTTGGAGGAGTGCTGTCATCCTGTGAACCAACCTACCCAGCACGAGCGCTTATCCCTCAGCTAACACTTAAGATCAAAGAAGAAACAAAATTAGATGCGACCTGCCGTATCGCGGGTAAAACATTGTGGGTATTCATCCCCTGCGAGAATCTCATTGACGAAGAAAAAGTATCCTGGAGCACAAAGGGGCTTGAAGAAATGAGTAAAGTTATCGCCGTTGCCCACCGTGTAGCCTTAAGCACAGATGCTAAAATTGACTTTTTGGCCGTCACAGCCGCTGATGTGAAAAAATATGGGCTTGAACTAACAGCTATTGAATACCTGCCGGATATTAAAGAAGCCATGTTTGAAAAAGTCTCACGTGGAGAATACTTCATGCGCAGTGTCCGTAATGTTGACTTTAACGAAAAAGCCGTTGGAGACCTTAAAGGGACATACAAAAGATTTTATGATATCGCCTTTGATGAATTTATCGGCTATCAGATCATCCATCGCACCAAAACCCTTTTCGCTAAAGATAAAGAACTAAAAAATATTTTTGAGATACGCTCTTCTGCATCCTCTGTTAAATTCGGCATCATCAAAGTAGACTTTGAATTCATGAGAAAAAAATATGATCTCGATAACCACGAAAAATCAATCAACCCACTTGAATATGCCAAAATGATCGCAGCAGAAATTATTAAAAACTACTCCTACCATGATTTTCAGGCGATTGAAATCACCGATACATTCTCAGGAGATTCCATCAAGCTTCTTGAAAATGATATCTCTCAAATTGTCATAAAACTGCCAAATTATCTCGATTAAAAACATTGTACTTGCTTATGCTCAAGATAAATAAAAAAGCAAAGAGGATATCTCTTTGCTTTAAAAACGCTTCTGATATATAAATTCTCTTAAGATTTGAAAATAACTTTCCGGCCTCGGACAATAAAACGCGTTGAAACAACACGGTCTATCGCTTCCGGATAAATCTTATGCTCTATCTGATGAATCCTCGCTTCAAGATCCTGCATCGTTTCATGATCCAAAACAGTTAAAGGCTCTTGAATGATAATCGGCCCATGATCTACCTTCTCATCAACCAGATGAACTGTAACACCCGTAGCTTTAACACCATAACAAAACGCTTTTTTTATTGCATCTTTTCCACCAAATGCCGGCAATAATGAAGGATGGATATTGAGTATCCTATTTTTGTACTTCTTGATAAAAAAAGGGCTCAAAATCCGCATGAAACCAGCCAAAACAATTAATTCCACTCCTTCTTCCCGAAGACGTTTTATAATATAGCTCTCATATTCCTGTCTCGTTTCAAACTTTTTTGGATCGGCAAAAAGCGTCTTAATATTCGCTTCTTTAGCTCTCTTTAAAACAAAAGCTCTGGGCTTATCACTTACTAAAAGGGCGATGTGGACTTTAAGCATCCCGCTTTTTATGCAATCCACAATGGCTTGAAAGTTTGTTCCATTCCCAGAAGCAAAAACAGCTATCGTCTTCATAAATCAACCCCTCGCTTTAATCACCTTTGTTGGGCAAACCTTGACACATTCAAGGCATCCAGTACACTTACTATAATCAACAGTAGCTAAATTATCTATAACTTTTATAGCTCCATGCGGACACGTCTTTTCACATTTACGACAGGCGATACAACCAGCCGAACAAGCATGCATCACGGCCCTGCCAATATTTCTAGAGGAACATGCAACATATATTTTGGCATCCTTTGGCGCACATGGAATCAAAGAATAGAGCTTTTTCGGACAAACCTTCACACAAACTCCACAAGCCGTACATTTCTCTTCAATAACACGAGGAAAACCATCGCCCGTCATTTCAATCGCGCCAAACGGACAAGCTTTAATACAGGTCTGATATGTCAGGCAGCCAAAAGCACACTCTTTTTGTCCACCCAAAAGCAGGCTTGCTGCCAGACAATCTTTCATCCCTTCATACAAAAATTTATCTTTAGCTCTGTTTCCTCCGCAACAATGCAGACAAGAAACCAGCTTTGTTTTTTGTTCCAGGCTTAAACCCAACAATTCAGCTATTGTTTTTCTTTTCTCCTGCGCCATAACAGCGCACGAACCCAAATCTAATTCCCCGTGCATCAAAGCCTGCGCAAAACCAGCACAGCCCGGCTTACCACAAGCACCGCAATTAGCGCCTGGCAGCTCTTTGATAATCTCCTGCAGGGTCGGATCCATGGGGATACTGAATTTCTTCGCCGCATACGCCAGCGAAAGCCCAAACAAAACCCCTAAACCACTTAATGTTAATATAGGTGCCAAAATATTATGCATGTAAATATTGCCCCTAATAAGGTGCTTCTTCGTAATTAAATCTTTAATCCCAAAAATCCCATAAACGCCAAAGCCATGAGTGAAGCCACAATAAAAGCGATCGGTACTCCCTGCAACGATTCGGGAATATCAGCAAACTCCAGCCGCTCTCTAATGCCCGACATCAGCAAAAGAACAAACAAAAATCCCACCCCGGCACAAAAAGCCTGCAAGGACGCCAGCCAAAAACTTCCCGCAACCGGCTCAGAACCATTAAAAAAATTACCTACGTTTAAAACCACAACACCCATCACCGCGCAATTCGTCGTAATTAAAGGCAGGTAAATCCCCAACATCTTATACAGAGCCGGAGAAGTCTTCAAAATAACCATCTCAATAAACTGGACAGATGTAGCAATCACCAGAATAAAAGCGACAGTCCGCATATATTCAATGTGTAAAGGCAGTAAAAGATAGCGATAGATCAGCCAGGTAACGATACCAGATAAAACCATAACAAAAATAACCGCCAGCCCCATACTGACAGCGGGCTTCGTCTGCTTTGAAACACCCAAGAACGGACAAAGCCCTAAAAATTTAAAGAGGATAAAATTGTTTATTAGAATATTGCCTAGGATGATCGCAAAGACTTCAGCCACCGAATACCTCCAATTAAAAGCCCTAACACTAATAATGCTCCCGGCGCCAATGCGATAACATTAGCCGGCTCAAAACTATTTGATAAACTATACCCTGCTAATTTCCCGCTGCCAAGCGTCTCTCTAATGAATGAAATAATAAAAAGCGCCAAAGTAAACCCTAACCCCATTCCCAAAGCATCAAAGATAGAAAAAACAACCGGATTCTTTGATGCGAATGCCTCTGCCCTGCCCATAATAATACAATTGACGACAATTAGAGGGACAAAAATCCCCAAAGACTTGTCCAAGGCCGGCAAATACGCTTTTAACATTAACTCAACAATGCTAACAAAAGTCGCGATAACAACGATAAAACACGGAATCCTGATTTTATCCGGAATAACATTACGAATTAAAGATATAATGATGTTAGAACACAATAAAACGAATGTGGCAGCCATCCCCATACCTAAAGCATTTTGTACGCTCGTTGAAACAGCCAGCGCCGGGCACAACCCCAACACAATAAAGAAAATAGGATTTTCCCGAATAATCCCCTTCGAAAATTCAGCCCAACATTTTTTTAACATAAACTCCTCTTAAACAAGTCTGCGGAAGGCATAAAACTATGCCACTTTCTTAGTAACTCCATACCGCCGTTTTGTCACAAAACGATCAATCAACGGCACAAACGCGTTCATTACTAAAATAGAATAACAGACACCTTCCGGATACCCACCCCAAAGCCTAATCACGCATGTTATCAAGCCACAGCCCACACCAAAAACAACCTGCCCCTTTTTTGTAATAGGACTCGTAACATAATCGGTCGCCATATAAATTGCGCCTAAAAATAAGCCGCCGGATAAAATATGAAAAATATAATCGCCCTGAAAATAACCTGTTTTATCACCAAAAATCCAGGTGAAAAAACCCACCGTCAAAATATACGTTAACGGAATGTGCCATGTAATAATACGCTTATACAAGAGATAAATACCTCCTAAAGCTAATGCCAAAACACACACCTCACCCAAACATCCGCCTCTAGCACCCACCAGAAGATCCCAATAATTCAACGCCATATCACTCAAATGATGCGCGTGGCCTTCCTTCATCAAAGTCAAAGGCGTCGCTTGAGTTATGGCATCACAAGAAAACGGACGAGAAAACGTTGTCATCTGTTTTGGCCAGGCAGCCATCAAAAAAGCACGCCCTGCCAAAGCAGGATTAAAGATATTTCGGCCCAACCCTCCAAAAGCCTGCTTGCCTATTGCGATCGCAAAAAAACTACCTACCACTCCCAACCACAAGGGACATTGAGGTGGTAAATTATAAGCCAAAAGCAGGCCTGTCATAAACGCACTACCATCTGAAATGGCCACTTTCTGGCCACGCGCCTTCTGTATAAAACCTTCGGTTAATACCGCTGTCAATATAGAAACACAAATCAACCAAAAAGAAGAAAAACCAAAAACATAAACACCGACAACGCCCGCCGGAACAAGCGCCAGATTAACCTGCCACATAATACTTTTTATAGATTTACCGCCTGAAACGTGAGGAGAGGAGGAAACAAATAACTTATCTGCCATTTTGCACCTTTTCCATAATCTCTTTTGCTTTGCTCTGAACTGAATCAATCACCGCTTTTGACGAAATCGTCGCTCCAGTAATCGTATCCACTTCCTGAGACAAATCAGCCGCTTTTTTCCCATTAAAACGTTCTTCAAACCACGGTTGAGGAAGAGAACCCATCTTTGCTTTCTTTAAAAGAATATCCCACAACGTTTCTTTGACAATGACCTCATTAATTTTAGAGCCTAACCCCGGCGTTTCATTCTGTGAAAGCACTTTAATACGCACAATATTACCCTTCGTATCCATGCCCACCATCGTCACAATCATACTGGAATACCCTTTTTTTGAAGCTTTAAAAACATATCCTAAAACATCTTTGTCCTTGTTAAAGGCCTTGTAATAAACAACGTTTTCGCCTTCCTTAACCGGTTCAAATTCAGAGGCGGCAGGATATACGTCTTTCAAGCTTTTTGCTTCCTCTTTTGACTGTTGTTCTAAAATTTTTGGCTGCGTTATATTAAAAACAACACTCAGTAACCCAGAAGCCGCCAGACAGATAATCGCCAATGTTGCCGCATACCTGAAATAATTATTTTTTTGCATTCCGAATCCTCGTTTTTGCCGTTTTAATCGCCTGAACCAGCCCTTTTCTCCCCGGACACACATAAGCACAAAGGCCGCATTCAATACAATCCATAATACCAAGATCTTCTGCCAAATCCAACTTGTCTTTATTGATCGCCATAGCGATCAAACCAGGGTTTAAACCCATGGGGCAATTATCAACACACTCACCACAACGCACGCAAAAGGATTCCTCTTCTTCTTTTTCCACAACCTCCTCAAAAAGGATAATACCACCCGTCCCTTTAATCACAGGGCCTTCTAACGTATATTGTGCGACGCCTGTCATGGGGCCTCCCATAACAATCTTTTTTGGCTCTTTAAGCACGGGGCCACACTGCTCAATCAAATCCTTAACGGGCGTACCAATCCTGGCTAAAATATTTTTTGGATTTGCGATACAACACCCCGTCACTGTCACCACCCTCTCATACAAGGGCTTGCGCAAATAAACAGCCTCATAAATAGCACAAACCGTACCAACATTATGCACCAGGGTGCCTACATCAAAAGGTAGTTTTCCGGACGGAACCTCTTTGCCAAGGCAGGATTTGATCAACTGCTTCTCTCCCCCTTGAGGATAAGCGCTTTTTAGGACCACCATCTTCCAATCAAACATATGAGCGTATTCTTTCATGCGTTCAATAGCCTCAGGTTTATTGTCCTCAATCGCGATATAACAATTCTTGGGATTAATGATCTTTAAAATAAGCCTGATCCCTTTAACGATTTCATCAGCCCGCTCTATCATAAGGCGATTATCCGTCGTCAAATACGGCTCACATTCGGCACCATTAAGAATAAAATTTTCCAATTGTATCTTAGGAGACAATTTAATATGAGATGGAAATGTTGCTCCACCTAATCCAACGATACCGGCCTCAAAGACAATCTTTCTCAGCTCGTCAATGGACAAAGAATCGACTTCCGCATCATTGCGGGCAACCATCGCATCCGTCGCCTCATCTTTGCCGTCACTTTCGATAACAATCGTACGGCAAAACCCAACAATAGGATGAGGATAATCACAAATCTGTTTTACAACACCAGAGATAGATGAATGTATGGGTGAAAAGAGCCCATTTTCAGCACTAGCCAAACATTGGCCACGCTTAACCGCATCCCCCGCCTTCACATAAACAATATCGCAAGGCTTACCAAGATGCTGCAAAAGCGGAATATAAACCTTAGCAGGTAGCCGCGATTTCTCTATGGGCTTATGCTCTGTTAAATCTTTATGCTCTTCTAGTTTTACCATTTGATCTTATCATTCCTATAAAACCTGTCAGAAAAAGTACCATACCAACTGTTACCAATATTTTAACAGCGCCAATTCTGTCCGATAAAGGCGCGGAAACAAGCATGCTTAAAAGAAAAGCCAAGTGCACAACAATTTCAAGGGAACTAAATACCTTCCCCCTCATAGAGCTATCTGTCAAACGCTGAACCATTGTCGTAGAAATAGTCATAACCGGAGAAACTGCTAAACCTAAAACAAAAGCCAACAAGAAAGCCAATATAAAATTGGGCACGCTCAAAACAGATAAAACAAAAACAGATAATACCATGCCAGCTGACATAATTGAAGCAAAAATTGCCTTAAATTCAGAAACCTTCTGACAAAACCGGCCGTAAATTAAAGTTCCAAAAAAAAGCCCCAGGCCTAACGCTACAACGAGTAGGCCAATTTCTCCAGTTGCTGATTTTTGCGCGGATCCCTTGAAAACCTGTTGAACAAAAACAATAATGACAACATAAATAGCACCTAAAGCGCTCCACAAAAAAAACAAGATCCCAAAACAAGACCTAATCTGAGGCTGATTTTTCAAGAAAATAACGGCTTCCTTCATCTCCTCAAAAACTGATTTCTTGATGACTGCCGCGATATCTTTGCCCACATCTACCAAGCGTTCTTTTTTAAGGCCCCGTAGAGCCCTGGCACTGACAAAAAAGATCATAATTCCAGAAATTAAAAAACTAGCGCCATCAATAATAAAACCACCGCGCGCCCCAACAACAGCAACAAGAATGCCCCCCAACCCAAAACCAAACATAGCCGCTACCATCCCCGTTGTATTCACCAGAGAGTTGGCCAAAAGCAAGTCCTCGCTTTTCACAAGATCTGGAATAATAGACATTTTAGCAGGCACATAAAAACGGCTCAAAGAAAAAACAATAAAAACGATGACATAGACCGGCAGAAGCGAATTCATCTTCATAAAATAAAAGGGAATAAGCAAAACCAGGAAACCTCTGAGAACATCGCAGACAACCATCGTTCGCCGCCGATCCCATCTGTCCACATAAACACCAGCAATAGGGCCTATGATAAAAACAGGCAGAATTGTAAAAGCCATAACTTTTGCCATCTGCGTTGTAGATCCGGGAGCCAAACGATAGATAAGAGCGATGAGGGCCATCTGGTCCAGCCTATCGCCAAACTGTGAAATAACCTGGCCCAACCAAAGAAAGAAAAAGTTGCGGTTTGTTAAAATTGTCCTAAATCGTGCCATAAATACCTATTTAAGAGTAAGGGTGGGGAACCCCTGCCTGAATAATCACAAAGTCGCCCCACCCAGATTCAATACTCTTGCCTTAATTCATTAATAAATAAGCCGATGAGAGGGATTGCCCGCCACAATTCATCGGCGGGTCCGCCTTCGGCGGAAACCTCCTGGCGTAACCCTCATTTCCAGCTCAACGTAAAATAAGCCGATGAGAGGGATTGAACCTCCGACCCGCGCTTTACGAAAGCGCTGCTCTACCAACTGAGCTACATCGGCAAAATGATTTTAGTGGCTAATTATAACAAAATGTTCTTTTCAACTCAAGAACGTTATCATTTATTTTTAGCCCTTACAGAAAATATCCGTGAATATATTGCCAATAATCCAATAACATGGCATAATTACAAAAATATTATAAAAATTTATACGGATTTTTTCCGCGACTTCCCGCCTACGCCTTAAGTAGGGGCGGGTCGAGACCCGCCCGATATAAAAATAATAATAAAAATGCCGAAATTATTAACCCACAAATCAAAAATACGTTTACAAGGAAACGAAAAATCCTTAATGAAAGAATAAAAAAAACCAGAAAACAAAATCAGTAAAAATGATATAATTATACGGCATCAGGATATTACCTACCAACAGGTAGGTTTTATAACCCTATATCCAAATAATAAAGAGAAAAACCCATGAAAATATACGCGTCTTTCTGGAAACGCCTTTTGGCCGTATGTATTGACAATACCCTAAGCTGTGTCTTCCTCCTTACCCCTATCGTTTTCTATTATCTCAATGGTGAACGCCTGACCTTTGTCACAGGCGCGATAAGCCTTTTGTTAGTTATGATCTGGCCGGTCTTTACCCTATATAACACAGTTTATCTTGTGGGCATCCATGGCGCCTCCATAGGAAAAAAAATAATGGGTGTCATCGTTACTAATAAGCGTTCTTCTGAACCATTGGGTTTCTGGAGAGCCTATTTAAGGCAACTGAGCAAAAAACTATCCTGGATACCACTGGGAGGCGGCTATTTTTGGATGCTAATCGACGACAACAAACAAACCTGGCATGATAAAATAGCCCGTTCAAAAGTTTTCATCTTAGACGCAGCCACACAAATACCACCTGCTCATAAAAAGAAAAAAGCGTCCTTTATAGAAAATCATATCAACTCTTTTGCTGTCTTATCCATCGTCTTTATGCTGATGATGCTTTTTCTGCTCCTCTATTTATCTATAAAAATAGTCCCTTTATATCAACTAGCTCTGAGGTTCTCTAATATCGGCCCATCCTATTATACACAGCTGGCTATCAATGTTGGCCTGCTCATCAAAAAAATGTACCTTTTCTTTGTCGTCTCATCACCTTTTTATATTCTTTTTTTTGCGCTCCCAAAAGACAAAAGGCTCTGTATATTCTTAGGAATATCTTTTGGACTGGTATTCTTAGTGGCCTTTTTATGTATCCGATCCGGCATCTATCACCCTCACATCTTCTCTTTACAAGAGGCTCTTCTTCCTTAAAAGTATTTTTTCTACATAATTCAGCAATAGCCCCAAAAACAATATCATAGAGTAACAGCCTAAAACAACTGCTAAAGACACATGTATATTCTTAACATACCCAAAAGGTAGGCCCGATAAAAAGGTAGCCGTTTTTAAAAAAACAAAAATAAAGAAAGTGTTCGCCTGCGCTATTAAACAAGCCGCCGGCGGACAAACAGCTTCAGCTATGACAAGTACAAGGCCGCTGGCGACAATCAAAGTACTCAAAGGCACAATAATCACATTAGCAAAAACAGCTAGCCATGAAAAATTGCTAAAATAGTAGGCTATAATGGGCAAAGTCCCCAGCCAAGCACTTAATGCCACGCAAAAATATTGCTTAAGCCTGCCAATAAACCTATTGGTAAAGATTAGGGAAGAAAAAACACGCTCAAATTTCGGAGAAAGCCAGATAATGAAAAAAACACTCAGAAAAGATAACTGAAATCCAATATCAAGCAACTGCAAAGGATTTACGACTAAGATAATCAAAGCGGTTAATGAAAAAGTATTATAAAAATGTGGTTTGCGCTCAAGCAAAGAGCTCACTAAAAATATTGACGTCATCATAACAGCCCGCACAATAGAAATAGAACAACCCGCCAAGAAACAATAAAACCATAAAAACGCCATTGTTAAACATACGCGGCTCTTAAATGAAAAGCGAAAGACTTTCAGCACCAATAACATCATCGCCGCAATCAAAGCCACATGAAGGCCGCTAACAACCAAAACATGCCAAACCCCGATTTTCATCATTGTTTTTCTGACGTGGTTGGGCACGCCCGCCCGCTGGCCTAAAAGCATGGCGCAAAGAATAGAGGCACAGGGCGGCTTTAAATTGCGCGCGATAAGAGACCTAGCCCTATGCTTAACAGAAAAAGCTGCGGCTTTTATAAAATTTTTCTTCTTTGCGGGCTGGTTAGCCAACAAACCATCCTTGCTTACTTTAAAAACATAATAAATACCCCTTCGCTCTAAGAACTGAGTATATCCGGATTTTTTACCGGAAAACAAAATGCGCGGCGGCTTTGACAATATACCTTTTAAGACAAGTTCGCTACCAAAACAATAGTCTCGCATCTGGCGATCTTCAACAAGAACTCTAGCGCGGACAAAACTTTTTTCAGAAAGAGACTGAACGTAAACTGTGTTTAAAACAAAAGACGTCCTATTAGCATACAGCTGAGGATCCGTTTCTATAACACCGCAAATCACAATATCTTCCTTGAGTAATGCCTCTAGCGAAGCTACAGAATCTTTGGGTAAATAATAGGCCTGCGCGTATGCCAGCGCTCCACATAAAAACACCAAAAAATAAAACATAACATAAAACAGGCGTCTGGAACGCAAAAATAAAACACTCAAAACCACAACAAAACCTGCAAGGATAATAAGAGCAGCCACATTTACAGATAGGAAATTTTCAAAAAAAATCCCGCAGCAAAAAATGAGGCAAACCATGGCTATGCCAGTCATAAAATTCCTCGCAAAAAATTCGACACTGACAAAATCAGCGCAGCATTTTTTAAAACAACTCTTAATAACCCGCAAAATAGTTTGTTATGGAAAGTTCGTGAAGGAATGAAAGGCTATACTAATTCAAAGTCATCACCGTTGTGATAAGAACTAATATAGCAGGTAACTACTTACCATCTTCTTCGGCAGCAATACGAAGATTTGTAATATCCAGGCCGTTTAAAACATCCAGGACACGTACAACATTTTTAAAAGGCACAAGCCGGTCAATCTGGACGATCACAGAAACAGGTTCAACACTTTTTGATACCCCATCTAATTGAGCTTCCAATTCTTTAAACGTGACAACCTTACCATCCAAATACATCGGCCCGTCGCTAGATAAGGTAATAGTCACCGAAGAGGAAGCCTTTTGAGAAACAGAAACATTTTTAGCTTTTGGCAAATTAACTTTTATATGTTTGGCTTTGGTAGGATTAAACGTGTATAAAAGGCTGAATGATATAAAAAAGAAAATAAACATATTTAACACAATATCCGTCATAGCAACGGATTCAAGGCTAAACATATAACTTCTATTGGGCTCAATTTTCATAAAAATTTTGCTTTTGACATCGCTTCTAACAATTGGCCAGCATAATCATCTAACTCATGCGCAAAATACTTGATCCTACTAATAAAATAGTTATAACATAAATAGTAAGGTATCGCGATCATCAACCCGATGGCGGATGTTATCATCGCTTCATAAATACCGGAGGCCAGAGAACTGACCGTCACATCGTTGCCCGCTTTTTCCCACGCCATAAAAGCGCGAATCAATCCTGTAATAGTACCTAAAAACCCCAAAAGAGGCGCAATACCGACAATAGAAACTAACCCGCCAAGACGCTTTTCAAGTTTCTTTACCTCGTGGTTTCCGACCCGCTCAAGCATCTTTTCTAAAGATGGCCGCGTCAGCTCATTATTTTCTAAAGCTGAGGTAAACATAGCGCCTATAGGCTGGTTTTTATGTTGACGAGAAAGATTCAAAGCATCTTCCAATTTGCCTGAGGCAATTTTTCTACAAACCGCATCACAAAACTTTTCCATATTAAACCGGTAAACACGACGAATCACAATCAGCCTGTCTATGATGACCGCCAAACCAAAAATAGATATAATAATTAACGGAATAACAACCGGCCCACCTTTAAATAAAAAATAAAGCATTTAACCTCCTATAAACGTCAATTGTTTCAGCTGCCAGGCCACCAGGCACAACATCCAACACATGTAAAAACTGTTGGCATGTTAGCGAGTTAATGGGTTAAACTCGCATACTCGCACACACGTCAACTCACTAGCACTGTTTCTTGTCTTATTTATTCACCACCAAACGGCCCTTAAGTTTCTCCAGTTTTTTCTTACCAATCCCCTTGACCTGCGTCAATTCATCAACACTCTTAAACGGCCCATGGGCCTGCCTATAAATAATAATGTCGTGCGCGATCTTTTCTCCAATACCAGGTAAAGCTACCCACTGTGGCTCTTCGGCGGCATTAATATCCAATGCCTCGCTGCTACTATAATTCATAAAACCTTCACTCAAAACACGGCCATACCCAGGTTTAACTTTTAAATAAATACGCACAGCTAAACCAATGATTAAAATAAAAGCAAGAAACAACAAAACTTTGCGTTCCTGTAGAGTGAGATATATCATGCAGCAACAATGCTAACCAATTTTCCAGGAACAACGATCATCTTTTTAATAGAACTGTTCTTAAGCCATTCCTGAACTTTTGTATCAGCCATAACTTTTTCCTTTACTTCCTCTTCGCTCGCACCAACACCCACAACCAGTTTCGACCTCACCTTGCCATTAACCTGAACAACATAGGTTACCTCATTCTGCGCCAGACAAGCTTCGTCAAAAACAGGCCAGCTGGCCTTAAAAACACTGCTTTTATAACCAAGCATCTGCCACAACTCTTCACATAAATGAGGCGAAAATGGTGCCATTAAAATAACAAGCGTTTCAACAGCCTTATGAACAGCTGGATTCAATCGCTCCTCATCACTTAACTTATATAATTCATTAACCAATTCCATAACAGCAGCTATGGCTGTGTTAAATTTAAAACCGCCTTCCATATCCTGGGTCACTTTTTTTATCGTCTCATGTATCTTGCGGCTCAAAGGCGATAAATCCTGGCCCGACTTAGCTGGCTGAGTTTTTTTTGGCTCTTGCGATACGGCCTCTACAAAACGCCAGATACGATTTAAAAAACGCCACGCCCCATCCATTCCCTTGTCATTCCAGTCTAATTCTGTTTCAGGCGGCGCCGCGAATAAAATAAAAACTCTTAACGTATCGGCTCCATAACGCTCTAAAATCTCGTCCGGATCAACGATATTACCCTTTGACTTAGACATCACCTCTCCCTCTTTAAGCACCATACCCTGAGTCAAAAGGCGCACAAAAGGCTCTTCTATGTCCGTCAAACCCAAATCTTTTAAAAATTTAGTAAAAAATCGCGAATATAAAAGATGCAAAACAGCATGTTCAATGCCGCCAATATATTGATCAACAGGCATCCAATATTTTGCCTCTTTAACATTAAAAGGAAGCTCTGCCTCGCCAGCAGAGGTAAACCTATAGAAATACCAAGAGGAATCAAAGAACGTCGCCATGGTGTCCGTTTCCCTGCGGGCCTTCCCTAAACATTTCGGACATTGCGCCACAACAAAATCCTGAGATTGATTCAAAGGGCTCCCCCCTTCGCCGGAAAATCTGACATTCTTAGGCAAAGTCACAGGCAAATTACTCTCAGAAACCCCAACAACACCGCACACATCACAATAAACAACAGGGATAGGCGTGCCCCAATAACGCTGACGCGAAATAAGCCAATCACGCAGGCGCCAATGCGTTTTTATCCGGCCCATCTTGTTTTCCTGCATCCATAACGCTATCGCCTTTTTTGCCTCCCCGCTTTGATACCCATTGAATTGCCCGGAATTTACCAAAACCCCTTCTTCTTCATACGCCGCCTGCATAGCATCGCCGGACAAAACCTCCAGGCCATCTTTCGGCTGTATCACAACGCGCATAGCCAAACCATATCTACGCGCAAAAAGAAAATCTCTTTGATCATGTGTCGGCACCGCCATAATCGCACCTGTACCGTATTCCATAAGAACATAATCAGCGATCCAGACAGAAATTTTCTCGCCATTAACAGGATTCGTAACATACAGTCCTGTAAAAATACCTTCCTTTGTTATCTCGGGGTTGAGGCGATCAATCCTGCTTTCCCTGGAAATCTTCTCTATAAACTGGCGGACATCGTCTTCCCGGGGAGAACCCTTAATCATTTTGTCAATAAGCGGATGCTCTGGGGCCAAAACAACATAAGTCGCGCCAAAAATAGTATCCGGCCTGGTTGTAAAAACAGTAATAGAAGTCTCTTCATCCAGTTTAAAATCAATCTCAACACCTTCGCTTTTGCCAATCCAATTCTTCTGCATAGCCAAAACCGCAGGCGGCCACTCTTTAAGGGCATCCAAATCCTCAAGAAGCCTATCACTATAATCTGTTATTTTAAGAAACCACTGCTCTAAATCCTTTTGGACAACAGGTGTATGACAACGCCAACACCCTCCGTCAATCACTTCTTCATTTGCCAATGTCGTAACACAGCTTGGACACCAATTCACAGAAGATGCTTTTTTATACGCCAGCCCTTTCTCAAGCATTTTCAAAAAAATCCACTGATTCCACCTGTAATAATCGGGTACACATGTAGAAATTTCCCGCTCCCAATCATAAGCAAACCCCATGCGATAGAGTTCTTTTTTCATCCAGGCGATGCATTTCAATGTCCAATCTTCAGGGTCAGAATTATTTTTAATAGCCGCATTCTCTGCTGGCTGGCCAAAAGCATCAAACCCCATTGGATGCAAAACATTAAAGCCCTGTAACATCTTATATCGGGCTATAACATCGCCAATCGTATAATTGCGCACATGGCCCATATGAATTCTTCCGGATGGATACGGAAACATTTCCAAACAATAATACTTCTGTTTCTTGGAGTCCATCCTGGATTGATAAACCTTGTGCTCCTGCCAGTACTTCTGCCATTTTTGTTCTATACTTTTAAAATCAAAATGCATAACCTTCCTCTCAACTCTATGGCCTATAGGCCCATAGCACTCTTTTGGCTAACCAAGCGCCTCACCCTATCTAAATTCATTTTATCATCAAGCGGCTCATCCTTAGGTGTTTCTAAAACAAAAGCCATGTCTTTAAGGCGCGGATGATTTACGATGTGCTTAAAACCTTTGATCCCAATATGCCCCTTACCAATGTGCGTATGCCTATCGGCATGAGAACACAGTGTTGACTTTGAATCATTAAGATGGACAAGCCTTAAGGCCTTTTTACCAACGCAGCGATCTATATAATTCAATAACGCGTCGAAATCTCTAGCATTGCGAATATTCCACCCGGCAGCAAACGCGTGCGCCGTATCCAAACACACTCCAAGGCGTTGCGATTCCTTTACGTTTTCAAAAATATATTTATGATGCTCAAAAACAGCACCCAACCAATGGCCGGAACCAGCCGTATTCTCTAAAAGCAATTTTACATCCGCCGTATCTTTTGACTCTTTAAAAACAATGTTAAGCGCCTTTACGAACTGCGACAAACCTAAAGCTAGCGTAGAATCCTTAAAACTGCCCATATGCGTCACAAGATAATCCGCACCCAAAAGTGAAGACTCTTTTAAATCAGCAACATAAGCCTCTATGGATTTTTGAAAAAGCGACTCGCGCGTCGTTGCTAAATTCAGTAGATAAGGAATGTGAACTGCGACAACCTTGACCCCGCTCGCTTTTCGCCTGCGCCTAAATTCTAATGCATCTTCCTTAGTTACAGAATGCTGGCGCCACTGCCTGGGGTTTCTTGAAAAAATCTGCATAGCCGTGCATCCTAAAGCCTCGGCACGGTCAATAGACTCATAGATTTTACCGCTTATGGAAACATGGACGCCTAAATACATTTAAGGCAGATACTAACACAAAAAAAGGTGGGGTTCAAGACAGTTCCTCACAAGAAAAAAAGATTAATTTAAATTTACTGTGACTCTTTAAAAAAATCCGCAATCGCAGACATCATTTCAATAAAATCATAGGGTTTTTGAAAAAAAGCATCGGCTTTTTCAGAAGCATAGCCCGCGCCTTCCATATCCTTTGACAAAGCTGTCGCCACAAAAACAGGAATACGCTTAAACTTGTCATCCTGCTTGAGAGCCCGCAACACCTCTTCGCCACTGAGCTTGGGCAAAACAAGATCCAAAATAATGAGATCAGGCAAGAAAGAATCCAGGATACGCAAGCCCTCTTCGCCATCAAAAGCCTCACGAACCTCATAACCACCAGATTCCAGGCGCAGTTTCATCATATCAGCTAACCCATGCTCATCTTCTATAACCAGTATTCTTTTTTTCATAATATACTTTTCTCCGGCCTCATTACAAAATCAAAGCATTCGCAATTTAAGTTCTTAAACTTATTTTAAAACTATATCAAAAACCACTAAAAAAAACAACACAATTTTACCCTGTTGACAATATAGCCCAGCTATACTATTATTATAGAACTTGAAAACACATTATCTAGGCTTTTATAAAGAATATTCCCATTGATTTTGGGGCTGTAGCTCAGCTGGGAGAGCGCTTGACTGGCAGTCAAGAGGTCACGGGTTCGATCCCCGTCAGCTCCACTTGAATTTTTCCGACAAGGAAAAATTCAAGTGGATGCAGCGCGAACGTTGTGTTGCAACAGAGCAACACAGTAAGCGCGGCGCCAGCTCCTTAATTATTTCCGACAAGGAAAAATTCAAGTGAATGCAGCGCAAAGAACAAATAATCACATCTTTGCACAATACTCCAATAAGAGGCATGTTGTGAAAATAAAAAAAAATTTTCTACCAAGCATAATTTTTCTATCTGTTCTAATCCTCGGCTTAAACGCCTATGCGGACGGCATCAATGATTTGTACGGCACATGGACGGTAGATTATGAGCGCTCGATAGAAAAAGCGGAAAAAAATCCTAAATACTCCGCGGAAGAACTAAAGAACATGCCGGAAATAGTAAAAAAGATGATGGCGACCATGAAAGTGCGCCTGAGGCAATCAGAGATGGTTTTTATTAAAGAAGGAGAGGAAAAAAGCTATCCCTTCTCGTTAGTCGCAGAATCTAAAAATACCGCTCGTATTGAATACAATACAGGCACAAAACAATACTTTCTTAATTTTACATTAACCGATAAAGAACACATGTACTTTAAATCCAGCGGCTCAGACGACATGGATAACTACATCTGGAAACGAACAGATATCGGAGCATAAAAACATGGCTATAAAAGCATCTGACTACTTTCACGGCACGGACGGATATAACTGCGCGCAAGCTGTTTTAAAAGCTTTTCAGCAAGAATACAGCATTGCAGAAGAAACAATCGCTGAATACACGAAATTCGGCGGAGGACGCGCAGATAATGGGTTGTGCGGCGCTCTTTTTGCCCTGCACCACATCATAGAAGCACCAGATCAAATCACATCCGCTAATGCGTATTTTGAAAAAACGGCAGGATCCATAAAGTGTAGAGAGATTAAAAAATTTAATAAACTCTCCTGCAAAGAATGTGTTGATTTAAGCGCGAATATATTAAATCAGGTTAAATCCACCTAATCCAGAAGCTCAACATATATACCCCTACCACTAAAAACAGCTCAATAGCCCTGATTTAAAAAAACCTCTGTAATAATTTCTCGATGATAACAGCGCATCTTAGCAAGTATTTTATGGCCAACTAAAAAGATATCAAAATCGCCCACCTGAACGCCATCAGGCGCATCAACGTATTCAGCCGCCTGTGCATCATTGAAATAAGAAAGGCGACGTTTTTCTGAGCCGTCCGTATTCATAATCCAAAAGTCAAGCCTGGGAGGATTTTTTAGTGTATCTAAAAATGTAGACGTCTTCTTGGGTTGCGCAATATCCTGACTTGAAACCCAAACAATATAGCACCCATCGGGCGTAAAATGAGCATGCTCATCCCATTCATTATTATCTGTAAGCCTTAAGCTACGTTTTGTCTTAAGATCCAAGAGATAAATTTCCATATCGTAATAATGCCCGCCATAAGGAGCGCCGGAAAAAATAAGAGCCTGATCATCCGGAGAGAACCCATGCGTTTCATACAACTGCAGCCCATTCGGCCGAAAGGTTTTTATACAGGAAATTTTTGCGCGGCTATCCTCAAAAGAGAAATTCGCCAGTTTAATGCTCCATATTCCCATCCTTTCAAAACGCGGGCTAATGATTTCACTCCAAACTAACTTTGTGCCATCATGAGAAAAATGAGGATGCATACAGCCACGCCGATCTTTAACATGTGTCAAAGGCGTTAGCGATAAATCATCCAAATTAATAAGCCAGACATCATTATTAATGCCTATGCCCGGGCTTGTCAGGTACTTAGAAAACTTACCTTGTGCCAAATCAGGCATATGAGGATTTTCTGCCGTAAAAACCAGAAATTTACCTGAAGGATGAAAAGCGGGATTCCCGTTGTTTTTTGAGATTTCAAAATGGTCGCACGTTAAACACCTCTGATCTGTGCCATCAGCGTTCATGATCCACACATCGAAATAACCATCAGGCCCCCTGCGGTCAAAAGCGATCATCTTACCATCCGGCGACAAAGCAACTCGGCCGCCATCATCAGCAAGCAGCCTCAAGCGCCGAACATGCCTCTGAGAGCTTTCCTGTACATCTGCCTCTTGCGCCCGCACAAGAGGCAAAAAAAAGAGGCCATATATCCATACAACCATCACAAAAATTATGCGCGCAATCCTCATAGTTCCAAGACAGATAGCAACTCCTGCGGCAATGTATAATCCTGTCCGCCATAACGCAAAAAATGATCCTGAACGCCAAAAGAAACAACTCCTAGCAAAACATTTTCTTTATAAAAATTAAGAACATATTCTGGAAGGCAATCACAGGGCTGGCAAAAAACAGCCTGTTTTAAGCTGGCAGTAATTTTTTTTATCTGGGCTGGATCATCAATAATACATAAGGGTTGCGCTGGCACCTCAAAAGAAATCTCAGAGGCCAACTCCACCTTATCAGCACCAGCAATATCGGCAACGTCCAATGTATTGCTATTCTGTAAATCCCGGCAAAACACCTGTTTAACATGAGAAACAAAAAGAATAGCCCCAATACACAACAAAACACTAAAGAACTTTTTCATCCTGCCTCCTCTACTATGCGACAGCTACAGGCATAACGTCCATAAAAATAAAACCATCTCTTTCTACAGAAGCAGGCGCGATTTCAGTCAATAAGGAATGTTTAAAAAAAGGCCCGTCGTAAACAAAAGAATGAAACTCGCCATTCTCGCCACATGGATCACACCCAAGAGGCAAATCTTTTAAAAATGCCTGATCAAACTCCCGGCCAGCATACTCAGATGGCAACTTCTTGGGATCAACACAGGTAATACGCGCTCTCAAACCGCCCTGAATCATCTCAAGCGCCAACTGCTTGGTTGGCTTTCCCCACAAAGGAAAAAGCGGCTCTATCCCGGTGCCACCTAAATTCTCTTCTCTATACTGGCGCACGTTTTCAAGAAATAAATCCCCGAACGCCATATACTCAACACCATCGTTTTTGGCCTGCAGGATAAAAGCGCGCATAATCTCTCGATACTGTTCGTCGCTGCAGGGATAAGGGATATCAATGCTATGAAGCGGCAAACCCAAAGCCTGTGCTTGCATTTGAAGCAACTCTTTTCGAACTGCATGCATCGCAACTCTCTGAAAAGCCCCATTGAGTGTTGTAACAATGCCTGCTATTTCAATATCCTTTTGCTGACGAAGCACTTGAAACGCCCACGCGCTATCCTTGCCGCTGCTCCAACTAAGCAACACTTTCTTTTTTTTCAAAATATTCATCTCTCTCCTTCTATAAATCTGCTTGTCTGAAAATTTTTTTTAAGTTTTTTGTTAGTATCGCGGCACCATGGGCAAAACCATTCAAGAACCCGGCAAATGCGGTAAAAAATACCTCGCCTTTTGGATTGACGAGTGTATCGGCACATCCAACACTCGCCGCAAATTCGGACACTATCTCTCTTTTTTTCCATGGTCAAAACTCCATCTCCAGATAAAAAAGTAGAACTCCTTAAAACCAATACACCAACCCACACCGCTAAAGTATTATTTTACCATTGTTACCTTTTATTGCCTACCCCGAATTCTCTTGATTATTCTGAACAAAATCAATACAATGAACTTTATAAACCATGAGGCCAAGAAAATATATCATTTTTTTCGGTTTTACAGAAATCGCCATCGGGGTCATAACCTTGGGGGCGATAGCTTCAAGCCTTGTTACACAGACTTCAACCAAATCTCCTAACGTACTAATCTTCGTTATCATTAGCGGGCTTATTTCAACATCTTTAGGCATCGGGGTCATCCTCCGCCTGCACTACTTCAGAAAACTCATCATGTTTTTCGCAGGATGGATCATTTTGAGCAAGATTTTAATCTTTGGAGGCATCATGACGTTAAACGGGCAACTGGAAACATTCGTCCCAACAGGCCTCAAGAACATCATTTCCATCATATACCACGCTTCCATTATTGCCTACTTCCACCACCCTTTGATCAAAAAGGAGTATGAATAATGAGAACTCTTAAAGCAATCTTTTTGGCAGCAACATGCCTTTTCATGCTTTGTGTTCCTGTTAGAGCCGAAACACAAAACCAGTTCCTTATTCTAACAATCGACAACAAAGTTATTAATCCTGTCATCGCGGACTATATCGAAAAAGGCATCAAAGAAGCACAGGACAAAAATTACCAGGGGCTTATTATTCAAATGGATACCCCCGGCGGCCTCCTTGAATCCACGCGCTCCATTGTAAAAAACATTATGAATTCAAAGGTTCCTGTTTTAGTCTATGTCGCTCCCTCTGGATCCCGTGCCGGTTCCGCAGGCGTATTTATCACTTTAAGCGCTCACATCGCCGCTATGGCACCCTCCACTAATATCGGCGCCGCTCATCCAATCATGATGGGCCTGCCTGAAAAAAACGATGAAGGCTCCCTTAAAAAAGCTATCAACGAACTGACGCAAGTACTTAAAAAACAAGATGCGAAAAGCACAGCAAAGAAACAGGAATCCCGGGAAAAAACAACAAAAGATAATAACTCATCCGTAAAAGATGAAGAAAATTTCTCCGGCGACACGCTTGAACATAAAGTCCTTAACGACACAATCGCCTGGATCAGCGCTATCGCCAAAACACGCAACCGCAACACCGAGTGGGCTAAAAAAGCTGTCTTAGAAAGCGCCTCTATCACAGAGAAAGAAGCCCTGAAGGAAAATATTATTGATTTCATTGCTGATGGGCTGGATGATCTTTTGAAAAAATCTCATAATAAAGAAGCCGTTGTGGATAATAAAACGGTTATTCTTCATACAGAAAACCCAAAATTAATCTTTCAAAGCCTATCAAGACAACAAAATATTCTCAACATAATCATCCACCCCAATATCGCTTACATTCTCATGCTCATAGGCCTATTGGGGCTTTTTATTGAAATCACCCATCCAGGCGCCATTTTTCCAGGAGTGGTCGGCGTTATCTGCCTCATTATCGCCTTTTACGCCTTTGCTCTTTTACCTATCAATTTTGCCGGTTTCATCCTTATCGCGCTAGCCATTATTCTGTTTATCGCGGAAGCCCTAACGCCAACCTTTGGATTTTTTACGCTAACAGGAGCCACTTGCATGCTTGTCGGCTCCCTTATGCTCGTCAATTCACCCTTTCCTGCCATGCGTGTATCCTTAAGCGTTATCTTGCCTTTTATTTTAGCTGTAGGAGGTATTGTCATTTTTTTAACGGCCAATGTCATCAAAAGCCACCGCAGAAAAATCAAAACCGGCCCTGAAGCACTTATCGGCCAAATTGCTCTGGCACAAACAGATATAAACGCAGGCCAAGAAGGCCAGGTTTTCGTTACCGGGGAAATCTGGACAGCTATAAATCAGTCTGAAGAACCCATCAAGAATGGAGAAAAAATAAAAGTCTTAGGTGTTGACAAAGTCAAGCTCCTTGTGTCAAAATATGAGGCCTAATAAAGGGCCGACTTAACCATGAGGTGAAAAATGCACTTTCCTTTACCCATTTTTATTATTGTTGGTATTTACTTACTGAATTCTATTAAAATACTGAACGAGTACGAAAGAGGGGTTATCTTTCGTTTAGGAAGGATCCTCCCTAAACCAAAAGGCCCTGGCATCGTTCTTGTTTTTTGGCCAATAGATGTTATGGTCAAAATAAGCTTGCGCACCATCACATTAGATGTAGCACCCCAGGATATTATTACCAGAGATAACGTTTCTGTTAAGGTTAATGCGGTCGTCTATTATAAAGTCATGGACCCGAATCGTGCCATCATTGAAGTAGAAGATTATAATTTTGCGACATCTCAGATATCACAGACTTCTCTGCGCTCAACAGTGGGCCAGGCGCATTTAGACGAACTTTTGTCAGAACGCGAAAAGATTAATTCAGAATTACAGACCATTATTGACCGAGCGACCGATCCATGGGGCATCAAGGTTTCACACGTTGAGATCAAACATGTTGATTTGCCTCAGGAAATGCAACGAGCCATGGCCAGGCAAGCCGAAGCCGAACGGGAACGCCGGGCTAAAATTATCTCTGCTGAAGGTGAATTCCAGGCTTCAGCCAAATTAGCCGATGCGGCTGAAGTTTTACAAAAACAACCTATGTCTTTACAAATGAGATATTTACAGACCCTTATGGATATCTCAACAGAAAAATCTTCTATCATCGTATTTCCTTTGCCAATGGAAATGCTGCAGTGGTTTAATAAAGACAAGAAATAGCTTTTGCCGAAGTGGCGGAATGGCATACGCGGTGGTCTCAAAAACCATTGGGTTCACGCCCGTGTGGGTTCGACTCCCACCTTCGGCATAAAATTTTGGAAAGATCCGGGCCACCTCACATCTTGGTGGCCGTGCTAAACAGTCCGACTTAAACGTCGGACTAGCACCCTTCGGCATATAATTCTTCTATTCCTGCCCTCAACATGATACAAAGAATTTTGTTGACAAGCCATCCATTTTCGGCGATAATTTAAACTATGGAATACATTAAACGGCTACTGGAAGACAAAATCCGCCATACACTCAAACGAAACAAGAGTGTTCTTTTGCTTGGCGCACGACAAACTGGGAAGACAACGCTAGTCCATCAATTCAAACACGATTTGCTGATTTCTTTTGTGCAACCGGATATAAGACAACGATACGAAAAAGCACCTCATCTGCTCAGAGGAGAGGCAGAATCTTTGGCTCCCAGAAAATCAGGTAAGCGGCCACTCATTATTTTAGATGAGGTTCAAAAAGTTCCAGCCATTCTTGATGTTGTTCAAGATTTAATTGATAGAGAAATAGCTAGTTTTATACTTACCGGCTCAAGTGCTCGAAAACTTCACAGAGGCGCACAAGTCAATCTTCTTCCCGGCCGCGTTGTTGCGTTCCGAATGGATCCATTTAGCTTACAAGAAGCCCCTGCAAAAGACTTAAATGAACGACTTTTTTACGGTTCACTGCCTGGAATTATCGCTGTTAAAAATCAATCAGACAGGGAAACTGATTTAGAATCTTATGTTACAACTTATCTGGAAGAAGAAATCCGTGCCGAGGCAGCCGTGCGAAATCTTGGTGATTTCGCTAGGTTTCTGGAATTGTCAGCTTCCGAATCAGGCGGCATTATAAATTTGAGGAAATTATCGCAAGAAATTGGAGTTTCTCATACAACAATCGGCGCTTATTACCAAATATTGGAAGACTGTCTTATCGCTGAAAGAATTGAGCCACTGACCCAAAGTAAAACCAGAAAAAAGCTCACCAAATCTGATAAATATCTATTTTTTGATCTCGGTGTTAGACGAATTGCGGCGCATGAAGGAACTCGACTTCCCAGGGAAACTATGGGAATGCTGTTTGAACAATTTATTGGCCTCGAACTCTTGAGAGGCGCGCATATAAAAGGCCGTGGAACCAAGATTCGATTTTGGCGAGATCCTGACGGTCCAGAGGTAGACTGGATCATCGACACAGAAGGTATTTTTACACCGCTGGAAATCAAGTTGACACAAAATCCTGCGTCAAATGATATCCGCCATCTGGAAGTTTTTCTTTCTGAATACGAATCAGCTAAAACAGGCTTTGTTATTTGCCAGGTTCCACGTAAGATAAAATTAAGCGAAAAAGTATTCGCGCTACCATGGCAATCTATTGTTCAAATTTTTTAACTAGCCAGAGCCACTCATAAAAAATACCACTTTAAAGAAATCGAACTTCCTATCTATTGTAATCTCACCAACTGTGGAAAAGCCCAGGTCACCTCACATTTAGCCAGCCATATTAACCATCAATAGAATGCTACTTCAATAATAATTTATTTTCCTTCTTTTCGTGGTAAAATAATCCATTGTGTCAGTAAACATAAACTTCTGGATATAAAATAATGATTCGCCAGACAAAATGCAAAGCCATTATCATTCTTATCTGCCTGCTATTATCGCCGGCAATTCTTCTGCTCATAAGCCCTCTGCCTTCTATAAAAAAACTTAACTGGAAAATTTACGATAAATTGGTCGTTGTAGAAAAAAAATTAAACCCCGTTCATCCCAAGGCCAAAGATGTCTTAATCGTCGCAATAGACAATAAAACCTTGACCCAGCTACCTCATCGCTGGCCTTATCCGCGAGAATACTTTGCCAAAGTTATAGAAAATCTCAACAATGCAGGGGCAAAATTGATAGGTTTTGATTTTATCTTTTTGGGGAAATCTTCTCCGGAAGACGACCTGTCTCTTAAGGAATCCATTCAAAGACAAAAAAATATTGTTTTGCCAATAACAATCAATGAACAGGGAGAAATAGACCTTTTCAGTGTTAATAGCTTCAGCACCAACATACCAACAGGGGTCATAAGCAAAATACAAGACCAAGATGATGTCATTCGTAAAAATATCACTTTTTTAGTCAATGAAGACAAACCTGATCAAATATACCTTTCCTGGGAAGCACAGCTTCTTAATCAAATCAAACATATAGACATGAAATCCCTGCGCTACAATAATTCAACATTTTATTTTCAGGATAATTCCGGAAAACAATGGGAAGTACCTGCTGACCCGGCTACAGGAAGTTTTCTAATTCATTTCTGCTGCAATACATGCGACTTCAACCGAATATGTTTTTGCGATGTCTTGAAAAATAATTTTGATCCTGAGCTTGTCCGAAATAAAATAGTACTCATAGGGTTTTTTTCTCAAACATTTGGAGACTTCCATAATACCCCTATAGGCTGGCTGCCCGGAATCACTCTCAACGCAAACGCCTTTCTTACACTCTACACGCAAAGTTTCATAAAAAAAATCAGCCCTTTTATAGAATACGCCATACTATTAATTGGGCTAATCGCAGGCTGTTGCATCTTCTATTCGTTCCGTATTAAAAAAGCGCTTCTGATGGCGGGTATAGAGATATTTTTATTTTTCACATTAAGCTATCTACTTTTAATAAAGAACTACACATGGAATTACAGCCTTTTTCCTATTCTCATAATATTATCTCCCATTCTATCCGTGAAAATCTTTAAAGCTTTTTGGCGCTATAACTCCATTCTTTTCGCGCACAGAGACACATCCTTAAGAAACCTTTTTTATAAAACCTTCAATGGCCTAAAATACAGAATAACCACTGTCCAATCCAACAGTGAGATTCTGGAAAGTTTAAAAACTTTCCGGCCACACTATATTATCCTTGACCCCACAGACACCAAAATACCCGTGATAGAAATAGCAAAACAAATAAAATCAATAACTCCTTATACGAATATCATTATTCCTGACACAAAGCCAAGCGCCCCAGAATTTATTTTTTATATTATTCTCAGCATTAAAAACAAAAAATATTATATTGATCTCCCTCTTAATAAACAACCCAAACCAAACATCTACACTAAAGACATTCCTCTCCCTCCTAAACATCCTATTAAAAAAACTTCTTCAACAAGTTCAAATAGCTTAAAACATATCCTGGTCATAGATGATGAAAAAGATTGCCTGGACTTAATCAAAAACTTTCTCTCCAGAAGAAATTGCTTCATAGAAACAGCCGATTCAGGAGAAGAAGCCTTGTCAAAAATATCCAAGCAACGTCCTGACATAGTCATTTTAGACATACGAATGCAAGGCATGGATGGCTTAGTCGTCCTAAAAAATATAAAAAGCAGAGACAAATCTATCATTGTCATTATGGCAACAGCTGCTAAAGACCATAGAATCATCAAAGAAGCTTTCAGACTGGGAGCAGATCATTACCTCGTTAAACCTTTCAGCCTGCAAGAACTGGAAAATATTATCAAAGCACACTAACAATCATCTTTGCCTGTTGCGCAAGAAAAAATATAAAATTTCCTATTATGTTTCATTGTAATTCTGTGGATTTAGACAATAATATATGCTAGGATATAAAATCATGAGGCAAAGACTATTTTAGGGAGGGATAAATGACTCTATCAAAACACAGCTATATTGGCTTTTTATTTATATTCTTACTTTCTTCGTGCTGTTTTTTTCAATCGCAAAAAATTTGTATTACTGATGCGAAAATAGCGGCTGGCGTAGATGAAAAATTAATGCCCGTTAATATTACAGATGTGTTTCCCAAAGATACTTCCAAGGTCTCCTGCTGGTTCCAGTGGAAAAAAGCAAAAATTGGAACGCCTATTGTTGCCAAATGGCACTATGTCACAGACGATATCCATGTTTTTGACTATACCTTCAAAATCCCCAGAAAAGAAGGAAAAGGAAGCATCGCCCTTGCCATGCCAGAAAATAAAATGCTTCCGCCCGGCGAATACAAAATTGACCTGACAGTTGATGACCACATCCTAAAATCTCTTCATTTTAGAATAGAAGAATAGATCCCTGCTTCCATTTATAGCCTTACGGCAACTCATAGCCTGATCCAGAAATATTAAGCTATTCTAAAAAGAAAAACTTGTTTAATCTTCTTCTCTTGCCTTCACCCTGGGTTCAAGCAGAGGTTTTTCTGCGCCCAAAGGAACTCCTATACCATGTACGGGCATAATCTGCTGCCCGCCAGGAAACACAACCTTAACCCTCATTTCTCCGGTCACATCTCCAAAAACATGAGGATTGACAGGATGAGATAAAATGACTTTTGCCCCGGCCTTCTCAAGCGCTACCTTATTAACAATAACCGCCGATGGCAATTCAACACTAGCACCTACCCCCTGAAATGACGACTTCATGAGCTGTTGTGGCAAAACCGCTTGGCTGCTAATTCCCTCAAACGACGCACGAGTAGGTAGCTTGATAACGGGAACAACGCCTTTGAAAACTTCCCGAGACAAAGGTTCTACAGACATAAGCTCTGATTTAACCCCCGTAAACATTTTTTGTAAATTTTCCGATGGCCTAACAACCGCCTCCTGAGCAGGCATCACAGAAGGTAGAGTAGCCATCACACCTGCTCCTTCAAACGAAAATTTAGAAACTGTTTCCTGTTTTGCCGGCAGGTTTAGTTCCATAACAACTCCCTTAAAAGATACAGAATCAGGCAAGCTCGACCTTGGAACAACAGATTCAAAAAACTCTTTATTCACAGTTTGCGGCAACACCGCTGAAACAGCCATTTCTTGAAACAAAACTCTATCCGGTAAACTAGAGCTTGGGGCAGCGGCCTCAAAAAATTCTTTATTCACGGCTTGTGGCAATGCCACCAAAACAACCATTTCCTTTAATAAGGATTTAGAAATTACCGGCTCTTGAAAAACCGCTTGTGTCATAACCCCCTTGAAAACAGGTTCAGTCAAAGCCTCCGGTAAAAACTCCTGAACCGAAACAAAACCAAAAACATTCTCTCTGGTTTTCGGCAACTGAACCATAGCGCGAGTTCCATCAAACACCCTGGGTGTTACCAACTGCGCTTCAGGCATAATCCCGCTAAATTCTCTTTGCGCAATCACCGGCTGAAAAGCAAGTTGAGATACTACTCCTTGAAAATCTTGTGACTGTACCTGAGGAACAGAGACTCCTTTTGAATCAACCCCCTCAAAAGACGGTTTCGGAACAACAGGCTTAGCAACAATCGGCAATGCGGTTTGAACAGGTGCCTGCGCCATAGGTTGAGCAGAAACTACCGGAGTCGCAGGTACTATAGCCATAGGTGTTACCATTGGAATAATGACCGGAGCAGATGGTGCCCCTGCTACAAAAGCTGAGATATTCATCAATCCCAAAGAAGAATTCATGCCATTAAAAGCAAATGGATCAAGGAACATCTTGCTAGCACCTGTCTCTAACGCGCTACGAATCTGGCTCTGCCCAAGCTTATCGTCAACACGGCCATTAATAAAAACAAATCCAGGTATAGAAGTGTTATAATCAACCGAGCTACCTCCGTTTATAGAGACAGAGACCATGTTATTCATGCCTCCTGCTGAAATAGTCGCTGCTCCTGTAACAGAGAGCTCTATCGGAACATCTTTTGTGCCAATATAACCGCCAACAGCCAATGCCGGGCTAACTCCCTGAATTACACCAGTACCCGAAGAAGTAATATTACCTGTAATAGTTATTGTAGAATTCCCGGCATTTAATGTCCCATTTAAAACCATATGGCTTAAAATAGAAAGTGATTGTCCGCCTGTATCAAATGTTGTGCCAGAATCAACTTCAAGAGTTTTCACCCTCGCAGGGATATCCAACCTGGGCTGATGAGGAGCCCCTGCATCAATAATAGCTTCATCATTTTGAGTAGGAACCATTCCTAAATTCCAATTTAAAGGATCGCTCCATTGCGAAGAAATAGTACCGCGCCATAAGAATCTGCCGCCAGCGCTGCCAAGAACCCAGTTTGCTGTGCTTCCCGACAGAGTTGAAGCGGCCCCCTGGGCAATCAATTCAATGCCCCCAGATGCGTCATTATTTGTTACTTTAACATTGGTGATCGCCTGTGTCGCTCCTGATTCAACCGTCAGTTTTGGAACAGCACCTACCCCTGTATCATTAATCTCAATGGGCTCAGCAGCAGCACCTGTCACCGTTATTTTTTTAACAACCGTCTGTGTTGTGCCTCTTGTAAAAGTCAATACTTTAGCAGGCGTTGTTGAGGTCAAGTTATAAAACGTCGTTGATCCTGAAATAATTGAAGCACGGCTGCTATCATTAAACGTTACCGTACTAGTATCATAACCAAAGGTGCCACTCTTAGCAAAATTGCCTGAGATTGTAAAAATATTACTACCGGCTGTCACCGTGCCTTCAATACTGATGTTGCCGCCTGTAACATTGCCCGTGGGTTGATATGTATCGCCTACCCAGATTAAAAGCGTCTGATCAGCATTCACAGTCAAATTATTGTCAACAACCGAATACTTAATATCAGGGTCTGCGTTATCGGCTGTAGCAAGGTTAGCGTTAGTCGTATAACCAGTCGTATAATCGTGACGAACAATAACGTGGTCTTGGTAGATATTTAAAGCGCTTAAATCAGAGGCCGAAACAACCGTAACAGCAGAGCCCTTCTGAGTTTCGCCGTCAATGTAGACGATAATTACATCACCATCAGAGACAGCAACACCGGAAAAAGCGTATTCTCCGCTTACATTGGTCTGAGCGGTAGCCACGGCAGGCGCACCGTTAACAGCTATTGCCACCGTAATATTCGCACCTATAGGTGTCGTACCGGCATCACTATAGACAGTGCCTGAAAAAGCATAGCCTGTGCCCGTAAACTCCCAATTTGCATTATTGCCTCCATCTGTTGACAAATAAGCTGAAATCAAATCACCACTGGCATTAGAATTACTTACAGAGACATATGAAACACTGGAGCTTCCCGTAACATTCAAATTAAACTGATCCAAACCTGAACCGCCAAAACGCGCCAGGGTAATCAGATGGTCCTCTTCTCCCGTCAACGTTAGAACACCTTCAATCGTCTGTGTCGCGTCAAAAGCAAAGTTTAAAGTTTTATCAGCTGTAGTACATGTCAAATTATGAAATATACTATCACCTGAAATCGTTGAAGCGGCTGATGTATTCAACACCACCTCACCTGAATTATGTGTAAACGTGTCCGCATTAGCCCAATTGCCGCCAACAGTAATCGTTGTTGGCGCTTTTAATGTGCCGGAAGAGATTGTTAAATTGCCTGAGATTGTCCATACGCCCGTCCTGGAATTCGTATTGATAGTGCCGTCTGTTAATGTTACATTAGCGGCGGTAATGGCATAGTTAGAAGCGCTCGGATCTATGTCAGAGCCGGAGTTATTCTGAGTTAATGTTCCGTCTATATCAATGGCCCCTCCCAGGATAAAATTACCAGCGCCTGTGTGCATGATATTTTGGAAGTCGTGATTGGCATCTGTACCTCCAGGGGTAACCGTCTGATCGCTTGCACCATTAAATGTCACCGTGCCTGTGGATGTGAAGACACCTGTGGCTGTATTGGTAAAGTTGCCAGAGAGCGCAAAAGCATTTGAGCCTGCATTGAATGTTGATATGACACCCCCTACGCCAATAGATATGGCATCAAAGACACAATTAGCATCACCTAAAACGATTGCATCTCCTGCTTCATCTAAAGATACATCCGGGTCATAATCTATATTCGTAAGCGTTACAGAGTTGTGATTACAGGTATCGGAGTAATTTCTCCTAATGGTATTGGTAAAATAAATGCTTGGAACGGGATGTCTGCCGGATTATCCGCGGTAAGACTGGTGGATGGTTTTGACGTTTCAGTATTTAATACTAAAATTGCCGCGGAGGTACGCGATTTTGATCCTTTCAAACCCGGCCTAACGCATAAAGAAGTAATGCGTATGGACCGTTATGTGCAATTTGGCGTGACTGCCGGAAAAATGGCAGTTGAGGATAGTAAGCTAAATTTTGCCAAAGAAGATCCGCGGCGTATCGGGGTTTGTTTGGCTAATGCTATATGCGGCACAAAATATATGGAAGAAGAGTTTGCTCTTGTGACTTGCGACGGGAAAAAACCCATAGATCCTTCTTTAGTGCGGCCGGATTTATATGACGCAGCGATGTTTAATACCCCTTCAATAGAGCTATCCGCGCGATATGGCTTAAAAGGAAGTTGCAATACTATTTCTACCGGCTGTACCGCGGGAACGGATTCGCTGGGTTTTGGTTTAGAGACTATTGCCGATGGCGAACAAGACATAATGATTTGCGGAGCGGCAGAAGCACCGCTTACCCCGATTAC
>JBDREX010000045.1:0-3321 GCA_043819345.1 Candidatus Omnitrophota bacterium
TGGCGGGTTAAACCCGCACACTCGCAAACTGGCTAATTCGCCAACACAAATGGAGATGATGATAATGAAAGAGTTAACTATTGACCGATCGGAGAGTGTGATATTAACGAAATTTTTAGGGGTTTGTGTTTTTACAGCAGCCTTATGTTTTTCGGCGCTAGTGAAGGTTCCTCTATTTTTTACGCCTGTGCCGATTACGCTTCAAACGATGATCGTTTGCTTAAGTGGGGCTGTTTTAGGGCCGCGATGTGGTGTTGCGGCTGTTGTGTCTTATCTTGCGCTCGGATTGTTCGGTGTTCCTTTGTTTACACAGGCAGGTTCTGGGTTACTTTACTTTTTTGGTCCGACGGGCGGTTATTTAATAGGGTTTTTATTGGCCTCTCTTTTTGTCGGTAAACTTGCCCAAAGTGTTAAAACAAATAGTTTGGTTATTTGGTCTGCCGTTATGTTTGTCGGAATGTTGGCGATTTATAGTGTCGGGGCACTTTGGCTTAAAGTTGGTTACGGCTGGACGTTGAAAAATATTATTTTTTTAGGAGTTTTGCCTTTTGTCGTTCCGGATATGTTTAAGGCGATCTTTGCGGCACTTATTTATAGGAGATTTAAGAGCTAGATTTACGCACAAGGATCATCCGCAAGTGCGAACAAACGGATATATGTGGGAAGGATTGTCGGTTTAGAAAGATCAGAACGCATAGTACCTTGACCCCTGATAGCTGGATAAGTGGAGGAGATGTCATGAAAATCAATGAGATTATGACGAAAAAGGTTAGGACGCTTTCACCAGAAGATCTTGTTGTTGATGCTATTCAGATTCTCTTTGACCATAAAATTAGTGGCTTGCCGGTGATTGATGTGTCTAAAAAGCTTGTTGGCATGTTTACGGAAAAAGATGTTTTGAAAGGTATTTTGCCTAGCTATGTTTCTCAGGTAGGAAGCTTTGTCTATGAGAATAGCCCCAAGACAATAAAAACAAAAGTGAGTAAATT
Organism: Candidatus Omnitrophota bacterium; assembly: GCA_043819345.1. GTDB lineage: Bacteria > Omnitrophota > Gorgyraeia > Velamenicoccales > Velamenicoccaceae > CAYRDK01. Next base: position 990 of record JBDREX010000045.1, read on the forward strand.
GGCCGGTTTTACGGTTGGGCAGCTGATGCGAAAAGAGGTTGTAAAAGTTTTACAGGATACACCTGTTTGTGAGGTCGCCAGAATGATGCTGACTCAGAATGTTCGCAGAATTCCAGTTGTTGATGCTGATGACCATATTCTTGGGATTGCCGCGCGTTCTGATGTTCTGGAAAATATTCTCAATGCATGAGAGAAAATACCGCTAAGTTTATCACGCTGATTTTTTTATGTGTTTTATGTTCTTTTGCCTGCTTCTTTGTAGGCATGAGTGTCCATCAGGCATTATCTGTCGGTATTTTCCTGATGTCTATTATGGGCACCCTCTTCTTTTGGCAATTTCGCCTTAGCTTTGTTTTTTTAGGAACGGCCCTTCTTCTTGTAACAAAATCCATTAATTTAGATCAGTTTTTAAGCATGACATCTCTGGAGGTAATCTTATTTTTGGCAGGGATGATGATTGTTGTAAGTTTGTTGAAGGATTCCGGTTTTTTTGCATGGCTTGTTGTGCTCATTCTGCGTGTCAAAAAGCTGACAGGAAAAAAATTTACTTTGTTGGTCATTATCTTTTCAGCGGTTTTGGCTTGTGTTGTTGATGAAGTAACTTCTATTATTTTTATGGTCGCTGCTATTTTGGAGATCTGCGATTATTACGAAGTCAATCCGATGCCGTTTGTTATTATTTCTATTTTGGCCACTAATATCGGGAGCGCTGCGACGGTTTTGGGCAATCCGATTGGCATTGTCATTGCGACTAAGACCGGTTTAGGATTTGAAGATTTCCTTTCTAAGGCTCTGCCATTGGCGGTGGTTTCTTTGATCGTGACGATTGGCATTGTGATGTTTTGGTTTGCCAAGCCCATCCGTGATTTTGATCGTCAAGCCAAAGAGTTTCAGGCAAATGAAATTCTTTTGCGCCTGATTGCGGTCCCTATGGATTTGCAGCTTAAACGTGGCCTGGCGATATTTTCTTTTATGATTATTTTTATCGCGTTTCATCGCCCTCTTGAACTTTTATTGGGACTGTCTTCTAATACAATGCTTTTGATTATGCCGATTATTACAGCGGGTTTTATTATGATCTGGAAAAGCAATAAAGCGCGCATGTATGTTGAGAAGGGGATAGAGTGGTGGACGCTCTTGTTTTTTTTATTTCTTTTTGGCCAGGCTGGAACGCTCAGATATATCGGGGTAACGGATTTTTTTGCCGCCGAACTTATTAAATTCGCGCAACATAGCTCTGGTATTCTTCTGACTTTTGTTTTGTGGTCAAGCAGTATAGGGTCAAGTATGCTGGATAATGTGATTGTCGTCGTAGCTTATGAGCCCATTGTTAAAAGCTTTATCTCCATGGGGTTTGGGTCGCAGTCTTTTTGGTGGGCCTTGCTTTTGGGCGGTTGCTTGGGCGGAAATATCACGCTGATTGGCTCAACAGCTAATATTGTTGCCCTGGGTATCCTTGAAAAGGAGAAAAATATCAGGATTCGTTTCAGGGATTGGATTGGGATAGGGGCATCTGTAGGGATAGGGACGACTTTTATTGTTTGGTTAATGCTTACCTTTTTGCCATTGTACAAATAAGACTGCAAAAGAGATTTTCACGGATTCTTGATTTATTAAATAGGGTTGTTGATAGTTACGAGATCAATTTTTACTAATCACGGAAAAGCATTTTATGAGTAAGCCAGTTTTAAGATTCAGCATATTGGTCGGTTTATCTGTTGCCGCGGGATTATTAAGTTCCTGGGCGGGCCTTAATCATTATCAGGTTTTGGCTGTTTCTATTTTTGTTTCTTCTATTTGTGGCACATTGTTTTTTTGGGAGTTTCGTTTAAGCTTTGCTTTTTTAGGTACCTCTATTTTGATTTTAACTAAGACAATAAGCGTTGAGGACCTTATTCATTTTTCTTCCTTGGAAGTTATTCTGTTTTTAGTTGGCATGATGATTGTTGTCGCTCTCTTGAAAGAGGCTGGTTTTTTTGCCTGGGTTGTAGAATTGATTTTACGTATTCGTAATTTAACAGCTCGCAAATTCGTTGTTACTATTGCTGTTATATCGGCTGTTCTATCAGCGACAACAGGGGAGGTTGTCTCTATTATTTTTATGGTTGCCGCTATTTTGGAAATCTGTGATTATTTTGAAGCTGATCCATTTCCTTTTATTATCATCTCTGTTTTTACGACGAATATTGGAAGTGCTGCGACGGTTTTAGGAAATCCTATTGGTATTTTGATTGCGACTAAATCGTCTTTGACAGCGGAAGATTTTATGATGAAAGCGCTGCCCATTTCTTTTTTATGCTTTTTGGCAACGCTTAAGCTGATGATGTTTTGG
>JBDREX010000046.1:0-3580 GCA_043819345.1 Candidatus Omnitrophota bacterium
ACGCAGCGGTAGAAATAGTTCAGACACAAAGATACCAAAATCAGAATGTTAAATTCGAATTCCGAATATCGAAATCCGAAACAAGCTCGAATCATAAATGCTCAAATTTTCAAAACATAGTACTCATTTTCCACCTTTGAAGTATAAAACTCTTTTCCGTTTAGGTTATTTGAATTTTGTACATTTGGATTTGTTTCGGATTTCGTGCTTCGGATTTCGAATTTCTGGCCGAAAAATAGGGGGTTTTCGGTCAGCCACTAGTTCCGATAATTTTTTAAAATGAAAAGCATATGCTACAATATTACGGCAAAATTATTATTTTTATACTAATTTCTTTTATTTTTTCTTCTACTGTCTTTGCCAGTGAAGCCAGAGAAATTGGTGAACATATTAATTTATTAAACAATAAGACAGATAAACAAACAAATTATTTTCTTTACCCTGTTTTTTTCTTCAGAAAATACCTTTCAGGAGCTGATGGCGACCGCTGTCGGATGTATCCTTCTTGCTCAACATATTGTGTTGAAGCTTTCAAAAAACATGGGCCTTTATTAGGCTGGATTATGACTTGCGACCGCCTTTTAAGATGCGGCAGAGACGAAATATATCTTTCAACTCCAGTATGGGTAAATGGTAAAAGGCGCTTCCATGATCCTGTAAGTAATAATGACTTCTGGTGGTAAAATGAATTCAGCTTGTTCGACTACAAGGATTTATACGATTATCAGTTTGCTGGTACTTTTTATCCTGATAATACCTTCTGCTGATTCCTGCGCCGAATCTGCTCAAAAGCCTGCCCTTAAAATAGAACCTGATACCCAGTATAATTTTGCAGAACATTATTATTCAAACGAAGAATATTTCAGGGCTATAGGCGAATACAAGAGGTTTATATATTTTTTCCCTGAGGATACCAGGGTGCCATCGGCGGCTTATAAAATCGGAGAATCATATTTCAAGGCCAGGCGTTTCAGAGAAGCCATAAATTCCTTTAAAACAATTATCGATCAGTACGATGATATTGATTTATCAATTAAATCTTATTTTATGATAAGCGAATGCCTTGTTCTGCTTGGTGAATATGGGCCTGCAATTTCCAACCTTCATAATCTGATAGTAATAACAGACGATGTACAAACTAAGGATGAAGCTTATTACAGGGTAGGGTGGATATACCTTGAAATGGAGGCCTGGGAAAAAGCAAGCCTTTATTTTGCTAAAATCAGCAGGCAGAACACTCATAAATACAATTTAAAAAAACTATCTGATGAACTTAACAGAGAGGTGACAATTCCAAGAAAAAACCCAAAGCTTGCTGGAGTCTTATCTATAATTCCAGGTGCAGGATTTTTATACTGTGAAAGATACCAGGATGCATTGATTGCATTTCTGCTAAATGGAGCTATGATATGCGCTGCATATGAGGCTTTTGATAATGGTAATGAAGCGCTGGGCGGCATTATTGCATTTGTTGAAACAGGGTTCTACGCCGGCAATATTTACGGTTCAGTCAGCAGTGCTCATAAATACAACAGAAATAAGAGCAAACAATTTTTAGAAAAATTAAAGGAAAATACGAAAATCAGCTTTTCAGCAGGTTATAATGATATCGGTATTTTAATTTCTTTTAATCATTTTTTTTAATGTAACGGCAAAAACCGCATCATTTTTGGAAAATCATCGGGAGTCGAGCACGTTCCGGCGTAAATCCTAATTCAGCGGCGGGTCGTGGGAAAAATTATCGAATTCTAAAAGAAAGTTTTCCTGACGTTGATCCATTGGAAATTATCACATCGGCTTTATTGATCTGCTTGATGATATACCCGTTGACACGCTCACCCACCCTGCATATTTGGCCGTTGATAACCACCATCCGCTTATTTGCGTCCGTGGACCAAGAAATGGCCTGAAGCTTTAAATCGACATTATCGTTTATTTCCATTATTTCGGTGAGAGCCGGAACGTCTGGGTGGGGCGGTTCGGAATAGTCTGCTTTCGATTTCTGAGATGACGCCGGTGGCCTTTCAACCCTTTTATGAGCGTCGTCGAATTTGATTGTTTTGGCATCAATTTCGATGGTGGGTAGTTTTTCAATTATATCAACCGGTTTTGCAGGTTTATTCGAGGGCGAAATCCTGGCCGCAGGAGCTGGTGATTGCTTGTGGGATATGGCTGGTTTCCTGTTGATGATAAATCCGACGGCCGCAAGGATTGCAAGTGCCGTCACAATGATCAGGCTTTTGACAATAACCGGTCTTATCCACGGACGGTCGGTGGGTTTTACGATTATCCCAGCCGGCATTCCTAATGTGGTATCAGCATCTTGTTCGAGTTTTTTTAGGGCCTTTAAAATAGAACTCAACGGTGTAACTCCAATTCCTCTTTTGTTTCTTCCATGGTTTGCCATAAATGCGGAATCGCAAAGAGTTCTTTTTCATTGTACAAAACGATTTTGGTCAGCGGTCCGACAGACCCGTCGACGGGGATACTGTGTTTGGCCTGAATCGCCTTTATCGCCAGTTGTGTGGATAAATCATAATTCGTATTTATTTCAATATTTTTATACCCAATATCCCGTAAGTGCATTTTTAAGACGATGATCGACTCCTTCGGTGAATTTCGCGGTATGATTCTCTGGTAGTTATAAAAATTTTTCCAGAAAACAAACCCTGTGCCGGTCCAGTATTTGACGATATCATCATGCAAAACATCGATTCTACGCCCTGTTTCGCCGTCAGATAAGGTCAGAGTATGGTTTTTAGCTTTGATTACCGTCAGGTAAATCGGATAATGGTTTTCCAGGTGTTCAAATTTCAAGATGGCACACAGATTTAAATTTAATATCAGGCCCAGGTCGCCGTCAATCCGTTGGAGGATGAGGCCATTATGCCGAGCGGCCAGAGAAAAAAACGCCTCATCATCTTCAAGCCCGTTTAAATCAGGTGACATGTTTGCATCTGTTCCCCATTTATTTAAGATGGTTTTTACTGACATCGCCCGGGTTGTTTTTGCGGGTAAGGTTACAAGCAATTGTTTTAAATCCAGCACGGCATTGTCTTTTTCCGGTTCAGAGATTTCAGGCGCCATCGCCGGTGTTTCAGTTTTCTCAGGTTCAATCGAAACCGGTTCAATAACCTCTTTCTGTTGGGCTTCGATTTGAGCCGTTGGTGCCGGAACCGGCTGAACCCCCCTGGGTAGCGGTCCCGCCGTTTGAATGCCGGGGGAGGGTGCTTTTATCGGGATAACACTGGCGATGATCCCCTTGAGATCGGATTGGTAGAAAAGAGTTCCTCCAAGGGCGACACACAGAACGAAAAGCAAGGCCAGACGCTTTTGCCATGCTTGAACAGCATAACGTTTTATTTCGCCCTGGCTGGACAGCTCGAATATCGCTGCTTTGGCGATCCCACCTGATATCTTGTGGCAATTTAAACCATAAGCGGTCAGCAGAGCACGGTCACATGCGATGTTGATCAACCGGGGAATGCCACTTGAATATTTATATATTTTACGTATCGCATTGCTGGAGAATATGGCGATCGGTTTTTGGGATGCCACCTGGATTCGATGTTGGATGTAT
>JBDREX010000047.1:0-58368 GCA_043819345.1 Candidatus Omnitrophota bacterium
GTAAAATTATTACCAACAGACATGGTCCCTGACGTGGCCGTAAAGGTACCGTTGGAAATAGCTAAATTGTTAACGACAGTCAAACTTCCCCCCTCTTGAGCGCCTACCGCCTGATAAGCTGCAGGGCTGTTTTGGTTGTTAAAAGATGTTTTAACCCAATCGGCGGAAAGATCCGTACTTGAAATACTAAATTCATCTATGGAGCCGCTATAGGAATGTCCTGCCTTATCTATCTCTTCACCAATAACAATCCTCACAGGATCTGTATTATAGGTTTTAGAAGCTATCTGCGCTGCCCAATTACCATCCAAATAGAGAATCGTATTTGTCCCATCGTATGTTACCGCCACATGATGCCAGGCGTTCAAATAACTCGCCGTACTTACCCCGGTATTCCAATCAGCGCTACTGCCCCATCCCCAAACCGTAAAAATGTTGGCTGCAGATGATCCAATCTGAAAATTGTTGCCTAACGCATTATTTCCAAAGCCACCAATATTGCGCTGTCCCGTTGCCGTCAAATAAAACCACGCGCTAATTGTCTTTGCGACATTCCCCGATGGAAGGCCTGCTGGTGAATCATCATAAATATAGTCTCCTGAACCATCAAAACTGCCGGCAATACCGATTTTTCCTGAGGAAGTCGTGGTCACATTGCCAGCACCGGTCCCCGCGTTTACGTTCGCCGAGGAATCCAACCACGAACTTGAGTCCAAATGCCAAACACCTTCATAATCACTTGACCATGTCCCTTCCGCATCCTGCTGAGACGAACACGCCGCATTCCCGTAATGCAAAGTAATAACCGTATCCAATGACGCTGATAATGTTGGGATTTTTACCCACACCCATAATTCACCTGTATCAGAATCATACTTTTCAATCTCGTGAGAAAGCCGAGTACCATCTGCATCTGTGAAGATAATATCATCACCGTCTGCCTGAGCATATGCTACCAAATCAGCATCCGACTCAAAATAAACAAGCAGAGGAAAACCAGATTGATCTGTATTCGCGACTAAGCTATGATCGATCACAATCTGCTTGGTATAAAGCCAAGTCGTAGTTAAAACAAGCGTGCCAGCCCCGGAATGCGTCAAGTTATAGAATGGATCAACCCCATACGTTAACGTCTGCGTAGCTGAACCTTTCGTAAAATCGACCGTTCCATCATTATGCACAAATATACCGTCCGTATGTGTCCAATCCCCTCCCACAGAAAACGTATTGGATGTTGAAGTAAATGTACCACCTGAAAGCGTAAAATCACCCGCGCAGGTTATCGCACTAGACCCCCCGGCAAACGTTCCACCGGATACCGTAATCCCTGTAGCTCCAACAGCGATTGCATTGGCACCTTGCGTCAGGATCCCTGCGGAAATATTCAAACCCACACAGCTAATCCCTTGAGGCAATGTAAACGTCCCGCCATCTCCGGCAATATTTAAAACAGCATTAGTATACGCCCAATCCTGAATTTCACGAGAGTCTGACGTAGCGTAATATTCAACAATTGAGCCGACATTCAACGTTACAGTATTGATCGTTTCATCGCCCGTCAACCTGAGAGTCCCGCTGCAGGAAAAACTTGTTCCCCCCGCTGAAGTCAAATCATAGCCGGCAAGATCAAGTGTTGCCCCGGCTGAAACAACTATATCTTCTGAAAGAAAGCTCTCATTAATACCGCAAAGTAAAATCCCGGCGCTAACAGTCGTCGTTCCGGTATACGTATTAACAGCGCTCAGAGTCAATGTTCCGCTTCCTGACTTTGTTAAACCGGCAGTATTAGTATCATCTATAACGCTGGCAAACTCCACGTCATTGCTATTAATATCTATGTCAATCAGGCTGGTACTACTTTTAATACGATCGGAAATATCGTCTGTATTTCCCGCGGCATACTCTAACGAACCTCCCGTAAAAATAACATCATCTGATCCGGAAATTGAACCGGAAACACAGTTCAATGCGCCACCGCCAATAGTTGTATCACCGGTATAACTATTAGCCGCGCCCAACGTCAAAGTACCATCTCCTATTTTAGTCAAGCCGGCAACATTCGTGCCGGGTAACGCACTGGCAAATGTTACATCATTACCGTTAGTATCAATACTGATCGCGCCCGTACTATTTTTAATACGGCTAGATAAGTCTTCCGTATTGCCTGCGGCGTACTGCAGTATGCCGCCAGCAAAAACAATATTACCAGTACTGGCAAGCGCACCATTCGTAAAGTTAAGCGTTCCCGCGGTTATCGTCGTACCAGAAATATAGCCATTGGCACCAGTTAATACGAGCGTTCCGGAACCCGCTTTATTCAATCCGTAAGCGGTGCCTTCAGGCCCTTTGGTCCCACCTATGGTCAGCGTATTAGCATTTACAGTAATATTGACCGTATGCGGGCCATAAACAATCGTTACCCCACCTGCCCCCATATCAAGATCATTTGTTCCGGTAAAGGTAATATCATTGCCATACCACTGCAGAGGATAATCCAGCATCGTTACAGGAGCGCCTGATGTATTATCAAAGGTGCCAGCAGTAATTCTAAAAGGATTGGCCGCATCACCCAATGCGCTGACATTATTAATATTCAAGATGCCGCCGTTAAGATGGACCACAGTAGCAAGAAAAGTATTCGCCCCATTTAAAGTTAAAGTCCCATTTCCTGCTTTCGTAAAAGTATAAGCAACGCTATCGGTAATAACACCATCTATAGTCAAATTCCCAGCCGTAACAACCGGGCCTCGGCCCGGCCCGCCACCAGTAATGGTTATTAGCCCCTCACCCATATTGAGGTCATTCGTCCCGGTAAAAGTGAAAACATTGTACCAAAGCTGAGGGTAGTCAAGCATAGTAATGGGGCTGCCAGAGGTATTATCAATCGTGCTTCCCAATATATAAAAAGTATTGGCCGCATTACCTAATGCCTGGGCATTATTAATATTGAGGATACTGTCTGTAACACTATTGAGCCTCACATTACCCGTAAAAGTATTCGCAGCAGACAATGTTAATGCCCCCGCTCCATTTTTCGTCAAACCGCCCGTATTCGTGCTATCTATAACACTAGCAAATGTTACATCATTACCATTAGTATCAATAGTAATCGCTTTAGTGCTATTCGTTATGCGGGCTGAAATATCCTGCGTATTACCCGCAGCATACTGAAGCGTTCCATTCGTGAATGAAAAATTGGATGAATCATCCAAAGAGCCACTGGTAAAGTTCAGCGTACCCGCACTTAAGGTTGTAGTGCCCGTATAAGTATTTGTCCCTGTTACAACCAGAACACCGCTGCCCGCTTTAGTCAACCCACCGGCACCGCTTAAAACACCGCTGAATGTCAACGTTTCTGCCGCATTTGTAACAGTAATCGTTCGTGTAGCGGCAAAGATCAGGTCAAGGCTAATTTCATTCCCACCAGAAGCAACGCTATCGGTCATACTCGTTGTAATTGTGACGCTATTGCCGGCCAAAGTATAGCCGGTTCCTGATATAACAATAGTTCTAAAACTGGTTTCCGCGGCAAAATCATTAGTTGTAGAATACTGCCCGCTCACAATATCAGCCGGAAATACTAAATCATCTCCTGCAGAAGGCAGGCTTCCTCCCCAGTTGCCAGCATCGTTCCATAAACCACTGTTCGTCCCGGTCCAAGTGTGCGTATCATCCCAATCAATATTGAGCTCAGCGGGAATATACTTATTATCTACAAGGATAGGGACAGCCGGCCCATAAGCAATACTATAGAATACACTCAAATAATCTAAATAAGAGTTGCCTTCCGCATCACTTACCGCGTTAATATACATCCCAAATTCACTCCCTTTAGCCCAAATAGAGGATTCCATGGTTATGTAAGCATCTTCGGCTCCATCTATGGTCAAGGTGTTTTCTACAGTTGTTAGGCTATTGGCTTCAAAAACAAGCGTTTTTCCAGGTGTCAGGCAAGTCAGGTTATAGAACGTATTATCCCCTAAAATAGTGCTTATTTTGGTAGCATCATAGAAGACGACCGTAGATGTCTGAGCCTCAAAGGAACCCCCTAAATTGCTCCAGTTACCCCCTACATTCAACGTATGAACGTCAAGCCTAAAGGTACCACTGACAATAGCAAAGTCCTCTGAGATAGTTAAATCCCGGCCCAGTGCAATCGTGCCGGTATAACCATCTATTGTTAACTTTTCAATTGTCCCTTGAAAATTATCGTCGATAAATGAATCTTTATTTGGATTTAAACCTGTAACACCGTCGAAGGTGACGATGTCATATGCGGTTGGAGTGGTGCCCGTATCCCAATTATCAGGATCAGACCAAAAAGAGGATGAGCCCTGGCCCGTCCAAAACGGGTCTAGGTCCCAGTTGGTGAGATTACCCAACGAGCTACAATGTTGGCCTTTTAAAGGAGGCCCGCGAATATTCAAAGAATCTCCGATGAGAATATAAGCAATATCCGTCTGGCCTAAAGGTAAAATACCCCATTGCTCAGGCGGAGACAGAGATTGCAATTGCAAAAGATTCCCGTACTCTCCTTTCAGTATCAAAATACCGACGATCGTCTGTGTCTGTCCCGGTTCAAAATTAACAATTTTTCCGGGAACTGTAACGTAGAGATTATAAAAAATATTAGACCCAATAACAGTGACAGGTGTCTCTGTCAACAGGGATACAGTAGATGTGCCGGGATTGAAAACCCCAAGGTTTACCCAGCTACCGCTAATATCAAAACAGCCGTTGCCGGCAATAACCGTCGCGCCAGAATCAATAATGAGAGAGCCGCCTGCTTGAACATTCGAATCCGGATGCTGGATATACGTAACTTGAGCTCCCGCCTGCTTAAAGATCAGATCTCCAGAAGAAACGATATTGGCAAAAGTGCTTTGACCGGAAGACATGATCGTAATGCTGCCGGAGATTAGTGTTTTAATAGTCGTCGCAGCAGCCTGTAAAAAAGAGCCTATCCCGTCTAGATCATAATCGGCTATAAAAGAAAGCTCGCCTGAACGCGTTGTAACATCGGCGTTAACATGAATATTTTCATTCGCTTCAAAGGCTGTATTGCCTTCGGTATCCAAGGCTTTTGACACAGTAATACTCTTCTCTGCTGAGACTTGAATTGTTCCGTCTGGGGCTTCCAGGCAGCCTGCGACAGCGATCGTCTGATTAGACACAAGGCGGATAACACCGTTCTCTTCAACAAGCTTTGTCGCCTTCACAACACCTGTCTGATTTACAGCCTGTTCAAAGATGTCAGAAGCGGTCTGGGCGTTCATAATAACCTGGTGCGCTTCAATCGTGCCTGAATTGGCAACAGCATCCTTGACCGTCTCGCCTGTAGCTAAATCAACGACAGCGCCGCTTGTCTTTTCATTGATTGCGACATGAATAAGGCCCATCTTATCAAGGCTTACAGCGACTTTGTCCCCTGAAGCTAAATGAACCGTCCCGGCTATAGCCGTGATAATACCGGCATTACGTACAGCACTGCCCAAGAGAGCAACCTGATTAGCCTGAATCAAACCTTCATTTAAGACCTGAGCGTAATCACCATCTTTAACATGGTCAAAGATATAATTACCTTGAATAAAGTTGTTGGTTGAGATATCTAGGGTTGAGGCCACAAGCGCGTTAGCCTGCACTTGTGCGGTGGGAGTAAAATAGATGCCGCTGGGATTTACCAAAAAGAGGGTTCCATTAGCAGTTAAAAGCCCGGCAATCTGAGAAGGCCCGCTTCCTGAGACACGGCTCAAGACGGCCGCACTTGTAGATGGCTGAATAAAATTAACAGCTTCATTTTGAGCAATATTAAAAGATGAAAAGTTGATAACCGCGTTATCCGCTGCGGTAATATTCATAGTGGTCGCATCCGGCTGTTCAAAAGTCACAGTTCCGCTTTCAACATCAGAGACCTGTGGCAAAGCGTAAGCGGCCCTGTTCAAAGAATCAAACATCAGGCAAAATAAAAACAAAAAAGCCAGGTATTTTTTTATGCGAAAAAAACCTGTCCCTGTTTTTTCTTTTGCGGAATAATGAGGGTTTTTATTTTTTTCTTTCATATGGTTTTGTGCCCTTAAAAAAAATTGCGCATTACAAAAACTGCAATGCGCAATAAAAAAATAAAATGATCCCGCCAGCTTGTACTTGCCTGCTCAAGCCAGCAGTAAAATCTTCTTTTCCTTTTGGCAATGCAGCCGTCCTCACCATAACGTGTTTGGACCTGTCACTTTGCGCCCTTGGGTTACCCCAAGTTTGCCTTTATCAATAGAAACTCTAATCTTTCTCAACCTATATAAGTATAACATATTAGTATGGAGGGTTACTAGAGCCGTGCCTAAATAAAATATCAACAAATAAATCTGTAACTCATTACAGGACAATAATTTATATTCTTGACAAAATTATGTTTCATATTGAAACGTAATATGAAACGAAGATGGCCCCGATCCGGGTGTTGGCCGATCGCCAAGCCGTTGTGCCCAATCAAGGCGAAGATAAAAATTCTTTACAACACGAAGCCGCAAACCGCCACCAACACTCGCCAAAAATTTATTAGGCCGCTCACCCGGCAGGACTTTTTTCAAATGGCCACCCCCCATATCCACAAAAACAACTCCCTGAATCTTATCCCGCAATGGTGAAACAGATCCTGGAGCAGTCCACGTTTTAGGAATCAAAAACATGGGAAACACCCATTCCATGTTTAAGCTTCCCCCAATATCTGCCAAATAATCTCCTTCCGGATAGCCACGAACTGAATTAGCACCCCCAAACTGAATCTGTTCTGAAGATGGTAATGTGTGGCTTGCAATCTGAAAATCAGATTTCAAAAACAGGTAGGTCCCCCAAGGCATCTTTTGGATACGTGATAAATTCTGTTCATATTTGACAAAAAAACCACCACTGCCAGGCCGGCTGGTTGTAGGATGATTCCGGGAAGATGCCCCCATAAAATTTTGCGTTGAAAAAGTAGTCTGTGGAGAAAATGTTGTGTAACCGGTCGCATCCTGCGCGGAAAAATCAAAAGACATATAAGGCATACGCAATTGATCATCGGAAGTCACAATTTCTTCCTGGGTTTTTCGAATACATTTAATATCTATCCCCACATGCGCGTTACCTTCAAAAGTTTCCGTCAAAAAAAGCTCTTTTGTTAGATAAGGAGTAAAAATGAAAGTTTTGCCGCGAATATCAAAGCTTTTATACTCTTTGCCCAGCCTCATTTTGTAATATGTGTACTCAAAACCAAACTTACTGCCATAAGTATCTATTGGAACTTCATAAATGAGAGATTGTCCGAAGGACAAAGAACTGTATGTAGAATTCAGGAAAATTGTATCTCCGTAACCGGAGAGATTGGAAGAATGCAAAAGAAGTGAATTTCTCGTTTTTCCGACGAGTCTTGTCCCTTGATTATCAGCCCCAACGCCTATATGATTAGGATACTGATCATCAACTTTTAAGACTACGTCCGACTGGCCAGGCTCAGCACCAGCAGATATCACCGTCTTAACATCAAAATCATTACGCTTATTTAACCTTAAGACATCTCGTTCCAGCGTCTTAAAGTTTAAAATTTCATTTTTTTTTGAATGAAAAAACCGCCTGATAAAAGAGTCTTTGGTCCAGCGATTATTCTCTATCGTCAGAACTCCCATTTTGCCTTCTTGCACACGAATCTCAACGATACCACCGCTAATTTCCTGCTCCGGCAAATAAGCTGTCGTTGTCAGATAACCATCTTCTTTATACTTATCCTTGATAAGGGAAATAATGTTATTTAAATCTACGTAGGAAACGGTATGGCCAATGAAAGACTGATAGATCGGGTCAAAATCCTGTGGGGTAAACATTGTACTGCCGGTGACATTAACCGCTTTTAGGACAAAAGAAATACCTTCAGGAGCGGCAGGCCCAGCGGGTTCTTCCTCAACTGTAATTTCCGGTGCTTTTGGCTTCTTAAACTCTAAACGCTTTTTTTCCGCGTCAACATCTGTTTTATACCGTTGAGCCTGCGCACCAGCGTCAGAACCCGGGGGAGGCGTCTGAGCAAAAACAGGCTGACAAAAAAGGGCCATAAAAAAAACAGCAGCCGCTAATCGTAAAAAATAGGTTCTCATGTATTATCAGCCTGTTAGTTAAATAAATCGTAGCTTATTTAGGTAACAATACCATTATAAAAGAGACTGGATATAAATCAACCTATTGTTATAAAAAGCGGGGCCAAGTCAAAACAATTTTTAAAACAATATCAGACAATAGATATCTCTAAATCACCCATGCAAACCAAATCGCCCGTACGAAGCTTGCGCCGGATCCTTGTCTCAATGACATTGTTAACAACAACTTTCCCCTCAAGGATAATCGCTTTAGCCTCGCTGCCACTAGCAGCAATATCCATAATTTTCAACAAATTATCCAGCTCAATAAAATTACTTTTTAGCTTAAATTCCATACATTTGCTATCGGGTTAAGACCTCTAAGGCGTGTAAATACTTCTGGGAGGTTTTCATGATAATTTCTGGAGCCACTTCTGGTGCCGGAGGAGTTTTATCCCAAGCAAGCGATTCCAAATAATCCCGCACAAACTGCTTGTCAAAACTAGGGCATGGTGCCCCGGGCACATAAGATTCCCTGGGCCAAAACCTGGATGAATCAGGAGATAGAACCTCATCAATAAGAATCAGCCTGCCCTGGTAATAGCCAAACTCAAACTTTGTATCGGCAATAATAATGCCTTTTTGCCGCGCATATGCGGCAGCTTTCTTATAGAGAGCGATACTTTTTTCTTTTATCTCATTAAAAGCTTTATCTCCGATAAGCTTTTTTGCGGCATGCTCATCAATATTCATATCATGGCCTTCATCCGCTTTGGTTGATGGCGTAAAGATCACTTCCGGCAGCTTTTGAGATTCTTTCAACCCCTGAGGCAATGAAATACCACACACAGAAGAACTTTTTTTGTACTCCTTCCAGCCCGAACCTGAAATATACCCGCGCACAATACATTCAATCGGCAAAGGCTCTGCCTTCTGGACAAGCATAGAACGCCCCCGTAAAGTATCCTTATAAGGGCGCAAAGAAACTGGATATTGTTCAACGTCAGCCGTAATCAGATGATTCTCACCAACATCTTTTAAATAATCAAACCAAAATAAAGATATTTGCGTCAGTACTTTTCCTTTTTCCGGAATACCACAATCAAGCACAACATCAAAACAAGAGATGCGATCTGTGGCAACAATAAGAAGTTTATCGTCGAGATCATAAACATCACGCACTTTACCCCGTCGCAGAAGCTTTAAATCAGGAAAATCAGTCTTTAACAATACTTCACTCTTCATGATTGATATTTTTTTAGCCACATTATATTTTGCTTTTATTAACGGGCGGACGCAAGGCCCGCCCCTACCGATATTTGTTTTTTGCTTTTGTTCTTGCTTTTACTTTGACACTTTGACTCTCTGCCACTAAAATCTTATTCTTGTAACCTTTTATTCTGCTGTTCCCATTGCTTCCAAATTTCTTTCGGAAGCCTTTTGCCAAATTTATTCAAAAATACCTTCTGGTCATCCATCTCTTTTAACCATTCAAATTTATCAATCTCCAACAGCTTCTCCAGAGCCTCTTTAGATAAATCAAGCCCTGTTAAATCAAGATTCTCGAAAGCGGGAATATGCCCAATGGGTGTCTTAACGGCATCAACTTTTCCATTACACCTATCCAAAATCCACTCTAGGACTCTTAAGTTTTCGCCAAAACCAGGCCATAAATACCGCCCGTCTTTATCTTGTCGGAACCAATTGACATGAAATATCTTAGGTGCCTTCTCTAAACGTTTTTCCATAGAAAGCCAATGCTTAAAGTAATCCCCCATATGGTAGCCACAAAATGGCAACATCGCCATAGGATCACGCCTAACTTCACCTTGCTTTCCCACCTGAGCAGCCGTACGTTCAGAAGCCATCGTAGCCCCAACATAAACACCATGCTCCCAATTCAAAGCTTCGTAAACAAGAGGCGCTAAATGAGCGCGCCTCCCCCCAAAAACAATCGCTGAAATCGGCACACCATGATGATGCTCAAGCCTATAAGAAATAGATGGGCACTGTGAAGCGGGCGCTGTAAAACGGCTATTGGGATGCGCCCCTTTTATTTCTTTACCATTTTCATCTTTTAACCCTGGCTTCCACGGCCTTCCCTGCCAATCCAACCCTTCTTCTGGCGGCGCCTCATCTCCATCTTCCCACCAAACAGTAAAATCTTTCTTGAGAAGAACATTTGTGAAAATTGTATTTTTCCTGGCCGTTGCCATGGCATTGGGGTTACTCTTTGAATTCGTCCCAGGCGCCACACCAAAAAACCCTGCTTCAGGATTAATCGCCCAAAGCTGGCCATCGCTATCAACCCGCATCCAGGAGATATCATCACCAACTGTCCAAATTTTATACCCTTTTACTTTAAGGCCTTCCGGTGGAATTAACATGGCCAAATTGGTTTTTCCACACGCGCTCGGAAAAGCAGCGGCGATATATTCAATGTGCCCATCCGGTTCTTCAATACCCATAATTAACATGTGTTCGGCCATCCAGCCTTCTTTTTGCGCCAAAAAACTTGCGATTCTCAAAGACAAACACTTTTTCCCTAAAAGGACATTCCCACCATAACCGGAACCTACGCTCCAAATCGTATTATCCTGAGGAAAATGCAAAATCAAACGTTTATTGATATCTAAATCCGCTTTGGAATGAAGGCACTTCGTAAAATCCCCTTCAGGGCCCAAATAATCCAAAACTTTCTGCCCAACACGCGTCATAATCATCATGTTCAAAACAACATAAATGCTATCTGTCAGCTCAACCCCGACTTTACTAAAGGGAGAGCCCACGGGGCCCATAGAAAAAGGGATAACATACATTGTCCTGCCCTTCATTGAAGCACGAAAATATGTTCCCGCTTTTTTATACGCATCCTTTGGCGCCATCCAATTATTCGTCGGGCCTGCATCTTCTTTGTCTTTAGTGCAAATAAAAGTCAAATGTTCTGTGCGGGCTACATCATTAACAGCCGTGCGATGATAAAAACATCCTGGCATTTTTTCCGCATTCAGGCGCACTATTTCACCCGTAGATACAGCCTCATCTTCCAAAGATTTTTTCTGCTCTGAAGAACCATTGATCCAAATAATCTGGTCAGGTTTGCACATAGCAGCCATCTCTTTTACCCAGGCCTTTAATTTTACATTTTTTGTTTTTACAGAAATATTTTTATCATTTAAAAACTTGAACGTCATCATCTTCCTCAGTGGTTATGCCAGGAGTTAGTTTATTTGTAAACAAAGTTTGTCTTCAACAACGCTTGATAAGTATAATTTATTTTGCGCTGTTAAGGTATAAACCGACGACAATATCCTCGGCCTTATTTATTGTCGTCTATTCCTTTTTTTGAAAGGTTGTCACCTATTATCATCTTGTGACGGTAAATCTTCTAAAGCGCCCCTCAACAGACGCCAGGTCTTTGGCCCAACTTTACCATCAGCGGCAAGCTTATTGCGAAGCTGAAATTCTTTGATCGCTTTCTTTGATTTTTTGCCAAGTTTTCCGTCTATCTTGCCATGGTATAAGCCAAGCTTCTTGAGGGCGATTTGTATTGTTTTATCTGTGGGGTGATCTAATGAAACAGGGCTCTCTGTTTCCTGCTGCAGTTTCTGTGCAACATCCTCTTGTTCTTGGCCAGCTAAAGCATCGCCTCCAACAGGGCCGCTTAATAACGCATCCGCCTTTGCGAGGCTAACAGCATTGTACGCTTGTGCAACATCCTGCTGTTGGCTTCTGCCACAACCCGACAACATAAACATAAGAATTAAAAAAGAACAATATCGATACTTCCTGCACAGTTTATATAAACACATGGTCAATCTTACTTGAAAAAATTTATCTTAAAAGCCCTATGTTAGCACTTTAAATTACTTGCCTTGTAAATATTTGGCCAATTTTTCTTTCGTCATTCGGCCCGCAACACCATCAACTTTTAATCCCATATCTTTCTGAAATTCCTTAATAGCTATTTTTGACCGAGGGCCAATCTTGCCATCAATCTTTCCGTCGTAATAACCAATATTTTTCAGAGCCAATTGAATCTGCTCTTTTGTCATTTTAGCTGCTATAACAGAGGTAGGCTCTACTTCTTTAACCACGAGGGTATCAGAGACGGAAGGATCTTTTACCAAGCAGCACGTCATTTCATTCTGGCTGCTAAGATCTTCGACTTTTGTTTCCAAAACATGCAAACGATTTTCAAGCGCCAACAAGGACGAAGAATGTGTTGTGGCACAACCTGAGCATAACAAGACCCCAAAAAATCCACTCATAATAAATAAGCGCCTTCTCATAATATCTCCTTGGTAAGGCTCGTAATTGTGTATAAATATACCACAACCAATAAAAATGTCAAATACTGCACACACAGCGAATTACAGTTCACACAATGTGCGCACCTTTTGAAAAAATTAAAAAATACAACAACAACAAAGACAGCAGGCTCATCACAATAACCATCCCCCAGGCGATCACATTATAGACTCTAGAATTAACATACTCTCCCATAAGCCTCTTGTCATTAATCAAGCGCAACATCAGGATCAGGACAAAAGGCAGTAATATGCCATTGGCTACCTGAGAAAAAAGCATAACTTTAACAAGAGGCACACGCGGAATAAGAATAAAAACGGCTCCAAAAATAATAATCCCCGTATAAAGCATATAAAAATGTGGCGCTTGGCGAAAACTTTTATTAACTCCTAATTCCCATCCCATCCCCTCGCACACAGAGTATGCGGTGGACAAAGGCAAAATAGAAGCCGCAAATAAAGATGCGTTAAAAAGGCCAAACGCAAACAGCAAATAACAATAGTTTCCAGCTAAAGGTTTTAAGGCCAGCGCCGCGTCCTTAGCCGTTTCAACAGATACACCATGCTTAAAAAGCGTGCTACCACAAACAACAACAATAAAAAAAGCAACAATAGTTACAACAAAAGCCCCAATAATCACATCAAGACGGTGATAACCATAATCTTTTAACTTAATCCCCTTCTCTACCACAGAGGCCTGTTGATAGAATTGCATCCAAGGAGCGATCGTTGTCCCAATCAAGCCAACAAGCATCACAATATAGATCTTATTAAAGTGCAATTTCGGACTGATCACTTCATGGCCAATAGCCACCCAATCAGGCTTCGTGATAAAACCTGAAATGATGTAAGAAATATAAAAAATACAAGCACCTAAAAAAACTTTCTCAACAGATTTGTAGTTGCCCCTAACAACCAGCCACCAAACGAAAATAGCGCACAAAATAATCAATACCGGCCTATTGATCCCAAACAAATCAGCCGAGGCCGCGATACCGGAGAATTCAGCCATAACATTGCCAATATTGGCCAAAACAAGGACAAGCATGGAATAAAATGTTACTTTTACGCCAAATTCTTCACGAATCAGATCAGCAAGCCCTTTGCCTGTAACTACAGCCATACGGCTTGACATCTCCTGGACAACAATTAAAACAAAAATAATCGGAACAAAAGACCATAGTAGAGAATAACCAAAATGAGCGCCTGCAACCGAATAAGTCGCAATACCACCAGCGTCATTATCAACATTAGCCGTAATAATCCCAGGCCCCATGATAGAAAGAAATAGAATAATCCGGGTCCATATATTACTGAATCTTGTCTTAATCATATGGCCTTTTTTTCAGTTCCAAGTTGACCAGTTTACGAGTTTGCGAGTTGAACCCGCTCGCTCGCTAACCCGCTGAGAGTTTTAACATGTGTATTTTGCTTATATTTGACTTTGTTTCTTACTCTTTCTCCAGGCTATAGATACGAGCCTTGAGAAAATATCGTCTATCGTAATAATCCCTACCAGAATCTTGTTCTCATCAACAACGGGCAGCGCAGCAATATTGTACTTATCCATGAGCAGAGCAATTTTCTGCACATCATCTTCAATACGAATCATAACCGTCTTTTTTAATGCTGCCATCATAACATTATCATGAATATTTGCTATAATCAGGCGGCGCAAGAAAGTCGTTCCCACAAGATGTCCTTGTGAATCAACAATGTAGATGTTCTGAATTGTCTCAGCTTTAGGTGTCTTTTCTTTAACAATATTCAAGGCCTGCTCAATTGTTGAATCCTGTAAAACAGCAATATACTCTGTCGTCATAAGACCGCCAGCCGACTCCCCTGAATACCCTAAAAGCGTCGAAAGCATCTTGGCATTCTTGGATTCCATTAAACTCAAAATGCTATCTGTCTTCTTTCTCGGCAGCTCAGCGAGAAGATCTACTGCTTCATCAGCAGGTAAATGGTTTAAAATCTCAACAGCATCTTTTTCGGCCAAATCCTCCAACAAGGATTGCTGCGACTTAAAATCCAAAGTTGCTAAAAGCTGGCTTTTTGTAATGATATCCAAAGTTTTAAAGAGAGCAACCCGGTGTTGCGGAGCCAAATCCAACATAATCTCACTCAACTCTTCCGGAGGAATTTTGGCCAACTCTTTTTGTGAAACATCCACTTTGATCGTCCTGCTAACAGGGTTAATGGAAAGTGGCTGAATATAATGCCAGGGAATAAAACGGGGTTTGTGTAAATAAGAAGCATCTTTATTAAAACAAGCGACCGCTCGATCAACTACCCTTTCAAATCCTAACCGACGAAAAATACCTCGCATACCAATATCCACATGGGCTAAAACCAATTCCTGATCGGCCTGTAGAAAATGAATATCATTGACCCTGATAACATTCTGATTATTTGTATCAACCACCTGCTGGTCCAAAATATCCTGACGTAAAGACAGGTCCGTTTTGATATTGATACCGTCTGAAAATTTCAATTCTTCCCTCTTTAAATTCAGGCGAATATAACGCACTGTAACCTCAGACACTTGGACCCAATCGAGCGCAGCCCAAATCTTGCGCAATCCTCCTTTAGAAATAATCAATGTTTTAGACCTGGCGTACTTACCCATAGGCTCTACGATAATATCATGCAAAACCCCTACGCGCTGGCCCATGCGATCCAAAACCTTGAGCCCATGTATTTGAGAGAAAAATACAAAAACAGAATCTGGAATCTTATGCATAGTCATCATTCGTACACCTCTAAAAACAACCCTAAAATTACAGCAAAGGACAACAAAAAAACCTCAAATATCCAATAACGCCGGAACCCTGTTTTAGAAGGGCCTCCTGAAAAGAATATTTAAACTTGGATTATTATACTTTATGTTGCTACAAATAACAAAATGAATTTAGACGGACTGAAACAAAGCGGTTGGGCTTGAAACAGGAGGAGGAAACGTCGGATAAAACCCTAACTCTTCTAAGAGGGACGCCTGAGACAAAAGATCTTCTGTGGCCACACAAGCAGCTATGCATCCATTTCGCAAAAATAAAACACGGTCTGTTAAACGCATAATCATATCCAAATCATGAGAAGCAACAACCTTCGTCATAGGAATACCTTTAAGAATACTGATAAGCTGATGCCTGTGTTTAGGGTCAAGATTACTCGTCGGCTCATCAAAAACAAAAATTTTTGGACTCATAGAAAGCACCGTTGCCACCGATACCCTCTTTTTCTCTCCAAAACTCAAATGATGCGAAATCTTACCTGCAGCATGAGCCATATCAACGCTCGCAAGAGCTTCATGGACACGCCTGGCAACCTCACGCTCGCAACAGCCCATATTAATGGGGCCAAAAGCAACATCATCAAAAACAGTCGGCATAAAAAGCTGTGTATCAGGATCCTGAAAAACTAAACCAACATCTTCCCTGACAGCTGCAAGGTTTTTCTGGCAAATCTTACGGCCATTAATTTTTACAAATCCTTCGCCCTGTAAAATGCCATTCAAATGCAAAAGCAGAGTTGTTTTGCCAGCACCATTAGAACCAATAACCCCCAAAGATTCTCCCTGGGCTACACAAAAATTCAACCCCTTCAGCGCTTTTGTGCCATCAGGATAAGAATATTCCAATTCATTTACTTCAATCGCTTTATGCATAAATATAACTCCATACGCTCACACCAGAGACATAGGCTAAAACAATCAACATAAAACTAAAATCTCGTGTTTTAAAAACAAATGGATGTGTTGTCTTGATCTGGCCGCGATACCCTCGAGAACACATCGCCAGATAGACCTTTTCAGAAGTCTCATATGAATTCACAAATAAACTTCCGATCATGTTTGAAAGAGCCCTCACTTTAAACCACCACCTATTAACAACAGTCCGAGATTCTCTGGCCCGATTCATCTTCATGAGCTGATCGGAAAAAAGATAATAATAGCGGTACATAAAAGAAAAAATCATCAACAATAACGTTGGGCAGCGCATCTTTTCAAAACCTTTTAGAAGGTCAGTAAAATGCGTCGTTGAAACAAGCAGCAGCATACAAACAAGAGCCAAAAAAGAACGCAATACAATGAAAACAACAAATTCAAAATAATGGTTTTCGGCCTTCAACAACATAGGCAGGCTCAAAAGAATTATGAAAGGAAGAAAGATCAACGACCTCTTCAGGATAAAGCGCCAAGGCAACCTTGAAGCTATCGTTAAAACCAAAACCATGGCGCCATAAAAATATAATGCCCCAATACGAACAAGAGGCGTCAAAACAATACAACAGACAACAGCCACAAAAACAATAATTTTTACACGAGGGTCAATCCTGTGCAATAAGCTATCCAGATGACTGTATTGATCTATAAATTTATGATGCATGAGTTAAATAGTTCAAATCCGAAATCCCTGCCTACCGGCAGGCAAGCGAATATCGAAGCACGAAACAATTTTCAAAATCTAAAATGACAAAAATAAAAACTTATGTTTAAAACATTCAGGTGTTTAAAAATTCGTATTTGTTTAGATTTTCCAAACAGGCGTGTTTTGCCATTTGAACATTCGAGTTTTGGATTTGTTTAGAATTTCGTACTTCGTATTTCGAATTTGATGTGTTTTATCGCGCCCTTAATTAAACTATACGTTCTCCTGTCGTCGTCATACTCAAGGCTACATGCTTGACGCCCTTACAAGCCTTAATCTGGTCATGTAACTCCTGAATAATCCTGGCTTTCCCCTTAACAACAATCGTTTCAAGACAGTTATCATGATCCAGATGGACATGCTGCGTACAAACAATAAGCCCCTGAAAATCATGGGCAATGTTGAGAAGCGTATCAACCAACTCTCTCTTATGATGATTGTAAACAACCAGAATCACACCAGCAACCATGGCATTCTTCTGCCACTCATCTTTAACAAAAGACTGCCTGATCAAATCACGCAAAGCTTCTGAACGATTTTTATAGCCACCTCTCTGAATATACTGATCAAAAAGGTTTAAAAGTTCATCTTCCATGGAGACGCCAAAACGCGTCAAATGTGCCATATAAACCTCTGTTTTTGAAGGAAATAAAAACGTGTTACTTATTGAAAAATAATAGCACTAAATAGGCAAAAGTCAATCACTTATGCAGAAACAAGAGTACTTCCTGAAAGGCTGGTTTATGTCTTGAAGCCTAGTGTTTTAATAACCCTGGTAAAAGCGGAATTCCCTGTGGCATAGCAGCTAGCTGCATTCTTATACCCTAAAACATAAATTTTTGAACCTCTCTCAAAGAAAAGAACATGGCTCCTCATAAGAACCTCTTTAGCGTTTGACTTATAAAGAGGAAGCATTAAGAAATAACTCATGCTGATATCGCGCGACAAAAGTTTTGATGGCAAATGAACAATCTTGTCCGATTCAAGCTTATAACCTCTCAGCTTTTTGGCTCTAGCTAAATACAATTCAGAAAAATCAGAAGACGATGCAAATTCTCCAGCACTCTTTTGCTTAGGGTACGCTGTTACCGTAATAGAAGGCCTAAAACCTGTTGTCTTTTCCGGTGGGCCAAAAACATGGACCTGAGAATATTTTTCCGCCCTCCCTTTTGATTCCCTGATCTGCCACCCATACGGATATTCAAATGAAAGATCTTTCCCCTCATAACGCGTATAGTTATATTTCATAAAGACTCCTCGTGCCGTTATAAGTACGATAGCAACCATCGCCACTAAAACAAACACCCTACTCTTTCTCTTCATAGGAATAACCTCTTATTAATACTCCGGTAACCCTGGATAGTAGAGCCTGATAACTTCCTTGGCATCCGCCTCGCCCATCGCGATAATCTCGGCCCAGGAATCCATTTGATAGTCCGTTTCACTGCCTTTTATTTCATTCCAAACGTTAGCACCCGCTAAAAAAGCATTATACTCCTGATCGATTGTATCTCCCCATGTTGTTTCTCGTTCGGGCATGCCCTGTGTCGGATCATGATCCCACCAAGCATGCGTTCCCTCATGTGCCAAAAGCGCGGCATGAACCTCAGTAGAACCCTCAAATTGACCCAAATCAAAAGTAATCGTATTAAAAAAAGGGCTAAACCAGGCGAGTGCTCCTGAAACCCCAGAGCCAAAACCAATCTTTGTGTCATAAAGCGTAATTCGTTCAGCAATTTCAGCACCATTTACCGATGTTGCCAGAGATGAAAAAGCCGCCGCGGAAGAAACCGCGTACGTTGACGAAGTCGAAGGCGTGGCCGAAGCAATAGGCGAAGAAGAGTAAGAACCAGAGGAATACACAGCATCAACGCGGTAGTAATAGGTCTGGCCATCTATCACATCCGTATCGGAAAAATATGCAGCAGAAACCGGCCAACCACCCATTATTTTTTCAAAAGGCCCGCTCGAACTATCTTCCGAACGATAAATACTGTAAGAGGCAATGCCTGCTGCAGAACCAACACTCCAACTTAAATTCACAAGTCCTGAATTAGCGATTGCTGTTGGTGCCCCGGTAAATATACTGCTAATACCGACTCCCGCACTGGCACCACCCGTTTCTTCTCCGGTTGTACCGCCTGTCGAGCCGCCCGTTCCGCCCGTTCCGCCCGTTCCGCCTGTTCCGCCTGTTTCGCCTCCACTAGAACCGCCTGAGCTCCCTCCGCTGGAACCGCCTGCACCACCGCCTGCACCACCGCCAGCGCCGCCGCCTGCACCACCACCTGCGCCGCCGCCAGAACCACCCGTGCCTCCGCCAACAACAACCCCCCCTAAACCACCTCCAACAACGCCAATACTGCCTGACATTGAAGAAGTACCATAGCTCACATCGCCCGTGCTAGCCATTGCAATGACGATTAAATCATCTTCTGTTGAAACATTCCCCATTTTCTTTGTCAGGCGTTCGGCTATAGCAACAAAACTTTCCGTCGTAGCATTAACAACTTTATAGGTAAAAGTCTTGTCTTGAATGTCAGCCAATGCCAGCTTTTCATTGATCTCAGAAGTATTATCCGCATTCAGATAGGTACCAACATTACTCTTCGTCGCCAATTCAGCTTCTCTGATAGCCCGAAGATTAATTAACGCTTCGCTATTCTCACTTTTCGCGATCATCTTATAATAATAAGCGAACGCCAAAGCTATAAGAATGGCCACGGCGATGACAACGATGACAATTTCAATAAGAGTAAAGCCGGATGTGCGTGATTTTCTGAACAATTTAGAAACCAATCTTTTCATAGTAAAATTATAGCATAAAATACACTTTTTATCTAACCCCCGGCCAAAAGCCGCCCTATGGCCTTTTTTGCCATACAAATCTTTCTTTCGGTACATTAAAATAACCTATTCTCTGGGTTAAATCAAGTTTTTTTACCTGCTTTATAAGCGCCAAAATCCCTAAAGGCTCCCCCTTGATAACCGGCATTTTCGCCAGTAAATAAGCTGGATCAATGCTCAAATTACGTAACTGAAGAAGGTCGCAATAGCCTTTTTTCAGAAAACAAATCAAACGCTTAACCTCTGAGGAGTTATCTGTCAATCCCGGAAAAGTCAAAAGGTTCAGCGATACAAATAAGCCGCTCTTTTTTGCTATTGCCACAGATGCCAGAACATCGCAATGCCCATATCGGCTGGGCCGATAATAAGCCTCATATGTTTTCTCATCAAAACTATTCAAACTAATACGCACGCTATCCAAACCAGCCTTTGCTAATTCCTCAAGGTGTGCCGGATGAAAACCATTTGTATTTAAATGAATTGTCCCCTTGCGGGTCCTTTGCCTTATCAACCTAATAGCGTCCCTGATAACCGAAAACTGTAAAAGCGGTTCACCCTCACACCCTTGCCCAAAGCTAACAATGCCTTCACGAGCGCCTCTCAGATGCACTAAAGCAATTTCAACAATTTCTTCAACGGAAGGAACAAAACGAATACGCTCATGTGAAGCCTCTAAGCAATCCGAATCCTGAGAAGAGATGCAGCCCAAACACTTTGCGTTACAGGCCGGAGATACAGGTAGTGGAGCCTCCCATCGGCCTAAAAAGAGATTTTGGGCATTACGGCAATGGTATGTTAAAGCACAATAACCAAGATGCTTTATCAACCTATTCTTTGGAAATTTTTTCAAAAACAAACCGGCCTGTTTTTTTATGAGTGCTTCGCACTGATAATAGAAAGGCATTTGCCGCCGCATAGAATCAACCTTGGCGGCACAAACGCAAAACCGGCCTTTCTTCCAGCCGACCGCCGTATATGGCCATAGAGGCAATATTAAATCTTTTTTTCTTTTCAAGGCTGCTGGAAGATATAGGCGCGTATAGCCCGGAACCATAAAAGCGGATACAGCAAAAACTTTCCTGCCGCCAAACTCTTCTACACATACTTCGCCATTGGCCTCCTGATCAAAGCCTATTCCAACATGATGCGGCATAAAAAAAAGCGTACTACCTTTTGGCAGGTTAACAAGTTCTTCTGGAGCAGGTTGACGATAGGCGACTCCGTCAAAACCCAAAAGTTTTAAAGTAGGATGGACGAAAATTTGACCCTTGCCATCTGAGAGGACTAATTGGGCGCTCATGCGGATAACACTCGTTTAAGGCCTATTAGATGATAAAGCTGTGCCACTTCTTTCTGTTCCAGAAACCGCCATGAGCCAACTTTTAAACCTTTTAAACTTAAAGGCCCCTGACGCAGGCGGCATAAATCAACAACCTTATAGCCTCTGGCAGAAAACATGCGGCGGATTTGACGTTTTCTACCCTCATGGATAGTGATCTCAAGCTTTAGCACACCGCTTTTTGAAATCACACAAGGTGCCGTTTTTTTCCCCTCCAACATAACACCTTTTTCTAAAATATCTTTATCACAGGGTAAAAGTTTTTTATCTAAAACAACCTCGTAAATTTTGTCCACTTCAAATGAAGGATGCATCAAGCGGTAGCTCAGATCACCATCGTTGGTCAAAAGAAGAAGGCCAGTCGTGTCTTTATCAAGCCTTCCAACAGGAAAAAGGTATTTGAGATTCTTTGGCATGAAGTCCAAAACCGTCTTTTCAGCAAACTTGTCGGCAACACTTGTGACAACACCTTTTGGTTTATTTAAAAGGACATAGACGTGTTTTTTTAATATAACAGGTTTACCATCAAGGGTGATCTGATCGGTATCACAAACAGAAAATGACGGCTCAGTAACTTTTTTCGCGTTGACACTGACACGGCCAAGCTTGATAAAGTCTAAAGCTTTACGGCGGGAACAAGCCCCGGTGCGGGAAAGATAAATCAAAAGACGCATATTATGACAATGCCTAGATGGATGCTCCAATATGCTGCTTCACTAAAGAAAGAATCTCTTCTGGCTTGCAAGGTTTAGCCACAATACAACGATTAGCTATTAAATCGCCTATCGCCATCTGCTCTGATTTAGTAAAGACACTCGTTAAAAAGACGATCGGGATATTCTTTGTTGCCGGGTTCTGCAAGAGCTCAACCGCTACATCAGACCCATCAACATCCGGAAGCATTAAATCTAAAATAATTAAATGGGGGATATTTTCTTTAGCAAGTTTTAGCCCATCAGTCCCATTACTGGCAACACTCACGATATAACCATTGCGGGACAGAAAAAAAGACAGGGAATCAAGAACATCCTGTTCATCATCAACGAGAAGAATACTTTTTCCTTGTTGCTGTGACATTTCATCCACCCCCCTTCTTTTTTCCTAGTATAACACAATCCCCATAATAGTCTAGAGGAGAACGTTTCCACTTACTTTGGTCTTATTTTCAATTCTTTTTAGGCGTTCCCGCATCACAGATCGCGTACTCAAGGTCTCAAAAACCCTTCCGCCAGGCCCAATAGATGTTTCCAGTAATAGCAAAGCACGCGCAAGGCTATCCGGATCATATCCAGCCGATCGCAAATATTCTACAGCCAAGTTATCAGCTAAAAACTCCTCGTTTTGGCCATACCCCTTAGATAGAGCTTCAAAAACCAGGCCTCTAAAACGTGGCAACTCCTCCTCCAGCCGCGGATCCCTCTGGCCTAAAGCAAAAAAAACCAATCCCGCCAGCACATTATAGCCTAGATCTGCCCGCATCTTCGTTAATGCGTGATGGGCCACAACATGAGCAACTTCGTGAGCGACAATAGCCGCCAGCTCTGCTTCATCCATCTTTTCAAAAATCCCTCTATAGATATAAACATAACCGCCAGGCAAAGCAAATGCGTTTAAATCAGGGCTATCCAAAATCGCAAAATGATAAACAATATCTCGTCGGCCACAAGCCTGGGCAATCCTTTGGCCAACTTTGTTGATAAAAAACTGCTGCGCCGGATTACGCCATAATGGATATTCTTTTTTTATCAGCTCTTCAGCCATGGCGCGGCCGATTTGGACTTCCTGAAAACTGTCAATCGCGATTTCTTCTTCTTGAGGATAAACAGTCAGATTCTTAGGCGTCACACAACCGGCAATCATTATAGCCGTGCAAAAGAATAGGATACTTTTCAAAATATAATTGGTGGTAAACATAGCACAATATCATTTCAGAATACAGGGCATTGAATTAAAAGCTCAGCTCTTAGAAGCCACCGACAAGCTGTCATTGCGGGCGACCGAAGGAAGCGAAGCAATCTCTATGATTGCTTCCTTGCTGCCACTCCCCGCAACAGCAATAATGAGATTATTCCCGAAAAATAAACTATTACAATTATTGATTTTATTGTACCCGGTTCCCTGCACCCTGGTTGCTGCCTTTATTTTAATAGCTCCCTGATTCTCTCTGGTATTTTCTTGGGTTTAATATTTTCATCGATCAGGACGTGCGTCGTATAACCTTCGCACAATAAAAGATGGTCTTTTTTACGGTAAATATGGTAAGAAAATTTCAGGCTGGAATTTTTCACATCTTCGGGCCAGGCCTCAACCAGGACGATGTCGCCGTAACGAGCTGGCGCCTTATAACGGCAGTGCGATTCAACAACCGCCATGAATAAACCCTGTTTTTCAACTTCTAAATAATCATAACCATGCGCGGAAAAATATTCCGTCCGCGCCACCTCAAACCACACAAGATAATTGGCATAGTAAACAATGCCCATCTTATCCGTTTCGGCATATCTGACTTTTATTTCCGTTATATGTGATTTCCCTTTCACGTTTCTTTTCTCCTTCTTCCAAAAATAGTAAATTTTTCTCTCAAAACACAGCGTCATTATAGATAAGTTAAGGACACGGGTCAAGAGGCCCACAACCTAAAATAAAGATATTGAAAATCCCAATAGAATTGGTAACATGGAACCAGATGAAATTCGGGTACAACAAAACAATCAACCGGACTTTTTCCGCCGCCATTCGGGCATCGGCAAAACCTCTGAATTTCGATACTATGTTTAAAAATTGAAAGGCAAAAATGAAAAAATATTTTATAATTCATCTTACTGCATCTCTATTAGGAATAGCTCTCCTATCAACAGCTTATTGCCAACCGATTAAATCAAACATAAACAAAATAGAATTTACATTCGATAGCGGAGGAGAATATCATAGCGAAGGTTTTGGCGCATGGCGCATCAGACTATCTGATCAAAAGGTTACTATAACCCATAGCATTAGGGGAAAAATACTTTTAAAGAGCCAACACAACTTAAGCCTACTAGAAAATAATAAATTATGGGCTCTTGTTGAAAACATGGATTTACCTTCACTAAAATCATCTGCAAGAGAAAAAATCCCATCCGAGGTTACATACACCTTCTTTTATAAAAAAAATGAGAAAGAATATGAAATATCAATTTGGATAAATGATGCCTCCAAGATAAAAGAAATAAAGGAATTTGTTTTATTCGTAAAAAAATTAATACAAACAAAAACTGGCAAAGAACCAGTTATAGAATAAAAAACATAACAATTCACTAGACTGTTCCCGCTGCCTTCCGCCGTCAGCTAGCAGCAGGTAAACTTAAATGCTATATAGAAGAATAAAATGAAAACAAAAATATTTTGTATCCTTTTGTTAACACTATTTGTTTTTCCTTCTCTCCTCTTTGCGAAAAGAGCTAGTATTGAATACCCAAATAAGATAATAATCAAAAATATAGAATATATAGCATCATATGAAACTGGAAATCTGTTCCAAAAAGCTTATATCGAAGCAAAAAATATTGAAACTGACGAAATTATTTGGAAGAAAGAAATTTATCAAATACCATTGAATCCAATTATGGAACAAGATATTCAATGGGTAATGATCACAAAAATTGAAATGAAAGACAACAAACTGTTGATTTCTAACGAAAATGAACAAAATTACTTATTAGATTTAGAAACATTAGAAATTGAAAAACAATAAATTTCGTCCTTTAAAAGTTAGATTATAATAATGAATGCTTATTTAAAATTTTCAAAAATATCGGCTATTGCCTGTTTTGTTGCATGCATCGGAGATTTCCTTGTAGTAATTATTTTAGGGTGCTTTTATCCGGAATATGATCATTTATAAATTGTAATGAGTGAACTACAAACAGCAAAAAATCCAATTGCTTTTTTGATATCTGCATGGTGGATAATTTATGGAATTTTAATTATTGTTTTTGGAATAGGATTTGGAAAAACGCTGAATCTAAAAAAAACTCTAACTAAGCTATCCATGGCTCTCATTATTCTTTTTGGAATTGGGGCAGGAATTGGATCGGGAATTTTCCCTTATTCCCCAACCACACAAGATGCTACAATTTCAGGAAGGATTCACGATATTTCTGGCAGCATAGGATTTATCGCTATTTTATTTCTACCAATAATATCTTTAAAGCTATTTTTAAGCAAAAAAAATTAAAGGCATACTCAAGTTATCAATTATTGTTCAAATTACAGGCATAATTTTCCTTGTTTTTTTTATTATTTCCGAAAGTTCAATTTATGAGGATAGCATGCTAGGATATCCTGGTTTATGGCAAAGATTATTTCTATTAAATTATTATGTTTATTTTTTAACAATATCCTACGCCGTACTACTAAAAAGTCATAATAAATCTAACAATTCAATCAATCAGGCCTTACCGCCACCATTTTAATTTCAGCAAAACCGCTGATTATAATCGTTATATGAGGATAAAATGAAAAAAAATTTAATAACTTTACTCGTGTTAATGTTTCTATGCAGTTGTAATTCAAAAATAACAATGAAGCCCAATCAGCAAGATAGTTTAGAATTTTCAAAAAGTGCCTCAGGCGATGAAAATGAATATACAGGAAAAACCGCAAAAGAACAGCTTAATAACGCCAGGAGACAGAATGAGACAATAGAGCAGTATTTTACCCAAATTAAATTTGCTGCCTCTCCAACCATATCAATCAGATATTGTAATAAAATCTTATCGTTAGACCCTGCAAATAAGGCAGCTTTTTATGAAAGAGGGAAAAGTTATTCACATGCGGCAATATTAGAGGCCAGAACGGATACAGAAAAAAAAGAATATATCAAAAAGGCTGAAAAAGATTTTAAGATGGCAAAAAAGCTAGGATATAAGAGCGAAGAAGAAACAAAATAAAAACTATACGGCCTCTCACTTCTTTCTGAAATTAACTCCTCTCAGCCTTCAATTGGCCGCAGGCAGCCATAATGTCGCGGCCTCGCGTTATACGCAACGTCACATCAATACCGTTTTTTAACAGATAGTCTTTAAAAAATAAAAGTTCCATTTTTGTAGGCGGCTTATACATGCCCCGTGCATTCGTTTCATTATAAGGAATGAGGTTAACCCGGCATATCAATCCACGTAATAATTTTACCAAGGCCTGCGCGTCCTCTAAGCTAGTATTAAATCCGCTCAAAAGCACATACTCAAACGTAATTTTTCTTTTTGTGGCATTAGCATATTTTTCAATAGCAGGCATTAAAACCTTTAAGGGATAGCTTTTATTAACAGGCAAAATTTCTTTTCTTTTCGCATCTTGCGCGGCGTGAAGAGAAATAGATAGCTCAATCTGCATCCCTTCTTTGGACAGGCGTTCAATAGCAGGTGCCAAACCAACAGATGAAATCGTCATCTTCCGGATACCTAAATTGATACCCTTCTCATGATTTAATATCCGTATAGCTTTCAAAAGATTATCATAGTTATCTAAAGGCTCGCCAATGCCCATAAAAATAACATTGGAAATCCGCTCGGGAGCTACCTTTTTTTTAATAGCAAGAAACTGGCCTAATATTTCTGAGGTATCCAAATTTCTTTTAAAACCTTTTGAACCACTCGCGCAAAAAGCACAAGCAAACCGACAACCTACCTGTGTTGAAAGACACACACTTAAGCGGTCTGATGAAGGAATCAAAACACTCTCAATAAAAGCACCGTCTTCTAGCTTAAAAAGAAATTTTTCAACTCTATCAGCAGACACCTCAATGCGCTCAGTTAAAAGGGGAGAAATTTTATAGTATTGGGCAATTTTATCACGAGCCTCGCCGGAGAGATTCTTCATGGAGACAAAATCTATCGCGTCTTTTTTATAAACCCAATCAAACACTTGTTTAGCGCGGTAAGATTCAACACCCAGAAGCTTAAAATTTTTCTCAAGCTCCTCTAATGTAAAACAACGAATATCTTGTATCACTGAACACCCCTGATTGGCCTACCTCATTTTTTGAGGCAGACATCTAGCAGAATTCCGCCGAATCATTAAACAAAGGCGAAAACCTCTAACGTAAAAAGCGCAAATGACACATCAAAAGCTTGGCTTTTGATGTGTCATTTAAACCATGATTCAATAAAACAGCTTATTTCATCCACAAGGCGCGCTTGTACTGCCTCAAGCTCAGATGTCATCTGAAGGCCATAATCAACATTCTTAACCTGGATACCGGCAATACAAATCTCCGCCTTAACTCCTAATGTTTCACACAATCGCAACAGGTCACTTAAAGCCAACTCGTGTGAGGACAACTTTTTTTCATTAAAACCGAGATGAACATCAGAAAGCTGAAAAATTTTTAACTCACCCGGCTCCAATTCGGCGTCAATAGCATCTATCAAAAGAACCGCATCATATTTTTCAATGTGATGCGCCAAATCAAAACTTGCAATCCCAAAATCCTGAAAAGCGATATCGCTATTCTGCCATTTTTGCCGCAAAGCTTCAAGCAATTTAATACCAATACCATCATCCGAACGCAAAACATTGCCCAGGCCTATCACCGCGTACTTTTTACAAGAAGGCTCAGACATTAAACAAACTTTACATCCAAAAGATGTGTTGAGCAGGAAATACACGGATCATACGCGCGAGCCAACATTTCCAGCGTCAGTGTCATTTCTTCTTTGTTCTGCTTCTCTATGATCTCAGGAACTATTTTTTTCATATCCGACTCCAAGTTATTAATATTCTGATTCGTCGGAATAATGCAATTAGCGTGTGTTACAACCCCGCTGCCATCAACCGTATAATCATGAAACAAAATGCCCCGCGGCACTTCAACCGCGCTAACTCCACGGCCGGCCTTTGTCTTAATAGGCCACTGGTCTTTTTTCGGAAATGTCGTTACTAAAACCTTTTCTTCATTAACGCCATCTTTGAGTAAGCGCTCAACAATAGAAATGGCTTCTTCCAAACAATGCCCATACTCAACCACCTGGGCAATCGTATTCATAAACGTGTTATAATTCGGCTGCTTTAATCCTAATTCGCAAGCAACCTGCTTGCCCTTTTTATTCAACTTCTGTGCATTCAAATTAAAGCGGGCTAGTGCACCAACCATATAAGACGCGTCATTAACTGTTACGAACTTAGCCGAAGAATAATCACGAACCTCTTCTTTAATCACATCCAAATAATTCTGGTCATCAACCAGTTTTTTGCCGTTAATATTGATCTTGCCATCATAGAAAGCATATTCTTCATCACTTGATAAAGCGACATATTGCGCCTCTGGCCTCTCATAAGATGGCAAGCTTAATTTCTTAAACAAAGCGACCGTTTCATCAAAATCACCGCGCGCTTCAATCATCATATCATAAAGCTTCTTGAGTTCCCCCTTATCAGGGATCTTTGTCATGCCACCAATGGCAAGCGAAATCGGATGCGTGTGCCGCCCGACCAAGACTTCACAACCATAATCCGACACTTTTTTCATACGAAACGCCATTTCAATAACAGGGCGATGCGTTTTAACAAGTGGCATAATGCTTTTAACACCCAATAAATCCGGAGCAACTAAAATATAGTAATGTAACAAATGGCTATCCATCTGTTCAAAATGGAGCAAGAGCTTGCGCAACATAATCGTATCTTCATGCGGCGTTACCCCTATAGCACGTTCTGAAGCCTTAAGCGAAGCCAAGCTATGCCCGCAGGAACAAATTCCGCAAATTCTTGACGTCAAATGCTGAGCCTCATAAACCAATCGCCCGCGCAACATTGTTTCAAAAAAACGGGCAGACTCAATCACTTTAAATTTACATTCCTGTAATTTACCGCCCTTGACATCAACGGTAATATCCCCATGTCCTTCGACACGCGTGAGATAATGAACATCTATTTTTACGTCTTTACTTTTTCCACTCTTTTCCATACTTAGCCCTCTCTTTTTTGCAACCCGCATAGAGTGTAAATTTATCCAGGATTTCATCAACGGTTAATCCATATTTTTCTAAGATATCTTTTTGCGCGTTTTGGCCCGGATTATCAATCAGGCCGCGGCAGCCTACGCAAACACTGCCATGGTTAATCAACCAAGAATTACATCCCGCGCGTGTCACAGGCCCCAAGCAAAAGAGCCCTTTTTCGTAAGCACAGATATTTTCATTCTGCTTACATTCCACACATACGGGGTATTGTGGCACCTGATAAGGCTTACCCATCAGCGCGCACTGAATCACCTTTAAAAACTCCGGCCCATGAACAGGGCAACCATGAACATAATAATCCACGTGCACAATCTCATCAATAGAGCGCGTTTGCGTCGAATCCTTAACAGGATCCACATCACCATAAACAGCCTTTTTCTGCTCGTCTAAAGGTTTGTAATTCTTCAGGCCATTGATACCGCCAATGGTAGCACAAGAACCTAAAGCGATAATCACCTTAGCCTTTGCGGCGATCTTCTTTAAACGCTCCTCATCGTGCTTGGAGGAGATGCTGCCTTCAATGATGGCAACATCATAATCCTGCCCGTCTTCACTCATAATTTCTCTAAAATTTACAATATCCACCAACTTCGTCAACTCCAGAAGAGTCGGCCCTAAATTAGCCACTTCAAGCTGACAACCTTCACAATCCGCAAAATCAAAAAAAGCAACTTTTGGCTTAGGTTTAGACATGGCACTCTCCTTCATGGCACTCGCCTTCAAGCTCTCTAAGCTGAGCGTAACTGAAAACAGGCCCGCATTGGCACACATAAACATTTTTAATCTGGCAATGCCCGCATTTACCTAATCCGCATTTCATCTTTCTCTCTAAAGAAACAATGATCTGATGCTCAGGTATATTCTTTTTCAAAAGTTCAACAATAACATATTTATACATAACCGGCGGGCCAACAACAACCGCATAAGTCCTTTTAGGATCCAGATTCGTTCCGGGGATAAGGCTTGTAATCAATCCGACATTACCCTTCCAGTCAGGATCACCTTTATCAACCGTACACTGAAATTTAATATCCGCTCTCTTTTGCCATGTAGCAACTTCATCACCAAAAAGCATGTCCTTTGATGTCTTGCAACCTAAAAGAATCTGAACCTCTCCAAAATCTTTGCGCTGATCAAGAATATAATGGATTAAAGACCTTAACGGAACAATACCTAAACCGCCAGCAACGATCAAAAGGTCATTGCCATGCATCTTATCCAAAGGAAAAGCATTCCCGAAAGGCCCGCGAATACCCAGCGTATCTCCGATTTCAAGCTTATGCATCGCTGTCGTCAAGGAACCTATCTTTCTGACCGTTAAATCAAAATACCCTTTGCTCGTCGGAGAAGAACAGATAGAAATAGGCGCCTCTCCATATCCAAACAAGGACACCTGAACAAACTGCCCTGGAGTGTGCCCTAACTCTTTTTTTCCGTCTAATTCGATACGAAAAAACTTTTCAAGTTCCGTAGGCCGGTGTGTTTTAACAATTTTCGCCTTCATCGGTTTATAAGGGGAAGTCCTCAATGTCTCCTGAAAAGCCTGCTCTGCGTTGTTCATTTCGCCCCCCTTTCATCTACAAGCGTATTGACGGTTTCAATCAAGCTGATTTTCGCCATACAATTACGGCTACACCGCCCGCAGCCTGTACAAAAATATTTATTAAACTTTTCTACCGGGTACTTAAACTTGCGGTAAAACCGATGCCTCTGCCGCCCATCACGGCCAGCACGAAAATCTTCGCCTGTAGCGACTTTTGCAAAATCATCCATCTGGCAATAGCTCCACACACGTGAACGCGTGCCGTGATTTAAATCAAGGTCCATATCATCCACCACATCAAAACAATAGCATGTCGGACACACCGCTGTACAATTCGTACAACCCACACAACGCTTTCCCACATCTTCCCAAACCGCGCTAAAAAATCCTTCTTCGAAAGCCTTTTCAACTTCACCAATCTCAGCTTTAAATTCATTTTTAAATATCTTCACCTTTTGGGCGCGCGCGTCATCCAATTTCTTTTTGCCCGCATCATCCAATGGATGAATATACTGTTTACCCGCTATCAATTTTTCGCCCTTGTCAGAATTAACATGCAAGACATATTCTGTACCGACATCTGTCATCATGATATCGTATCCGCCTTTAGGCGTGTGTGTGCCAACAGCCGCACACGATGCAAACTCATCACAATAATGCATGCACTCAAACCCAATAATCGTCATCTTCTCTTTTCTGTTAAGATAGTTCGGATCCACCGGCTTCTCATTAAATACAACATCCATGCACTGAATACCTGCAATATCACAAGTGTGCACACCAAAAAGGATAAACTCTTCAAACTCTTTAATAGCCTTTTCAGTTTTAAAAGGCTCTATTTTAAAATTTAATAATTGTTCTTTCTGAGGAAAATAATACTTTTTGGGAGGTAAAATCGTCGGGATATATTCCAAGGCCATCTCTTCAAATTCGTCTACAGGGCCAAAAACAAACGCCGTTTCCTTGCGTTTAGGGCCATAAATTTTGCCCTTATCTTTTAAAGAATCAAACCACCGCCCTGCATCACCCTTCTTCATAATCGCGTATTTCATGCTGTCTCCCATGTTTACGGTGTATTGGAAATTCAAAAATATTTTGTTTTACATGTCACACAGCTATGCCCTTACTCCTTAAATCTTACGCTTACAAGCTTAGCTTCCTGGCCAAAAGGGACTTTTTGAATGTCCAGCTTCAAACCCTGCCAGGCTGTCCCTTTGGTAGCTTCATCAAAATGAAATCGGAAGTGCCCTTCATCCAGTGAACCAAATTCAGACAGCTCTACAGTGATCGCCTCAACGGGTTTAGCCCCATTGTCGCGCGCGACATCTTCAACGATTTTTAGCATATTTTGAATAAGAGATATTTCATGCATCTAGCATATCCTCGGAATGGGTTCGCGCATTGGCATGCTTAGAAGTTTTCTGCCGCCAATAGATGTTTCAAGATATACGCGCGGTTTTTTTTCATTCAGAACTTCACCGATAATAGACGCCTGCCGACTTAGAGGATGCTTTTTAAGAATGTTTAAAGCTTTATCGGCATCGGATGCGCTAATAAAGAAAATCATCTTTCCTTCATTAGCAATGTCCAATAATTCAAGACCAAGAATCTCACTTAAATTTCTACAGGAGGCACTTACGGGGATTCGCTCCTCTCTCAAAAGAAAAGATAACCCACACCCAGCAGCGATTTCATTGGTTGCTGCAGATATTCCACCACGCGTAGGATCACGCATAAAATGAATATCGATATTCTCTTGGAACAGTAATTTTACAACAGGCCACAGAGAGTTGCAATCACTTTTTACCTTTCCCCCATAGCTGAACTTTTCACGCGACAAAAGGATGCTCAAACCATGCTGAGCAACTAAACCATTGATCAGAATTTTATCACCTGCCTTAATCTTATTTACATCCAGCCGTTTACATGCCAATCCTATACCGGCTGTATTAATAAAAAGCTTGTCCGCTTTACCGCGCGGCACAACTTTTGTATCACCCGCGACAATCTTTACATTCGCCTTTTTAGCCTCTTGGGCCATAGATAAAACAACTTTTTTCAAAATCTCATACGGCAAGCCTTCTTCTATAATGAACCCGGCAGTTAAATATAGAGGCTGCGCCCCACAAGAAGCCAAATCATTCACCGTACCGCAAACGGCCATCTTGCCGATATCACCACCTGGAAAAAAAATCGGATCCACCACATAAGAATCTGTGGTCATAGCGTATTCACCTTTCTTTAAAGCCAAAACTGCTGAATCATCAAGCTTTTCCAGATATTGGTTTTTGAAAGCGGAAATAAAAAGCCCTGTTATCAGCTCATGCGTCAACGCCCCGCCACCACCGTAAGATAAAGTTATTTTTTCCATTGTATTAAAAAACTTGCCCTATTCAACAGTTAGCTCAAAAATGTTCTTGAAAGCATCATCCCATTCGCCATTCCATCTAAAAGAAACATTCTTGGTTACCGGTTGTGTATTTTCCGAATAAACTGTAATTTTGAATTTACAAGACTCTTTAGGCGTTATTAAACTATCCTGCGAGCCCGGAATAATTTGTTCGGACTTACAATCTTGAGTATCTGTGTGAAAGCAAATTTTTGGCCATTTTCCCGATCCATGATCCAGACGAATCAAATCAACAAATACCCCCACCGCTCTATGACGAACATCATGATACATGCTTTTCCAATTCGTCCAAGCTAAAGATAACGGCTGAAAAGTTTTGTCAATAGTCCCCTCGCAACTTCGCTGGTGTATAACAACATAACAGTTTTTAGCAACTCCAAATCCTGTATTTTCTACTAAAAGTTTAATGCAATGCGCTCTTCCAACAACTTTTCGACCTTTAGTTTCAGAATCAGTTAAAGTCAAATCACATAAAGTTACATAGGGCTCCTCCATCTTAAAGCTTACTTTTAATTCATTGAATAAGATAAAACCTCTAAACTTGTCAATAAAATACGCGACAATAGAAACGGAAAAAGGAATAACTATAACGCTTATAAAATTAATCTGCTCGTTAATTTTAAAGTCCTTGATTTTGAAAAAATACGCTAATGCAAAATACAATAAATAATACAAACAAAAAATAATCAATATATTTACAAGAATAATGCCTATTGCCCTTATTACAATTCTTAAATATTTCATGTTATTCCTTAAAAAAGAAAGTGGAACAATGTCAACCATCCTAATTTCAATCGTCAATCATGAAACGATTACCTCTCTTAATCGCTTCATTTTTTGATACAATTACAACACTTCTCTTAATCTTTTAAATCTTTCAAATATATCCTGGCGCACATCTTGAATGTATTCATCAGGCCCATTTTCCTCGTCTATTAAAAGGCACCCCTGGCTTGAAACCCTCTCAAAATACTTATTGATATTATTTGATGTGCCAGCTAAATACCCCTCTTTTCTATACTGAGACACCTCTTGCAAAACCACATCAATATCTGGAGCATAACGCAAAATAAAATACATATAATAGAGATCCTTGGCCAGTTTTTCCTTATTTTCCCTATCTACAAAAGTCGCGCCCTTGTGATATAAAAATGCCGATGGTTTCGGACAATTTAAAATATAGTTTTTGTTTGCCTGAATATTTATCGGGATGCGATGGCTCAAAAGAAAATCAAATTTATCAATCCTATTCACCTGAATCTGCAAACCAACCATCTTTTCAACCATCTTTTTATCTGCTGACGGATAAGTGATGAATTCCACCGGAATTTTTTCTTTATATAACACAACCGGGTACAACCTATCCATTCTCAGATGCCGCTCTTTGTAGCTCAAAGACGAAAGTGTTTCAAAAATTGTTTTTGGATACTCTTTTGTTAATGATTGATCCACACCAAAATCTATATCCACCGTACGCACCGGATTTCGCGCAATTGTTTTCCATAGAAAACTTGAATAAATATACGGCATCCACCCGCCCACAAGTGTCAAGTCCGGCAGATAATTGCTGACATCATCAAGCACATCAAAAAATACGGCCTGGATCTTCTCGAAACTCATCCTAACATCTTCCCTTCTCTTCCTGAAGTTTCTTTAAATATTCGGCGTGTTCACGCCCACGTGGCTTAAAATTATAGAGATCTAAATAAAGCTGTAAATCAGAAACAACTCTATAGCCCTTGATAGCCCGCGCCCCATAAAAAACGCTGTTTTTATAAAAAGGGCGTACAATATGAATATTGCCGCCTCTTACAAGTTCCTTTAAATCAAGCTGTTGCCGCAATTCAAAAATACCCTTTTCCCAATCTTTGGGTTCAAAATATAAATAAACGTCGTCCGTTACCACAAAAGAAGTTATGAGGTTAGCACCAGAATGAAGAGTCAACGCGTATTTTTTATCTTTCAGAGATTCTTTTAGTTTGGATAAAATATTTTTATCTGGAGAGTAGTATGTTTCGACTTTGTTTGATTGAAAATGATACTCTTCTACCCAATCATTCATAAGCTCGTCTTTATTCCCAAGGATAGCATAGCTATCAGGGCCGCGTTTGACCCGCTCTAAATAGCCCTTTTTCGCCATAGCCTCAAGCACACCTTGCGCCATCCCGAGGCTAACCCCATCAGCACCTACAAAATCACGTATCACCCACTTTTTTTCAGGGCCAGACAACATCTTCCTTAAAATAAAAGTTGCCTTATCAGCGAAAATATTCTTCATTTTCTTGAGGTCATTCATAATGTTCACTCCTTTTAAATGTTCACCAATTAGTGAACATTATATACTAAGTGAACATTAGTAGCAAGGGTTTATTTTTGAAACTTAACATAGTATTAAATTGGCCTATTTTTAGAAAAGGATAATTTCAAACCCCGGCCTGAAGCGATTAAGAGGGTTAATCGCTTCATATTTTGATACAATTACACCACCTAGTCGCTTCACGCACAAATAAAAATTGTCTCTTTTTTTATCCTTGCAACCTACTATCTATATTCAAAAAACGCGCGGCATGAACCTTCACGAGATACCATGCACGGCCCCTTAGGTGTCTGAGGCGTACATTTTTTAGCAAAAAAACCGCAATCAGATGGGTTGATCTTACCTTTTAACACATCCGCGCAACGGCAGCCGGCATTGATGCCTTCATTATCTTCTTTTTTTAAACCAAAACGCTTGGAAG
This sequence comes from Candidatus Omnitrophota bacterium, assembly GCA_043819345.1. Taxonomy (GTDB): domain Bacteria; phylum Omnitrophota; class Gorgyraeia; order Velamenicoccales; family Velamenicoccaceae; genus CAYRDK01. Next base: position 35,714 of record JBDREX010000047.1, read on the forward strand.
CATCAAACACTTGAAACTTTTTCCTGATACTAAATTCGCTTTGAGGAATAATCCCTATTCCCCGCCAAAAACCATCTTTTTGCTCAAAAACTTCATCCAATAGCTCTTGCGCCCTAACATTGCCCTGATCCTGAACAACCCTCTTGTAACCATTCTCCAAAAGCGGCTCACCGGCATTAACAGCACAGACAATTTTATAAATAGCAAATAGAATGTCCAAAGGCTCAAAACCCGTGATAACACTCGGCGTACGCAAAGCGCCTAAAACATTTTCATAACCTTTCAGGCCGATCACCGCGCTCACATGGCCGGGCAGAAGGAAACCATTTAACAAAAGCGACTTGTCCAAAGCCAGCGCGGAAAGCGCTTCAGGAATCGTCTTATGAGAACAATAAACACTGAAATTTTTAATCTTTTTTTTAATAGCAGATTTGATCGCGATAGCGCTTCCCGGCGCGGTTGTTTCAAAGCCAACGCCCAAAAAAACAACCTCTTTCTGAGGATATAATGCAGCCACCTCAAGCGCCTCTAAAGCTGAATTGACACCCCGAATATCACACCCACCTGAAGCGGCCTTTTCTAAAGAGGTAGTGCCCACCGGAACCCTAAACATGTCTGAATAGGAAGCGATAATGGTATTTTCCCTCTCAGCCAATTTAAGCGCGTTTTTCAAATACCCGTCGCTTGTAACACACACCGGACACCCCGGCCCTGAAATCAATTTAAGGCTATCTGGCAACATCGCTTTAATGCCAAAACGGCATATCGCAGCCGTATGTGTGCCGCAGACTTCCATAATCTTATACGGCCGACTACCAGCCTCTTTATTAATTAAAAGGCTTAGTTTTTTACTCTTTCCGACGTCTCTATATTCATCAACAAATTTCATACAAAGCCACCACGTCACCAGACACCAAGCCACCAGAAAAATCAAAAAACACAAAAAAATAGATCCAAATGACACTTTTGAGTCCTGGACTCAAAAGTGTCATTTGGAGTCCATCTTACGGCCAAGTTCTGTTATCAATGTCAAAATCTCATCCGCCCTGAACTGATCAATCTTTTCAATCGCGATACCGGCATGCACTAGAACATAATCCCCTTTTTTCACATCTTCAATCAACTCAACACTAACTGTACTTTTGATGTCGCCCACGGCCACATGGGCTAATCCATCTTTAATACCGGTTATCTTCATCGGATACGCTAGACACATAATTTCTCCATCATACACGCTGCTATCTGCCCACGGGAAATCCCTAAATCCGTGTTCAGCGGGCGTAACGCAAAATAAAGTTTTAAATCTTCTTTTTCAAAAAGCCGCTTCGCTTCAGAACACAAGATGTTATTCATAAAAACACCGCCGGAACAATAAATTTTTTTGATTTTATACTCTTTGCTTAAAAGCAGGCAAACCTGCCGCATCATCTCAGCTAATGTCACATGAAACTGATACGCTATCCTCTCAACACTTAAACCTCTGCGCAGGTCACGAATGATTTCTTCAAACATTAAAGCAGGTTCAACACAAAAACAACCGCCCTGTTTCTTGATTTTAAAGCTATAGGCCTTGTCAACACATCCTCTATATTTCGCACCAGCCTTTTCAAGGGCAATAGCCGCCTCAGCCTCTTTTGACGCTATGGTTTTTATGCTTAATAAAGCGCTCACGGCGTCAAACAGCCTGCCCACGCTTGAAACAAGCGGCGTATTAAAACCCTTATCAACCATTTGAGCGAACAACTTAAACGTATCTTTCTTAACGCCTTTAAAACATGCTAAATCAAATGGAAAATCTTTTAAACCGTAAATTCCGTACAAAACTCCAAAGGCAAAACGCCATGGTTCTTTAATAGCCAGCTCATTACCACACAAAGGCTGATATTGGAAATGTGCTGCCCGCAAAAACGTATGGCCTCTGTGAACAAAGAATTCGCCGCCCCACACATGCCCATCTTTGCCATAGCCCGTTCCATCAAAAACAATACCAATATAATTTTTACTTTTATCCGCTTCATAGCCAAAAGAAGCGGCATGTGCCACATGATGCCAAATCGGAACGAGTTTAGCTTTGGAATAATATTTCTTTTTGATAATCGCTGAAAATGCGCGTGAGGCCAATAAAGGATGCGGGTCAAAACTGATCACATGAAATTCTGCTTTTACTTTTCGCCAAAGAAAAGCAACCATCTGATCATAGAAATCTTCAGAACAAGTAAAATCCCGGCGAGGCCTCAATTCAAAAATTTTACCTTTTTTTGAAAAAGAAACCCGTTGAGCTGTATCTACGCCTAAAGCCAAAATATCACATTTCGGCTTCAGGCGGCTTGATATCTGTTCAACAATAAACATGGAAAGTCATTGATTCCACAAAACGCCAACAAAACCCGATAACAAAACGCTACTTGGTACCAACGTAAGATTGCGTCCCGTGGGACTCTTTCTGAAAATGGCTGACATTCTGCATGAAATCACGCACACACATGCTCACATAAGGATCATAGTCTTTATTGTGCATGGCTCTTTGAATACGGCCGGGCTTTGAATAAAACTCACGAAACGCCCACGACCCTAAATCAGCAATCTCCGGAACAGACAAATGGTTCGTAGGAATTATCGGCTGATGAAAATCCCATTGTTTAATCTTTTTATTCAGGTCTTCTATTCTTACCAAACCCTTCTTAACCGCTTCATCCCAAATCGGCGAACCTGGAATCGGCGTTAAAAACTGCAAAGCGATAATATCCGGATCTATCTCATCAACAGCAGCGAAACGGTTTTTAATTTTTTCTTCATTGTCGTCTTCAAAACCCATCATCCAGGTCAAAACAGTGGCAATGCCGGCTTCTCTAAGCTTGGCAACGGTCTCTTTTACCTGTTCAGCCGTAATACCTTTTTTTAATTTCCTGAGCTCGTCATCATCAGCCACCTCCAGGCCCACCAAACACATAAAACAGCCGGCACGCTTAAGATCTTTAAAAAGGTCAATATCACGGATAAAATAAGGCGCACGCCCTAAAGGCAGCCACTTCATTTTTAAATCACGCCTCAAAGCTTCCTCTATTGTCTCTTCCACTCTCTGACGTGAGACATTATACGTATCATCCATCATAACAATAACCTTGGTACCGTATTTGTTATAAAGAATCTCCATTTCTTCAACAACTTTTTTTCCAGACCGATACCTATAATTCTTTAAATCCTGATTACCTCTGGGGTCATACTGGCCCCACTCATAACAAAAAGTACAAGCAGCAGGACAACCACGGGAATTCCATGTTTCACTGTAATTCTTCCAATACGTATGGCCAACATACTTATCCATAGGAAAAAGATCATAAGCCGGCATAGGCAAACTATTCAAATCCTGGATGAGCGGACGGTACGCATTTAATGTCACAGCGCCATTATTACGGTAGGCCAAGCCTTTCACTTTTGCATAATCGGGCTTGCTTGAAGCAACTTCTGTTACAAATTCGCTTAACGTCACCTCACATTCACCGGCAATACAGAAATCCAGATGAGGATTCTCTTTTAGCGTAAACTCGGAGGCTGAAGCATAAAAAATACCGCCAACAATTGTTTTCATATGCGGATATTTTTCTTTAACTTTTCTGGCAGCTTCATTGTAAATAAATACAACAGCCAAACCACCCGTCGTATGCAAGATATCCCCAAGATAAACAATATCCGGTTTTATCTGGCCAACCTTAGCCAACATTTCTGCCTCCGAAAGCCCATCCGCACGGCAATCAAGCGCTTCAATCGAAACACCTGGGTTATGTTGTCTTAAGTAAGCGGCTAGCTGGGCATGGCCAATATTAATAGCTCTGTGCGTCCCCCATGTTGCCCATGCGCCTAATGGCGGCTGCAAAAATAATATCTTCATCAACTTCTCCTCTCTATAATTTCACTTCTTTTAAAATACGGTTTAAATTTTCTCCCAAAATATTTTTCTTACTTTTCTCGTCAAGATTAAGCTGATCCAAAACACCAAAAGAAGCGCTCATATCTCTTTTGGCCGGATAATCACTACCCCAAAGAATATGCTCAGGGCCAAAAAGTTCGAGACTCGACAAAAAATTTGCTATGGTTGTATCCCCGCTTGTATCCACATAAATAGATTTTAAATATCCTGAAGGTAACGCCCCTAAATCTTTCACAAAATTAATTCGGCGCAGCATAGTATAAGTCGCGTCATAACGATGCGCAAGAAATGGCGTCACGCCACCAAAATAAGCAAAAATAAATTTTACACCTGGAAATTTTTCGAAAATGCCGGCCATCAACAACTTTCCGACACACATAGTTGTTTCAAAAACATATTCAATAACGGGAGTCAATAAAGGATCCTGTACCTGCGCGAATCCGATCGGATTTATAATCTGCGCGTGGACAAAAATAGGAATATTATATTTTTGAGCCTCGGAATAAAGCGCGTGATAACGCGCGTCATCCAGATAAATCCCATCCATGCTTGTTGCCAATGAAAACGCCTTAAAACCTAAATCACGTGTTGCCCGCTTAGCTTCAGCTATCATCTTCTTTTCATCGCCAACCGGCAAAATCGCCGCTCCGATAAACCTGTCTGGGTGCGCTTTGATAACAGCCGAAATTCTCTCATTATAGATCTCCACGACTTTATCTAATCCGCCCATGCGAGAATGCGCATCAGACGTAGGATAGCTCAAGACAGCCTGATTAACACCCGCTTTTTCCATCTGGGCAACCTGAGTATCCAGATCACACCAATCTTTGGAATAAAAATGCGCGTTATTAACAATATCTTCAGGCAATAGATGGCAATGGGCATCTATAATCATTATGACTCCAAGCTCACGTTGTCAATATTGAAACTTCCTTTATTAATAGCGATAGGCTCAAACTGAAAACTCATGACAGGAAAATCTAAAACACCATTTGTATCAGCATCTGACGGCTGCCAATCTCCCCTCGGAAAAAACATGTCAAAAGAACAGACAATTTTTTTCCAGCCCGTAAAATCATCCTTAATCATAAAACGGAACAATTCTTTTCCGGCATCTTTAATATCAAAAGCAATATTTGCACCGGAATTGGAACCATTCATAAAGAAGACGATCGACTTATACTGCGGCCAATCAATATCCTGAGGCGCTACCTTCCACTGCGCGGCACCCTTAACATCCAAGCCATACCCACGGGCAATCCACATATAGCCACCAGAAACAGCATCATAAACAATTTTCAGCGACTGCATCCCATCATACTTCTGCTGCTGATCTGCGCTTACTTCAACAGTCGATCCATTGCCCGCACCCGCATCAATCGTTCCTTTTGGATCTGAGTAAATTTCTCCTTCAAAATCATCTAAAATAAGTACATTTTTTTCTTGTGCATAAACCATACCGGCACATGCGAAAGACAATACAACACTTAACAATACTAGCTTTTTTTTCATTAAATCCTCCCATGACATATAAAAACTGTTTACGGGTTATTAAGTTGGCGCGTTAGCGAGTTAGGCCAAAAAACCCGTAAACTCGTTAACCCGCAAACCAGCTAACCAATCTTATTTCTCCGGATGGGCCTGTTTCAAAGGAATAATAGGCCTCGTCCATGGCGTCTGCTGATTAATAACTGAAATCTCCAACGGACACACGTTCGCAGGCACCGTTAAAGCAAACTTCACCGCATTTTCAATAGCCTCCGTTGACATCAACCTTGACTTATCTGAGGAAATATCATTTAACTTGCCCGTTAATTCTGTATCTGTCACACCTGGCAGAAGAGAAGTCACTTTGATACCAAAATCACGCATCTCCCAAAATAAGCCTTTTCCGAATTTGCGCAAGGCCCATTTCAAAGATGTATAGACAATAAAATTTCTCGGTGGCGGATCAACCATCGTTGAGCCAGACACCATATTGATAACAGCACCTCCCTTGTTCTCTACAAAGTGATTAATCAGAAGCCTCGTTAGCATAACATAACCAAAAAAATTGGTATACATCAACTTTTCAATATCCTCTAAAGGCTGCTGATGAAAAGGATACTGGCTGGAAACACCCGCGTTATTAATGAGCGCATCTATTTTTTTAAACGTTGTTATAGACTTTTCAACAAGGTTTGTCAGATCTGCCTGTTTGGCGACATCGCAAGCGACCCCTATGACTTTTGTTTTGTACTGTTCGCTAATTTCACGCGCTGTCTTTTCTAAAGCATCCTGGCCGCGTGCGGCAATCACCAAATTCATGCCTTCTCGAGCCAAACTTTCAGCAACCGCCCGGCCAATACCTCGGCTAGCCCCCGTAATAATCGCTGTCTTTCCTTTTAATTCCGACATCTTTCCTCCTCGTTAACAGTATCAGAGATTCATAACCTCATAGAGTCAGAGTAAAATCAAAATCTTAGAAGCTTTTTGTATCTTTTACTTTGAATCTTTGACTCTCTGACACTCTAAATTTTCTTTTCTCTTAATAGTTTCCCCGCAAACCCTGCCAACACCAGCAAACAAAACCCTAAAACCATAAACCCTAATGTAAAACTTTTCCGCATCAAAACACCGCTTAAGGCGGCACCCAAACCACCAGAAATAAAACGCACGCTGCTATTAAGGCTTGCCGCTTCATTCAAAAATTTTTTCGGCAAATCTGTCAATAATGTTGATAAGCCTGCGTGGTTTAATGTCCACCCAAAACCCCAAATGACCATAATTACAGCAGATATATATACCGGCATTTTAAATATCAAGGCAAAAACACTTAAAATCATGAAGATAATCCCAAAATTCATCGTCTTCAAGCGCCCCATCTTATCTGCCAAATACCCACCGGCAACTTCCCCGAAAATACCACTGAAACTTGTCAACGTAATCAACATACTGATAAAAAATTGTCCGAACAAGAGTCTCTGAGAAAAATAAACTCCCAGCCATTGTTGAATGCCATGATAAAACAAGCTTATGAGAAAAATATAAGAAAAAACAACAAGGACTTTTCTATCTTTAAAAGCGGACGCATAATGCATCTTAAACCCTGTAGCATCCCCGCGGAAACTAGGCAAATAAAACAAAATCACAAAAAACAACAAAAGCCCCGCTATAGCCGGAATCAAATAGATCAACCGCCAATAGAGAATACCACTTAAAAATAAGCCTAATAATGACGCGACAAATGTCGCGCTAAAGAAGATCCCTACAAACTTGCCGCGCTTTTTATCTTCGATATGCCGAGCTATCAATATCAGCCCTAAAGGAATCACGGAAGCACCAAAAAGGCCCATAAAAAACCGTGAGATAAAAAGAATATAAATATTCCCGGATAAGGCAGCCGAAAGGTTTGCGATAGCAAAGAACATCATACAGGCCATCTCAACTTTTTTAGCATCAACCAAACGAACTAATGGCCCATAAAAAAGCGCGGCTACACCATATGGAAGCATATACAACCAAATAATTTTGGCGACGATAAACTGAGAAAGACCAAATTCCAAAGCGATAGAAGGAATCAAGGCGGCAGATGCTGCCACATTAAAGGATAGAACTGCTCCCTCCAAACAAAGAATAATAAATGTTATTTTTTTCACACTGCCTACTACGCTTCTTTTTCAATCACATCCTTAAAAATCTTCAGATTCTCAACGGAATGCTTATTAATAAAACCTTCTACTTGCTCATCGTTAAATTTGGCTTTTCCATCCATCTTAAAATGCTGAATCCAGGTCATTTCAACTCCATCAGAAACAAGCCTATAAAGCCAAATAATTTTCATATATTCAAAAGGAAATTTCGGGTCAAGCCTCTCAGCATAAGCAAAAAAATTCTCTTTAAAGAGAAGGCGGAAGGACTGCCAAGAACGATCCTCATCATCCGTAAGCTGAAAAGTTATCTTATTGTCTTCTTTTTTTACAATTTTTGACTCTTTGTATTCGCCGCCAAAAAGCTCTGTCCATCGTGTAATATCATTAGAAATGTCAAAAACTTTCTCATACGGCGCTTTAATCACAATAGAATTGCATGTATGTCCCATGTATCCTCCTTAAATGAGGCCATAACTTATGGAGCGAATATTCTTTATGAGCGAACATAAGTTATTAAGCCGAATTTACTCATGACATATCCTGAAAATCCAAATAAGATTTTTAGGATGATTATGTCAGGAGTTACGCTAATTCCTTATTTACAGGGTGCAGGGTACCGGGGTCAGGGTTCAGCTTAAACCAAAAAGCTTTTCAATTTTCTGTACCCCGAACCCAAAACCCTAAATCTTAAACCCTGTCCCCTATCCCTTATTTTCGATCACCGCCACAACTCTTGCCCAGCCAGCTCCCACATTTTTAATTTTGACGGGGAAACAAATTACTTTGAACCCAGACGAAACAGGAATTTTATCCAGATTCGCCAAACGTTCAATATGAATAAATTCTCGCTTACGGCCGTGAAAATGCGCCGGGTACAAGGGTTTCTTCTCTTCCAAAAACTCTTTGAGCATAAACTTATACGGCCTATCAATTCCCATCGTATCTACACCAAATATTTTAATTTTTCGGTCCAGGAGATAATCAATGGCCGATGGGTCTATACCGGGATATTCTGAAAAATATTTTGGGCTTCCAATAAATCTATCAGCTCCTGTATAAAAAAGAACAATGTCGTCTTTTTTCAGAGAATAGTTTATTTTCTTAAGCGCTTCTTCAACATCCTGAGCGTTAATGACTTCATTTGATTTTTTATGCCGCATATCCAGTCGCACGCCATCACAATAGCAATTTTCTAAAGGAATTTCTTCGGCAGTCTTAGATGCACGGCCTTCTGAACGCGAACCATAATGATAGGAATAATCCAAATGAGTCCCTACATGAACCGGCGCATGCACAACTTCTAAGGACAAAAATTCTCCGTCAGGCAAATCTTCCTTTTTAACAATGCGCTGCCCTAAAAGATATTTAAGCTTACCGGACAAAGTCTTGCCCATAATCACGCGATTAAATTTTTCAACACCAGCCGCATGTGAAACACGGTCAATTTCAACCTTGTGCACTTCAAAAGCCTTATCGTCAATCGCCGTGCTTAAATCAATAATCTGCATTGAACTCCTAAATGTGTTTGTTTCGCTTTGCGAGACAAACATCTACGGGAATCTCCCTATAGCGATGAATCATTTTTAAAATACCTACTATGATTTTTTTGAATCTATAATACCGGCAATCTGCTCAACAGAAAAATTCTTCCCTACCTCTTTTTCTTCAAATTGAATACCAAATACTTTTGTCAAAGCGATATTAATCTCAACCATCTCTGTTGAATCAACACCCAAACAATCCTCTAGCGGCTGAGCATCTTTAAGCTCTTCGGGCTTGATTTTCAGTAATTTAATAATTGTATCTCGAACTTGCTCTTTTGTACTCATTAGGCCTCCATTTAAAGAATAACTTGTTATTATAATTATTAGTTTGCGCAAACCGCTGATCACCGCTAATAAAACACTAATAATTATGTTAGCCGGTGAGCGAGTTTACGGATTTAACCCGGACACCCGCTAACACGTTAACCCACAAACAGTTTTTTTACGCTTTTTCAATCACTGCTACCGCGTTAATACCTCCACGGCCGCGGGATATAATCAAAGCCTTGTTCACAACGTGTTCTAAGGCTTTATCTTTTACAAAATTTAACCCCGTGCATTTTTGATCAATATCTTTCAGATTAATCGTCGGAGGTATCAAACTATGCTCCATTGCTAAAATCGCGATAATCACATCTACAGCTCCTGAAGCACCAAGCAAATTACCAAACATTGTCTTCGGGGCACTTGCCGGAATTTTAGCAGCAAGATCACCAAACACATCTTTGATAGCGGCAACTTCACTCACATCTCCCTCAATAGTCGCAGCACCATCCAAGGAAATATAATCTATATCTGCTGGCTTAAGGCCAGCACTATCTAAAGCAATCCTTATCGCGCGAGCCAACTCTTTGCCATCAGAAGCAGCTTTTATCCTATCAACACCATCGCAAGTTGTACCATAACCAGTTAAATAGCAATAAATCTTACCTCTGCGCGCTTTTACCTTTTCTTCGCGCTCTAGAATCATGATACCAGCGCCTTCACCAACAACAAATCCATCTCTTCCTTTATTAAAAGGCCGATAAACTTCTTCGGGATTTTCATTTGTTGTGGAAATCTCACCGCTTGTATTGCAACACAGAAGGCCATACGGAGATAACGGGGCTTCCATCCCTCCAGCCAAAACAAAATCAAGTTTCCCCTTAGACAAGACCCTCATCGCATGGCCCATAGCCATCAGTGAACTCGCCCTATCTGATACAACAGTTTTAGAATACCCCTTAATCCCGTAATAAATGGACACCTGGCCTTGAGGAGCAGCCGGAAACCAAGCGGAAGCCATATAAGGGCTCACTCCTTCTCGTCCCTCTATATAAAGATCACGCAGCTCCGTTTCACCATAAAGCCACCCTCCCAAAGCATTGCCCATAAAAATACCAATGTTATTAAGATTTTCTTTTTCCAAATCAATGTTTGCATCTTTAAGCGCAAACTCTGATGCAATCAAGGCCATGTGCGAAAAGGGGTCAATCTTCTGCAAAAGCCTTGATGAAACATGCGTATAGGCATCTAACTGATGAATCTGGCCTCCGATATGAGAAGGATATAAACTTGAATCATAGCGATCAATATTCTTAACAGCAGACCGGCCCGCCTTAATGTTGGCCCAAAAAGCTTTTTGATCTATTCCGGAAGGCGCGAGAATGCCTAATCCTGTAATGGCAACTTTTTCCATATTATTTGCCCTCCTGATAACGTTTCATCACCACAGCTGAATGAATCCCTGAAAAACCACTGCTTGTTTTCAACATCGTATTAATCTTCTTCTGAATCGCTTTATTAGGAACATAATTTAAATCGCACCGAGGATCCCTGACTTCCTGATTAATGGTCGGTGGAATCAAATCCTTCTCAAACATCATAGACCCGATAACCATCTCAATAGCATTTGCTGCCGCCAAAGGATGGCCTATCATAGATTTAAAAGAACTGATAGGAATTTTGTAAGCATAATCGTTGAGCGCAATCTTATAGGCGTTGCTTTCAAAAACATCATTCATGCGCGTAGAAGATCCATGCGCGTTAATGTAATCAATCTCTTCAACTTTCGTCTGAGCGTCTTTTAGGGCAAGCTTAATACATGTAGCCATCGGCAAGCCGTCTGCCGGCAAGTCCGTCATATGAAAGGCATTATTGCAAGTCCCATATCCTGTAATTTCACAATAAATATGCGCTCCTCGCTTCCGGGCATGTTGGAGTTCTTCTAAAACAAGAATGCCGCACCCCTCAGACAAGACAAAACCATCTCTTTTATTATCGAAAGGCCGTGATGCTTTTTCGGGCTCATCATTACGAGCCGATAAAACACTCACTACGTCAAATGCGCCAAAAGTAATCGGCGTCAAGGGCGCCTCAGATGCCCCAGCCAACATAATATCCGCATCACCATCCTGAATAGACTCCAGACAAAACCCAACAGAATCTGTTCCGGCGGTGCACCCCGTTGAAATAGTATTGCATATGCTATTCAAATGGTACTTTGCAGACAACTCACTTGATGGTGTATTAAACATGGACGCATCATAAAGATAAGGGCGCACAAGCCGCGGATCAATAGGTTTGCGGCCATTATCCGTCACAAGCGCAAATTCTTCTTCCATGTATTTTGTGCCACAAATGGCGTTAGCAAGACTGACACCTGCACGCCGCCTGTCTATTTTTGAAAAATCAATCTTGGCATCTTTTACAGCCATGTCAGCTGCCACAACAGCAAACTGGACATACCTGTCCATGCGTTTTACTTCCTCTTCATCTAATCCAAGAGCGAAAGGGTCAAATTCTTTTGAAAATGCCGCTATCCTCGTACGAAACATAGACACATCAAACATATCTACTTTCCTGACAGCTGAAACACCTCCCGACATCGCCTTCCAACAATTCTCCTTACCTATGCCATTAGGAGAGATAACTCCCAGGCCCGTTACAACGACTCGTCTTTTCATTTATTTTCCTCTTTTCTTCTGACCTTAAATATAATGTTGCCTCCGTCAGGGCATGTCGGCGTACTTAAAGAATTCGGATCTTCTTCAAAAGAAAACTTCGCACCAAAATTCAACGCGAACAATACCGGAAACATCATATGATACGCCGCCCCACAAAAGCCTTGAGGCGTCTTTAAACCCTTCACCTCAATCTTGTCGCCAACCTTATAATTATAAAAACATTTTCCCGTACACTCTTTTACTTCTATTTCCATCGTCTTAGGATTCGGCCCTGTTGGTGTTTGCGGTTTTGGCTTTTTGATAACCTCATCTTTATCGTCAATAAGCTCAACCAAAAACTCAACCTTTTTTCCATCCGGACAAGTTGTGCGAATAGAAAGCATATTATCCATAAAAGGAAATTCCGCGCCAAACGTCAAAGCATACATGCACGGGAAAAGAGAGTGCATCGCCCCTTGGCAAAAATCTGCCGGCGGATGAGTAAAATCTTTAAATGTAAACTGATCCCCGACCTTATACAAATGATAACAATATCCTTCCTGCTTCGTAACGGTCAAACGAAAACGCGGAAACTTTACGCGGCTCTTTTTAACTACTTTTCTTAACTCACTCATCTTAGACATTTGATTCCTCCATAATAAAAGTCACAAAGATACAACGTCACATGTAAAACTGTGTCTTGTGTCTTTAAAAAAAGTCTTCTTTCTCAAGCTTGCTTGTTTTCTCTATTTCACTCAACACTTCTTCAAACGTTAAAAATGTTTTCTTTGTCTCAACGGCATGCACGAGTTCCGTAACGCGTGTATTTAAACGGGCACTGAGATTATGAAGCCGCGCCTGATTTGCAAGCTCACCATTAATGTAGTCAATTTCGGTCAGTTTCCCGCGTTGGATGCTCTGCAAAATAGAACCATACAAAGGTTCTTTACTCAAATTCGTCATGATAGAAGAAAATATGGGTGCTGCCTCATCAATCCCCATCTGTGTCAATCCCTTCAATTTATCAATTTCAAAATCCGGCAAATTCGGCAGTTCAACCCCCAGCGTTTTAACAATTTCAAAACCTTCTTTTAAAATCCTTAAGGCAAGTTTACACATATCGAGGTTGGCATATGTTTCCTGCATACTCTTACCAACCAATGCCGGCAGGCAGTTGCTGGAATTAACAAATATCTTTGTCCATTTCATAGCAGAAATATTTTCAACTTCCACAACATCCAATGCCTGCTTTAAAAACTCAGCCACCTGCTTAACCTTCTCATCATTAGGCCCAAAAGGCCTGCCGATCAACCAATTACCTTCAAAATTATGAACAACCTTATTATGTGGAACATAGGTCGCGCCAAACATAACAATACTTGAAATAAGATTTTCTTCACCCAGCATCATCTTTAACAACGTGTCAGATCTTACTCCATTTTGTGTAGAAAGAATCAAGGGGCCTATCAAAAATTCCCGCGACATCTCTACAACATCCCTTAAATTCTGCGTTTTAACCGTCAGAATAACCAAGTCAACTTTTTCTTCCAGTCTTAATTTTACATCAACATAATACAAAGAACGGCCCTTGAAGCCCTCTACAATAAAACCATCATTTTCAATCGTCTGCTTCTGCTCTGGCTTGCCAACAACAACAACATCTATGCCCTTATCCCTTAAGGCGCCTACAACAACACCGCCGATCGCGCCAAAACCAATCACAGCTACTTTCATATCTTGTATTCCCTATATATATTCAGAAAACGGAGATCAAAAGACAGACAACAGAAAAAACATCAAATACATGCCTTTTGATCGCCTCTCTCTAAATATTCTTTCAAATTCCGCAAAATCATTTCTATATTCTGATCATGCAGTTTATTAAAAATCAGGCTCCACATCAGGCGATTAAAAACACCTTTCAGGCGATAATGCATCTCATAGACAATCTCAAGCCCATCTGCGCGCGCGGCCATACCAACCGTTTCACATCCTTCAAACATCCCATCAAAAAACATACGCGTAATACTGGAATCTGTTAATTTTTTGACTTCGGCATTCCAAGACGGCGCAAAAGGCAACATAACCTTCTGCCGGTAAACAGTACCCTCTCGAATCTCACCTTGTGTCTGCCGCTTAAAAGACATTAAAGACGCCTTTGGCCACCAGGAAGCCTCTCCCCACCGAACAATTTCCACAAAAGCCTCTGAAGGCGAAGAAGCGACAATAATAGAATGCTTATTTACTCTCACCGTTACGCCTGCTCCCGGATAAATTGTATTTTTTATAATCAAACCCGACGTCATCTAAAAGTTTAATCATCAATGAATAAAACTGCAAAGGCACTTCCGAAAACATCGCCCGCATCAAATCCTCTTCTTCAACCATACGAGAGTTACGCTCTAAAGCATTTTTCTCTGCTTTCTGAGTCGCTGTTACTTCTGTCATATGACGGTGGAATATTGGCATCTTACCTAACATCTTTTTGAATCTTTCCTGAGTCGTTTTTTCCCAGGACATTTTTTCCAAATCAGACATATGCATCTCCTTTTGTAGCCGCCGCTTCAAACTTGGAGACATTCGCCATGAAATCTTTCACACAAAGCTTTGCCAGCTCTGAATAATTGCCTCCCATAATGCGGTGTATCCTATGAGGACGCGAAAAAAACTCCCTCATGCACCAAGAACCTAACCGACCAACCTCTTCAATAGATAAATATTTTGTCGGAACAACGGGGTGTTGAAAATCCCATTTTTTTAATTCTATTTTTTTAGGATCAAGAACACCATCTTTAACCAGTTTTTTCCATAGAGGTGAACCTGGCACAGGTGTCACAAATTGCAAGGCAAAAACATCGGGATCTACGCTATCAGCAAAAGCAAAACGTTGTTTTATAAGGTCCTCTGTGTCGTCTTCAAAACCAATCATAAAGGTCCCGACAGTAGCAATATCATTTGCACGTAACGTATCCACTGTTGTCTTAATCTCAGAAACGGTAACCCCTTTGCCAATTTTAGACAGCTCCGCGTCATTACCCACTTCAATCCCAACTAAGCCCATAAACATCCCCGCCTTCTTCATTAACGGGATAATGTCTACTTGCTTCGCCCAATCATCAGCACGGCCTAAAATGACCCAATTCAACTTGATATTTTTTTCCAGAATCCCTTCGCAAACATCCTTAACCACCTGATAATTCACGTTAAACGCGTCATCCTGAAAAACAACCGTTTTAACACCATGTTTCTTTGTCAATATCTCAAGCTCTTCAACAATTCGCTGAGCCGAATGCGAGCGCCACGAAACAAAATCTTTAGGATAGCGCGGATCATACTGGCTCCATTCATAACAAAAAGAGCACCCTCCCGGACATCCCCGGCTTGTAAATAATTCACAAAAATTTGTCCAATACGTATGGCCGACATATTTCTGCATGGGGAACAAATCATAAGCCGGCAAAGGCAGAACATCAATATCTTTGATCAACTCCCGATGCGAACCCGCCACAATTTTATTGCCAAGCCGAGAAGCCAGGCCTGCGATATTTGAAAAATCAACATCGCCTTTATCCAGACTCTTAAGAAGCTCCTCTAAAGTCAATTCGCCTTCACCGATCAAAACAAAATCAATCGCGGGATTATCTTTTAAGGTATCTTCGTACAAAGCCGAATACCACAAGCCTCCAACAACAACCTGACACTTTGGACAAATCGCTTTAATAAGTTTAGCCGTTTCATTAAAATGCCAGATAACAGCTAAACCACCTGTTGAATGCAAAATATCCCCTAAGACAACTACGTCCGGTTTAATTTCTAAAATCCTGGCCTTAAGTTGTTCATAGGATAAACCATCGGCTCTAGCGTCTACAACAGAAACTTCTCCAACCTTTTTATCTCTAACATACGCGGCCATCTGCGCGTAAAATTGATTAGCCGCCATTGTCATCCCATGTGTTGCCCAGCCACCAAATGGGGGTGTAATAAATGAAACCTTTTTCATATGGCTATCCTTTCCTCAAACATTAAACCAGGATGTTACCAGGCTCTTACCACCCGGCGTTAAATCAATATTTACATGTTTGACTTCTGTGTATTCCAACAATCCTTGCGCCCCAAGCTCACGTCCTAAACCGCTCTGTTTATACCCTCCGAAAGGAGCCTCATTATAAAACCCTCCGTAGGTGTTTACCCAGACTGTCCCAACTTTAAGCCGAGAGGCCAAAAAATTTGCTTTATTCAGATCTTTCGTCCAGACCATCGCAGCCAAGCCATAATCCGTATCATTGGCAACTGTTAAAGCCTCGTTCATGTTTTTAACTTTTATTACCGATAAAACAGGCCCAAAAATTTCTTCCCGAGCTATTCTCATATCATTTTTAACATTAGAAAAAATCGTTGGTGCTACATAATAACCGCGCTCCAAATTAAGGTTTACACCACAAACAAGCTTCGCTTCACGTTTTCCCAGCTCAATGTAATCTACCACTCTCTGTTTTTGTGCGGCACTTATTAATGGGCCTAAATCCGTTGCAGGATCTTCAGGCAAACCAATTTTAAGTTTTTTGGTTTTCTCAACCAGCATTTCTAAAACTTTCTCATAAATAGAAGCTTCCACAATCAATCTGGATCCCGCTACGCACATCTGCCCCTGATTCATAAAAATAGCACTTAATGAACCATTCACAGCTGTTTCCAAATCGCAATCCGCTAAAACAATATTCGGAGATTTCCCGCCCAATTCCAATGATACCTTTTTTATATTAGATGCCGCCGCCATCATAACCGAACGGCCCACCGCTGTTGATCCGGTAAAAGAAATCATATCCACATCTTTGGAAGATGCCAACAAATGGCCCAATTGGCCGCCTTCTCCTGTAACAATATTAACAACACCAGCAGGTAAATCCGCCTTTTTTAAAATTTTTGCCAACTCTAAACAACTCAGGGAAGCCTCTTTTGAAGGCTTAAAAACAACCGTATTACCTAAAATAATACTGGAAGCAATTTTCCAAGCGGCCATCAAAAAAGGATAATTCCAAGGAATAACCTGGCCGACAACACCGATAGGTTCTCTAAGCGTATAACTCAAAGCGGGTGCCGGAATATGAAGCGTTTCGCCCTTAATCTGTGTACCCGCACCGGCGAAATATTCATAGGCATTGGCAGCCACCGGAATATCAATAAAAGTCGTCTGCTTAAGTGTTTTGCCCGTGTCCTGTGTTTCGATTCTTGCAATCTCATAGGCAGATTCACGGATCAACTGCGCAATCTTTAAAAGATACTGTCCCCGCTCCGACAAGCTCATGCGAGGCCATTCGCCTTCATCATATGCATGCCTGGCTGAAAAAATAGCCTTTTCAAGGTCGCTTTCACTACCTTTCGGAAAAGCAGCAAAAGCTTCTTCTGTTGCAGGATTAATACTTTCTAAAACCGCCTTATCCTGCGCGTCACAAAACTCACCATTGATATACATCTTATAGTTATTCATGGTTTCCTTTATGTAGTTAACGAGTGCTCGGGTTAGCGGGTTTAGATGTTAAAACCCAACAACCCGTCAACGCGCTAACCCATCAACACTCCAACATTCTTATTCCACTGGCACCGTCTTCCACAAATCAAACAAACGATTGAAGGGCACATACCAGCGTGAAATTTTAGCAAAATCACCTTTGAGTTTAAGCTTCTTTTGCGTTGTCGCAACAAACGGATCAAGCTCTCTGTTAAAAATCGCCTTCCAATACTGCATCTTTCCTGTTATCACAAACTCAGCGTCCTCTGTTGAATTAGAAAACCCTTTAATTTTTCCATCGGCAAAATCAAAACAATAGGCGGTCCCCTCTTCTTCTAAAACAACAGCAAGTTTTGTTTTAAGAACTGACTCATTTGCCAACTGTTTAAATTTTGCATCATGATTGACAACATTGACAATCTCTTCGATCTGCTCTGGCGAAAAAAGCTTATACTTTTTTGTCTCTACCACAACAGGCTCGGAAACTATTTCCTCCACACGTGCTTCTGTCTTTTGTGTATAAAAATCCTTTATAAACGCAATTTTTACAGCTTCCTCCAGCATCTGTATCAAAAAAAACGCATCTTTTAATGTCGTACCGCAAGCCACAACACCGTGGTGTCTCAAAACAACAACGTTGCTCTTCTTCAATGCTTCTATGATAGGTGTGATATCCGTAATCGCCGGAGTTTTTTGATCAACAACAGGAATGTCCCCAAAAGATAGGCGCATCTCAATCGTATCAAAATCAAGGTTCGTATTAAGCGCAAAATACCCATTCACCCAACTCGGATGCGCATGGATAACACATTGCGCCTCCAAATGCTTAAAAACGCTAATATGAAAAAACTTTTCCGAAGAAGGTTTAAACCCTTCTGTTAACGTCAGGCCTTCCAGATCTATCTGGCCAATATCATCCTCAGTCAATTCCCCTAAACAACAAGCATGCCCTGTTATCAGAGCGCTTGTTGGCGAAGTCTTAACACTGACATTACCAGATAAGCCATATGTGAGATTTTTATCCCAAATCATTCGCCCAATTTCAATAATTTCTTTTTTAATATCTGTCATAGTTTTTCCTCAAATCAGTTTACGAATAAACGAGTTAGCGCGTCAACGGGTTAAACCCGAAAACCTACTAACACTCCCTTTTAACAATTTTAACAAGCTCTAACGGCACTTCTTCAAGCATCGGGACATATGTTTTAATATCACTTGAGGCAACCTTCAAACCTGCTATTTTTAACAGAGAAGAGGCCTTTTTCGTCAATGGCGCCGAAGGATAGAGATATGCCGCTATCCCATGCATCTTTGCACATAGAGCTGCAATTAACGAGCCGGTACGGCACAAAGCTGTTTTATCATTCAAAGCGTTATAAAAAATATAAACATCTTTAATCAAACCACGCTTCATACAAAATCCAAGCATATTGTCACAAATCACAATCGGCTCAACACCGCCTCTTAGAAAATCCTGCGCGACACTCTGCATGCCTTCTAATCCAGGACGTAATTCCGCAATAAAAACTTTTTTTGATGCAAAAGAATCAAAAAAATCCTTACCCGGAAGGCCAAAAATGAGAGAAATTTTTTCTTCAATGTTCATTGA
Source organism: Candidatus Omnitrophota bacterium (assembly GCA_043819345.1). Taxonomy (GTDB): domain Bacteria; phylum Omnitrophota; class Gorgyraeia; order Velamenicoccales; family Velamenicoccaceae; genus CAYRDK01. The sequence goes on from JBDREX010000047.1 coordinate 54,860, forward strand.
TCGATATATGTTTTGTAACTAACTCAGCCGGAACAACATCAAACCCCGGATAATAAGCCTTAACATTTTTTCCCGCCAGATTCTTGCCGCGAAAACACAAAATTTCCTCATCCCGACGGATTTCAACTGGGATATCACTGCCTGATTTTAACTTTTTAGAAGGTTGCGTCAGTACATAAAACGGCACATGAAAATATTTTGCCAAAAGAGCTATCTGGTATGTACCAATTTTATTAGCAAAATCACCGTTTGCCGCAGAACGGTCAGAACCAACAATCACACAGTCTATGTCACCATCCGATAAAAGCTTTCCAACCGCATTATCCGCAACCAATGTAACATCCAGCCCCTGTCGTTTCAATTCCCATGCGGTCAAACGCGACCCCTGAAAATATGGCCGTGTTTCAGTAGCAAAAAACTTTATTTTTTTATTCGTCTTTCTGCAAAATTCACCAATTAAAGCCATCTCTCCGCTCACATGGCAATGTGTCAAAACCGCATCACCATCTTTTATCAATTCAGCCGCGCGGCGCGCCCTTTCATAACGCTCTCTACGAATTCCGCCCTCAAGAAAACCATCCATTAAGCCCAAAAACGCGCTTTTGAAATCCGGAGATTCATAAACTTTGCGAGCAAACCCCAACACCATGCCCGTTACCTCTTCAAAAGGAAAAGTCGGACGGCTCTCATTAAAAGCCTTGGCAACTGTTTCCAGGTGTTTCATCAATTCTTCTTTTGATTTCAATTTACTCTTCTTTACTTCAAGCATAAATGCGTAACAAACAGTCAAAAACTGGCCAAAAGCGCGCGTCTTCATATCCACAACCGCTTTAATCGCCCCTTTATAGCTACTGGCCTTCAAATAAACAACACTCTGCGGAATCTTCGTTTCATCAAGAATATAGAGTGCCTGGCCTTTCAGTTGCACAGGCCAAAACAAAACAGATTCCTTCATTTTATCTATCCGCTGGTTCATCATAAATAATTCTAAAGTAGTTTAAAAAAACAAAAAATATCTTCTACTTAGCATCCTTCTGAGCTAACTTCTTAACAGCTTCTAAACAAACCTTAACAACTTTTGCTTCAGCTTCATAATAATCAGGATTAATAAAACCCAGCTCTCCCGTAATCAAATTATCGCTGACAGCTGAAATTGAACAAGCCTTCACCTTATTAACCTGAGCAATGGTTAAAAGCGCACTTGAAACCATATCAACCGCGATCGCACCCTGGCCCTTAACTTTTTGAATCAACTCTTTCGTCTCGCGCAACAAGGCATCCGTCGTCCAAATCAACCCCTCATGGATATTAATCCCGCCTTCTTTGGAAGCATCCCGCAAAGCTTCTGTCACACTTGCATCCGAAACCGTTTTAAAAGAATCATCCACATAGTAAGGGGTCACACCATCACCTCTAATGACACCTGTACCTAAAATCACTTCGCCAATTTTAATCTTTTCATCCAAGGCGCCACAAGAACCAGCTCGGATAATATATTCTACTTTACCTGCGCATAAAATCTCAGCAATGATGGCCGTATCCGGTGAAAACCTTCCACCGTTGCCCACAGCAATCTTGATTCCCTGATACATACCCGTATACATCGTATATTCAAAAAAAGAAAAACTCTTAACGGGGCTTTCCAGATGCTGCAGGATCGCATCACGCCTTTCAGCTGTACCAGGAATAATCGCGTATTTTCCAAAACTGCCTGGTTTTACCTGCACCATACCTAATAAATCCTGCCCTGACAAATGTACATCTTTCTGAATACTCACAAGAACCTCCTTATAAATATATTGTTGTACTGCTATATTGTTATATTACTAAAGACAAAAAACCAAACATTCCATCCTTCTAAGGATCTTAACAAAGCTGTTGCTTTAAAACCGCCTTATCTACTTTATTAGTGCGTGTTTTCGGCAAATCCTTCATAAAGACAAAACTTGCCGGAAGCTTAAAATGCGCCAAATGCTGCCGGCAAAACTGTTTCAAATCCTGCTCGCTAGCCTGCTGACCATCTTTTAAGACAACAAAAGCACAAACCGCTTCACCCCTCAAACGGTCAGCAACACCAACAACAGCAACTTCTTTGACCCCTGGATGTTTGTGCACAACCTCCTCAATCTCAGAAGGAAACACCAGTTGTCCTCCAACCTTGCAAACATCTCTTTTACGGCCGGCAATATAAAACATACCCTCTTCATCTTTTTTGCCCAAATCTCCGGTATGAAACCATCCGTCTTTGATAACTTCACCGGTTAATTCGGGATCCCTATAGTAACCTTCCATCACGACCCAGCTTTTCATCACAATTTCACCCACTTCCCCCTGGGGAACTTGACGCCCGTCATCATCAACGATTTTAACATCAATCCATGGCGCTGGCCGTCCAATAGACTCTATCCTATCGCTCCCCATAGGTGTCACAATATTCGGAGCATTCGTTTCTGTCATCCCCCAACCATTAAGAAGTTTGGCGTTTGGACAAAAAGTTCTAAATCTCCGTATAGCCTCCGGAGAATTTGGCGCACCAAAAACGTTAACCCAGCGTATGCTGGAAAGATCGTATTTTTCAAATTCTTTTAAATGAAGAAGAGCGTAATACATGGAAGGAACCAGATGAAAACAAGTTACCTTGTATTTTTCAATATTCTTTAAGAACTCCAACGGAATAAAACGCTCCATCAGAACAAGGGTAATGCCATAATAAATACAATTCTGCAGATACACAAGCCCACCGCCATGAGAAAGCGGTAAAGCCGAAACCTTAATGTCAGCGGACGAGAGATCAACAAAAAATTCCATCGCTGCCGGTGCTGCCCCAAGATGGCGATAATTCAACAGGACCCCTTTTGGCCTGCCCGTAGAACCAGATGTATAGAGAATTAATGCCTTATCCGTATCTTCAATAGATACCTCGGGAATATCCGCAACCCCACTTTTTAATAACGCATCAAAAGAGAGATACCCTTCGCGTAACTCGCCCACCAATACAATCTTTTTCAGAGTTTTAACATTTTCCTTAACATGTTCTAAAGAAACAGTGGGATGCGCCTTCGTAATCAATAGAACAGATTCTGAATGATTCAGACAGGATTCCAGTTCATCGTTTTTTAGCATGAAATCCAAGGGGACGACCGTAGCCCCTATGCTGAATAAGGCAAGATAAGAATAGATATACTCCGGCCAATTCGGCAAAAACAGAGCAACCTTATCTCCTTTTTTGACCCCCTCCTTTAACAAAGCCCCTGCCAACTTAAAAACATTTTCCTTTAATTCAGAAAATGTGATGGTACGATCCTGAAAAATAATAGCCGGCTTTTCCGGAAAACTGTCCGCCTGCTTTTTCACAAAATCTTTTATGCGCATATTTCACCTCTTCAAGATACCTCTTAATATGGCTTTAAACACTAAAAAAACCCACAACTAGGATAAATAGTGCAAAATAGTAGTTAAATTTTACTAATAAAATTTAAATATGTCAAGTTAAAGTTGTTACGGTTCTG
>JBDREX010000048.1:0-6850 GCA_043819345.1 Candidatus Omnitrophota bacterium
TTTTACAGTTATTTTGATAATTTTATAAAATAAAACAAGGAGAACAAGGCCGTTAAAAAAGGATATCAGGGCTACAACGCTGTCTGTGACATTTTCAGCCGTGAAGATGGTAAGCGCAATAAGTAATGCAGCGATGCCTCCCAAAACGAGATTTATCCATTGTATGATATAAAAGAATTTTAACCATCCGCCAAATTGATCTAAGGGTTTTGCCATTTTTTTCTCTCCTTAATATTGCCTATAATTAGGTATTTCTTTCTTTATATTATTTCATTCGGATCTGTATATTGTTTCGGGTTGACGCAAGGCCGGTTTCTACCGTCTCCTTTGATTGATTATCCTATATTTTTCTTTTTAAGGCAATAAAAAATCAGGGCTTTAAAAAGTATAGTTTAATGTCTATAATATTGCTTTATTGGTAAAATGAGGGCGTGGATATGTCAAAATTTAGATTAGTAGCTCCTTTTAAACCTTCCGGGGATCAGGCGCAGGCGATTGAGAAGCTCTCCTTAGGGCTAATAGAGCAAAAGAAAAAAAGGCTCACACTTTTAGGTGTGACGGGCTCAGGCAAGACGTTTACGATGGCCAATGTTATTGCGCGTGTAAATAAGCCTACGCTTGTGATCTCTCATAATAAAACATTGGCGGCACAGCTGTATTTTGAGTTTAAAGAGTTTTTTCCTTCCAATGCCGTTGAGTATTTTGTTAGCTATTATGATTATTACCAGCCGGAAGCCTATATTCCTTCCACTGATAGTTATATTGAAAAAGATGCTTCCATTAATGAGCGCTTGGACCGTTTAAGGTTGTCTTCTACAACTTCATTATTTTTAAGGCCCGATACGCTGATTGTGGCGTCCGTTTCCTGCATTTACAATTTAGGTTCCCCTGTGGATTACAAAGAGTTTATGGTCTTCTTGAAGAAAGGCCAATTTATTTGCCGTGATGATGTTTTAAAGAGGTTCATTACGATTCAGTATGAGCGCAATGATTTTGATTTTCGTCGCGGCTGTATTAGAGTGAAGGGTGAGGTGGTAGATATCTTTCCGGCATATTCTGAGCGGGCGGTGAGAATAGAACTGGCTTATGATGAGATTAAGAAGATTTATGAGTTTGACCCTGTTTCGGGAAAAAAATTGGGTGACATGGATCGAGTCGGGATCTATCCGGCTAAGCATTATATTGTTTCGCAGGAGTCTATTGATGGGGCGCTTGCGACCATTGAGCGGGAGATGGAAGGCCGCTTGAAAGAATTGCGTAAAGAGAATAAGCTTTTAGAGGCGCAGCGCTTGGAACAGCGCACGAAATATGATATGGAAATGCTTAAAGAAGTTGGTTATTGTCATGGTATAGAGAATTATTCGCGAATCCTTTCGTCTCGTCAGCCTGGCTCGAGGCCTTATTGTTTACTGGACTATTTTTCTGATGATTTTCTGGTTGTTATTGATGAGAGCCATGTGACGATCCCTCAGATTCGCGGAATGTATGAAGGGGATAAGGCCAGGAAACAAATTCTGGTAGATTTTGGTTTTAGGGTTCCTTCATGTTTGGATAATAGGCCTTTAAAATTTGATGAGTTTGATAAGCTTGTTAGAGAAGTTGTTTATGTATCGGCGACACCGAGTTCTTATGAATTAAAAAAATCAGGAGGCATTACTGCTGAGCAGGTGATCAGGCCAACAGGGATTCCGGATCCTGAAATTATTGTAAAAAAATCAAAAGGACAGGTTGAAGATTTGGAACATCTTGTGCGGGAGCGTGCTAAGCGCAACGAGCGTGTTCTGGTGACAACATTGACCAAAAAGATGGCTGAGGAGTTGAGCCGTTATCTAGAGGAGCAGGGTTTGCGTGTGCGCTATCTGCATTCGGAAATAAAGACGATTGAGCGTGTTGAGATATTAACGAAGCTCAGAAAAAAAGATTTTGATTGCCTTGTTGGTGTTAATTTATTACGGGAAGGGCTGGATTTGCCAGAGGTATCATTGGTGGCTATTTTAGATGCTGATAAAGAAGGTTTTTTGCGTTCCGGGGTTTCTTTGATTCAGCTTTCGGGAAGAGCTGCGCGTAATATTAACGGCCAGGTTGTGATGTACGCCGATACCATAACAGATTCCATGAAGGCCGCTATTAATGAAAGCAATCGTCGGCGCAAAATTCAAATAGCGTATAATAAAAAACATCATATAACCTCTAAAACAATTATTAAGGAAATTAAGGAAACTCTAAAAGAGGAAGAGGAGGCAAAAACTTTCTTAGCTGAGTTATCAGGACAGAAAAAAGATGAGTTTGAATTTGATTCTCTTATCTCCCTTCTTGAGCATGATATGGAGCTTGCCGCGCGCAACCTTAAATTTGAAGAGGCCGCAGGCTTGAGAGATGAAATAAAGAGATTGAAAGCAAAACACGAAACACGAAACACGAAACACGAAACACGAAACACGAAAAGAACACCCTGATAACAAAAAAAGATTTTGATCTTCAGTAAATCATTTCGGAGATTTGGTTTTAAGCTTTTTGATTTTACATGTGGCATTGCCTGTCTACCGACAGGTAGATGTCTGGTGACCTTGTGACTTTTATATGAAATATTATTATGGACGAAGATTTAACACACATATTTAAAAAGGAACCGGTAAGGCCGGGATTGGGTACTGAGATCATAGGTCAGAAGATTTATTCTTATGATATGGTGACTTCAACCAATGACCTTGCCCACTATTTGGCGCGTAATGGAGAGCCGGAAGGTGCCGTTATTTTTGCTAAGGGGCAGACGCAAGGACGGGGGCGCTTAGGCAATTCCTGGGTTTCTCCTTATGACCAGGGTTTGTATTTCTCATTTGTCTTGCGGCCGCAAATTTCTGCGGCAATGGCTCCGCGTGTGACGTTGATGGTTGCTTTGGCTGTGGCAGTTGCTTTGCGAGATATTCATATTGAAGGGGTTGCAATTAAGTGGCCGAATGACGTTTTAATTAAAGAAAAAAAAATATGTGGTATCTTGACAGAGATGCATCTTGAGGCTGAACGTGTCGATTACTTGGTTATTGGAGTTGGACTGAATGTGAATGCATCTGGCTTGGCATTGCCACAAGGGGCGACTTCTCTGAAAGAGGAGGCTAATAGAACATTTGACATCGCAGATTTATCGCATATAATTATAAAACGTCTTGATCATTACTATGATTTTTTGAGGAAAGGCAGATTTGCTGATATTTTGGCCGAGGTTAAAGGGTTCTCGGCTTTAATTTTGGGCGGGCGTGTTAGAGTTGAATGGCAAGATAAGGCTGTTGAGGGCTATGTTGTTGATTTTGACGAAGATGGCGCCTTGATTGTCAGAAAAGATAACGGCTTGTCTGAGAGGATTTTGACTGGCCACTTGATTAGGTTGGATTAATTAGGTATAACAGGATAACAATGTTTATTGGCGTAGATATAGGAAACACAAATACCACGTTTGGCATTTTGAAAGATGGCCAAGTCTGTGAAGTCTTTAAGGTTGATACGGCTTATCTGAAGTCTCAAAAAAAGATGAGCGCGATCATCAAAAAAAAGATTCCTTCTCATCTTTTAAAGGGCCGGAAATTTCAAAGCGCCTACATTTGTAGTGTTGTTCCTGCCTTAAATAAAAGCGTTAAGAGTGTATTGAAATCTGTTTTTGGAATGGATGCTTTGCTTGTGGGTAAGGATGTGATTGTTCCTATCATTAATAAATATCGCCTTCTTCATCAGGTGGGGCAGGATAGGCTTGTTAATGCTTATGCGGGCTTGAAGCTTTTCGGAGGAGGCCTGGTTATTGTTGATTTTGGAACGGCTATTACATTTGACGTGTTATCAAAAAAACGTGAATATTTAGGCGGTTTGATTGTCCCAGGTTTTAAATTGATGCAGGAATCTTTGCATCGTGGTACGGCTTTGTTGCCTCATGTCGCATTGTCCAGGCCGATTGAATTGATAGGTAGAGATACGATTAGCAGTATTCGGGCAGGTCTTGTCTATGGCGTGGCCTCTTTATGCGATGGTATTATTACGCGGCTTTTGGGAAAAGAGTGTAAAGGGTACGAGGTTGTTGTTACCGGCGGAGATGTTGAATTGATTAAGCCTTTCACGGCTCTTGTGCCGAAAATAGAAGAGCATCTTATTTTAAAAGGGCTCTTTTTTCTTTATCAAAGCCAGAAGAATACCAGATAAAATTTTTTAGCTGTTTAAGAAAAAAATACTTGACAATTTTTTTTGGATTTTCTATAATTAGCACTCGTTAGTAAAGAGTGCTAAGAAAATTTTTATGGTTTTTTTTGATTTTTTGCAGGGCGCATTTTTTTTTAAGCGATTGTTATCACTCTTGCTGCTTGAGTGCTAAAAATGGAAAAAATCCAAACAAAAAGGAGGTCGTGTATGAATTTTCAACCGTTGGGAGATCGGATTATTCTTAAGCCGATGGAAGCTGAATCAAAGACAAGAGGTGGGATTGTTCTGCCAGATACTGTGAAAGAGAAGCCGCAAGAGGGTAAGATTGTGGCTGTTGGTAAGGGCAAAGTTCTGGAGAACGGCAATGTTCAGAAGCCGGAAGTTAAAGAGGGTGACATAGTTCTTTATGGCAAATATTCCGGGACAGAAGTTACGACAAAAGATGGTGAAGAGTATTTGATTGTCAGGGAAGATGATATTTTAGCGATTGTGAAAAAGTAATAAAAAAGCTATCTTGTTTGGTTGTCGGGTGCGCGAGTTAGCCAGTTAGCGGGTTAAACCCGCCAACCCGTTAACTCATTAACACAGACAAAGATAAATGCTCAAAAGAAGTATTTATTATTAAGGAGGAAAAGAATATGGCGAAACAAATCATTTTTAGTGATGAAGCCAGACGCGCGGTTTTAAAAGGCGTTGAGCAGTTGGCTAGAGCGGTAAAGGTTACTTTGGGGCCAAAGGGCCGCAATGTTGTTTTGGATAAGAAGTTTGGTTCACCGACGATTACAAAGGACGGTGTTACTGTTGCTAAAGAGATTGACCTCGAAGATCCTTTTGAAAATATGGGCGCACAGATGGTTAAGGAAGTTGCTGAAAAGACATCTGATGTGGCTGGTGATGGAACGACAACGGCTACAGTTTTAGCGGAGTCTATTTTTCGTGAAGGTTTAAAGAACGTGACAGCTGGCATCAATCCTATGTCTTTGAAGAGAGGTATTGAAAAGGCGGTTGAGGTTGTTGTTAAGCATTTACAGGATGACTTGACGAAGAAGATTGAAGGAAAAAAAGAGGTTGCTCAGGTTGCGACCATTGCTGCTAATGGTGATTCAAAAATCGGTGATGATATTGCTGAGGCCATGGAAAAAGTTGGGCAGGAAGGTGTTATTACGGTCGAAGAGGCCAAGTCAACACAAACGACTTTGGATGTGGTAGAAGGGATGCAGTTTGATCAGGGATATTTGTCTCCTTATTTCGTGACAGATACAGATAGAATGGAAACGGTTTTAGAAGAGCCATTTATCCTGATTTATGAGAAGAAAATTTCTGCGGTTAAGGATATTCTTCCTTTATTAGAAAAAGTTGCGCGTGCCGGACGTCCTTTGATGATCATCGCTGAGGATTTAGAAGGTGAAGCGCTAACAACATTAGTTGTTAATAAAATTCGTGGTACTTTGTCTTGCTGTGCGGTTAAAGCACCAGGCTATGGCGATAGAAGAAGAGCTATGATTGAAGATATCGCTATTTTGACAGGTGGTAAAGCTATTACCGAAGATCTCGGCATCAAGCTGGAAAGCATTGATATCGATGATTTAGGAAGAGCTAAGAGGGTGAGAGTAGACAAAGATGATACGACAATCATAGAAGGTGTTGGAAAAACTCAGGCTATCAATGGCCGTATCAGTCAGATTAAGAAGCAGATTGAAGATTCCGATTCTGATTATGATAAAGAAAAACTTCAGGAAAGGCTTGCAAAGCTTGCCGGGGGTGTGGCAGTCATCAATGTAGGTGCTGCTACTGAAACAGAAATGAAAGAAAAGAAAGCCCGCATTGAAGACGCACTTCATGCGACTCGCGCGGCTGTTCAGGAAGGTATTGTTCCTGGAGGCGGCGTAGCTTTATTGAGAACAATTCCTTCATTAGATAAGGTGAAAGTATCTGATGATGATGAAAAAGTTGGTGTAAATATTGTCAGAAGAGCTCTTGAGGAGCCTTTGAGACAGTTAACAGCGAATGCTGGTGTGGATGGGTCTGTTATTGTCCAGAGGGTCAAAGGCGAGAAGAAGAGTTTTGGATATGATGTTAATCAGGATAAGTTTGTTGATATGCTGGAGGCCGGAATTATTGATCCGACCAAGGTTACGCGTTCAGCTCTACAGAATGCTGCCAGCATCGCTTCACTCCTCTTGACGACAGAGGCTTTAATAACGGATATTCCTGAAAAGGATAAACCGGCTATGCCGCCAATGCCTCCAGGAGGAATGGGAGGAATGTATTAATCGGTTTTTGAACTAAGTTATGGAAGGGCCGGGTTTTGTTAAACCCGGCCCTTTTTTATTGTATCCATTGGTAGTTGTTTTGGTATTTTTTTGCCTGTTTATTTAAATGAATGCTGTGGTTTAGTTTGTATTTTTTCAAATTATCCATTTTTTGTGTTGAAATCCGTTTTATTATGTGCTATTTTAATGTAATCTTATGGATGAGCGAGTCTTAATAGTTGAGGAAGATATTCGTATTAGAGAGCTTCTGTATGAATTGATCTCAGAGGTTGGCTATGACGCTCAGACTGTCGCGACAGGTTCCATTGCCTTAGAAAGACTGGAAAGAGAAAGACCCTCCTGTATTATCATAAATGATGGTGACAAAGAAGATAGCGGTTTACGGTTGGCCCGAA
>JBDREX010000049.1:0-7354 GCA_043819345.1 Candidatus Omnitrophota bacterium
TTTAAAAACAATGCTATTGTTATAAATAGAGTACCAGTGAATAGTTACAACGTCAACAGAAATCTTTCCTCTCCTAAAACCTCCTCAATATCATGAAATAATTCCACCCTGGGCTGGACAAAAAATTCGCGGGAAACTAAAATTTTTAACCTCTTCTGAGATTCCGTATCTATATGTAAATACACAGGAATATCACCCGGAGAAAGTGCTAACTTCTCTTTCAAGGCAACAAGTTTATTCTCACCCAAGCCGGATAAATCAATGTTAATAGCGCTAATATGCCTATAAGCCTCATCTATCGGCGATATATCTGCAGCTATTATTTTTGGCGCGTCTTCTTTTAATGACAGCCTCCCCTTGATAACAACAACACTATTGGCAATAATATTTCTTGCGGCTTCTTTGTAAGTCCTTGGAAAAACAAGCACTTCAACACTCGCGATCAGATCTTCAACCCTTAAAATGGCCATCTTTTCAGCCTTCGCCCTGGTCATTGTCGCTTTAATTTTATTGATAAAGCCGACAACGGTCACATCGTCACCATCTTTAGCCTGAGCTAAAGCGCTAAGCGAACACGAAGAAAGTTTCTTTAAAAGATGTTCATATCGCGTCAATGGGTGGCCGCTGATATAAAAACCCAGGATATCCTTTTCAAAACTCAACAATTGATTTTCAGGCCATTCCTTGATCTGAGGAATATCGATCTTAAACCTTTTAAAACCACTTTCTGATAAAACGTCAAGATCAAAAAAAGATAACTGACCACTGTGACGATCCCTATGGGCTTTGGCCGACTGCTCCAAACATTCCCCTAGCACGCTGATCATCTGGCTCCTGTAGAACCCAAAGCAATCCATAGCCCCGCACTTAATAAGGCTTTCAATGACCTTGCGGTTAACAAGCCTCAAATCAACACCCGCGCAAAAATCTTCCAGCGAGGCAAAATCACCTTTTTCTTTTCGGCCTTCAATGATAGAATCAATCGCAAGCTGGCCGACATTTTTCACCGCCAAGAGCCCAAAGCGGATCGTTTTTTCATCTTTCACTGTGAATTTAGAGAAACTATCATTAACGCTTGGATTAGAAACAGTTATCCCCATGCGCCTGCACTCCTTAACGTATTCAACAACCTTATCCGTGTTTTCTTTTTCACTTGTCAGAAGCGCGGTCATAAACTCAACAGAATAATTCGCTTTCAGATAGGCTGTCCTATAGGAAATCAAAGCATACGCTGCAGAATGGCTACGGTTAAAACCATATCCTGAAAAATAATCTATTAAATCAAATACCTTAATAGCTATCCTCTTATCAATTTTGTTTTTTAGGCAACCATCAACAAACTGAATACGTTGTTTTTCCATATCCTCAGGAATCTTTTTAGCCATAGCGCGCCGCAACAAATCAGCTGAACTCATGCTAAAACTTGCCAACTCAGAAGCAATCTGCATGACCTGTTCCTGATAAACCATAATGCCATAGGTATCCTTTAATATCTTTTCAAGGCGAGGATGATCATATTTAATTGGCTTCAAACCGTGCTTGCGTTGGATAAAATCATCCAACATCCCACTGCCAATCGGCCCCGGCCGATATAAAGCCAAAAGAGCGATCAAATCCTCAAAGCGCGAAGGGACAAGCTTCCTTAATAAATCCCTCATCCCTGTACTTTCCAACTGAAAAACACCTATCGTCTGGGCATCACACAAAAGAGCAAATGTCTTCGGATCTTCCAGAGAAATGGCATCTATATCAATATCTTCATTACGCGTCCTTTTGATAATCTTTATGGCCTCCGCGATTACGGTCAAAGTACGCAATCCCAAAAAATCCATTTTCAGAAGGCCAATCTTTTCCAGCGCCTTCATAGAATACCCGGATGTAATTGTATTCTCATCAAGCTTGCAAAGTGGCATATAGCTATCCAGAGGCCTATCGCCAATAACAACCCCCGCCGCATGAACAGAAGCATGCCTGGATAAACCTTCGAGAACTCTTGCCTTATCAATCAACTCTCTGATCTGAGAATTATTCTGGTATATAGTATTCAATTCATCTGTCTTGAGAGCATCTTCCAGGGTAATACCCAATTCTGCAGGAACAAGCTTAGCGATCTTATCAACTTCCGCGTAAGGAACACTCATGACACGCCCCACATCGCGAATAACAGCGCGAGCTAACATCGTACCAAAAGTAATAATCTGGGCCACATTTTGTTTCCCGTATTTCTCAGATACATAATCAATAATCTCCTGCCTTCTTTCAAAACAAAAATCTATATCAATATCCGGCAAGCCAACCCTCTCAGGATTCAAAAACCTCTCAAAAAGAAGATTGTATTTCAGTGGATCCAATTCTGTGATCCCTAAAAGATAGCTGACCAGACTACCAGCAGCAGACCCTCGGCCAGGCCCAACAGCAACGCCCTTGCTTTTAGCATGGTGAATAAAATCCCAAACAATAAGAAAATAACTAACAAATCCCATGCTTTCAATTGTCTTAAGCTCGTGCTCTAATCTTTGATACGTTTGCGGCACAATAGAATCGCCAAAACGTTTCTTTAGCCCCTTGTCGCATAAAGCCCGCAAATATTCTTCTTTTGATTGTCCAACCGGAGGTTCATATTGAGGCAAATGAGGTTTGCCAAATTCTAATTTCACATTGCATCTTCCAGCGATCTCAACCGTATTACGAATCGCCTCAGGTGCGTAATGAAAAAGCCTTGTCATTTCTTCAGGGGTTTTAAAATAAAATTCAGGAGTAGACAGACGCATCCTATTTGGATCGTCTAGAGTCGTCTGTGTCTGAATGCACAATAAAGCTTCATGAGCATATGAATCTTCTTTTTTCAAATAATGTACATCATTTGTGGCAACTAATGGCAGGCTGAGCTCCTTGGCTATTTTCAAAATACCTTCATTAGCCTGAGTCTGTTCGGGGATGAGATTCTCCTGAATCTCAAGATAAAAATTGCCTTTGCCAAGAATCGAGCTAAACTCGTCAGCACATTTAATGGCATCATTCAGGCGATTGTCTCTGATTAATGAAGGAATCTCGCCTTTGAGGCAGGCGCTTGTCCCAATTAGGCCCTTAGAATACTGCGAGAGTGATTCTTTGTCTATTCTTGGCCGATAATAGAATCCTTCCAAATACGCCAAAGATACAAGCTTCATCAAGTTTCGATACCCATCCTCGTCTCTGGCTAGCAGAATAAAATGATTGGATGTTTCACGAATACCCGTATCCGCTTTATTAAAACGACTTTTTGGCGCAATATAGACTTCGCAACCAATGATCGGCTTAATACCTTGTTTATAGGCCTCCTGATAAAAATCAACAGCACCAAACATATTGCCATGATCTGTTATGGCCAATGCCGGCATCTTTAAATCAACGGCTGTTTTTACGAGTTCTTTGATTCGACAGGCGCCATCTAAAAGGCTATACTGTGAATGGATATGAAGGTGGACAAAATTTGAATGGCTCATTTAACTCATTTGAAGCGTCTGTTCTCACACAGCACTTCTCCGCATACAATCGATTACTTTTCTTGCTTAAACAACACACTTCGCGCATACCTTTACTATGTAGTGATACGCGCACTTACCAGCTCAGAGCTCATCTATCCTGCTCAAGCGACACGTAGCGCAAAACCCTATTCCCATTCAATCGTTGAAGGAGGCTTAGAGCTTATATCATAAACAACACGATTGATACCCTCAACCTCGTTAATAATCTTATTGGAAACTTTTCCTAAGAAATCATGGTCTAATTTTACCCAATCAGCAGTCATTCCATCAGAACTGGAAACACAACGCAATGCTATCGTATTCTCATAGGTACGCTCATCGCCCATAACACCAACGCTTTTCACAGGCAAAAGAACCGCGAAAGACTGCCACACTTTATCATACAAACCAGCTTTTCTTATCTCATTAATAAAAATCTCATCCGTCTTTCTTAAGATTTCTAATTTCTCAAGTGTAACTTCTCCAATAATGCGAATAGCCAGGCCCGGTCCAGGGAAAGGCTGCCTATTAATAACTTCAGGCGGCAAACCTAACTGCTTAGCTAAGTCCCTAACCTCATCTTTGAAAAGCTGTCGCAATGGTTCAATTAAGTCCAGCTTCATCCGTTCAGGCAACCCGCCAACATTATGATGTGTTTTTATTTTTGCTGATGGCGAACCCGTTACCGAAACAGATTCAATGACATCCGGATACAACGTTCCCTGCGCCAAAAACTTCACCCTTTTAATCTTTTTTGCTTCTTCTTCAAAAACTTTTACAAATTCATCGCCAATATTTTTTCTCTTCTGTTCAGGGTCAATAACGCCAACAAGCCTCTTCATAAAACGTTTCCTGGCATTAACGAAATCAAGATTCATGTGAAAATTGCCACGAAAAATCTCTTTAATCTCTTCTGGTTCTTTGTTTCTCATTAAACCATTATCCACAAAAATACATCTTAACTGCCGCCCGATCGCTCTATGGATAAGAACAGCAGCAACAGCAGAATCAACTCCGCCGCTTAGGCCACATACAACACTATTGTTACCAACTTTTTCACGAATGTCTTCAACCGTTTTTTTAATAAAAGAACTCATTTCCCAGCTTGGCCGGCAACGACAGATCCTATAAAGGAAATTAGAGATAATCTGATTACCATGAGCCGTATGGACAACTTCAGGATGAAACTGAACTCCAAAAATCTTGCGATTCTTATCACAAAAACCCGCATTGGGAGTGCTCAGAGTATGAGCAATGGAACGGAAACCTTTCGGTAAAGTTGAAACATAGTCGCCATGGCTCATCCATGAGGTAATATTACCAGGCAATCCGTTAAAAAAATCAGAATGATCATCTATAAAAAGCTCTTGCCTTCCAAACTCACGCTCTTTCGTACGCCTGACATTGCTTCCAAAAAACTGAGCAATCAACTGTTGTCCATAGCAAATACCTAAAATGGGAATGTCGAGCTTAAAAATACCTTTATCACATTTTGGGCTATTCTTATCATAAACACTCGCGGGCCCTCCGGACAAAATAATCCCTCTAGGAGACATCTTTTCAAGTTCCTGAGCAGAAATGGTATGAGGAACAATTGTACTGTAAACTTTATTTTCACGAATACGACGAGCAATCAATTGTGTATACTGAGAACCAAAATCTAAAATAATAACAGAGTTTCTCTGTCCTGACGAAGGATGGGGTTTAATTTTAATTTTTTTAGATTTCGCAACAAACGTTTTTTTAAATCTGCGCGTAATCTTCGCCATTTTCTTCTTAATAACAGTTTTCTTCTCTTTTCTTTTTTTTACAACTTTCATATCGTCATCTCTTTCTGTTAAGATCTTATTTTCCCATTCCGACCCGCTGAACGACCTGAAAAATCTTCCCTTCTGTTTGAATAGAAGGAGCGATTATAATTTCTGTGACGTGCATATCTTTAATCGTAGCAGCACCCAAACATCCCATAGATGTTGTCAAAGCGCCCATAAGATTCTGAGAACCATCATCAACTTTAGCCGGGCCAAATAAGATTTCCTCCAAAGCACCCGTTGAACCAACATAAATCCTTGTACCACGTGGTAAATTTGCATGCGACGTTGCCATGCCCCAGTGATACCCTCTTCCAGGAGCTTCAACAGCCTTAGCGAAAGCTGAACCAACCATAACAGCATCCGCGCCACTGGCAAATGCCTTGCAGATTTCACCACCTATGCGCATACCACCATCTGTTATGATGGGAATATAACGGCCTGTCCGTTTAAAAAAATAATCCCGCGCGGCTGCAGCATCAATCGTAGAAGTAACCTGAGGAACACCTATTCCCAAAACACCTCTTGTCGTACATGCAGCTCCAGGGCCAATACCAATCAAAAGCCCAGCAGCTCCTGTCTCAAGCAATTCCATCGTCACTTCATATGTAACGCAATTGCCGATAATTATAGGAACTTTTGTGCTTGAACATAATTTTTTCAAATCCAAAGGCTTATAGCTCTTGGACACGTGCTTCACAGTCGTCACCGTGGATTGAACAATAAAAATATCCACTCCCGCCTCTTGCGCGATAGCAACAAATCTCTCGGCGTTCTGAGGAATACAACTAACAACGGCAGGCGCCTTTTTCTTTTTAATCTCTTCAATGCGAGCGGCAACTAATTTTTCCTTAACAGGTTTCAAATAAACTTCCTGAACTAATTTCGTTGCCTCTTGGGGAGACGCCTTAGCAATACTTTCCAAAACCTCATCAGGCTTTTCATAGCGGGTCTGAATACCATCCAAATTTAAAACTGCGATTCCACCCAAACGCCCCATTTCCACGGCAAACTTCACATCAACAACTCCATCCATCGCAGCCGCTAAAATAGGAACTTTATATCGTTTTCCGGCAATTTCCCAAGAAGGGTCAACATCCTGGGGATTCCTGGTAATCATGCCCGGAACTAGCGCAATTTCATCAAAACCATAACATTTTCTTGCTCGCCTATTAATTCCAATCCACTCTCCCATTTCTGATTCTCCTAAATGAGCGCATAACTTGCGAATACCTGAAAGTTATCTGCGCGAATTACCTCCGAAGCATAAAAAAATTCATTTTTTACTGCCAGGGAGTTGATGTTTTTAATGACAATATCTATATTAATTTCAATCTTTTTTCGACAAGAAAAGCGTCAAAAGGGAAGATTCTAAAACACTAAAATCAAATGGCTTTGTAATATAATCGCTGGCTCCAAATAATTTAGCCTGGGATAATACTTCATCATTAGCAAGCGCGGTGACCATAACAACTTTTATTTTCGGATTCACATCCTTGATACGCTTAAGAGTCAACAGCCCATCCATATTTTTCATGGTGATATCAAGCAAAATAACATCAAAATTATGCTGCGGTATCTTTGCCAGGCATTCCTCACCACTGTAAGCAACTTCAACCTCAAACCCGCGCCGGCGTAAAAAATTACCCATCATTCGGCAGCTATCGGGCTCATCATCTACAATTAAAATCTTCCCTCGTTTTTCCTCAATGTCAGGCTTTATAATTCGCTCACTTTTTAAAGCCATAAGCATTTTTTTTATATTCTCTGACTCATGAAAATCATCTTTTAAGTAAGCCGCGACACCGAGAGATTCCAACTCCTTTTTGGTTGCCTCATCTTCAAAATGAGAACCCAACATGATAATCTTGATCTCTTTATCAAAATTTCTGATTTTTCGGGCCAACCGTAAACCGCTATCTTCTTTGTCACCATCATTTATGATAATACAGGAGGGTCTTTCTCTTTCCAGTCTTTCTAAGGCAATGGAACCTGTCGCGACAGTCTGAGCGTCATAGCCAACCTCTGAGATCAATT
>JBDREX010000050.1:0-13445 GCA_043819345.1 Candidatus Omnitrophota bacterium
CTAACTCAAAGAAAACAAAATCTTGATACAGCTCGCATGTTACGCTACACTGCCTGGAAAGCAAACCGCATGACCTTGCTTCCAGCAGCTCAAGAAGTAGTTATGCAAGCGGTTTGAGGTCAAACTCGCAAAAAAATTCCGTTGCCTATAATCTCAAATTCTTTTACCCAAACAACTTTTCCTTTTGACTCAACTACTTTTTTTGTTGGTAATTCAATTTTTAAGCGCAAGGTATGCCCAATGTCAACTTTATCATAGACAATCAAACAAATACCACCTTCGGAAATATTTTTTGTGATATCTGAACGGCACGACTGACTCAAGTCGCAAACTTCATCTATATCCCAGTTCACTTTTATATTAATGCTTAAACGGGGATATTTTCGTCTCTCTTCGTACATTATCCCTCCCTGTTAAAAATATACTAACGGAATTCCCACTTCTGAATATAGACGATATTGAGTTATTATAGCACCAAAACAGAATTTTTAAATAACTAGTGCTTATGGCCCTCTTGGGGTTCTCGTCCTCCATAAAAAAGATACTATGTCCCAAAGATTAAATGCGCCCAGGAGGACTCCGGCGCTTCGCGCCTAGAACCTATCGTCGCTCGCCTGCCATAAACCGGCAAGGCTCGGCTCCTCTCCATAGGGGCTTGGCCCCTCTGGCGTTCCTCTGCACCTATCGGTGCATCGTCACTGTCACCCCTAAAACGCGGGGAAAATTTTTCCCCGCACCCCTTTGGGTTCTCGTCCTCCATAAAAAAGATACTATGTCCCAAAGATTAAATGCGCCCAGGAGGACTCGAACCCCCAACGCCCAGCTCCGAAGGCTGGCGCTCTATCCATTGAGCTATGGGCGCAATAATGTAAATCAAACAACCTCACACAAACTTCCAAAAACTTGCTTTATCTTTTTTAAAGCCGCAGAACTAACTGGTTTCACCCATCCTTCTGCCGGAGGACGCACGGGAGAATTGATATGAATTTTATCAGGCCTGATCAATTGTACAACTTCTTTCATTTGCAGAATATAAGGGAATGAATCATTCAACCCCTTCACCAGCATAATTTCCAGCCAAATCTCTCCCTTATACTCTTTTCTGAGCTGGACCAAAGCATTAATAATATCTTGAACATGAATCCCCTTAGCCGGCCTGTCAATTTTTTCAAAAATATCCTGCGTCACAGCATCTAAAGAAGGGATGATAATATCAGCCTTCAATATTTCTTTCCTAACCTGCCGCTTCATTAAAGTCGAACTATTTGTAATTAAGACAACCGGAATAGATGTTAAACGCTTAACTTCTTTAATCAAATAACCTATACAACTATTTAGTGTCGGCTCACCCGAGCCTGAAAAAGTAATAAAGTCAATATGTTCCATCAAAGACTCTTGGCTAACCGGCCAAGAAAGCCTTCTTTTCGGGACAGGATGCTTCTGATGCGAAACCAAAAACTCCCTGACTTCGCCAATAATATCTTTTGGCTGAATATATTTTTTCCTTCTAAGCGTCTTAGTTGTTGTTGCCTTTAATTGGCAATAAACACAATCGTAACTGCAGACTTTATAGTCAACAACACTTATCCCCAAAGAATTCCCAAGCCGCCTTGATTTAACAGGCCCATAAATATATCTCATAAACAAGATCCTTTGGCCGTCCACAAATAAAACAGGGATAGCCTACTCAAGCTATCCCCTTGTAAAACTAACTCTGCACACCTCTTTGAATATGACACATTTGCAGTACAAAATATTCCATCTAATAATAGAATTTTTTTATTTCCTTTAGCAAAGATAAATACAGCTTCAATGTTTTATCTAACTTCCAAAATAGAATTTTCCGACCCAAAAACATTAGATCTTTTATGGGAGCAAATAGGATCCGTAATCCAAGAACCATCTACAATAAACTTATACTCATGTGTACCGGTTGGGATAGTTGCAGATGCCTTCCATATCCCATTTTTATCTTTTTTTGCAGTAAGCGCATCCGGCTTCCACTGATTAAAATCACCGGCAATCGCTACCCTTTTCGCACTTGGCGCAGCAATCTTAAATTCGATCTTTTTTGACGCAACATTTCTTTTCATCATGACGCCCTCCTTTAAGCAAGCATTCTATAAATATTGGTGATTTTTGTCAAGCTTTTCTAAAACTAGATTTCCTCAACAACTATAGAAATATTCTTTCTATTTGCCATGTCAACGCAAACATCTTGATCAATCATCAATGTTTTCTTAGCTTCTATGGCCAAACAGCTTCCTTTTATCTTACTTAAAAATTTAATTGTCCTAGGCCCTACAACAGGCACATCAAACCGCATATCCTGATAAGGTTTGCTTACTTTTATAACAACGACACCGGGGCCCGCTAAGCGCCCCCCGCGTAAAATAGCCGCATCAGTGCCTTCTATGGCTTCGACCGCTACAATAGCGCCATTTCTTATGCATAAGGTTTGCCCAATATCCAGCCCGGCAGTTTGCTTGGCCAATTGAAACCCAAACCGCACATCAGCCCACGTTTTCTCATCAGGTTGCTGTTTCGTTAATACTCCCTTGGAAGGCATGCAGTCTTTCAACAACAACGTAGAATCCATCAACTCAATAGAATGCTTTGCCAATTCATCCGCAACAGCACCAAAAACCGTATCAGGCCGCTTATCTTTCATAGCCGCAAGCAAAGTTTTAAGCGTTGCATCACCCAGATCTTTATAAAAGAGGCTTCTCGGATTTACCTGGCCAGCCATGATAACTTTTTGGATGTCTTCTCTTTTAAAAATATCATACATCTTGGCATAATCTTTTAAGCTCAACCAATAAACCTTGCTTGCCAAAGCTCTAATATATCCGGATGTATCTCCTTTAATAGCTATCGCAATCACCTCAAGACCCAATCGGTTTGCTGCTTTCGCGAACAAAAGAGGAAATTTTCCATTGCCGGCTATCAACCCAATTTTCTTAAAACCATCAAATCCGCTCAATGACACAACCCTCTTTCCGAAGAAGACAGGAAATCTAGTAAATGATTAATTTCACTGGAAGGCTCAATCTCTTTTTTAATTCTCTCTATAGCATTTTTCTTATTTAAACCTAATTGAAAGAAAATTTTAAAGGCGGCTCGCAACTGACGCATTCGATCGGATGATACGCCCGCTCTTTTTAATCCAACAATATTAAGGCCGTAAAACTTTGCCGGATGCCCATCACACGTTGAAAAAGGCGGAATATCCGTTACAACCTTAGAACAGCCGCCAATAATAGACATTTTACCAAGACGCACAAATTGATGAACGGCAACTAACCCGCCTATAACAACCTTATCTTCTAATTTAACATGGCCCGCTAAAGTTCCACTATTGGCAATAACACAACCATTGCCAACAATACAATCATGCGCAACATGGCTATAGGCCATAATAAGATTATTGTTGCCGATAATTGTTTTCCCGCCCTCTGTTGTGCTTAAATTAATCGTAACATACTCTCGAATAACGTTGTTTTCACCAATCTCTACAAAACTTTTCTGGCCACAATATTTAAGATCTTGTGGTATGCTCCCTATTGCAGCACCTGTAAAAATCTTACACCCTGCGCCAATAGTCGTATCATTTTCAATAACACAAAAACTTCCTATCTTAACTCCTTTTGCAATTTTAACACGATCTCCTATAATCGCATAAGGGCCAACTTCCACGTCTGATTCCAGACAAGCATTCTTAGACACAATCGCTGTTGGATGTACTTTCATTATTTCCTCTTAACATTTCCTATCATTAGATTCTTTGCTCTTTATTTTTCAACAAGCGCAAACATAAGATCTGCCTCCGCTACAATTTCACCTTCAACATAAGCCTTCGTATGTACCTGGCCTGTTCTGGATCTAATTTTTCCAACCTGAACTTCCAGCCTCAGCTGATCTCCAGGGATAACGGGCTTTCTAAACTTTACATTATCAGCTGCCATAAAAAAAGCAAGCTTGCCCCTATTCTCAGCAGGACTCAACATCAAAACTCCACCCACTTGTGCCATAGCTTCCACAATCAGAACGCCCGGCATAACAGGACGTCCTGGAAAATGCCCTTCAAAAAACTGATCATTAATCGTCACATTTTTTATACCTACAGCGTTTTTTCCTTCTTCCATGGAAACAACGCGGTCAACAAGAAGAAAAGGATAGCGATGAGGAAGAATTTTCATGATTGTCATCGCATCTATCTCACCAGTTTTAGAAACACCCTCTACAGATTTAATCGCGACCATCATCTGCTGATCCATTTGATCTTTAATTTTACGCACAAGTTTCATGTTAAGAGTATGACCGCTCCTTATCGCGATAACATGCCCCTTAATGGCCGTTCCAAGCAGCGACAAATCACCAATGAGATCCAAAATTTTGTGCCGAATAAACTCATTCTCAAAACGAAGCTTATTTTCAATCACACCTTCGTTTGAAACAACAAGCGTATTCTCATAATTGGCCCCTTTTCCCATCCCGTTTTTTATTAATGCCTCTGCCTCTTGCTGAAGACAAAAGGTACGTGCTGGAGCCAATTCCTTCTCAAAAGTCTCACTATTAAACTTTACATCCATGTGCTGAGTGCCTAAAACAGGATGGTCATACTTTAATGTATAAGAAATCTTAAACTCAGATGAAGGCAGTACAATTACGGTGGAATCATCATCTTGTGCCCATATCGGCATGTTCACTTTGTACGTACGTCGGGGAAAACCCTGTTCAACAATACCCACTTTTTTTAACAACTCAATAAATGAAATTGCACTTCCATCCAAACCCGGAACTTCATTATTGTTGATCTCAATAAGGATATTGTCTATTCCCAGCCCGGAAAGAGCAGCCATCAAATGCTCTATCGTCTGCACTTGAACATCATCAAAGCCAATAGTCGTCCTCCTCGGACTACTCTTAGCACTGCAAAGAGAATTAACATCTGCTTTTATCATAGGGCTGCGCGGCAAATCAACACGCTGAAAAATAATCCCCATATTCGGCCCCAATGGTTTAAACTTTAGTTCCACCATATTGCCTGTATGCAATCCTTTGCCACTTAACACAAACTCATCTTTTATCGTTCTTTGCATTCTCGCTTCCCCTGGCATTATCTCTTATGGCTAAATAAAACTCACTATCTTGCCTAAACAAAAAAATTTTAATTAACAATGTCCTTTTTTTAATTCCGCTTCCAATTCTTCAACGCGTCTTTTCAACTCTTTAACAGATGCTGCCATCTTTGGCAGACTCTGAACATGAGCATTAATCCTTTTAGCTTCCTGGTGAGGCCTCGCCGGATAACCAGAGACAATTGTCTTAGGAGGGACGGATTTTGTCACACCTGCCTGTGCGGCTAAAATAGCTCCATCACCTATTGTGATATGCCCCACCAAACCAGCCTGCCCGGCAATTGTAACACCATTGCCAATATGAGTGCTTCCTGAAATGCCAGCCTGAGCGACAATAATACTATTTTGGCCAATGATAACATTATGCGCAATTTGCACTAAGTTGTCTATTTTGGTGCCTTTACCTATCACCGTTTTATCAAAACGCGCGCGATCAATTGTGACATTAGCCCCAATCTCAACCTCATCTTCAATAACAACAGTTCCTATCTGAGGAATCAAACAATGCACGCCCTCCACGTTAAGGTATCCAAAACCTTCTGAACCGATAACGCTTCCGCTTTGAATAAATACTCTGTTTCCAATCTGTATATTCTCACGAATCGAAACATTCGCGTAAAAGAGACAATCGCACCCAATACGTGTACCATATCCAATATAACAACCCGCGTAAACTATGCTATTATCGCCAATTTCTACATCATCCTCGATAACCGCATAAGCACCTACAGCAACACCTTTTCCGATTTTTGCTTTTTTTGAAATGACAGCTCTTTTGTCAATGCCCTTAGGATGGTGTACACTTTTAGGATACAAAGCTTTAATCACTTGGGCAAATGCCGACGAAGGGTCCTGGACCTTAATAACAGGCTTGACTTGCGGGCCCATATGCAAAGGCACAATAATAGCGCTCGCTTGAGTCTTATCAATGAGAGGGATATAGCGTGTATTTGCCACAAAAGTAATATCACCACAACACGCATCATTTATACCACGAGCACCCCTAATCTCAACTTCCGCGTCACCAACAACTTCTCCACGAACAAGACAAGCGATTTCTCCTACTGTTTTTTTTATCATATAGCAACAAAAAGAATGTCTTACTTTTTAGCTGGTTTCTTGTAATCCTTATTTAATGTCTTAATAACATCCTGTGTAATATCAGCGCTGGCAGACCCATAAAGAAGAACACGGTCATTTAAAACAAAATCATAACCATTCTTACGCGCATAATCCTGAACAACTTTTTCAATATCCTGTAAGATCTCTTTTAATTTTTCATCGCGTTCTTTTCTTAAATCCAAAGCAATCTGCTGACTCATTTGACGAATCTTATTGTTCTTCTCATCCAGCTCCTGCTGTTTCTCAGCTTTTGCTTTTTCATTTAACAAAGACATCTTGTCTTCTAATGTCTTAATGTCCTTGGCCATTCCTTCTAATTCTTTTTCTTTATCAGCCTGAACTGCGGCCAAAGAATCATCATAAACTTTTGTTTTTTCATAGCTATCAAATGTCTGAGACAAATCAACATAAGCAATTTTTTCAGCTGCTGCGAAAGCATTTAAACCTAACCCAAAAACCGCCAAAAATAAAACAATTGTAACTGCCACACTTTTTTTTCTAAACATGCTTCCCCCTTTTTTTTTAGTTCTTTTTTGTTAAAATCCATGGCTCATACTAAAATGGAATCTACCCTCTTTATTTTCCTTTCCTGGCTGCTTATTCAGAGGTATACCATAATCCAATTTTAACGGGCCAACAGGCGTTTTAATCCTCACACCGAATCCCACGCCCGTCTTAAACCCTCCCGTTCCAAATTCTGAAGCTTTGGCCCAAACATTACCCGTATCCACAAAAACCGCACCCTTAATAAAATCAACTATGGGAATAGTGCACTCAACATTCATCACCAATAAGGCCTGGCCTCCAATAGGATCGCTTGTCGGAAGATCTACCGGGCCAACACTTCTTTCTTCGTAACCCCTAATTGTGTTGGCACCACCAGCATAAAACCTCTCATAAATGGGCACCTTACCACAACCTCCAAATGGCTGAGCAATACCAGCTCTTAATTGCAGCTGCAACACACTTCTGACAGGAAGCGGAAAATACTGAGAAGCTAAACCAAAAACCTTATTATAATCCTTGTCTCCACCAAGAAAAGTACCGGCGAGTTCATATGAACCACTTAAAACTAATCCCCGCGTAGGATTAAAAATATTATCTGTTGTATCCCATGTTGCCGAAAATTCAACACTACTGATAACATTTTTACCCGCCTCACTTTTCAAATCTGCCGTGGCGGCATCATCGACGTTGCTGATATCAACTTGCTCAATTCGATATGTCATCCCGCCTTTAAAATACTCATTAAACTCTTTGCCTAACCGCAAATCACCACCCGTCCTGGTCTCCTCGTAGCCATAACCTAAGTCAACATCCTTATCATGAGAACGCTTATAGCCATCAAAGCCGAAAGAAATCGGATGATCAAATAACCAAGGCTCCGTAAAACTAAGTTCGAAATTCTGCCTAACAGATCCAAACTCACCACGCAATTTTAAATCCTGACCGGCCCCTGTAAATGTTTTCCAGTTTCTCCAATCAAAATTTTTCTGTTCAATCTCAACAAAACCGACAAACTGATCAATAGAGCTGTATCCGCCTCCAAAACTAAAAGACCCCGTCTTTGCTTCTTTAACCTCAACAACCAAATTACGCCTGTCAGGTTCACTACCTGCTGTTGTATCGTAGTTGACTTCTTCAAAAAAACCAAGGTTATAGAGCCTTTCCTTGCTACGCTTCAACTTATCTCCGTCAAAAACCTCTCCTGGCTTAATCCTAAGCTCTCTCCTGATAACCTTGTCCTGAGTCTTTAAATTCCCCTGAATTTCAATTCTATCCACATAGGCCAATTCATTTTCAACAATGGAGTAAACAATATCTACTTTGCCTGATGAAACATCCAACGACGTCAATTCTCTAACCTGAACAAAGATATATCCCTTGCTGAAATAAAATCCCTGAATATTCCCAACATCTTCTTTTAAAGCATCATATGTAAAAACACCTCCAACCAAACATGCTTTTAAAGAAGGAAAAAGTTCATCAGCAGAAAACTTTTTGTCACCCTGAAACGTAATGCTGCCAACCGTATAAACCTTACCCTCATCAATAAAGATACGGATATAGATATCCCCTTCGATGTCATAATCCAGCCTGTAATCCACAGAAACATCTAAATAGCCATTCTGCAGATAGAAAGTCTTTATGCGGTCCAAATCTTCGTTAAACTGCTCTTCTTTGAAAAAACCAGCGCTAAAAAACCCGGCTCTCTTTGTTTTAATCAGGCCCAAAATCTTGGAATCATTAAAATGAAGGTTCCCCTCTACATAAATATTTTTAATCTTAACTCGCTTGCTTTCAACAACAGAAATTACAAGCTTAACTTTGTTGTCTTTTGCATCAATAGCCGTGTCATAACTAACCTCTACACCTGGAAGGCCTTTCCTTTCATATTCTGCCTTAATAGCCGCAATATCTTCTTTTAGCAAGGCATAGTTCAAATACTGCCCTACAGCCGATTTCATCTTACGCGATAAAGCGCTGCGACTAATCATCTTAATTCCCTCAAGATCGATCTTAGAAATAACGGGACGCTCTTCTACCTTGAAAATAACTTTAATGCCACCCTCAAAATCTTCCAGATTCAAACTAATATCGGAAAAATAACCTGTCTCATAAAGCCTTTTAATATCATCTCTTGCAGTTTGAGAATAATACGACTCTCCCGGACGGGTTTTTATCTTAACCATAATCGTAGCTGTGCTAATCGCTTTATTTCCCTGCACTTCAACAGCTTTGATAGTTTTTGAGGTGCCTGACGAAGAAAAAGATTCTTCATCATTTTGGGCGAAGACACAAAAAGTTATAGAAAAAAAAGAAACCGCAAGAAAAATAAAGTAGGAGATTTTTTTTAACATAGGATATTGCTAATTATAAGATAGCAAAAAATGAAAGTCAATCATAGTTTTGCTCTTGATGTGCAACCAAATTTTCAAAACGAGTAAATTCTTTAATAAAGGCGAGTTTTACAGTACCGACCGGGCCATTACGCTGCTTGGCAATAATAGCTTCCGCAACACCTCTATTTTCTTCCGATGGATTATAATATTCCTCGCGCATCAATAAAACAACAACATCAGCATCTTGCTCTATAGCACCGGATTCTCTTAAATCAGAAAGCTGAGGCCTATGATCAGTCCTGTTTTCAACAGCCCTCGAAAGCTGACTAATAGCAATAATGGGTACACTCAACTCTCGCGCCAATGCCTTCAAAGACCGAGAAATCTCTGAAATTTCCTGCTGCCTGTTCTCAATTTTTGAAGACCCTCTCATGAGCTGCAAATAATCAACAACTATGAGCGCAATATTATGATGTGCCTTTAAGCGCCGCGCCTTGGCACGTAATTCCAAAACCGAACACCCTGGCATATCATCAATAAAAATAGGGGCTTCAGATAGTTTTCCCGCGGCTGTCGTCAAGCTTGGCCAGTCAGAAGCAGACAGATAACCTGTGCGCACCTTATGAGCATCAATGCGCGCATGAGAACATAGTAAACGCTGCACCAATTGCTCCTTGGACATTTCCAAGCTAAAAAAAACTGTCGGAATCTTCTCAAAAATTCCACAATATTCAACAATATTAATCGCAAAAGCGCTCTTTCCCATGGATGGACGGCCAGCCACAATAATAAGATCCGAAGGCTGCAGACCGGCAGTCTTAATATCAAAATCAGTAAAACCTGAAGGAATACCCGTCACATGCGCTTTGTTCTGATAAAGCCTATCAATAGTTTCAATGCTATCTTTAACAATATCTTTTATCGAAATAGAGGCACCTTCCACACGGCGATCAGAAATATCAAAAATCATTTTCTCGGCACGGTCTAAAACCTGGTCCACGCTCTCTTCTGTCGCATACGCTTCTGTCACAATCCGTGTTGCGCTATTAATCAAAAGCCTTAAAATGCTCTTTTCTTTTACAATGCGGCTATAGTGCGCTACATTTGCCGCCGTTGGAACAACATTTGTAAGCGCCGTTAAATAACTGGCTCCTCCCACCTGTTCCAACACATCATCATGCTTTAATTTTTCAACCAGAGTAATCAGATCAATAGCTTTACGTTGATCATAGAGCTCTACCAAGGAAGAGAAAATCCGCCGATGCGCATCCTTATAAAAATCGGCCTCGCTAAGCATCTCCAGAGCATTTGAAATAGCATCTTCTTCTATCAACATTGAACCAAGCACAGCCATTTCCGCCTCAAGATTTTGAGGCGGAATTTTTTCTATGAAGTGGCCGAGATCAGCCGGCTTGTCTTTTTCGGAATTCTTGCGTATTTTAGCGACAGCCATAAAATTATTTTTTAACAACCCAAATTTTTGCTTTTGCCGTAACTTCTGAATGCAATTTTATCGTTACATCATAAATACCCAACTCTTTTATAGGGCCGTCCAACACAATGCTTTTCTTATCGACTTCTGCTCCTTCCGCCTGAATCGCCTTGGCGATATCCTGAGCCGATAACCCACCATAAGGCTTACCTTCTTCATTAACCTCAACAGCAACTGTCACAGATAAATTATCCAAGCGGCTAGCAATTTCTTGCGCTTTCTTAATCTCAAGCAATCTTTTTGCCTGTGTAATTTTCTGCTGAGTTTCCACCTTCTTTAAATTGAAATCTGTAGCGGGCAAAGCCAACTGCTTGGGTAAAAGATAATTCCTGGCAAAACCGTCCTTAACCTGTTTAACCTCCCCTGACCTGCCAATACCAGCTACATCACTTTTTAAAATAACTTTAATCATCATAACCTCACTTAACTGAGGCCATAACTTGTAACACGAGCGTTTTTCACGAGTGTTTATAAGTTATTGGGCCGAAGTTACTCATAGCATATCTCTAAAATCTAGAATAAGATTTTAGAGATGAATTTGCTAAGAGCTACATTGATTCCTTGCTTTCAGAAGCCATATCTGCTTACTCCGCGGCATGTATGATAAAATTTATCTTACGTTTGCACCAGGAGCTTCCTTTTATGATGCGCATTACGTAAAATTCCGCACCACACAATACGCAACATTAGCGTTTTAAAAACGGCAATAGAGCCAAAAATCTTGCTTTCTTGACAACATCCACAACCATTCTCTGATGCTTAGCACAAACACCCGTAATTCTGCGAGAAAGCATTTTGCCTCTATCGCTCACTAAACGCTCATATCTTTTTAGATCCTTATAGTCTAGTGATTGAACCTTCTCTTCACAAAAACGACATGTCTTTTTCTTCAGACGGCCGGACAGAACGTCGTCTTTTTTTTCTTTTCTTTTTTGAGTCCTACCACCAAACCCGCCTCTTGGGCTCATTTTCGTCTTTTCATTATCTCTCTTTTTCATAACCTTTTTTTTCACCAATCCTTTCTTCAATTCATATCCTCAGCGGCAATATCCTGCCCCCAAGACACATCATCTGCCACTGGACTAAATCCACCATCAACTTGCCTATCTTCAGAAGAAGCAACCTGCGTCTCGCCAACTCCAGATGATTTCTGAGAAGCTCCTCCTAGAAATTGAACTCTTTCAGCGCGTATCTCAACAACATTTCTCTTTTTTCCATCAGGCCCATCCCAACTTCTTGATTGGAGCCGTCCTTCAACAAAAAGAGGGCTTCCCTTATGTAAATATTGATTACATACCTCTGCCTGTTTATCCCAAGCAACAACTGTTAAATAACAAACTTCCTGCTTGGCCTCACCTTGTTTATCTTTATAGCGCCGATTAACCGCAATCCTTAAATTAGCAACCGCTGTCCCTCCCGGCGTATAACGTAATTCCGGATCACGTGTTAAATTACCAATAATTAAAACTTTATTCAAATTTGCCATATAGCCTCCACAAAAAAACAAAATCTATCAACAAACTGTCTTAAGACTTTTTGCTCTTTTCTTCATCCTTGAGAATAAGACACCTTAAAATAAACTCATTAAGTCTATAGCTGGCTCTCAATGTCACTATTGCATCCGGTAAGCATTTGAAATTAACCAGATAATACATCCCATCCTTAAACCTGGTCCCTCCGCCGATAGGAAACAAATCATAAGCAAGCCTTCTCTTCTCAGCCCACACCTGATCCGACGTAATATTGCCCTGATTTTTGGTAATCTGCTCTTTAATATTTTTCATAACAGTAGCCTTTTCTTCGTCCGTTAGATTAGGCTTAATTATAAACATTGCTTCATATTTTTTCATGCGCCAATCAACTCCTCTCTCTCCAAGTATTATCCTTCCCTATTTTTCTTTTTTTGTATTATAACAACTCATGGCTTTATCCAAACCATCGAGAATCCAGGCTTGCATAGCTTCAACAGTACGGTCTAATGCTTTCTCCAATATTTTTATTTCGTCTTCATGAAATTTAGCGAGCACAAAATCAGACAGGTTTTCATAGCCAACACCATCGATACCAATCTTAAGGCGCGCAAAATTCTGCGTTGACAACCTATTGATGACGGAGAGCACTCCATTATGCCCGCCCGCACTACCCTGAGGCCTTAAACGCACTTCTCCTAAGGGAAATGCAACATCATCATAGACAACAAGAATATTCTTTAAAAGTGCATGATTTTTCTTCACATATGCCGCCACAGCCTCACCACAAAGATTCATATAGGTCTGCGGAAGAAGCAAAGAAACATCATGATCTCCTATTCTGCCCTGTGCAAGAAGACTTTTAAAAGAACGATTTTTTTTAAAAACAAACTTGTTCTTCTGAGCAAATAATTTAACGGCTTGAGCTCCTGCGTTGTGACGCGTAAACTGATAACTCGAGTCAGGGTTACCTAGCCCAACAATCAACTTCTCAACCGTTTTGCGGCGCGATATTTTAGAAAAAAACATAATTGTTCAAACTTTCAAAATTGCTTTAGGCAGCCTTACCTTCTTCGCCTTCTACTTCTTCAGCCGGCTTCTTTTCTTTCTTGATAACTTCCGGCTCAGTGCTCACAGCTTCCGCTGCCTCGCCCTCTCCAGGAAGCTCTTCCTTATGAGGAGGAACCAAGGTGAAAACAATACTTTCAAAA
Organism: Candidatus Omnitrophota bacterium; assembly: GCA_043819345.1. Taxonomy (GTDB): domain Bacteria; phylum Omnitrophota; class Gorgyraeia; order Velamenicoccales; family Velamenicoccaceae; genus CAYRDK01. The sequence goes on from JBDREX010000050.1 coordinate 13,279, forward strand.
TCATGCTTGATCACAACACCTTGCGGCACAACAAGATCCTTCACGTGGATAGTCTCTCCAATTTTCATGTTGGTGACATCGACTTCAATCTTTTCAGGAATTTGTGTTGGCAAACACTCCACCTCAACTTCCCATAAGATATGTTCAAGCGTACCACCTTCCTGTCT
>JBDREX010000051.1:0-2150 GCA_043819345.1 Candidatus Omnitrophota bacterium
TGGGCCCAATGTGTCGAAGCTGCAGGAAGAAAAAAAAACCAGTACTCCTTACAGGAGTACCAGGTTATACGTTAAAAAAAACAATATAAGAAAAGGAAGGAAAAGAAGGGAAATGCGGTCAATCTGGACAATCAAAACCAACATAATTAACGTAAATATTATAATAGTACAAATAATCCTATGTAAAAGGGTTCAGGCTATACCTAGATCAGAATCCTACCAACAAAAATCCTACCGACAATTAAAAACTAAGATATTTTTTACTCCCTGGGGCATCTGGTTCTGTAGCCCATATCGGCAAAAAAACACAAAAAATAAAAATTGGGGAAACAATTTGAAATATCCGTATAAAATAAATAAAAAAGAAATTAGTAGTTTTTGTGAAGAAGAGGGAGAAAAACTGGGAAAATGGATTGTTGAGTTTTCGAAGGGAAAACGCATTTAGTGCAAGGAGGAAGAATGAAAAAAAAGAAAGTTAGAAATTTCCAGATTTTTTTACCAGAAAACCAACGTCAACTTTTAGGACATCTAAAAGTTGATACAGGAAAAACCATGGGAGAGTTGATTGCCGAGGCAATCGATGAATTTTTAGAAAGAAAAAAGGGAAAATCATGACTACCCATGAACTACCGCTATCAATCCCGCTATTAACAAACCAATTATCCAAAATCATCATAAAATTACGCCAGGTCGAAAATCAAGTGTCATACATCCGGGCGCTTGACGGCTGCCAGGGTTTAGCCGCAAGCCTTACCGCCCAGGTCCGGGAGGTAATATCGGATCTTTGCGGCCTTCTCTGTTCACTTCAAAATGAGGAAAGAAAGGAGGATACCTTTATTCGTTCAATGACCGAGCAGGAGCGGCAACAATACCGGGAAATTGACCACAGCTTGAATAATGCACTATGCGCGGTCCATTGTGCCAAAGAACTCAGGGATCAATTAATTTCAACCGCAAGACAACGATTCAACCAAGATTGAAGGGATTTGTCTAAAATGTGATTAAACAACAAATTGCATAATAAGTGCATGAACGCCGGCGGACCGAAAAAGCCCGGCCCGCCGGTTATGCATCCGTTAGCTATGAAAGGATAAATTATGAAAGTACGAGAACACAGAGGATCTCTGAATGATTCGATGGAAACCCAAATAGAGATTGAGCCAACGTTGGCCGACTTGGTTGTTCTAATAAAACAATCATTTGCTGATGATCTATCAATACAATTTAAAAAAAAACAAATACACGTCAAACCTTATGGATATGATGATCGAATCAATTGGGATACTCACATAGTTACAATTGATGAGTATGGCGTTTTTGGTTTTACAGATGGACCTATAAAGAGCTAACAAGTCGTTCGACACGGACACTCAATAAAGCCTTCGCGCCGGCCAACTTTTCGTTAGCCAGAAAATAAAAAGACATTTATTAAAAACAAAAAGGATTAAAAATTATGGAAATTGTAGATTTTTCAGAGAAAGAATTCAACGAAATCCCAAAACAAGATAATCCCGCGTTTGGAAAGGATGAATGCCTGATGATTGTAAAACAGTTTAAATCATCCAGGTTTGTGGTATTGCATATAAAGCCTGATCCAATTGAATCAGTAAATCGTATTGCAATCGTTTGGAAAAAGGAAATCGCAGATATTATTTGTAACGCATTAAATATTGGCTAACAAGTCATTCAACCGGAATTGCGGATAAAGCCCCGCAATCCGGTTATGCATTCGTTAGGGTAAAAAAATTAAAGGCATGGAAATGAAATTTAAAAATTGTTTTATCGATGAAAAAGGGAATATTTGGAAAGCTGAATCATTAATAAAATCTGCCAAAAATCTACCAATTTTCAAATACGATATCTCGAAAGTAGATCTTGATACTATCATCAGATGGAAATTGGTAAATCTAAGAGATTATTTGAATCATTTTCAAAGGGTATGTGATGCAGATGCTTCAAAGCCGATTATTTTACGGGCAGATGGGTATATTATGAATGGATGGCATAGGGTTATTCAAGCTCTTCATGAGGGGTTATTATATTTACCCGCGAAACAATTCACGGTTAATCCTGAGCCAGATTTTAAACCCTAACCAGTGCATGAACGCGGACGGGCCGAAAAAGCCCGGCCCGCCGGTTATGCCGGCGTT
>JBDREX010000052.1:0-2588 GCA_043819345.1 Candidatus Omnitrophota bacterium
AGGAGTCACGTTTATTCCTCAATGAGCGCATAACTTACGAATCTCGCCGAAGGCGGATGAGTAAGTTATCTGCGCGAATTTACTCTCACAGCATACTGAGGAAGATTCTTTGAATCTTCCCAGTGGTTATGCCAGGAGTTAGTTTATTCCTCAATGAGCGCATAACTTACGAATCTCGCCGAAGGCGGATGAGTAAGTTATCTGCGCGAATTTACTCTCACAGCATACTGAGGAAGATTCTTTGAATCTTCCCAGTGGTTATGCCAGGAGTCACGTTTAATTTTCAATAAGGCCTTAAGTTTACAAAAGCTATCTGACTAGCACTCTTCCTATCCTTACATACAATCATATTGAAATTAACTTCTAACTTTTTTTATTATAATCAAATTAAAAACAAAAGCAAAACAAAAAATGATTTTTCAACAAAAAAATCACCGTATTAAACGGTGATTTTTTAAAATAACTCTCTTTTAGATATACTAATTGGTTTTATTCACATACAATGTCTGCGTCGGAAAAGCAAACTCGATTTTTTCCTTCTCAAATAGATCCTTGATGGCAAAATTTATTTTTTGCTGGATATCCATATATTTATTATAATCACTGCCGATCACGTAATAAACAATTTCAAAAGTAAGGCAAAAATCGTCAAAACTAAAAAAATGCGCTCTATCAAAAATCGTATCATCAACTTTTTTAATAATCTGCTCAATCTGCGTAGAGATCTTTTTTAGCTTTTCCAAAGGAGTATCATAGGTAACGCCTAATTTAAAATTCACACGCCTTTTAGCCATCCTCTTATAATTACGAATACGGGAATTCGTCAAATCCGTATTAGAAAAAACAACCTGTTCGCCACTCAAACTGCAAATACGCGTTGTTTTGATACCAATATGCTCCACAGAACCTAAAAAATCTCCGACAATAATGAAATCACCTATTTCAAACGGCCGGTCAAAGAGAATCGCAAAATAGCTGAATAAATCCCCAAGCACAGCCTGGGCAGCCAAAGCGACAGCCACGCCGCCGATACCTAAACCCGCAACGACAGCCGAGATCTTAAATCCCAGATTATCCAAAAAGAAAAACGCTGCCATTGCCCAGACAAGCAGCTTAACTATTTTCAAAATTCCGTGGAGGCTACGCTCCAACATAATATCGCCACTTCTTTTAGCACAATACCTACTAAACCCATACGCGATAAAAACGGTTAACAGCCGAGCCGCAAATATTGTCAAAACGGCCGTACCGGCGATATTTAAACCCTTTTCCACAAAAGAAGTAAGCTTTAGAATATTTGTCGCCGCATAAAAGAGAGCAAAATAAGCAAAAGGCAAGACTTGCTTATGAATAACTTCAACCAGAAAATCATCTATAGTCGTTGTTGTTTTATGAGCCCACTTTTTCATGCGCTTTATAACAACATGTTCAATGATTTTAATAACTATAGCGCCGACAAGAAAAAATCCGGCCCATAACAAATAATCCAAAACGTGATTACCAAAAAACATCTGTTGTGTAAGAATCTCTATCATCACTCTCATCCTTCCTATTGCTTATTTTTCTACTCGCCGTAATTGCTCCTCTTTGTCGGGAGCCAAATCCAAAAGCGCAAAATCCGGCGATTGAGGCAGCTCCAAACAATAACGCGGCATTTGATCAACAAAGATACGAACCTGTCCTATTGAGCAGGCTAAAAGATGGCCTCCAGAGAGCTTATCTTTAGAGATAAAATGAAAATGATACCCGCCTACATTGAGGCCCTTCATATATTCGGGAAACCTAAAACCGACCAGAGTTCCTTCTACATTTTTAAATTCAAATTTAGGCTGATCCTTGACAATCTCAACTAGCGGCCGATAGGGCCTATTCTGAGACGGTACGCTTCGAGTCTGAATAAAACTAAACTGTCCCTCTATCTTAATAGCTGAAAAATAATTAAGATTTGGCAAGAGGCTATCCAAATAAGCCTCCAGCCCCTCCAAATCTAAACCGTCTTTTAAAAAAACATCCTGCTCAGGCTCAAAAAACGATAAAACAACAAAAGGGCTTTTTACAGAAGGCCCCACCTCCACAACAGAACCATCCGATTTTATCTGATAAAAATGGCCATCAAGCACAACCATCTCGCCATTAAGATGATTAAAAGTACCTATACCGAAATCCCCTTTCTTCTTCAGCTTCTCAATGGAAATCTCTCCATCATAAAAGCCGTCCAAAAGGGCGTTAATCGTGGAATATTGGAAAACGGTATCTTTTTTGTAGTTTTGCGAGCATACACACCCACAAAGAAGGATTCCAGCTATTAATGTGATAAAATAATGAAATTTTCTCATAAAAAATTAAGTTTTGTTTTTACCCAATAAACCAGTAACGTTTTTTATCTGTTGTTGGATTCCTGCCTACCGGAGGTAGGGATCTGTTGTTAGATTCTTCGGTCCTTCGTCCCTCAGAATGGGCATAAAGGTTAAAAAGTGTTGCTATTTTTAAGATAACAATACCATTTTAGGTACTGAATTTTATGCTGTTCTGTAAGGCCTCTATGGTTTCTGTATTGATGTTTTACTTGTGAATAAAAGCCTTCTAAA
>JBDREX010000053.1:0-73601 GCA_043819345.1 Candidatus Omnitrophota bacterium
AACTCAAAGAAAACAAAATCTTGATACAGCTCGCATGTTACGCTACACTGCCTGGAAAGCAAACCGCATGACCTTGCTTCCAGCAGCTCAAGAAGTAGTTATGCAAGCGGTTTGAGGTCAAACTCGCAAAAAAATTCCGCATACCAAACGCCTATGGCCCCATTTTCGTTTCAGCTGTTTTAGGCATCGCTTATGCCATTTTAGCTGAATCATCTTTAAGTTTTTTAGGCCTTGGGATTCAACCCCCAACGCCTTCCTGGGGCAATATTCTGTCTGATGCCAAATCAACACTAGGAATCGCCTGGTGGTTGAGCCTTTTTCCTGGGATAGCCATTCTTACGGCGATTTTGGGATTTAATTTCTTAGGAGAAGGCCTCAAAAGATACTTTGGTGAAGAAAAATGAATTATATCCTGGACATACAAAACCTCAATAACTGTTTTATAGGAAAAAATCAAAGAACAGTCGTATCTCACCAGATAAATCTGCAATTACAAAGACGGGAGATTCTTGGCATAATCGGAGAGAGCGGCTGTGGAAAAACAATGACAGCGCTATCCTTAACCGGACTCATTCCCGGCAACGTAAAATCCACCTGCGACAAATATACCCTTGATGACAAAACTATTAACCTATCTGACCAAAAACAGCTTAAAAAAATAAGAGCCAAAAAAATTGCCTATATTTTTCAGGAACCGGTTTCTTATTTAAACCCTGTCTTGACCATAGGAGATCAAATTACAGAAACCATCTACTTTAATATAGAAAGAGATATAGAAAAGGCCAAAAAAAGAGCTCTAAAACTTTTAAGAGCTGTTGGCCTAAATGGCAAAATATCATATTATCATCGATATGCGCATCAACTAAGCACAGGCATGAATCAGCGTGCCATGATCGCCCTTGCTATCGCAGCCAATCCAAAAGTATTAATCGCTGACGAGCCCACATCCGCCTTGGATTCTACCATTAAACACACTATTATTGACCTCGTCAAAGAACTTGTTGAAGAATTCAACTTATCAATCATATGGATTACACATGACATTTCTTTGATGAAAAATTTTGCCGATCGCATTATCGTAATGTATGCTGGGCGCATTATTGAGGAAGCACAAGGTTCCGTGATTTTTGATCATCCCGCTCATCCATATACAAAAGCCCTGATAAGTTGCCTGCCGGAATTTCAAACACCAAGAAAGATCTCTTATCTGGCAGGTGAACCACCAAACTTAGCTTTTTTACCATGCGGTTGTAAATTCAGCACACGTTGCCCTTATGCAATGAAAAAATGTTTTCAAGAAGAACCTGATTTTACAATTATCAACCCAAAACAGAAAACTAAATGTTACTTACTGTCAAAAAATTAACGAAAATTTTTTTTATCGAACATGGCTTATTTGCAGAAAAATCTAAAAGAATTGAAGCCATTAGCGATATTTCTTTTCAAGTCAACGAAGGGGAGGTTTTTGGTATAATTGGAGAGAGCGGTTGCGGAAAAACAACTCTAGCGCGCATCATTGGCCGTATCATTGCGCCATCCCAGGGATCATTAGCATATAGCCCTGTTATCAAACAGCCTTCAAAAGACATTCAATTAATTTTTCAAAATCCACAGGAAGCGCTTAATCCAAAAATGACCATCGGTGAATCACTTGTAGAGCCGCTGCGATGTAATAATATCAAAGACAACTCTGAAAAGATTATCTCTGAAAATCTGAAAATACTTGGTTTTTCCGATGGCATCACTAATCGCTTTCCACATCAATTCAGCACAGGCCAAAAACAAAAAATTGTTATCGCCAGAGCACTTATGCTAAAACCAAAATTATTGATCTGCGACGAACCAACGGCTTCCTTGGATCTATGCATGCAAGCACACATCTTAAGGCTGCTATTGGAACTCAAAAAGAGACTGAGCCTGACATTACTGTTTATTTCTCATGACCTAAATGTTATAAAAATTATTTCTGATAGAATCATGGTCATGTATTCTGGTATAATAGTTGAAATTGGCCCTGCAAAAATGATTTATGAAAATCCTTTGCATCCTTATTCACGGCTCCTGTTGGGCCACAGCAGTGATCTTCCTCAAGATATATTGTCAGAGGATAATAATAATCCGTGCTGCAGGTTTTTTGAGCGATGTCCTGACAAAAAACAGGAATGCGCACATAGACCCATACATTTGGTTCAAATACATAAGGGACACTGGGTTGCGTGTTCAAAAGTAACACAACGCATACATGAAGAAAGCGGCTATGATTGATTTCTCTTTCGTAAACCAAAAAACTGAATCCATCCTCAACAAACTTCTCATCGTTTTCTTTTTTTCTCTATTGAGCATCTATTGTTCCAGAGAAATCTGCGATTTGGACATCTGGCTACATTTAAAAACGGGTGAGCTGATTATTAAAAATAGGGCTATACCGCTATTTGACATCTATTCCTTTACGCTAGGTCAAAAAGCATGGATAAACCATGAATGGCTTTTTCAGGTTATTGCGTACAAGTTTTATGCTGCCAACGGTGCCGATGGCCTCATCTTCATGCAAAATTTAATAGTCTTTTGCACATTCTTGACATTGTTTTTCATTGGTTTTAATAAAAAAAATCATGTGTTTGTTTTTGTCGTGTTATATTTAACGCTTTTAACATGTGCCTACCGTTTTACAATCAGGCCAGACATCTTTAGCCTGCTCTTTTTAGCGCTCTATCTGGCAATCTTGAAAAACTTTCTAGAAAAAAAGGAAAATTACGGAAATAAACACTCGGCCTTCAGCAAGGGTTTTGATGCGATATGGTTGTTGCCACTTTTGCAAACCGCCTGGACAAATATGCATGGATTCTCATTTACAGGCCCATTAATCGTTTTAATTTATCTTCTGGGAGAGCTCATCAAAAGAACGCCTATACTGCCCGTTGCCTGGCAGCATACCCGGCGCCTCAACGACTCTGAGCTCAAAAAATTATTTATCGTACTGGCACTAACCATTGTCGTCTCCATAATAAATCCTCATGGCATAACAGGGGCGCTTTACCCATTTTCCGTTCTTGGCCAGATTTCCAGTGAAGGCAAAGTTATTTTTAACTACATCCAGGAACTGGCAAGACCAATAACTCTAAAATCACTTCTCAACACAAATTTTTTCTTTTTCTATAAAGTTTATATCCTCATATCTCTTTTTAGTTTTAGAATCAATCGCAAACACCTGGATATATCAGATTTCATTCTCTGGCTCGCTTTTCTTTTCTTCTCCATAATAGCCGTAAGAAATGTCGCTTATTTTGCTATCGTGGCCGCTTATTGTATTTTCAGCAATATCCACTTGGCTTTTGAGAATAAAAGTAATCCTCTTTTGCATAAGCTGCCAAAGAAAATCAAAATTCTTGGCTATTATGCGAGCATAGCAATCTTATTTTATTTTCCTGCAAAGGGAGCGAGTCAATATTTAGAATCCGCTAACTACAATTTTCATACTTATGAACTAAAATCCGCCATGTGGGGCATATCTGAACTGCGCTTTCCACAAAAAGCCGTTGATTTTCTGCTAGAACATGATTTTCCAAAAAATATTCTTAATGATTTTAATTCTGGATCTTATTTGATAGGCCGCTGCGCTCCCAAAAGGCAAGTTTTTATAGATGGACGAACAGAACTTTACGGGCCGGTATTTTTTAAAAATTATGTTGCCCTTTGTGAAGGAAAAAAGGACGTGCTTGAAAAAACATTGGCCGAATACAACATTCAGGGCGTTTTTTTAACAAATGGAGATAATAGATTACATGCCGCTCTTTTGACGTATTTTTTCAAAAATCCTGAATGGGTTGCTGTCTATTTTGATGAAAATGCAACAATTTTTCTCAAAAGAACAAAAGAAAACAGCATCCTCATTAAAGAATATCAGATAGACCTAAAGAATAGGAAAGCGAAAGACCCTGATTTTCTAGAGCTGGGAATTGCGTTTCGGTATCCCTGGCCTTATGTTGAAAGAGCTCGTATTCTCAATATTCTCAATTGCCACGAAGCAGCCGCTCAGGAAGCGGCCATTGCCCTGCGAATTATGCCCAACAACGCTAAAGCCCTGGGATATATGTCTGACTATTATTTTGAACAAGATGACTACAAAAAGGCTTATGAATATACCAGAAACGCACTGGTGTATAACCCTAAAGACCTGATCCTAAGAACAAAACTTGCCCTTATTTATCACAAGCTAAAAGATGACGACAAAGCTTTTAAAGTTATCAATGCTATCAATAAGAATTCACCCGAGTTCGCTTATGGTTATTTCATCAAAGCCCGGATAGTTGCAAAATCAGACAAACAGCAAGCCATTCAGTTGCTTCATAAAGCAACTGAATTAGCACCGAAAGTATCTGAATACCACATGCTTCTGGCAAATTTATTAGAAGAAGAAGGAGAAATCAGCGAGGCTCAAACAGAATATCTAAAAGCCCTGGAATTCGATAGCGCGGAGAAGAAAATTACTAATAAACTGAAGAATCTATCAAAAAAATAAAAAAAACCTTTGAAGCCGTGTTTTTTCTTGTTTTTAAATAGAATTTCTGTATAATATTTATCTATGTATTCAGACATTTTAAAATCATTTTTTATTTCTTTCGTGCCTCTATTTCTAGCGGTTGATATTGTAGGGACTGTTCCTATCTACTTGGGGCTAACAGAATCCCTGGCTCTCAAAGAAAAGAAAAAGATCTTAGGAGACTCGATTCTTCTGGCAGGTGCTTTCGCCATTATTTTCGCTCTTTTAGGAAAACTTGTCTTTACAAGCCTTGGCATTACCATCAATGATTTCAAAATTGCTGGAGGAATCCTGCTTGTTATTTTGTCCGTCTATCTATTGATGCCTGGAAAATCACGAGAATTTCTAACCATGTCCATGTATGAAGATATCGGGGTGTTTCCTTTAGCTACACCGCTCATTACAGGGCCTGCCGTTTTAGCAACAACCATGATGCTCTTAGATAGCTGCGGATTAATACCAACATTGATTTCGCTTATGCTCAACATGGGTATCGCTTGGCTCGTTTTGAGATACTCCGACTTACTCAATAAGGTCATCGGTGGATCCGGCATAAAAGCTCTATCGAAAATCAGTTATATCTTTCTTGCCGCGATAGGCATCATGATCTTACGGCAAGGCATTACAGGAGTCGTTTGCATTCTTCATAACCCTTTAACCACTTAATAATTAATTAAAAATGACAATAAGAAAAGCAACGATAAAAGATGCACAAAGCATTCACAGGCTAATTAATTTTTTCGCTGGCAAAAATCTGATGATGCCACGATCCCTTAACGAAATATACGAAAATATCAGAGATTTCTGGGTAGCTTTTGACAAGAACGGTGTTTTGGCAGGATGTGCTGCGCTTCATATAGTTGGCTGGGAAGGGTTAGCTGAAATTAAATCGCTAGCCGTTGAAAAAAAATTTCAGAAAAAAACAGTCGGAAGCGCGCTAGTCAACACATGTTTAACTGAAGCAAGTTACTTAAAAATTAGTAATGTTTTCGTCTTAACGTACCAGCCTGTTTTTTTTAGAAAATTAGGTTTTAAAACAATTTCAAAGAATAAATTGCCTCATAAAATATGGGTGGAATGCTGCAATTGCCCCAAGTTTCCAAACTGCACAGAAACTGCCCTCATTAAAAAAGTTGAAAAATAGATTAACCAAAACAATAATCAAAAACAACTGGTACTAAATACATAGTTACCGGCGCTTTTAAGAAGGAGAGAAAGATGGATTATTTATTAAATGAACAGCAAGTGATGATTCGAGATCTATGCCGACAAATCGCACAAGAAAAAATCGCGCCCATAGCCGCTGAATTAGATAAAACTGAAAAATTCCCTTGGGATATTATGAAAATATTGGCCCAATCTGATCTTTTTGGTGTCTACATCGATGCTGAATATGGTGGTTTAGGGGGAGGGGTTTTGGAATTATGCGTTGCGACTGAAGAATTGTCTAAAGGCTGCGGTGGAATTGCTGTTTGTTATGCTGCGTCTGCCTTAGGAACTTATCCCATTATTCTATTCGGTAACGAAGAACAAAAAAAGAAATATCTTCCTGATTTGGCAAGCGGCAAAAAATTAGCTGCTTTTGCTGTAACAGAACCGGCAGCCGGCTCTGATGCGAGCGCCATCCAAACAACAGCCAAGAAAAAAGGCGATCATTACATATTAAATGGGACAAAGCATTTCATAACTAATGGAGGAGATGCTGAAACCTATGTCGTTATTGCCATGACAGACAAAAGCAAAGGGGCTAGAGGCGCTTCCGCCTTTATTGTTGAAAAAGGCACAAAAGGTTTCACATTTGGCAAAAAAGAAGATAAATTAGGCATTCGTGCTTCTTCCACAAGAGAGCTTATATTCACAGATTGCGAAGTCCCAAAAGAAAACCTCCTGGCAAAAGAAGGCATGGGTTTTATTGTGACAATGAAAACTTTTGATAAATCCAGGCCAGGTGTTGCGGCTCAAGCCGTAGGTATTGCCGCTGGAGCCCTGGAAGCTGCTATAAAATATTCAAAGGAAAGAGTGCAATTCGGAAAACCTATTTCAAGCTTTCAGGGTCTACAGTTTATGTTAGCTGACATGGCCACAGAAACTGAAGCCGCCCGCGCCCTTGTTTATTCTGTTGCCAGAATGATAGATTCTGGCTGCAAAAATGTCGCAAAGGTTTCTGCTATGGCAAAACTATTCGCATCGGATGTGGCCATGAAAGTTACGACAGATGCCGTCCAGGTTTTTGGCGGATATGGATATATGAAAGAATATCCAGCTGAAAAATATATGCGAGATGCTAAAATCACACAAATCTATGAAGGGACCAATCAAATTCAACGTAGCATTATCGCCCTTCAGCTCATTAAGGAGATTTCAAAGAAATCGTAAAGTTACAACAAATAAGGAAAATCCATGGAAAGCGCACTAAACAAAGAAATGCATATCATCGCTTGCATTAAACAGGTTCCTGACACTGCCGATGTAAAGATTAATCCCGAAACGAATACTCTCGTCCGTGAAGGCGTCGCCTCTATCATTAATCCGTTTGATATGTATGCTATAGAAGAAGCACTCCGTCTTAAAGAAAAACTGGGAGGAAAAACAAGCGTCGTTACTATGGGCCCACCCCAAGCCGATGCTGCCTTACGGGAAGCCATATCTTTGGGCATCGATGATGCCTATCTGGTCAGCGATAGGAGCTTTGCGGGATCTGACACACTGGCAACAAGTTATACGCTGGCACAGGCTATTAGAAAAATTGGCGATTTTTCAATTATCCTGTGTGGAAAACAAGCCTCAGACGGAGACACAGCTCAAGTAGGGCCTGGCATCGCGACGCACCTGAATATTCCTCAAGTGACATATGTTAAAAAAATAGATGCTGCCAATAAGGAATGCCTCAAGGTTGAACGTATGACAGAAGAAGGCTATGAAATCCTTGAAACTCCCTTGCCATGCCTTTTAACCGTCGTTAAAGAGATCAATGAACCAAGACTGCCTTCGCTAAAAGGAAAAATGCGCGCAAAATCTGCAAAAATTATTGTTCTAAAAGCATCCGAACTCGATGTAGAAGATAGCAGGCTTGGCCTCAATGGATCTCCAACACAAGTCGTTAAAATTTTCTCTCCTGAGCGTAAAACACAGGCCCAGATTTTTAACGCGAGCGCAGAAGATTCTGTTGAAAAACTACTAAAAATTTTTGAAAACAACGCATGTTAAAATAAAAAAAGAGGAGTTATGTCGCTCAGAATTATTACAGAAAAATGTGTCGGCTGTACATTATGCATCAAAGTCTGTCCTTTTGGCGCCTTATCCATGGCAAACAAAAAAGCACATGTCAATATTGACCTGTGTACACTTTGTGGCGCTTGTATAGAGGCTTGCAAATTTCAGGCTTTATCCATTGACAGACAGACCGGCGTAGAAATAGATAAAGAGACAAAAGGAATTTGGATTTTTTGTGAACAAAAAAAAGGTGCTATACAGTCTATTTCTTATGAACTATTGGGGAAGGGACGTCAACTTGCTGACCAACTTAAAACAGAACTTTGTGCTGTTTTACTTGGACACTCTGTAGAAGATAAGAGCCAGGAACTCATTAGCCGCGGGGCTGATACAGTTTATGTCGTAGATCACCCCGCCCTAAAACATTACCTGGATGATCCTTACTCTCAAATCTTGATCAATCTGATTAAAAAACACAAACCTGAAATAGTCTTATGCGGCGCTACTTCAATAGGGAGGTCTTTAATTTCCCGTGTTGCTGTCAAGCTTCACACAGGCTTAACAGCTGATTGCACAGAACTCAAAATTGATGAAGATAAAAAAATCCTGCTTCAAACAAGACCAGCTTTTGGTGGAAATATTATGGCAACCATTATTACACCAAATCATCGGCCTCAAATGGCAACCGTGCGCCACAAAGTCATGAAAGAAGCAGCCATATCACCTCTACGGAAAGGAAGAGTTGTTAAAGAAACTTTTCCTGAAAAAGACTTCACATCAAGAACTAAAATCCTTGACATTATAGAAGAAGTGAGTTCAACTATTAATATAGCTGAGGCAGATATTATTGTTTCAGGGGGCCGAGGCATGAAGACAGCTGAAAACTTTAAAATGCTTGAAGAGCTCGCCTGTGTACTTAATGCGGCCGTGGGGGCCTCACGTGCTGCCATAGATAACGGGTGGATGCCATATTCACATCAAGTTGGCCAAACAGGAAAAACAGTTTGTCCGAAAATATATATCGCCTGCGGCATCTCTGGCCAAATACAACACCTTGTCGGTATGCAATCCGCGGAGATCATCATTGCGATTAATAATGATCCTTTTGCGCCAATTTTTCAAGTCGCCACGTACGGCATTGTCGGAGACTTATTTGAAATCGTGCCACTTTTAACAAAGAGATTGAAAGAGAAAGCCCAAACGCCACTAAGTTAAATTGCAAGGTTTGATTAAAACACAGAACAAGCGGCCTGTCTGCTTATATTCAATAACAAGACAGTAGCTAGGCCACAACGAATGATAAAAGCCCATGTATTTTAAAAAACTGCAAATATCCGGTTTCAAATCATTCGCAGGAAAGACAGTCCTTCATTTCGAGCCCGGCATAACAGCTGTAGTTGGGCCCAATGGGTGCGGAAAAAGCAATGTTTTTGATTCCATTCGCTGGTGCCTTGGAGAACAATCCATTAAATCGCTGCGAGGGTCAAAGATGGAAGATGTCATTTTTAATGGCACAGAAACAGCCCCTCCTCAAAATGTCGCTGAAGTTTCTTTAACAATCTCCAACGAAGCCAACATTCTTCCTATCGATTATGATGAGGTTACTATTGCTCGCCGCCTCTACCGATCAGGTGAAAGCGAATACTTAATTAATAATAATTCTGTGCGCCTTAAGGATATTAATGAAATGCTCATGGGCACAGGAATCGGCGCTGAATCATACTCTCTTGTTGAACAGGGCAAGATTGACCTTGTCATCAGCTCTCGCCCCGAAGACAGACGTCTCGTATTTGATGAAGCCACCGGAGTAAGTCGCTATAAAGCTAAGAAGAAAGAGGCGATGAAAAAATTAGAAGAAACAGATAATAATCTGTTGCGTGTCAACGATATTTTAACAGAAGTAAAACGACAGATTGGCTCTATAGAAAGACAAGCCAATAAAGCACGCAAATATAAAGAAATTTTTGACAAACTGAAAGATCTTGAAATTAAATATTCCAGCTATGAATTAAAAACGCTCTCCGAAGAACTTAGTTTAACGAGTGAAATGCTTAAAAATGCGCAGGCTGAAGAACTAAAGATTAGCCAGGAACTCCAAGCATTTGATAGCAAGCTCATAAATCAACAAAGGGAACTTCAAGAGCTTGATGCCAAGCACTCAGAACTAAAAAACGAAATCACCTGGCTTGAAAACAACAACGAAAGAAACAGGCAGCACATCAACCTCAATCAAGATAGAATTGTTGACCTAGAAAATCATACACGTATTCTTGGAAGCCAAAAAGAACAACTGAAAGAAAAAATAGAAAACCACGAAAAATCTGTTAAAGACTTGTCAGACCAGCTCGTTAATCTTGCTGAAACGAATTTAAGAAAAGAAAATGACCTGCGAGAAAAAGAAGATAAATTTAATGCCCTTATTCAAGAAATAGAGAATCTTACTAATGAATGCAAATCATTAAAACAAAGAGTTTTTGATATCAGCATGACTGAAACTCAAGCAAATAATGAGCTTAATGAAATTAACTCATCTCTGCACACAGACTTAAGCCGCTTGCGCCGCCTTGAAACAGAAAAAATTAAAACAGAGGAAGAAAACCATGAGCTTCTCAAAAATATAGAAGAAGTCATCGGTACAATATCTGCACAGAAAGATATTATCAAATCTCTGACTGAAAAAATTAACGCCTTAAAAAATGAACTGTCCGAATCACGAAACGCGCTAAAAGAAACGGAAGAAACGCTAAGAAAACTGGACAACGAAAAAGTCAGCCTACATTCACAAATAGAATTTTTAAAGACGCTAAAAAGCAGGTACGACAGCATACCCGATGCCGAAGACGGCATACTTGAAATAAGCAAATTGCCACAAGAAAACATTTCAGGCATAATTGCCCATGCCAAAGAAACACATTTTAATGAAGAAAGCCAAAAATTCAGGATTACCTGTGAACTAAAGTTCATCTCATTTGACTTGGAAAAATTGAGTGAGCGCATTGAGGAAATTGAAAGAGAAACAGAAGGGCTCGCTGCCAAAAAATCTGAAAAAGAAATTCTTATCGCACAAATCTCAGAAAATCTTCAAATTCAGGAAAATCAGGCCCAAGAAGAAAGAATCGCCCTCTCTAATAAAGAAGCGATCCGTCTCAATCTTGATGAAAATGCAAAGAGGATCAGCGATGAACTTTCTGTAATAGGTATTGAAATTTCAGAAATTAATGAAAATATAGCGAACGAGCGGCAAAAAGAAGAGAGATTAAAGAACGAACTCACTAATATCAAACAGGAAAATGCTCAAATAGATACAAAAATCCATGAAAATAATAATAAAATTAATGAGGATATTCCTCAAAAGGAAAATCTCCTTGTTGAAATTACTCAACTTAAAACAGAATTAAACAATCAGAAATCCAAAGAAGACTCGCTCCAAAACAGCTTAAATTTTTTTAGGGAAACACTGACACAGGATCATGCGAGCTTAGGTTTAAACGAAAAAGAAATATCTGAATCTCTTAAAAAAATTGATGAACTTTCTGATGAAATACAAGGCCTTGAAACAAAAATTGAAGACAACGAAAGCGCTGTTGCTGAAAAAACAAATGAATTTAATAAGCTAAGCTCTATTCGTATTGAAGAGATTAACAGCATTGATTTTACAAGAAAACAAATCATTGATTTGGAAGAAAAAGCTGACAAAATCAAAGAAGACCATCATCACTACCAGATGCAAGAGCAAGAGCTTAATTTTAAATTTAGTGGCATAAAAAACAGAATCCTGCAAACCTATGGCATAGATATAGAGAAAACACCTACCACTGAAGAAGAGCTCACCGGCATTAACATTCAGCTTATCAACGATGATATAAGCGCTTTAAAAGAAAAAGTGTCTTCCTTTGGCACCGTCAATCTTGTCGCAATCGAAGAGCTGGAAGAGCTAAAAAACCGGTACGACTTCTTAAATCAACAGCAAAATGACCTCAATACCGCCAAAGACTCGCTTCAGAAAGCCATTATAAAAATTAACCGCACAACGCGCAAAATGTTTTTAGAAACCTTTCAAATGGTGGCAGAGGAATTCAAAAACTACTATAAACTGCTGTTTGGTGGAGGAGAGGCTAAACTCTATCTTCTAGACGAAGAAGACGTATTAGAGTCAGGTATTGAAATAATCTGCAGGCCACCAGGTAAAAAACTACAAAATATTTCGCTTCTTTCCGGAGGAGAAAAAGCCTTGTCTGCCATCGCGCTTATCTTTGCCATTTTCAAAACAAAACCTTCTCCGTTTTGCGTCCTTGACGAAATCGATGCCGCGCTTGATGAGTCCAATATAGACCGCTTCAGCAGGATGCTATCTGATTTTTCGAAAACATCTCAGTTTATTGTTATTACACATAACAAAAAAACTATATCCCGATCAAATGTTATCTATGGTATTACCATGGAGCAGTCCGGTATGTCAAAAATCGTTTCTGTTAAACTGCATGAAACACCGTCTGCCAACGCTCTACCCCTGTCTCATCATCAAAGGATCAATGATTCAGCTGCACAAGAACAAGAGAGCGATCCTGTCCATTAACTTATTCGATAACACCTGCTACTGGGGTTAACCCAACACCAAGACACGCCAAAACAAATCTGGCTCAACTAAAGTGACAACCGTTTCAGACATCATAATTGTAAAACAACGATATCAAATATATGGGTAATGATCAGAATTGGGGCGGCAGAGGACTGTGTTCGTGGGCACTGCAAATACGATTTTTTCCACCAGCTTTAGCTCGGTATAAAGCCTCATCAGCCAAATGAATCAAATCGGATTTTTCATTGGCATCTGTAGGAAAGGATGCCAGACCCAAACTTACTGTAATTTTTTGAGAAGGCCGAGATACATCGTTTATAAAATCATATCCTGCAATACCGGTACGAATTTTTTCAGCAATGACGAGGGTGTCATCTCTGGAAGCATCAGGTAAAATAACAGCGAATTCTTCGCCACCATAACGACACACGCAATCTATTTTGCGCGATGAATCCAGCAAAATCTTTGATATACCAATCAAAATATCGTCGCCTTTTTGGTGGCCCCAGGTATCATTATATTTCTTAAAGTTGTCGATATCTACCAAAATCAAACTCAGATACGTCATATGATCTTTGGCCTGGCGCAACCGTCTGTCCAGCATAAACTGGAAATAACCGTGATTCCATAAGTCCGTCAGAGCATCTTTATGGGAACGCATCCGTGTATGTTCGTAGAGCTTCGAATTTTCAATAGCTAAACCCGCCTGGTTGGCAAACATTGTTAAAACACGAATATCATCATCCGTAATAGCCCGTCTAGTAAAAAAATTATCGGCAACAATCAAGCCAATACAATTATCTTTGGCTTTTAAGGGGACGATAACAAACTCATCTGAAATAAAAATATCAAACAGCGGATCTTTTGCGTGGCAGACAAAATCCTTTTTTTTAATATGCACTGCTTCAGCATCCCGGAATGCCTTACCGAGGATGCCGCAATGAGGCTCATGAATTGCAATCTTAAGACTTTTGACATCATTGAAAAACTTTGATTCACTCAAACTTATTTTAGAATGAGCGTATGAATTGACCAAATCATCAAGATCCATTTTCTGATGATCAATTAATCCCCAAATTCGCCTGGCCTCATCTCCGCTATCAGGCCCAATTCCAATAGTTCCTTCCAGAAAACTGCCTTGTTGGTCTGTCAACAAAAGCATAGCCCGGTTAAAACCGAGCCCGGAATGTGAAGTAACCCCTGTCAAAATAATAAAAAGGATCTCTTCTAATTCCAGCGTTTTATGCATGGCATTGGAGATCTCAAAAAGGGTAGACAGTTCCTGTTTGGCTCTTGTAAGCTGAGCCAATAATTCTTCATGATCCTTCATCATTGAATTTTTAACCTTTCCGATTACCGGGCAAACCCATATCTATATTTGTTAAATCTAACATATGTCCTCTATAAAGTCAATATACCGATTATACCTCAATTACAAAGAATAAAACCAAAATTAGAATTATTAGAAAACCACCTGTTTCATACCAACTATGAGTATATAATCCCTGGAATTTGTCAGAGAGCGCTACCTTGACATTACCATAGGAATATGTTATACTTACAAAAATTTGGTAAAGCTGTCTTTTTTTTCTTATTGATTTTTTATAACTTTTTTGTTCACAACTAATTACAATTATGCTATCAAAATATGTCGTTGGAATTAACTGGGTAGATTTTCTAATCATTGGCATCATTTTAAGAATGTGCTACATTGGCCTACGCACCGGCATTGGTATAGAGTTTTTTAAGCTGCTAGGGCTTTGGCTGGCAACCATGATAACGTTCCAGCTCTACAGCACGCCACTAGCCGACATGCTTCATGAAAAACTACCTGCTCTGCCCATTGACGCAGCAGATGTTTTTGTCTTCGTCAGCCTCTTGACTATCACGATACTTGTTGTACGAATGATTAGAGAATCTTTTTTTCTGCTTGTTAAATTAGATGAGCAAAATACGGCTAGCAAATGGGGTGGGCTTGTTATGGGATTTATACGCGGCGTATGGATCGCCAGCCTGGCGCTCATGATCATGACTATTTCTACTATGCAATACCTTGAAACAAGTGCAAAATCTTCCCTATTTGGGCATCGTTTTATCAATATCGCTCCACAGATATATGAAGTTAGCCACAGAATAATCATTTCAAAATTATTTCCTAAAACAGATATCAATGATCAAGTTTTTCAGGTTATTGATCGCTAGACATTTTATTAAAATACCAGATTCTTTCAAAATGGGAGACCTTGTATGAAATTAAAAGACATGTATGAACGTATTGTACGAGAGGGTATGGCTGCCGACCCGAGGGGGCTTAAGCAAGCAGAAGATGATTTAAAAAATAACAAAACTCTCTATGAACAAATGTCTAAGGATAAAAAAGAATTTTTCGATAAAGAAGCACTTAAAAACCCCTATAGCGACACCAGAATCCTCAATGGGGCAGATGAAAAAGAAATCAAGACAACAATGGTCGGCATTGATATAGAAACTCCCGAATTATTGCTTATTGATAAACTTAATAGTTCCCTTGGCGCAAAAGAGAAGATTGACCTAGCTTTTTCACATCATCCGCAGGGAGCCGCATATGCGCATTTTTATGAAGTTATGTCTATGCAAGCCGATATTTTCCATCACATAGGAGTACCCATTAATATTTGCGAAGGACTCGTCCAGGAACGCAAACAACAAGTTGCCAGGCGTATTCATGCAGCTAACCATTTCCGCTCAATAGATGCTGCCAGGCTGCTTAATATCGCGTTTCTATGTGCGCACACACCTGCAGACAATCATGTCGTCAGCTACCTAACTAAAACGATGGAAGAAAAAGCTCCTAAAACACTGAGCGATATCATAAAAATCTTGAACTCCATTGAAGAATACCAAATTGCAAAAAAACAATTTTCGGGACCTCAGATTTTAATGGGATCCCCACAAAACCGATGTGGAAAGATTTTTGTTGATATGACAGGTGGAACCGAAGGGCCAAAAGAAATGATCAGCAATCTGGCTCAAGCGGGTGTGGGCACCATTATAGGCATGCATATGAGCGAAGAGCACTACCATAAAATTAAAGATAAGCATATTAACGTTATTATAGCTGGGCACATAGCTTCGGACACACTAGGAATGAATCTTCTTTTAGACAAACTGGAAAAAGGATCTAAGATGAAAATTTTAACGTGTTCCGGCTTTAAAAGAATTAAAAGATAGAATATGAATAAAATATTTTCTGAGTCGGTCATTAATGAGATTCTTGACCGGAGCAATATTGTTGACTTGATTTCTTCTTATTTGCCTCTTAAAAGAGTCGGAAGAAGTTATAAGGCACCGTGTCCTTTTCATCCTGAGAAAACCCCATCTTTTATTGTCAGCCTTGAAAAACAGATTTTTCATTGTTTTGGATGCGGCATTGGAGGCAATGCGATTACGTTCATCATGCAATATGAAAAGATGAACTTTCGAGAGGCGCTTGAAGTCTTAGCCCAAAGAAGCGGAATCCCTCTTCCTGCGCCAGAAATGACATCACAGCAAAAATCAAAAGAAGATTATAAAAAAAATATTTACACAATTTGTGAACATGCTTGTCATTTTTTTCATAAAAATTTATTTAACACGCAAGAAGCCAATAACGCGAGGCTCTACCTAAACAACAGGGGCATTTCAAAAAAAACCGCTCAAGATTTTAAGCTCGGCTTTGCCATGCCAGATTGGTCCGCCTTGATAGACCATCTTAAAACAAAAGGCATTCAGCTTTCCATGATTGAGAAAACAGGCCTGAGTATTTCAAAAGAAAGCGGTGGATTCTATGACCGCTTTCGCAATAGAATCATGTTTCCTATTACGGATATTAAGGACCAAATTATTGGTTTTGGTGGCCGTGTCCTTGACCAAACGCTACCAAAATATGTTAACTCCCCGGAAACACAGATCTACTCAAAAGGAAAAAATCTCTTTGGCCTCCATGTTGCCAAAGAACATATAAGAAAGGCCGATTGCGCCATTGTTGTAGAAGGCTATCTTGATATGATTATCCCGTTTGACGCAGGAATAAAAAATATCATTGCTTCTCTGGGAACCGCTTTAACAATAGACCAAATCCGCCTAATCAAGCGCTATACAAATAATATCACCATGCTCTACGATGCTGATCTGGCGGGTCAAATTGCCACCTTACGGACATTCGAGCTGTTTTTAGAAGAAGACATGAATGCCACCATCGCCTCGTTACCTAAAGGGCATGACCCTGACTCTTTTCTACGCCAATTCGGGAAAGAGGAATTTTTGAAACTAATTGAAAATGCCCAGTCTATTTTCGACTATAAACTACAATATTTATGCG
This sequence comes from Candidatus Omnitrophota bacterium, assembly GCA_043819345.1. Classification (GTDB taxonomy): domain Bacteria; phylum Omnitrophota; class Gorgyraeia; order Velamenicoccales; family Velamenicoccaceae; genus CAYRDK01. Next base: position 16,672 of record JBDREX010000053.1, read on the forward strand.
AAAAGCACAACCCCGGCACAAGTGTTGGCAAAAAAGAGATCATCTTAGACATTTTGCCCATGATAAAAAAATTTCATAGCCATACGTTAAGATCCGAATATATCAGAAAAACATCTCAAAAGCTTGATGTAGACGAAAAAGCGCTATTTGAAGATTTAAAAAATACTACCGCAAACACAGGTGAGACGCAAAGACCTGACAGCATCGCTATTTCAAACTATCAATTAACAGAAATACCTATTACTGAAAGAATGCTCGTCAAGCTCATGTTAGAAGAAATGCATCTCATCGATCAACTGAGAACCATTATTGAGCCATCAGATTTTTTGGCGGAACCTCTAAGAAAAATTGTCGAATTCATTTTTAACTTTTTTTCAGAAGGCAAAATATATAAGCCTAACATTCTCATGAACTATCTTGGCGATGATAAAGCTATTACGCTTATCTCAGAATTAACAGCGCTTGAAATTCATGACGGAGCAAACAGAGAAAAGCTCATAGAAGATTGCGTCAAACGCTTAAAAAAAGATAAAATTAATCACCTGTGTGAAGACATGCAAAAACAAATCCAAACCGCTCAAAAAATCGGCGATGAAAAGATTTTAAATCAATTAATTTCGCAATATAGCAGCCTTCTTAAACAAAGGAGTCAAGTTTATGGAAAAACCTGTAATTAAAAAAAGTCTGGAAAAACTGATCGCTATTGGAAAGAAAAAAGGATACCTCACTTATGATGAGATTAACGATGTTTTGCCTGAAGATATCGTTTCCAGTGACGAGATTGATGAAATTTTTGAACAGTTAAACCAGGAAGATATCCAAATAGTTGACAACGAACTCAACGAAGAAAAGCTGGAAGACATTTCAAAGCTGGAAGAACAAAAAGACTCAGAAAAAGTTGAAGACAAACTTCTGCCATTAGATGATCCGGTCAAGATGTACCTCAAACAGATGGGAAGAATCTCATTACTGTCCCGTGAAAACGAACTGCGGTTAGCTAAAAAGATAGAAGAGACTGAAAATAATTTCCGTCAATTGCTTCTTTCATCTAAATTCGTCAAACATGAAGTTGTCAACCTGCTTAAGAAAGTCCTCTCCAACGATATGCATATGGAAAATGTTGTCAAAGAGGACCTCACCATACCACGAGAAGTTACTTTAAAAAAATTCGCAAAAATGCTTAAAAAGCTCAGCAAAACAAAGAATGACAGCAAAATAGCTGCATTACTCGCTGAATTTAAACTAAATACTTCTGCTTTAGAAGATATTGCAACAGACATGAGCAGCATGATTAAGCAACATGATCAAACAGAAAAAGAAATCAAAAGAATTAAAGAAAGAAAAAGCAAAGGCAATGTTAAAATCCTGCATTTAAAGAAAAAAAAGATTTTAAAAGACCTTGGCATGCCGATAAAAAAATTCAAAGGGCAGCTGAAACTTATCAAAATCAGATATGTACGATTTCAAAAAGCTAAAAAAACACTTGTCGAAGCCAATTTAAGGCTTGTTGTAAGCATCGCAAAAAGATATACCAACCGTGGATTATCCTTCTTGGACCTCATTCAGGAAGGCAATATTGGACTTATGCGAGCCGTTGAAAAATTCGAGTATCAAAGAGGCTATAAGTTCAGCACATATGCAACATGGTGGATCAGGCAAGCTATTACCCGTTCTATCGCCGACCAAGCAAGAACAATCCGAATCCCTGTCCATATGACAGAAACAATTAACAAAATCATAAGGATCTCCAGAATATTTGTCCAAGAATATGGACGTGAACCAACGCCAGAAGAAATTGCAAAATCTATGCGCCTGCCGCAGGATAAAATAAAAAACATCTTGAAGATCGCGCAAGAACCAATTTCTTTGCAAACACCTATTGGAGACGAAGGAGATACACATTTTGGAGACTTTATAGAAGACAAGAAGGCTGTTTCACCCGCAAACGCAACAGTGCACGTCATGTTAAAAGACGAAATGAATGCGGCTCTTGACACATTAACAGAAAGAGAGAAAAAAATCCTTATGCTTAGATTCGGCATTGCCGATGGCTCCGCAAAAACACTGGAAGAAGTCGGCAATGTTTTTAAAGTCACCAGGGAACGCGTGAGGCAAATAGAAGCAAAGGCCTTAAGGAAATTACGACATCCAACGCGATCAAGAAAACTCAGGACTTTTCTTGATATGACATTAGCACACGAAAGAGAATATTAAACACAGTTTATAAAATAGTCCTATTCGCATGAACGTTAAAGACGCCCTGATAGCGACAAGGCCATGGTCGTTTAATATAACTTTTATTTCTATAACGACAGGTGCCATCCTTGCAGCTCAAGTAGGCAAATTTTCTTTTTGGATATATTTTGGCTGCCTTGTTGGTACCATTTTGCTTCATGCCGGAGCCAACACACTAAATGATTATTTTGACACAAAAAATAGTATTGATAGCCGTCAAGCTCCAACGGCCTTGTATAGAGCACATCCTATTTTTTGTGGCACCATAAGTTTAAAAGGGCTTCTTCTTTTTTCGATTTCTCTATTCATAGCGGCCTTTGCCATAGCAAGTATATTTATTCTTGCAGGCTATCGGTGGCTCTGGCTTATCACACTCAGCGGCGTTTTTTTGGCTATATTTTATACAGCCAACCCCTTCGCTTTTAAATATAAGGCGTTAGGAGAAATTGTTGTTTTTTTGATCTTTGGCCCGCTCATGATAGAAGGGTCCTATGCAGCACAAACCTTTCAAGTATCAACAAAAACATTTTTAATCTCTATCCCCCTTGGGCTTTTGGTCAGCCTCATCTTACTAAGCAATAATATTCGTGATCTCGAATTTGATAAAAAACTCCCCAGCAACCCTATCCGGATTAAAAACAGAGATTCTTCTAAGCCACTGAACATAAAAACACTGCCCATTATCATCGGAAAACAAAACTCACTCAGGCTCTTTTTGGGTATCGTCATAATCGTATTTATTTTGATGGCTATCTATATTTTCTGCGGCATTCTCAAGTGGCCATCTTTGCTCGTTTTTACATCTATTCCGCTATTTGCAAAACTTATCCATTCCTTCTCTAGGCAGGTTCCGGTATCTGCAGACGCTCAAACATCTTGCGTAACCTTTTTGTTTGGCTTATTGCTCACAACAGCTCTATTATCAGAAGTACTCTTTCCTCACGTACATTAGAGCCATCCAACACTTCAAGACAAAGCTATTCAATAATATAAAAATATATGTTATAATCTTGCTGTATAGCAACTTGTAGAAATTTTTAGTGTACTTAAGGGATGTCCATTAAAAAATAGGGCACAGCAACCAGTTCTATGCTAGAGAGGAATTCCTTCAAATGATGGAACATTGGCAAAAAAGCAAAGTTGAAGACCTAGGGCTTATGCTTTTAGAAAAAAAGATAATTACACAAAGCCAGCTTAGCGAAGCCGTCATGCAGCAGAAGATAAAAGGAGGTTACTTAAGCCAGCACTTAATTAATTTAGGCTATCTCAAAGACACTGGCTTGACAGCTTTTCTGACCTGTCGCTATGGCTATGCCTATCTACCTATAAAGTGTTACGATATTCCAAAAGCTGCTCTGGATAGCATCCCCGCTCAAATTAACCGCGATTTTTGTATTCTGCCCTTAGAAAAAACAAGCGACTTGCTAACCATCACTATGGTTGACCCATCCAACAAAGGTGTTCTGGATATAGTTAAAGAAACCACTCACTGCAAAATAGCTGTTTTTATCAGTACTCGCCATGAGATCAATGAAGCATTAGAAAAATACTACCAAGTATCACCAGGTGATTTTCAACTTGATAAATTTCACCAAGACGAGATGCTCAGAGAGAATCTCCAAGCGCAAGAATACTACGCCAAAGAAAATTCCTCTTTGGCTCGGAGAAGATACAAGCGTTTTAATACAAAATTAGTCATGGATTTTTTCTCTCGCCGAGACATAAAGACAGATATCTTAAACATCAGCATGAATGGGATCCTTTTTGACTCCGAACACTGGATACCAAACGGCACACAAATGGCGGTAAATATCTTTTTAAGCAAAGACAATTTTATAACAGCCGTCATAGAAGTTGTCCGGTCAAAACCAAAAAAACCCTTCACTGTTTTCTCAAAAAAAAACATACACGATTACTGCGAAGTTGGAGCGTTTTTTACTTTTATGTCACAGCAAGATCAACAAAAACTTGCCGAGTTTTTAAAAGAAAAAATTAAAAAATAATGATATGAAACAGCTTATTCTCGTAGGCGACAGAGTTCTTATAGCCCCACAAGATACCAACGACAAAACAAACGCTGGACTTTATCTACCACAGGGCGTATATGAAAAAGAAAAAGTCCAAACTGGGCGCGTCATTAAAGTCGGGCCTGGATACCCCATCCCAGATCCAACGTCCATAGAAACAGAGCCCTGGCAAACACCCCCACCTCAGAATAAATATTTTCCTCTTCAAGCCAAAGAAAATGATTTCTGCATCTTCTTGAGAAATTCGGGAATTGAAATTGAATTTGAAGGAAAAAAGTATGTTGTCGTTCCGTATTCTGCCATACTCATCATTCTAAGAAACCACCCTGAAAATAAATATCCAGCTGAATAAGCACGCTGCAAAAAAAACAGAGCCCATCTTTATAAAATCAATATCGCCTTTGAGAAGTCATTTTTAAAAGGCGAATGCTAAATCTATAACTAATTGAAAATAATGATGTTAGCCTATATTATGTTATACTTACTGAGAGAAGGACGATGATTAATAACGAAGCTAAAACAAGGCAAAAATATGATGCAGACGGATATATCCTTGGATAATCTTGGAGTTAAGCTCCGTGAGCATAAGATCATCACGGAAGCCCAACTTTTTCATGCCATTGCCCGACAAAAGCTTAAAGGCGGTTATCTCAGCCAACACCTCATTGAGCTTAATTACATAAGAGATATTGACTTAACAGCCTATATCTCCTGTCATTATGGCTACCCTTATCTGCCTCTGGACAGTTATCATATCTCTAAAAACGCTCTTGATACACTCGATGTAGATACGATCCGCACATATTGTGTACTCCCTATTGATGAACATAATAAACTTTTAAGCATTGTCATGGCCGATCCTCTCAACAGAGGAGTAATTGAGTTATTAAAAAATATGACCAAAAATAAAATTATTGTTTTTGTTAGTACAAAAACCGAAATTAAAAGAGCTTTTGAAAAAAACTTTGCTGCCCCTTTAGAAAACACCGATCTTGATAAAACAACCTACCGCCAACTCAGGGACGACACTGTTTACAGCGATGTCTTTCCTCTGGATAAACAACAATCACGTAGGTTTTTTAAAAGAGTCAGTGTTAACGCAATAGCAGAATCATACTCACAACCATCTTTGTGTGGAAAAATCATAAACCTCAGCTTTAATGGCATTTTATTTCTCTCTAACATATACTTACAGCAGGGAACACAAATCCCGCTTAATATTCACCTAGAGAAGGGTAAAACGATCCTAGCTGTTGCTGAAATCATCAGGTGCGAAACGCCAAAAACAGAACTAGCCGAAAGCCAAACATATGAAATAGGAGCAATCTTTAATTTTTTGTCCCACAAGGACTTAAAAGTATTAGCTGATTTTCTGTTGGAAAGAATTAAAAAAGCGAGCAAAAAAGACATCCTTCAGAAAATCCAAGAAAAGACAGAAAACATGAATCATCGAATCTTATAAAACTACGTTTCCGGCCTATCCCATTCATACCATTTCCCTATAAAACACTTCCTTCTGCAACCCATAAACAATGATTTTGATCAAAAAAAATAAGCACACTGTTAAAATATAGCTTTACTTTATTCCGCAATCGCAAAAATATTAATAGGAAGGCCTAAAACACCATCCTTTCCGCAAGATATTACGCTTGAAAACTCTATTATTTTATGATAAAGTAAACACTTACATTTGTGGCTATAATTCAGGTTGGTTTTAAGAGGGCCCATAGCTCAGTCGGTTAGAGCAGTTGACTCATAATCAATTGGTCCGGGGTTCGAGTCCCTGTGGGCCCATAAATTATCATATATACAAGCAAATAAATAATTAAAGAAACCCATTAATCGGGCGCATAGCTCAGCCGGTTAGAGTGCTGCCCTCACATGGCAGAGGTCGAAGGTTCGAGTCCTTCTGCGCCCATTTTTTTGAAAAGAGGTTATTTTGTCAAAAGCGAATATAAAAGAAGAGCTGCATAAGTTAGTCAATTTGCAAAAAATTGATAAAAAAGTATTCGAACTAAACAGAGAAAAAAGTAATCAGCCAAAAATACTGGCTGAAATAGAAGCGGCCTTTGAAGCAAAAAAAGCCGAATTAAAATCCCTGGAAAGCAATAAACAAAAACTTCAGCTATCCCAAAAAGAAAAAGAGGGAGAATTAGCGGCAAAAGATGAAAATATTAAGAAATCTCATGCACAATTAAGCCAATTGAAAACAAATAAAGAGTATCAGACCAAATTAACAGAAATAGCTGGCTTCAAAGCAGATATGTCTCTCATTGAAGAAGACATTCTAAAACTCATGGATGAGATTGATTCGGCTAAAAAAGCTATAGAGTCAGAAAAACAAAATCTTTTAAACGAAGAAAAGAAATTTATAGATGAAAAAAATCTTATTGCGAATAAAATAAAACAGATTGAAGATGAGCTTTCTAATATCATGGTGGAAAGAAAGATTTTAGCCGATTCTGTAGACAAAAACATACTCGCGCAATATGAACACATCTTGCATGGAAAAGACGGCTTAGCGCTCGTCAAAGCAAAGGATAACTCATGCCAGGGCTGTTATTTGAAAATACCACATCAGATTATTAACGAAATAAAGATGCACGAACGCCTTATCACCTGTGTTTCTTGTGCTAGGATCCTCTTCTTAGACGAAGACGAATAAAAGCATCATGGATATCTATACAGATGGCTCATCAATGGGAAACCCGGGAGACGCAGGCATTGGCATCATCTTTTGCGAAGGAGAGCTCCCCATAAAAAATATTTCCAGATACATCGGAAAACAGACAAATAATGTTGCCGAATATACAGCGCTTCTCGTTGCCCTTGAAGAAGCGCAAGAAATGAAAATAAAAACTGTTAACGTTTATTCTGACAGCGAATTGATCTGTAAACAGCTCCAAGGAGCTTATAAAGTTAAAAATGAGAATTTGAAAATACTTTTTTTACGCGCGCGAAAGCTCATGTTGAAGTTTGACAAAATCCACATCTCGCATATTCCGCGCGAAAAAAATAGCGGGGCAGATAAACTAGCACGCCTTGCGGTTAAAAAAGAACGTTCCAAGATAGACGGGATAACTGCCCGCAGCGCTTAATGCGCACGGGAGGAAAGTCCGAGCTCTTTAGGACAGCGTAGCGGCTAATAACCGTCTCTTTATATCTTGAATATAAAGAAGGAAGCTGCTTATTTTTTAAGCGGCTCCTTGAGTCTCATGAGATTCAAGGAAGAGCCACAGAGACGAGTCCTGGTTTTTAAGCCAGGGGTGAAACGCGGTAATCTCTGCGCAGAGCAATGCCAAGTAGATCTTGACTTTCCGTTTTACGGAAATAGGGTGGTCCGCCCGAAATCATTAGGCAAGATGGGTTGGCTGCTTGATCACATGGAGTAATCTGCGTGACCAGTCAAATAGTTATCGTTGTTGGAAATACCGACAATACAGAACACGGCTTATACGTCTATTTTGGAAATAAATAAATCAAAAAAAGCTATGTCTCAACAATATGTTGCAGAGAAAAAACTCGGATCAATAGTCCATTGCGAAATAAAATCGCAAAGGTTTTTGTCTTTGGATTTATTAGAGGCATTGATTTCATTAAGCAACAATTAAGGAGGATGTATGTCAGGTCATTCTAAGTGGGCAAGTATTAAACATAAAAAAGCGGCTATTGACGCCAAACGCGGCCAACTCTTTACAAAAGTTATAAAAGAGCTAACGGCAGCCGCGCGCTCAGGCGGAGGAAATTCAGAAACAAATATACGGTTAAGAACAGCCATCGCTAAAGCCAAAGAATCCAACATGCCGTCAGACAACATAGAAAAAGCGATCATGAGGGGAACAGGAGAACTTCCTGGTGTAACATACGAAGAAGCGACATATGAAGGTTATGGCCCTAATGGAATCGCCATCATGATTGACGTTGTAACGGACAACAAAAATAGGACAACAGCTGAACTACGGAACATGATGTCCAAAAAAAATGCTAACTTGGCTTCTGCCGGATCTGTCAGCTTTTTGTTTCAAAAAAAAGGCTATATTGTTATAGATAAAGCAACCATTGAAGAAGACAAACTTATGAATATTGTTTTGGATGCTGGAGCCGAAGATCTCAAAGGTGACGACAAAACATACGAGATCACCACAGAATACCAGGATTTGGAAGCTGTCAAAACCGCTTTATCTGGAAATAAAATTGAATGGCAATCTGCGGAAATCACGATGATTCCTACAACAACGATTAAAATTACGGAGAAAACAACTGCAAACGCAATTTTAGCGCTCATGGATGCACTGGAAGAACATGAAGATGTCCAGCACGTTTACTCAAATTTTGATATACCGGACGAGTTAATAGAAGAATAACTAATGTTAATTCTCGGAATAGACCCGGGGCTAAATATAACCGGTTACGGCCTGATCAAGGTGAAGGACCGCTGTGGTTTTTCGCTGATGGATGCCGGTTTTATTAAAACAGATGCTCAAGCAGGCATGCCAAAAAGATTGGCAAAAATTTATGAAGAACTTTTTAGTCTGTTAGAGAAAACAAAACCAGATGTCCTTGTCTTGGAAAAATTATACGCCCACTATAAACATCCTGTAACAGCTAGTTTATTAGGGCATGCTCGTGGCGTCATTTGCCTGCTAGCAGAACAAAAAAAGATTCATTTTGTTGAATATTCGGCAACGCGTGTTAAAAAAGTCACAACGGGCAGTGGCCATGCATCAAAACAACAAATTCAAAAGATGATAGAGTACATCCTGGACATAAAAAAAGAATCTTTGAAAGTTCTGGATATTAGCGACGCCATTTCTCTAGCCATAGCCCATGCTTATATCTCTAGGTTTAATCCATGATAGCTCAAATTAGCGGCAGACTTATAGAAAAAAGGAATAATTCCATTCTATTGGAAAACAATGGCATCTGCTATGAAGTTTTTTTGCCTGTTGTACACCTTGGCCGCATTGAGGAAGCAGTGCAACCTGATGGACTGATTAAATTGATCACATACCACTATTACCATTTAGAGCCATCTAAAAGTATTCCTATTCTCATAGGATTCCTCAATGAAATAGAAAAAGACTTCTTTGAAACATTTATAACCGTTTCTGGCATTGGGCCAAAAGCAGCCTTACGCGCCATCAATACACCTATTTCTCAAATTGCTAAGGCTATTGATGAAACGGACATTGAGTTCCTGCGCTCTTTACCAGGAATCGGATCCCAGCGCGCAAAAGAAATCATTGCAAAATTGCAGGGAAAAATTGGAAAATTTGGGCTTCTTCAAGACACATCAAAAACAGCTTCACGAACACCCACACAGGAGACACTCCTGGAAGAAGCAATAAAAGTACTCATGCAACTGCAATACAAAAAACACGAGGCCAAAGAAATGGTTGCGCAGGCTTTAACACGTAAACCTGACATTAAAAACCTGGAAGACCTTTTAAACATTGTTTACAAACAAAAAATAACAAAAGTTTCATAACCTTTTAAAAAATATGGAAAACACAGACCAGATTTTTGAATTGAGTCAAGTCAGATCGGCTATTGAATCCCTAATTTTTATCAGCAATAAACCGCTATTAATTGAAGATATAAAAAAACTTTTTGATGACATTGATGCATCAAAAATACGCCAGATTGTAGAAGAGCTCAAAAATGAGTATCAGCAACGCCTGAGCGGCATCAGCATCATTGAAATTGCCGGCGGCTTTCAAATGGTCACATCTGCAGCAAATGCTGGCCACGTTAAATCGTTCTATAAAATCAAGCACACGGAAAAGCTAAGTGGCCCATCTTTAGAGACCCTGGCCATTATTGCCTATAAACAACCTGTAACAAAAGTTGATATTGAAGCCTTGAGAGGCGTTAATGTCGATGGCGTAATTAAAAATCTGCTCGAGAAAAATCTTATCAGAATTGTAGGAAGAAAAGAAGTTATAGGCAGGCCTTTTGTTTACGGAACAACTCGTCTTTTTTTAGACTATTTTGGGTTAAAATCTCTTGATGAATTACCGAAGATTGAAGAATTTACTCAGCAGGACCTAGCCAAACACGTAACATTGGCCAGTGGTGAAGGATCTATCACTCCGCTAACAGATGAAGAAGTTATTAGCCTTCAACAAGGACCTCAAGAACTTATCGCGCAGGCTGCTCCACAGGAGGAAAATGATGAACCTAAATAAATTGCGTAAGACAATTGATGTCATTGATAAAGAAATTGTAACTCTTCTCAATAAAAGAGCCGAGAAAACACATGAAATAGGAAAAGTGAAAAACAAAACAAAAGCCGCTATTTACGTTCCGGCACGAGAAAAAGACGTTTTTGAAAAAATCGCTAAGGCTAGTCACGGGCCACTGAGCCAAGAGGCGCTTGTAGCCATTTACAGAGAAATTATGTCCGCATCTTTAGCCCTGGAAAAACCAATAACTATCGCTTATCTTGGGCCCAATGCTTCCTTTTCTCATCTGGCAGCGTTAAAAAAATTCGGCTCCATGGTTTCATACTTTCCCTGCAATAACATCAGCGATATTTTTACAGAAGTAGAAAAAGATCATGCTGACTATGGCGTAGTTCCAATAGAAAACTCCATAGAGGGAGCAATCTCCCATACATTAGATATGCTGGTTGATTCTGATTTAAAAATTTGCTCTCAGCTTTTGCTGGATGTTTCATTAAACGTCCTCTCAAAACATGAAAAAAACCGCATTGAAAAAATCTACTCAAATCCTGCTGTTTTCGGGCAATGCCGCATTTGGCTTGAATCAAATTTACCCAAAGCCAATCTTATTGAAGTTTCAAGTACCACTAAAGCCGCGCAAATCGCCGCAAAAGAAAAAAATGCTGCCTGTATCGCATCTCTTCTGGCAGCAGATATCTACAAATTAAAAATTATTGCCAAGGCCATTGAAGATAGCCCTCACAATATAACAAAATTCCTTGTCATCGGTAAATACGAAGCACAACCGACTGAACATGATAAAACATCTATTGTCTTCTCCATAAAGGATAGTATCGGAGCCCTGCATGACATGCTCCTGCCATTCAAAAAATACAAGATTAATCTAACAAAGATTGAATCCAGGCCATCTAAAAGAAAAGCCTGGGATTACTTTTTTTTCATTGATCTTGTCGGACATGCTCAAGAAAAAAATGTCCAAAAGGCACTCAATATTTTAGATGGAAAAACAAAATTTATGAAAATCCTTGGATCTTATCCTATTGTATAAAAAACGATGAAAAATATAATCAGAAAAGATATTTTAAACATAGAAGCATACCAGCCCGGTAAACCCATTGAAGAGGTAAAAAGAGAGCTCGGTATCAAAGATGTTATCAAACTGGCATCCAATGAAAATGCACTTGGCCCCAGCCCAAAAGCGCTGCGAGCAATTGCGAAAATAACACAATCTCTGCATCGTTACCCACAAGGAGACTGTTTTTATTTAAAACAGGCCCTTGCCCGCTATCTAAAAATCAGTTCAGCTCATCTCATGTTTGGTAATGGTTCTGATGAACTCATTGATGTCATTCTGAAAACTATTCATGCGCCAAATGCCCAAATTATCACAGCAGATTGTACATTTGTTGAATACAAAATTAGCGCAGCCATCAATAGATTCAAAGTTAAAACAGTTCCTCTCATTGATTTTAAATTTGACCTGGACGGTATCAAAAAAGCAGTTACAAAAAACACAAAAGCAATTTTTATTGCCAATCCTAATAACCCAACAGGGACTTATGTTAATAAAAACGAGATTATTGCCTTTATAAAAAGTATTCCTAAAAATATCCTCATCGTTTTTGATGAGGCGTATTTTGAATATGTACAGACGAAAGATTTTCCGGATTTAATTCCTATCATAAAAAAACACAATAACATTGTTATTTTGAGAACGTTTTCTAAAATTTTCGGACTGGCGGGCTTGCGTGTCGGATACATGATCTGTTCTAAAGGCTTCATTAAAGCAGCTGAGCGCGTCCGGCAGCCTTTTAACGTCAACACATTAGCGCAGATTGCCGCTCAGGAAGCACTTGGCGATCTTGCTTTTCTAAGAAAGACTCAAAAATTAGTTAATATCGAAAAGCGGTTTCTCTATGCGGAATTTAAAAAGCTCAACCTCTGGTTTCAGCCCAGCGAAACAAACTTTATTTTTATCAAAATGAACTGCGACGTATCGCATATATTTCACAAAATGCTTAAAAAGGGTGTCATTATCCGCCCCATGTCTTCCTGTAAACTTCATCATTATTGCCGCATCACCATCGGAACACATGAAGAAAATAAAAAACTTATCCGGATACTTAAAAGCGTTCTACAGGAGACAAACAAATGATTATCGTATTAAGGCCTGACGCGACAAAAAATGATATTGACCATATTGTTGAAAAAACTGAAAAGCTGGGCTTAAAGGCTCATATTTCTCAAGGTACGAAGAGGACGATTATTGGACTGATCGGCCCGGAAGATGTTTTGCGCGCTGTACCTTTAGAAGTCTTTTCCGGCGTAGAAAATGTCATACCTGTTTTATCACCCTATAAACTTGTTTCACGGGAATTTAAAAAAGATAATACGGCAGTTGCGATTACAAGCCATCTTAAAATTGGATCAAAAAAAATCGTCATTATCGCCGGACCTTGCGCAATTGAAAACGAAAACCTTTTGCTTGAAATTGGCGAAAAAGTAAAATTTGCAGGAGCCTCTGTTCTTAGGGGAGGAGCTTTCAAGCCAAGAACATCCCCATACGCCTTTCAAGGACTTGGTGAAAAAGGCCTTATTATGCTTTCAAACGTCAGCAAAAAACTCAACATTCCCACCATCACGGAAGTTATGGATCCTCGCGATGTTAAACTCATCGCCCAACATGCTGATATATTGCAGATTGGCGCCAGAAATATGCAAAATTTTAATCTCTTAAAAGAGGTTGGCCAGACCAAAAAGCCAATCCTTCTAAAGCGCGGCCTGTCTTCTACAATAAAAGAACTGCTTATGTCGGCGGAATACATCATGTCCGAAGGTAATCCAAATGTTATCCTTTGCGAACGCGGCATCAGAACTTTTGAAGATATGACGCGAAATACATTTGATGTAAGCGCAATCCCCCTCATAAAACAACTTTCGCATTTACCAGTTGTCGCCGATCCAAGCCATGCGGCAGGGAAGTGGAACCTTGTGGCCCCCTTAGCAAAAGCAGCAATTGCTGCCGGAGCTGACGGACTCATGATTGAAGTCCACACTAAGCCAGAAGAAGCTCTCTCCGACGGAGCGCAATCTCTAATCCCGGAAAAATTAACAGAGCTCATGCAAGAACTTGAAAAAATTGCCTGTGCCATACATAGGGAAATATAAAAAATGAAATCATTCAAAAAGATAGCTATCATTGGCGTAGGGTTACTCGGAGGCTCTATCGGTATGGCTATTAAACAAAAAAAGATAGCCACTCATGTCACCGGTTTTTTTAGAGACAGAAACAAAATCAAAAAAGCGCTATCCCTGAAAGCCATTGACCAAGGAACAGAATCCTTGGATATAGCTGTTGAAAATGCGGACCTGATTATACTCTGTACACCGGTTTATGATATTGTTGAAAAACTAAAATGCTTTAAAAGAATGAACCTTGGCGACACTTTAATTACGGACATCGGGAGCACAAAAAAAGATATCCTGAATGCTGCTAAAGGGCTAAATTTCATCGGTTCTCATCCTTTAGCCGGGTCAGAACAAAGTGGCATTGAAAATGCGCAGGCAGGCCTATTTAAAGATTCTGTCTCTATCCTTACCCCCTCAAACACAAAGCAGACGGATGCGCTCAAAAAAATTCATTTATTTTGGCAACAAATCGGCGCTAAAACAACAACTCTATCTGCCGCTTCGCATGATAAGTTTCTTGCGTATTCAAGCCATTTACCGCATGCTTTGGCATGCAGCCTAATAAAATCTATCCCGCAAAAAGCTCTTACTTATGGAGCCGGCGGCTTAAAAGATACAACGCGCATCGCTCTTGCAGAAACGCATATGTGGGCTGATATTTTTTTAAGCAACAAAGAAGAAGTCCTCAAAGCATTTTCGGCTTTTGAAAAAAACACAGCCAGCTTCAAAAAGGCTTTAATAGATGAAAACCGCAACCATCTATGTACCTTTCTTAGAAAATCCCTCTATCAAAGAAAAAAATTATCTAAAACCGGAAAACCTGATGGCAAAAAATCATGACGACGCTTAAATCAATCATCGCCATTGATGGCCCAGCCGGCTCAGGAAAAGGCACTGTCGCAAAAATTATCGCTAAAAAAATGGGTCTGCTATATGTAGACACAGGAGCCATATACCGCGCCCTTGCTTTAAAGGCAAAAAGATCCGGCATAAGCCCTGAGAATAATGAAGCTATAATTGCCCTTGCTAAATCTTCTAAAATTGAATCTTTTTATGACCTGACAAGTGGCCATTTAAAAGTCATGCTAGACAATGAAGATGTCTCTGAACAAATCAGAATGCCTGATATCACCAGGCATGTAGCTGAAATCTCAAAAATTAAAGAAATCCGTGAAATCATGGTTGAAATACAAAGAAAACTCGTTAAAGATAAAAAAGCTATTTTGGAAGGACGCGATATCACAACCATCGTATTTCCTGATGCCTATAAAAAGTTTTACCTTGATGCTGACCAAAAAGAAAGAGTCCATAGGCGCTACATAGAATTAAGGAGTAAAAATATAGCCGTTAATGAAGTCGATATCGAAGAAGATATTAAGTTGCGCGATTCTACAGATGCCAAGCGGGAATTCGGCCCATTGCGACGCAGCCCTGATGCCATTTATATTGACACAACACACATGACTATCGACGAAGTTGTTAACCGGCTAACAGAGGAAATTAATAAAGTATGACAAATCAATCCCTTATACGGAATTTTTCTATAATCGCCCATATTGATCACGGCAAATCAACGCTTGCAGACAGGATGATGGAATTTACCAACACCATCGATAAGAGACAATTCCGGCACCAAATGCTTGATGATATGGAGATTGAGCAAGAGAGAGGAATTACTATTAAAGCTTCCGCTGTGACCTTAAATTATAAAGCTGATGACGATAATATCTACATATTAAACCTGATTGATACACCAGGGCATGTGGATTTTACTTATGAAGTATCTAAATCTTTAGCTGCCTGCGAAGGCACGCTTCTGTTGATAGATGCCTCACAGGGGATTGAAGCACAAACAGTCGCTAATTACTTTCTGGCAAAAGAGCATAATCTTAAAATCATTCCTGTTATCAATAAAATTGACATAGCCGGCATTGAACTAGAAAAAGTCAAAGAACAAATCGAAAGTACGCTTTGCTTAAATAAAGATGATATCCTGTTGGCTTCAGCAAAAGAAGGCAAGGGCATTAAAGAAATATTAGAATACATTGTTAAAAATGTACCTGCACCAACAGGGAGATCCGACAACCCTACGCAAGCTCTTATTTTTGATTCCACGTATAATACCTACAAAGGCGTCATTATCTATAGCCGCCTCTTTAATGGAGAGATAGCTCATGGTGATACTATTACCATGATGCAATCTCAAAAAACCTACACCGTAGAAGAGATAGGTGTCCTCAAACCTCAAATGTCTACAACGAAAAAACTCAGTTGTGGGGAGGTCGGATATCTCACAGCCAATATACGTGATCCCAAAGAAGTCATGATAGGAGACACAATTACCTTAAAAAATAATCCCTGCGAGGAACCATTGCCCGGATATAAAAAAGTCAAACCTCTAGTCTTCTGCGGCATTTACCCCGTTAATGCTAAAGATTTCCCGGAACTAAAAATAGCGATGGATAAATTAACACTCAATGATTCTTCCTTTGTTTTTGAAACCGAAACATCACAATCATTTGGATATGGATTCCGATGCGGTTTTCTTGGACTACTTCATATGGAGATCATCCAGGAAAGATTGGAACGCGAATATAATCTAAATCTCGTATTAACAACACCGAATGTTGTCTACCGCATTACAACCCGTCATGGGGAAGTTCTAGAAATAGACAATCCTGTTAAATTACCTGATCCATGCGAGATTAAACTTGCTGAAGAGCCCTATGTCAGGGTTTTTATGATCGTGCCTACTTCCTCTATTGAAGAAGTCTGCGACATGGCCAAACAAAAACGTTCTGAATTTAAAACAAATGATTACATTGGAGAAGACCGAGTTAAAATCGTCTATGAAATGCCTTTAGCAGAGATCATTGTCGACTTCTATGATAAGATAAAATCTGTGACGCGCGGCTATGGTTCCCTGGATTACGAGTTTGAAGGTTACAAACCAACAAACCTGGTAAAGCTTGATATTCTCATCAACAGCAAAGTGTGCGACGCTTTTTCCTGCCTTATCCATAAAGAAAAAGCTCAGTTCAAAGGACGCATGCTTGTTGAAAAATTAAAAGAGCTTATTCCTCGCCAATTATTTTTGATTAATATTCAGGCAGCGATCGGGGGGACCATTGTGGCAGCTGAGAAAATTCGCCCCGTTGGCAAAAATGTTACAGCAAAATGTTATGGCGGCGACATCTCTCGCAAACGAAAACTCTGGGAAAAACAAAAAGAAGGTAAAAAGCGGCTTAAACAAGTCGGAAACGTAGAAATCCCCCAAGAGGCTTTTTTAGCAGCTCTAAAAATTTAAGGCGACCCATATGTTTATACACATGAACCCCAAAAAGAAAGCAATTGTCAAAGAAACCCTGGAAACACTGGGAACAGCTATTATTCTGGCTCTTATCATCCGTGCGTTCATTATACAGCCCTTTAAAATCCCGACCGGCTCTATGGAACCAACACTTATGCCACATGACAGAATTTTGGTACTAAGATATGTTTACGGATTAAGGATTCCATTTACTTTCAAACGTATCACAAAATTTACAAAACCAAAAACAGGTGATATTGTCGTTTTTAATTATCCTGAAGATCCAAAACGCGCTTTTATCAAGCGCTGTATTGGCACACCTGGCGATAAAGTGGAAATCAAAAATGGAAGAGTCATTATCAATGGTGACCCACTAAAAAGAAATCCATTTAATAAAATCTACTACTATAACAGGGGCACCTACGGACAAGAAAATAAAGAGATCGAAATACCCGATAACGCTTTTTTTGTATTGGGTGATAACAGCGCCTCTTCTAAAGACTCACGGTATTGGGGCATATTGGATGATAAATATATTTTAGGAAAAGCTGTCTTTATCTACTGGCCGCTAAAAAGAATGCGCCTATTACACTAAAGACCAATAACTATGACATTTGCCAATAAAATCACACTTTTTAGAATCATCAGCATTCCTTTTTTTGTGGCTTCGCTGGTTTTTTATACGCCACAAAAACCCTATCTTAAAATAGTAGCCTTGAGTATTTTTCTATTAGCTGCTGTTTCAGATATCATTGACGGATACATCGCTCGGACAAAAAGACAAAGAACAAAAGCAGGGGCTATTTTAGATCCATTAGCAGACAAAGCACTTCTAATAACTGCCTTTATCTTTATCTACCGCGTCAGCAAAATATACTTTGCCGTTAGCCTCCCCCTATGGGTTTTATTGATTGTCATCAGCCGAGACACCATTATTCTCATTGGCAGCTGTATTATACTCATCACGCATCCAGGTGTTCACATCCAGCCAACACGATGGGGCAAATTAACCACCTTTCTGCAGATGGCTACTATTGTCTGTATTATTTTGGAATTTAAATTTTCACCTTTCATTTGGTGGCCAGCCGCTATTTTCACATCTATCTCAGGTATAGACTATATCCGGCTAGGTATTAACACACTCAACAATTCAGAACATGCACCCACACTTTTTAAAAATAATAAGCGGACTCATTGTTAGCTATGTTTTAGGGTCTATTCCTACTGCGTATCTCTTTGGCAGGCTATATAAAGGCATGGACTTAAGAAAACATGGCTCTGGCAACTTAGGCGCGACTAACGCCTTTAGAGTCCTAGGAAAAGGCATTGGCACAACCGTACTTGCCATAGACATCCTCAAAGGAACTGCTTCAGTCCTTTTGGCAGGGTTATTTTTTTATTCGCCTGACGTTAATATATCTAGAAATCTCTATCTGTGTCTAGCAGCCATATTTGCCGTTTGTGGACACAACTGGACAATTTTTTTAAAATTTAAAGGAGGTAAGGGCATTGCGACCAGTTTAGGAGCACTCATAGGTTTTTCTATTTTAATAGACCAATTTGCTACAACATGCCTGATCATCGTTGTGTTATGGCTAATCATTTTTCTTTCCACCGGTTTTGTATCACTTGGCTCTGTTATTTGTTCTGTCTTTTTGCCTGTTTTGGGTATTATTTTTCACCTTCCAGTAGAAATTCTTCTTTTTTTGACGCTTTTGTCTGTCTTCTCCATCGTAAAGCATAAATCCAATATTTTCAGATTGTTACAAAAAAAAGAGTCCAGGTTTAACACAAAGAAATTTCTCGCCAATTTCATCAAGAAAACGCTTTCCTGAACACCCCCTAACTCATTGAAACAGGTATTCTTATTGTGTTATAGTTTTCCCACAGGATCTTGATATAGATGTTTCAATCGAGGGAACGGTCGCGACCGTTCCCTGCGCAGTTTTTCTGCGGGTTTTTTAGTAAAGGAAAAAATGAGAGACCTAGTTTTCAAAAACCTTACTTCGCAAGATAAAAAAAAGCGGGTTCTCTGGGCATCAGAGACCATTCGCGAGGATGGGATTTTGACCAGAATCCATAAATATCTCATTTACATTATCAAAGAAACAGAGAGCGGCCAAGCGCAAGACTTTGATAAACCGGAAATCTTTGTCACAAAATCCAGGAACTCAAATGATAAAACTGAAAAATTTCAAATCAAAATGAAGGGGCGCGTTCTTTGCGTTACCAATGAAAAAAACTTCTGTATTACATTTTGCCACACCTTAAAGATAGACCTCTGCCCAACGAGCACAACGCCATTAAAATAATATCAAAATCAGGCACAACCTAGCCTCTATTTGAAGAGCGTCTATTTTACTAATATGGCCGCTCAAAAATAAATTCCACTTTAACCTTTCCCCAATCAATGTTAATATATCTGCATGCATTTACCGAATGAAGCGCTTATCATGATAACTTCAGCCTTGCCTATCCTTGAACTAAGAGGGGCTATCCCTTTAGGGTTGAAGCTCCATGAACCTATCCTCAAGGTCTGCATTTTAGCAATTATCGGCAATATGGCGCCCATTGCCCCTTTATTCTTTTTACTGGAACCAATCTCAAAAAAATTACGCAAAATTCCTTTCTTTGAGAAGTTTTTCTTCTGGCTTTTTAAGAGAACACAGAAAAAAGGCAAGCTAATTGAAGAATTTGAGCTTCTTGGACTCATCATTTTTGTTGCTATTCCATTACCCATGACCGGGGCCTGGACCGGATGCATGGCCGCTTCACTCTTAAAAATGCCCTTCAGGCATGTTTTCGTTGCTATCACCATAGGTGTTATTATCGCGTCAGTCATTGTTTCCAGTCTCTGCTATGGTGGAACCTGCATTATGAACGGCTTAAAATAACCTTTATACGTTATTGCTCATGCTTAAAGACCTGCTCGAAAAAAGACAAAGCAGTAGAACCTACGAACAAACACATGTTCCAACAGAAGACATCCTCAAGTGCATTCAAGCTGCTCAGCTTGCGCCTTCTGCCTGTAATAGCCAACCATGGCATTTCATCGTCATTAATGATCCAATCATAAAAAAGAATCTCTCAGACCATGTTTTCAATGGCCCATATCAGATGAACATTTTTGCCAAACAAGCACCTGTCATTATCGCCTGCGTATCAGAAAAAACACCCCTACTGCTAAAAACAGCAGGCTACTTACGCCGTACACCTTTTTATCTAATAGACATCGGCATCGCTATGGAACATTTTGTATTGCAGGCACAGGAACTTAATCTTTCTACTTGCTGGATAGGATGGTTCAACGAAAGATGGGCAAGGAAGATCCTGGAAATACCGGCCAATAAAAAAATTGTCTGTCTTCTAACATTAGGTTATTCCCGGGAAGAACATCGGGAAAAGAAGAGAAAAAACATAAAAGATATTTATTCGTTTAACCATTATTAAACATTTAGAAAGTAAGATATAATGGACTTTGTAAAATAGCTTAGCTCCTGACATGCCATGTTAGAATTCTCTTTTCAGATTTTTAACATATGTCATGAGTAAAATCGGCCCAATAACTGAGGAGGGGATATGAACAAAGCGAAGGCTTTAAAACAGATTTTTGTAACAGCAAAAAGTGAAGTCGGTCAATTTGCCCTTATTACATCTATATTGGCAGAAAAAAAGATTAACCTGACAAGCATCTGTGCCTGGCAAGAAAAAGAAAATGCCTGTTTTGTCCTTATTACTGATGACAATGCCAACGCCATACTCACACTAAAAAGCAGGGGGCTTCTGGCGCAGGAAGAGGATGTGGCAGGAATCATCTTAGAGGACAAAATCGGAGCAGCCAGTGAAATTGCAAAAAAAATAAAAGAAGCAGGCATCGATTTAAGCTCTGTTTATGGAACGACCTGCAGTTGCGATAACGCTTCAGCACTTTTAATTCTTAAATCAGAGGATATCGCAAAGCTTGTTGAAACCATAAATTCCTAACATGATTAATATTTACCACTTTCTAAATACCTCTTTGAGTTTTTTTGACAATCAGCTGCCCGATCAAAAAGAAGACAGCTTCCAAAAACAACGCGATGCCATGGTTTCCCATCAGATTCAGGTAAGGGGCATCCAGAATGAACGCGTTTTAAACGCACTAAGAAAAATCAAACGCCATTTGTTCATACCGGAAAAATTCATTTCATTTGCCTACAACGACAGCCCTTTACCAATTGGCAACAACCAGACTATCTCTCAACCCTACATTGTTGCTTTAATGACTGAACTAGCCAATATCAAACCAACCCACAAAGTTTTGGAAATCGGAACTGGCTGTGGCTATCAGACTGCCATTCTTGCGGAATTAGCCAAAAAGGTATTTTCCCTAGAAATCATCTCAGAGCTGGCTAAAGAAGCCCGAGAAAAATTCTTGAATTTGAGATATCAAAACATTGAGGTCATCTGCGGAGACGGCTATGCAGGTTATCAGAAAGAAGCTCCTTATGATGCGATTATCGTTACAGCAGCTGCTAATGAACTGCCCTTAGAGCTCATCAAACAACTTAAAATAGGCGGCCGGATGATTATCCCTATAGGAGAATGCCTTCAAGAGCTCTATTGCATTACTAAGGACAATGACAACTCCTTCAAACAGGAAGCGATCATACCTGTGCGTTTTGTGCCCATGATGCATTCGTCCAAATGACACCTTTTAAGGCCAAACCTAAAAAGCGTCA
Source organism: Candidatus Omnitrophota bacterium (assembly GCA_043819345.1). Taxonomy (GTDB): domain Bacteria; phylum Omnitrophota; class Gorgyraeia; order Velamenicoccales; family Velamenicoccaceae; genus CAYRDK01. The sequence goes on from JBDREX010000053.1 coordinate 38,339, forward strand.
TTTATCATTTGAGAGACAAAAGAAATACTTGACTGTTGAAATATTTTAGCATAAGATAATGAAGCTTTTCTAAACAATAGGTTATTTAAAGGGAAATCCGTGAAAGACGGATGCGGTCCCGCCGCTGTAATCCCGCGCTCTATTTTTAAAAATAGAGCAAGTATTTTGATCTTACGCTAGGACAACCTTAGCGGAAAAAACCACTGTCATAAAGACGGGAAGGTTCGGTTAAAATGCGGGCAAGCCAGAAGACCTACCTATTGCGTTAAAGCAAAATTATATTTACTCTCGCGGAAAGGGTCATGTAAAACAGGGAACATCACCCAGCTTTTTTTTAAGCTGGGTTTTTTTTGGTCATTTTATAAAAATCATGAAAAAAACTATTCTTTTTATCTGTCTATTGTCTTTATGCTTCTGGCTATTTACCAAAAACAGCCTGGCCCAACAAAAAAATTTGCGAATCGTTTCCCTCGCTCCATCAACCACAGAAATTCTATTCGCTCTTGGGCTAGAAAAAGAAATTATCGCTGTAAGTCAATTTTGTAATTATCCTAAAGAAGCATTGAGCAAACCAAAAGCCGGAACTTTTAGCGATCCGAATATAGAAATTATACTTTCCTTAAAGCCTGATATCATTTTTTGCACAGGCCTAGAACAAGCGCCTATTATTGAAAAATTGAAACAACTCAATCTCAATGTTTATGTCAGCGATCCAAAAACCATTGAGGATCTCTTAAAATCTATTGAAGAAATAGGACGGCTAACCCAAAGAGAAAAGGAAGCATCCCATCTGGTATCAAAAATGAAACAAGATTTAACGGCTATCCAGCAAAAAACTGCAACTATCGCAGCCGACAAGAAACCTAAGGTTTTTATAGAAATCTGGCACGACCCACTTCTAACCGCGGGAAAGGGTTCTTTTATTGACGAAATGATTACCTATGCCGGTGGCACCAATATCGCGCATGATACCATACGACCCTTTTGTTGTTTCAGTCCGGAACAAGTCATCAATCGAAATCCCGACATAATTATTATCGGTTACATGGACAAAAGAAACCCTCTGGAACTCATCAAAAGCCGTCCCGGCTGGCAACACATATCAGCCGTTATTCACAATCGCATCTATGATGATATTGACCCAAATTTGTATTTAAGACCCGGGCCGCGCATTGTTTTAGGCATCCAAAAACTGTACGAAAAGATTCATTCTTAATACCATGTGGAAAAAAATCAGCATTTTAACCGTTCTGTTATTGGCAACAATCCTATTAAGCCTTTTAAAAGGTTCCGCGCATATTCCCGCTATGGAACTTTTTGCGCCCGACAATATCCAAATCTTATCGTTAAGATTTTCGCGTATCATACTGGCCATTACAGCCGGCTGCGGCCTGGCGGTATCAGGTATCGCCTTACAAGCCATTCTTAGAAATCCTTTGGCAGAGCCATACCTTCTTGGCACATCCAGCGGAGCAGGATTAGGAGCTTTAATTGCAATCGTCATTGGATTATCAAGAATTTATCTGCCGCTTGCTGCCTTCACAGGTGCTATGATCAGCATTATCATTGTCTATCATCTGGCTAAGGAACATAACAAAATATCGGAACAATCGCTTATCCTATCAGGTGTCATTATTTCTATTACGTGTTCGGCTATTCTAGTGCTGCTCTTATCCATTTCTTCAAATGAAACTCTTCATGGCCTAACATGGTGGTTATGGGGCAGCCTCCAAGTTTTCAATTTTAAACTCTTATGCATCGTCATAGGTATCGTATTTTCAAGTGTCACGGTTATCTTTATCTTTTCACAGGATCTAAACGCTATCAGCATCGGAGAACAGCAAGCCCATCATCTGGGCATCGAGACCCATAAACTCAAAATTTGGCTTCTGGGCCTAACGGCCCTGATCACTGCCAGCCTTGTTTCTGTCTGTGGCATTATCGGCTTTGTCGGCCTCATTGTCCCACACATGATGAGATTAATTGTCGGCCCAAATCACAAAATACTTATTCCGACAACATGTTTTGGTGCCAGCATCTTTATGATTCTTTGCGACCTGTGCGCGCGCACAATCTTGCCGCCTGTGGAAATTCCTATCGGTGTCATAACCGCTATTTTCGGCGCACCTATTTTTATCTTTCTATTAAAAAAACGACAAAGGATCAAATAAATGAAAAGCATGCTTAAAATAGAAAATCTTTCAGGCGGGTATCATACAAAAGAAATTATTAAAAATGTTTCTTTTGATGTCGGCCAACAGGAATTCTTAGGAATTATTGGCCCCAACGGATCAGGAAAGTCAACCCTGCTTAAGCTCGCAAGCAGAGAGCTTGATCCTTTCAGCGGTAAGGTTTCATTTCAAGGCACAAATATCGCCTCATTACCGCTAAAAGAACTCTGCCGAAAAATCGCCTTTGTACCTCAGGACACCCAAGTTAATTTCGCTTTTACATCTTCTGAAATTGTTCTGTTAGGACGTACGCCTCATTTAAAAAGGCTGCAAACCGAATCCAAGGAAGATTACCAGATAGCACATAACGCTATGAGTCTAACAGACACGCTCAGATTTAAAAATGACTACATTAACGAACTGAGCTCTGGAGAACGCCAGCGTGTCATTATCGCCAAGGCCCTCACTCAAGAACCGCTTTTACTGTTTCTTGACGAACCAACATCACATCTGGATATCGGCCATCAAATACAAATACTGGATTTACTAAAGCGCCTCAACAGAGAAAAAAAACTAACAGTCATTATTGTATTTCATGACCTCAACCTCGCCAGTGAATACTGCAACCGTATCCTTTTACTTAACGAAGGCCAAATCTATCGCCTAGGAACACCGGAAGATGTCTTAACATACCAAGCAATAGAAACCGTTTATAAAACAGTTGTCGTGGTCAAAAAAAATCCTATAACTTCAAAACCATACATTATTCTGGGTTCTAACCTATCATGCTAACAAAAATTACACTTATCAGGCACGGACAAACGCAATGGAATCATACCAAAAGATATCTCGGACACACGGATATTGATCTGGACGCAACCGGTAAAGAACAGGCCCTAAGAACACAAAAAAAGCTCAAGCGCGAAGAATTCCACAAAATATACTCCAGTGACCTAAAGCGCGCCGCCAACTTTGCCAAAATCGTCTTCAAAGGAAAAGAAATTTTTACGACACCTGATTTAAGAGAACTGAACTTCGGCCTTTTTGAGGGAAAAACTCATGACGAAATCATGAACGCACACAAATATATTTATTCTCAGTGGCTCAGCAGCCCTTTTAAAACAACAGTTCCTGATGGAGAACAATTGAAAGATTTCAAACAACGCATAACAAATATTTTTAAAAAAATTATAGCCGATAACTCAGGGCTATCTATTGGTGTCGTCACACATGCCGGGCCTATCCGGATCATCCTTAACCATGTTATGAACAAACAAGATATCTGGGAGCCCTTACCAAAGCTAGCCAGTATTCATATAGTCGAACATGATGCAAACATAATGAATATTGTTACCTTTAATGACACAACTCACTTAACAAATCTTTTATTTTTATGAATAAAATCACATTTATCTTAGGCGGATCGCGCAGCGGAAAAAGCCGTCTCGCTGTTAAACTCGCAAAACAAAAAAACCAAAAAGTCGCTTTTATTGCTACCTGTCAGCCCCTAGATGAAGAAATGCGCCAACGCATCAAAGCGCACCAGAAAAACAGGCCAAAAAACTGGAAAACTTTTGAAGAACCAATTAACATTGCTGCACAAATACATAAAATTGGCGATACATTTGACGTTATTCTCATTGACTGCCTGACGCTTTGGATTTCAAACCTTTTGCTCATGAAATTCCATGAAGCGAAAATTAAAAATGAAATTAAAAAAATTTTATCGGCATTGCGGAAAACAAGAGCCAATTCCATAATTGTTTCCAACGAAGTCGGACTAAGTATCGTTCCGACCAATAAGCTGGCTCGTGACTTTAGAGATATTGCCGGAACCATCAATCAAATTGTCGCACAAAAAGCCGACTATGTGACTTTTATGATGGCCGGTATCCCCATGGAGATTAAAAAATGAACAAACTAAAAGAAGTCTGTGGTGCCATAACAGGCCCCGATCTGGATATCATAGAAAAAACTCAGGACCACCTCAATCATCTCACTAAACCCGTTGCGAGCCTGGGAAGGTTGGAAGAGCTGGCCGTACAAATAGCCGGAATCACCTCCTGCCAAACACCTCAACTACACACAAAAACTATTTTTACTTTTGCCGCAGACCACGGCGTAACAGAAGAAGGAATTAGCGCTTTTCCAAAAGAAGTAACACCTCAGATGGTCTATAACTTTCTCAAAGGTGGTGCCGCAATCAATGTCTTAGCTAAACACGCAGGGGCAAAAGTCGTCATAGCTGATTTAGGTGTTGCCTGTGATTTAAAACCTCATCCTAACCTGATTGTGGAAAAAATTAATTACGGCACCAAGAATATGGCCAAAGAGCCTGCTATGAGCCGGCAAGAAGCACTTCAATCCATCCATTCCGGCATAAAAATATTTGAAGACCAGCTCAAACAAGGCCTGGATATTCTAGGAACAGGCGAAATGGGTATCGGCAATACAACCGCTTCCAGCGCCATCACAACCGTTTTAACAAAAAAACACGCTGAAGAAGTCACAGGCAAAGGCACAGGCTTAGATGAAAAAGGCCTGAATAAAAAAATAGAAGTCATTAAAAAAGCCATCAACATTAATAAACCTAACGCCGCCGACCCTATTGATGTATTAAGCAAAGTCGGAGGCTTTGAAATAGGGGCCTTGGCCGGAGTCATCCTGGCAGCGTCATCAAAAAAGATACCCGTTGTCATAGATGGTTTTATCTCCGGTGCCGCGGCCCTATTGGCCTTCCATTTAGCACCCCCGTCAAAAAACTACATGATTGCCAGTCACTGTTCTGTGGAAATCGGACACAAGGCCATTCTCAGCCACATCGGGCTTAAACCGATACTCGACCTTAACCTGAGGCTAGGAGAAGGGACTGGTGCCGCTTTAGGCATGACAATTATTGAAGCCGCTTTAAAAATTTTAACCCAAATGGCAACTTTTCAGGAAGCAAACGTTTCAGAAGGGAAGAATTAATGAAAGAGTTTTTAACCGCTCTCCAGTTTTTAACAATTATCCCTATCAAAATTTCAAAGATGGACGACAATAAACTTGCCCGTTCTATGATATATTACCCCATTGTCGGCTGCCTTTTGGGGCTTATCCTGTGTGCTATTACACTTATAACATCTCGCATAGGATGTTCCAGCATAGCTGAAGCTATCATCATTATTATTTCCCTGATTATTCTGACAGGTGGCATCCACTTAGACGGCCTGGCCGACACTGCGGATGCCTTTTTAAGCCGAACATCAAAAGAAAAGATGCTCTTAATTATGCGCGATTCACATATTGGCACCATGGGCGTTTTAAGCCTGCTATCCGCACTTTTGTTAAAAATCGCGTTCTTAAGCACCCTTAGCCCGGCTTTAAAAATTCCAGCCATTCTATTAATGTGTATTCTCAGTAGATGGTCGCTCGTTTTTTCAACCTATATTTTTCCGTACGCGCGCAAAGAAGGAAAAGCGCGCGCTTTCAAAGAGAAGATCCATTTTAAAATTTATCTACTAGCAACTCTTTTTACTCTTGGAGCAGCAATAGAATTTGGAAGATTCTACGGCCTTATAGCGTTCAGTGCTATTGGCTTAAACGCTTACGTTTTTGGGTATTTCTTTAAGCGCCACCTCGGAGGCATAACAGGAGATACACTTGGCGCGGTAAGCGAAATTTCAGAAATAATCGTTTTACTCTGTTTTTGCCTATTAGGAAGGAGCGCTCTATGAACACGTTAAACGCTTTAGCCGCCTGGAGTGGCGGAAAAGACAGCTGCCTGGCCTGCTACAAAGCCATGCAACAGGGTTATAAAGTAAAATACCTGCTGAACTTTCTTTCCAAAGAATATAAGCGCTGCTGTTTTCATGGCGTTGACCCTCAGTTAATAAGCCTTCAGGCACAAGCCCTAAATATTCCACTCATACAAAGAGAAGTCGCTTCTGATATGGGGGCTTATGAAAAAGAATTTAAAGAAGCTGTTCTGGAAATCAAAACAAAAAACATTAATACCATGATCTTTGGCGATATTTTTCTTTTAGACCATGAAAGCTGGGTTGAACGTGTCTGTGGTGAGATCGGTATAAAAGCCCTGGAACCTTTATGGGACAGGCCACCTTTGGAAATCATCCGTGAATTTATTGATACTGGATTCAAAACAATTATTGTCAGCGCTCATGCGGAAAAATTGGGAGAAGAATTTGTCGGCCAATACATAGACCACAACCTCGTTGATAAACTACTGGCCAAAAATGTCTGCCCATGCGGTGAAAATGGAGAATTTCACACCTTAGTTGTTGATGGGCCTATTTTTGAAAAAGAGATTAAAATTATAAGAAGCGAAAAGATCATAAAAGAAGGATTCTGGAGACACTGGTTTTTAGATATCAAAGAATACACAACACAAAACAAATTAATACAGACACATTAAAAGTTTGTATTATTCCGAAAAAAGAGGGAAGTCCTGGTGTTATCCCAGGCGCTGCCCCGCAACGGTAATAGCTTAATCAAAAGTTCACTGTCAACAATCCAGGAAATAATTAAGTTTATTTTTTCTGTGGACTGTCGACGGTTGACCGCGAACTAACGCTGAGCCCGGTCCATCTGTTTTTCGGAGAACGCCTTCGTGGGAAGGGAAAGGAAAAAATGTATTACAAAAAAAGATTCAATATGTTAATAGGTTTATTGTTTTTAACACTTATTTTTTGGCAACCCAATCTGGCTTGCGCCGAAGAAGAAAACATTGATATTGAGAGAATTGTTGTTACGCCATCCAGAATCAGAGAAGACATTGAGGAAACAGGCCGAAAAGTTGACCTCATAACACGCGAAGATATTGAACTCTCAAGCGCCGATGACTTAAGCGAGCTCCTGACCGATTTCACATCTGTTAATATCAGTAGTTATGGTGGCGTAGGATCAGCCCAAAACATCCGCATGCGCGGCTCATCCAGCTCTCAGGTCCTGGTCATGATTGACGGCAGGCCCATTAATAACCCCCGCGACGGACAAGCAGATCTCAGCTCCATTCCCTTGGATAATATTGAGCGCGTTGAATTGGTTCACGGCCCATCATCAAGCGTTTACGGCTCACAAGCCATGGGAGGGACCGTCAACATCATCACCAGGCAACCACCAACGACTGATAAGCCAAAAACAGAGCTCTTATCCAGCTTCGGAACCTTTGAAACCTATTCTGAAACGTTATTACACGGAGCTAAAATTAATGATTTTAGTTACCTCATCAGCGGTTCTTATCAGAGTTCGCGGGGATTCCGGGAAAACTCAGAATTTAACGCCAAAGACTTTAATATTAGGCTCAAATATGATCTTACCGACAGGCAAGCTATCGCTTTTAACGGCGGCTTCTATAAAAGTAAATTAGGCTCGCCTGGACCCATCACTTCTCCTGATACAGACGATAAACAAAATAAGAGGAACAATTTTTTAGATTTGGGATGGAATTTCCAATATGATGCCAAAACAGAAATGTCGGTTAGAATCTACAATAATTATGAACAATTGAAATTCTTAGATAACACCTCAACTTATGAAAAATCTACACATACAACACAGACAAGAGGCTTTAATCTCCAGGGGTCCACATTTCTCGCCGATAACCTTCGTCTTATCGGAGGACTTGATTATATTGCCAACTTTAACAACAGCACCGAAAGCGCAAAACACAAATACAATGTTAAAGCGGGATTCCTGGAAAGCCAGCTCAAGTTCTTTGAGCGCCTCAACCTAAATTTAAGCGTAAGAGTGGATGACTACTCTAATTTTGGAACGACCGTTAACCCCGGATTAACATTTTCAACTAAAGTCACAGACAATATTGCCTGTCACGGATCATTTGCACTGTCTTTTCGTGCACCAACATTTAACGATCTTTACTGGCCAAATGAGAGTGCATGGGGGATAACGATGAAGGGAGATCCAGATCTCGTACCAGAAAAAGGGTTTGGAGGTGAATTTGGCGTCAAAGCAGAACTCAATGAATACTACACCTTTGATATTACATATTACCGCAATGCCTTCAACAACCTCATCAACTGGGAAGAAACAGCACCAAATACATGGCAACCGTCTAATGTTAACTCAGCTCTCATTGATGGCATAGAGTTTGAGAATTCCATAACGCTTTTTGAGAACCTCATGATTAACGTTGGCTATACCTACCTGAGCGCCATAGATAATAAGCTACATAAGTTCCTCATTTATCAGCCTAAACAAAAACTGGACTTTTCCTTCAAGCTTAAGGAATGGAAAGGCTGTACTCTAGAATTCAAAGGCCAATACACAGGCGTCAGATTTCACGATGCTGCCAACAATACAAAAGTCAAACCATTTTTGACATTTGGATTTAATGCCTCCAGGCAATTTAAAAACGGCCTGACATTTTTTGTATCCATGGATAATCTTACAGCGAAAAAATATCAGGTCATCAAAGATTATCCTATGCCGGGATTCTCCTTAACCAGCGGACTGAAAATGGAATTTTAGCATAACGCAACAACAAACCCCAAATGACACATTTGAAGCCTGGCTTCAAATGTGTCATTTGGTATATTTGTAAAAAAAATAGATTCTGTTAGAATATAGCCATGAAAAATTCCCGCTTATTTTTTATCTGTCTTATTGCGTCATTCATCATCCATGCCACCTTTTTGGCACTATTACCGTACCATTCGCCTTTAAAAAAGCCCTTGCCACGCAAAAAAATGATTGAAGTATCCTACCAACAAAGCTTAAGCCGAAAACAACTTGCGTCTCCAAAACAAAAGAGCGAAAAAAAACCCCTCCAAAAAGTGGAGCCAACGAAACACCCTTTGCCTGAAACAAATACTGTAGAAACCTTCTTTAAAAACCAGATATCAAAAAGCAAAGAAATCCTGGAGCTCGTCAAAAATCCTTTCGTAAAAAAAGAAGAGGAGCATTCTGTTAAAAAAGCCGTTAACTTGCCAAATATTCCCGGAGAAATTTTTAAGAGCCCCGATTATAAAAATTACTATCATATCGTTAGGGAAAAAATCAGAAAACTGGCGTATCAAAATTATAAACAATTGCAGGAAGGAGAGGTCTTCTTAACTTTTTCTCTTGATCCACAAGGAAATCTCCTAACGGTTGAAGTCAACGAAGCAAAATCTGTCAAAGATAGCTATTTACGGCAAATCGCCATCAAAAGCGTAAAAAATGGAGCCCCTTACCCGGAATTTCCAAAAAAACTCAAAAACCAAAAACAGCTCTCCTTCAATGTTATCATCTCCTTTGAACTTAAATAGCAATCAGACATAAAACTCTTTCCGGACCATGTCTCATGCTGCATCCGTACTTTTTGGCACTAAAACCGCCTTTGCTAATCAAGCATTGACACCACAGGCCCAAAGTGATATATTGGTGCGAGTTTTTACAGTTAATGATCAGAAAATTTTTAAAAAATTCTTTAAGAAAGGGTGAGAATAATGTCAGAAGTGGAAGTAAGAAAAGATGAATCTTTTGAGTCAGCTTTGCGTCGTTTTAAAAGAAAAATTGAACGAGAAGGCGTCCTCAAAGAAGTAAAAGACCGCAAACACTACGAAAAACCCAGCGAAAGAAAAAGAAAAAAATCACGTAGAAAATTCTAAAATATGCTCGCTTTATCAACCGCGTGGAATGCTAGCCATTCGGCAGACGGCAAAACGATCGCGCGTGAAATCGCCAATTTGGGTATCAATAATATAGAGCTAAATTTCTCCTTGACCAAAAAAATGGTTGAGGAGATTTTTAATTTCTGCGAATCAAACAACTTACACGTAACGAGCCTGCATAATTTTTGTCCTATTCCTGATGGCTTAAACCGTCAGGAGGCTCTCCCTGATTGCTTTTCGCTGGCGTCTCTCAATGAGCAAGAACGCCAAAAAGCCGTTGAATACACAAAAATCAGCGTACAAACCGCCAAACGCTTAAAAGCAAAAGCCGTTGTCCTCCACTGCGGCCGGGTAGAGATGGAAGATAAAACAAGGTACCTGATTGATGTCTTAAGAAAAGAACGCGTAAAGACAAAAGCTTTTGAAGAAATCGCACATGCTTTTATCCAAGAAAGGCAAAAAAAAGCTCCACCACACCTGGAACAGCTATTAAAAAGCCTTAAAGACCTATGCGCCTATAGCCAGGACCACGACTGCATACTTGGCCTTGAGAACAGATTTTATTACCGCGAAATCCCAGTCTTAACAGAATTTGAAGTCATCTTTAACAGGCTAAAAAGCAAGAATATCACCTACTGGCACGACGTTGGACATGCTTTTATTTTTGAAAAACTTGGATTTTTAGAAAAAGAAGCTCTGTTGAAAAATTTTGGCTCAAGGCTTTCTGGTATACATCTTCACGATATTAAAAATCTTAATGATCACCAGGCCCCCTTAGCAGGTGAATTTGATTTTAAGACACTTGTCCCTTATGTAACTAAAAACACCATTAAAGTCATTGAAGCTCATTCCTGTGCATCGGTTCAGGACATCCAAAAATCTATACTCTATCTGGGAGGTCTATTGCCATGATCAGAAAACCCGTTGTTGCCGGACAATTCTATCCCGCTGAACCCGCGGCCTTAAAAAAGCTCATCTCATCATTCGCGGTAAAGAAATCTATAAAACCTCAAAAAGCGATAAGCTGCATTTTACCCCACGCAGGATATGTTTATTCCGGAAAGGTCGCCGTTTCAACCTTGAAAGCGATGGAGCCGGCAGACTCCTATATCATTCTCGGGCCTAACCATACAGGCTATGGCGCAGGATGCAGTATCGTCAAATATGGAGCCTGGTCAACACCATTTGAACTCGTAAACATAGATACCGATCTAGCTTCTGAGCTGCTGAAAAACTCCAAATACCTGGAAGAAGATGAGCAAGCCCATGCTTATGAACATGCCATAGAAGTAGAATTACCCCTTATCCAGGCTGTTTTGGGCTCAAACTTTTCCTTTGTGCCCATAACACTTGCCACAGGCACAAATTTAGTGTATAAAGATATAGCTGAATCAATAGCAAAAACCGTAAAAAACAGCTCTAAAAAAATCATGATTGTTGCCAGCTCCGACATGACGCATTATGAACAGCAAAATGTCGCGATAAAAAAAGACGAAGAAGCGATAAAAGCCATCCTTGAATTAGACGAACAACGACTCCTGGAAAAGATAGAACACATGGGAATAACAATGTGTGGCTATATCCCGGCCATTATCGCGATCATGGCAGCAAAGAAATTGGGGGCACAACACGCACAACTCATAGATTACCAAACCAGCGGAGATATAACGGGAGATTATTCTTCTGTCGTTGGTTATGCTGGTATAGTTATACTTTGAAAACAAACACTTTAACAAACAACAAAGGGTTAATCATGGAAGAAAACGTTAAGAAAAAAATTGATGAAAGCTGGAAAGAAAAAAAAGCCTCCGAGGCCGTAACAGACAAAGAACACAGTAGTCAGAAAATGCCAGAAGCAGATTTCAAGTTCTTCCTGACCACACTGGGCATGCAGGCATGGATAGCGCTCGGAAAAATACCGAACCCCATGACTCAGCAAATAGAAGAAAATAAGAATCAGGCAAAGTTTATTATTGACACCTTGGATGTCCTTGAAAAAAAGACAAAAGGAAACCTGACAAAAGAAGAAAGCGAAATCCTAGAAAACCTGCTCTATGATTTAAGGTTAAACTACATAGACTCTGTTAAACCAGCATAACGTAAAATAAAAACAGATATAAAAAAAGCATAGGGGAGCAAAAAGATATAACCTATTGAAATTTGATATACCATCCGAAGAGAAACAAGAGGGGGTTATGAAAAAAATACTAATAATTCACGGACCAAATCTAGACCTTTTGGGAAAAAGAGAGCCCGGCATCTACGGCAAAGTTTCCCTGGCCGCCATCAATAACAATCTTAAAGAGCTTGCCAAAAAAGCAAAAGTATCTTTAAAAATCTTGCAATCAAATCATGAAGGCGAAATTGTTGACGCAATAGGACAGGCAAGCAAAAAATTTGATGCCCTTATCATTAACCCTGCAGCATATACGCATACAAGTATCGCTATCCGAGATGCTATTGCCGCCGCGAATATTAAAACAGTAGAGGTGCACCTATCCAATATTTACGCACGGGAAGAATTCAGGCAAACATCACTTATCGCGCCAGTGTGTGTCGGACAAGTTTCCGGCTTTGGAGCCGAAAGCTATTATTTAGCTTTTGCGGCCATTCATAATTCCTTAAAAACGGCTAAAAAGTGACCACTCAAGCATTGCGCCTTTCCCGCAAAAATACAAACATCGTGCCTATACGCTTAAAAAAAGCTATTCAATTCATCAAAAATGAAAATTTGGATGCGCTTTTATTAAATTCAGTGGCCAATATCTCCTACATCTGCGGCTTCAGCTGTCCTGATTCATTTTTAATCATTGGAACCAATAAGGCCGTTCTCATCACTGATTCAAGATATACAGCTGATTTTAAGAAAAAAGCGCCCTCATCAATAACGGTTGCCGAATTAAAAACTTCTATTTTTGACACAATTGTCCAAACTATAAAAAAACAAAACATAAAAAAAATTGGTTTTGAATCACGGCATTTGACGTTTGCTGAATGTGAAATCCTGCATAAGCTGGCCGGAAAAACTATAAAATTTTCCCCCTTGAAAACAACTCTTGAACCATTGAGAGAAATAAAAGAAGCCTGCGAAATCAAGCTCATCAAGCATGCTATCACGATCACACAAAAAACATATAGCTTCATCCAAAAGATCCTAAAAACCGGCCTTAAAGAGCTGGAGATTGCTGCCGAAATTGAACGCTTTGTGAGGCTCCAAGGCGCATCAAAAACAGCTTTTGAAACCATAGTTGCTTCGGGGCCAAACGCGTCTTTTCCTCACGCATGCGTTTCTGAACGCATCATCAAAAAGGGAGAACCTATCATCATAGATATTGGTGTTGAATACCAGGGTTACAAATGCGACTTGACACGCACTTTCTTTTTGGGTAAAATTAACCCCGTTATTCATAAGGCATACCAGGCCGTTTGCGAAGCACAACAAGAGGCTATCAGTAAAATTAAACACGGCGCCCTTATAAAAGATATCGATTTGGCTGCACGTAATTATTTAAAACAAAAGGGGTTGGAGAAATTTTTCATTCATTCCCTTGGCCATGGGATTGGACTCGAAGTACATGAGTCACCCTCAATAAACAAAAAGAATAACAGCCGATTGCAGGCTGGAACCATACTTACGATAGAACCAGGTATTTACGTAGCTGGCCATTACGGCATCAGAATTGAAGATATGGTTTTAGTAACATCTAACGGTTCGGAGGTTTTAAGTGGCAACAATAGGTATTAATCAACTCAAATGCGGCCTTACCGTAGAAGTAGACGGCACTCCTTTTGTCGTTGTTAATGTTGAGCATGTTAAGCCGGGAAAAGGCTCAGCTTTTGCCAGGACAAAATTAAGAAATTTAAAGCTAGATACTGTCATCGACAGAACCTATAAATCCGATGACAAGATCGATGAGGCCTACATTGAAGAGAAAGCATTACAGTATTCGTATCATTCCGGAAACTTTTATCATTTCATGGACTCTCAAACCTTTGAAGATGTCGCGATAGAAAAAGAAAAGTTACACGAATCAGAAAAATTTTTAAAAGACGGAATTGAAGTCACAGCTTTCTATTTTAAAGACGAGCTTATTAATATCAATCTTCCTAATATCGTCGTTTATACCATTAGCCATACGGAGCCTGGCATCAAAGGGGACACGGCTAAGAGCGGAACAAAGCCTGCCACCCTTGAAAGTGGTGCAATTATTCAAGTACCGCTGTTTGTAGACACAGGCACAAAAATAAGAGTTGATACAAGAACGCGTTCGTATATTGAGAGAGCCTAAACAGCAATATCAAGTCACCTGTATTTGAAAAAGGAGCTTATATGAATATTAAAGAGATTAAAGAAATGATTAATCTCATGAATGACAACCACCTGACCGAACTTGAGGTCGAAAAAGATAACATGAGAATTCGACTTAAAAAAGGGTCTTCGGGTGAAATCTCCATGGAAGGCATCCAGCACAGAATTCTTTCTGCACCTCCGATGGCCGCTGCCGCACCCATTCCCGTAAGCGCGCAATCATTAAAAGAAGCTCAAGCCACAAAACCTAACGGTGCCAAAACTGTTGAAATCAAAGCACCTATGGTCGGAACATTCTATAGAGCGCCATCACCGGAATCTCCGCCTTTTGCCGAAATCAACCAGGCTATTGAGGTCGGATCTGTTGTTTGCATCATTGAGGCCATGAAACTCATGAACGAAATCAAATCAGAAATTAAGGGAAAAATTGTAGATATCTTAATTGACAATGCCGAACCAGTTGAATTTGGCCAACCTTTATTCCTGATAGAGCCAGCATAATAATAACAAGCCCATTGATTCATAATACATATAGATAAAACTATGTTTTCAAAAATACTTATAGCTAATCGAGGTGAAATCGCCGTTAGAATTATCCGTGCCTGTAAAGAGCTCGGCGTAAAAACAGTCGCCGTTTATTCTGTCGCAGACCGTGAATCATTACATGTGCGCATGGCAGACGAAGCTATCTGCATTGGCCCTGCTGCACCTTCCGCCAGTTACCTTAATATTCCGGCCATCATCAGCGCGGCAGAAATAACAGACGTTGACGCTATACACCCAGGATACGGTTTTTTAGCAGAAAACGCCCATTTTGCCGAGATATGCGAATCCTGCCAAATTCACTTTGTTGGCCCAACACCAAACAATATCCGCCTCTTAGGCGATAAAATGGCCGCTAAAGAAACAATGCAAAAGGCCGGGCTGCCAACAACTCCGGGCTCTAAGGCCATTGTCAAAACAAAGGAAGAAGCTTTAAAAATAGCCCATAAAATTAAATATCCGGTTATCATTAAAGCTGTGGCAGGCGGTGGGGGAAGAGGCATGAGAATTTGCCATAATGACGTACGCCTTATCAGCGCCCTTATTACAGCTCAATCAGAAGCCGAAACGGCTTTTGGCGTTGGGGATGTTTATATTGAAAAATATATTGAAGAACCAAAGCATATCGAATTTCAAATCATGGCCGATAATTATGGCAACGTTGTCCACCTCGGAGAACGCGATTGCAGTATTCAACGCCGGCATCAAAAACTTTTAGAAGAAGCGCCTTCCCCGGCCTTAGACAGCAAGTTGCGTAAAAAAATTGGAGACCTTGTCGTTAAGGGGGTCAAAGCAGCCGGATATCGCAGCGTTGGAACTATTGAATTTCTGCTGGATAAAGACCGTAACTTTTACTTTATGGAAATGAATACCCGGATACAGGTTGAACACCCGGTTTCAGAAATGATCACCGGCATAGACCTAATCAAAGAACAGATAAAAATTGCCGCTGGCGAAAAAATTAAACTTCACCAGGAGGACATCAAGATAAATGGCCATGCTATTGAATGCCGTATTAACGCAGAAGACCCAAATAATAACTTTATGCCTTCTCCTGGCCTGATAGAGACACTCAATCTACCAGGTGGGCCAAATATTCGCGTAGATACTCACGTTTACCAAGGATACAAAATACCACCTTTTTATGATTCTCTCATTGCTAAGGTCATCGTGCACAGAGAAAATAGGGCCGAAGCCATTAAAACCATGGCACGTGCCTTAGATGAGTTTTATGTCGCTCCTGTAAAAACAACGCTCCCCTTTCACAGGACACTCATGAATAATCCTCTCTTTAAAAAAGGAGATGTCTCAACACATTTAGTTGAAAATCTTTCAAAACAAATCCCGGGCAATGAACAGAAGGAGGCCTAAAAATGCTCCAAGAAGAAGAAAAAACCCATCTTGGCGTTATCAAAATCCATAATAACGTCATCGCCTCCATCGCCGTTTTAGCGGCTCAAGAAGTTGAAGGAATATCTAAAATATGTGATAATATAAGATCCAAAGCGTTCAACCTCTTAGGTAAAAAAGAAAAATCGGAAGCAATCGAAGTAAGATCTGAAAAGGATGGAAATATTACAATCATTGTCCCTGTCATCGTTAAATTTGGACACAATATTCCTGAGGTCGCTCTGGCGCTACAGGAAAAAATTAAAGCAGCAGTTGAAGAGGCAACAGATATCACACCTAAAGACATCGTTATACAGATTAAAGGTGTAGAAAAATAGGAGGATGACATGCGAACAACATTAAATATATTGTTGTATACTTTGGTGTTTGTAGTACTGGGAAGTCTTGCCGTCGCGTTTGCTTTTCATCTCGTCGAACTTAAAGACATTATCACCATATTGGTCTATGCCTATCAAGACCTGCAAATTCGCTTAATAACGGGTCTTTCAGGGTTTGTTTGTATTCTATTAAGCTTTTCCATTGTTCAAAGTATAACCGGAAAGATCCAGCGCGAAAAAACAATAGCGTTTAATAATCCCAATGGCCAGGTTACAATTACATTATCGGCTGTTGAAGATCTGATTAAGCGCTTAGCCGGCCAACAGCCTGAAATCAAGGACGCGCGAGCTGATGTCAAGGCCACAAAAAAAGGAATAGATGTAAGCATGAAAATTATCCTTCGCACAGAAACAAGTGTGCCTGACTTCACATCCAAACTCCAGGAAATTATCGCATCCAGAATTCAGGATGTTTTCGGTATTGAAGAAACCATCAATGTTAAAATCCATGTGGCCAAAATTATCACAACCGATGATAAGGCAAAAAAGAAGAGAGATAAAAACCAGGAACAACTCAATCAGGAAGATATCGCAATCCCCTATCAGGGAATAAAGATATAAAAAATTACAGACGCAATGACACAAAGTCACAAGTATAAACACAACAGATAAGTAAAAGTTATTACAAGGGAGTAGATACTATGAAGATAGGTGTACTTACAGGGGGCGGAGATTGCCCAGGATTAAACCCAGTTATCAGAGCAATCGTACGCAAAGCTTACAACGACAAGCACGAAACAATTGGCTTTAAAAATGGATGGAAAGGTATTATTGATGGCGACAGCATGCCGTTAAACCTTGATGCCATTTCCGGAATTCTTCCTAAAGGCGGCACTATATTAGGCACAAGCCGCACTAACCCTTTTAAAGATAAAACCGGAGCGGACGTCCAAAAAATAAAAGATGTCTTCAAAAAATTTAAACTAGATGCTCTTATCGCTATCGGAGGCGAAGATACACTTGGAGCCGCCAACAAGCTTGTTAAGGAAGGTTTAAATGTTGTTGGTGTCCCTAAGACCATTGATAATGACCTTTCCTCAACCGACTACACATTCGGTTTTGACACATCCGTTAATATTGCAATGGAAGCGATTGATCGCCTGCACACAACCGCTGAAAGCCATCACAGGATCATGGTAGCTGAAATCATGGGGCGCCATGCCGGTTGGATAGCAACTTTTGCCGGAATCGCAGGCGGAGCAGATGTCGTCTTAATCCCTGAACTTCCTATCGACATAGATGAAACATGCAACATCCTAAAAAAACGCCACTCCAGAGGAAAGACCTTCAGCATTGTTGTTGTTGCTGAAGGCGCCAAGTTCAAAGACCAGGACATCACAAAGGACCAAACGCTGGATGAATTTGGACACGTAAAACTTGGTGGCATCGGTGACCGCTTAGCAAAACTCATAGAAGAGAAAACAGGGTATGAAACCAGAGTAAGCGTTTTGGGCCATATTCAGAGAGGCGGCTCCCCAACAGCATTCGACAGGATTCTCGGCACAAGATTTGGTATCAAAGCTGTAGAACTGGTAGAAAACAATGACTTTGGAAAAATGGTCAGCCTGTGCGGAACTAAAATCGTTGCTGTACCTTTAGAAAGTGCCGTTTCAAAACTAAAAACAATTGACATGGACCTTTATGATATCGCAAAAGAGTTTTTTGGATAAATTATGAAAGATAAAATTAAAGAGATTATCAAAGATTCCATTACAGCTAAAGCGTATTTGCTTTACGACGAAGAACTGATTAAAAAAATTCAGGAAAGCGCCAAACTCATTAGCATGTCTTTGAATAAAGGCAAAAAAATTCTGATCTTTGGAAATGGCGGAAGCGCGGCTGATAGCCAACACTTTGCGGCAGAGTTAATAGGAAGGTTTCAAAAAGAAAGAAGAGCACTTGCCGCCGTCTCTTTAAGCACAGATACGTCTGTTTTAACATCCTTAAGCAATGACTACTCCTTTGACGTTATCTTTAAACGGCAAATTGAAGCTCTGGGCAACACAGGTGACATCGCCTTTGGCATATCAACAAGCGGAACATCAAAAAACGTGCTTGAAGGCATCAAAGCGGCAAGGAAATTAAAAATAAAAACTATCGGCTTGTCAGGAGATAAAAAAAATGGGCTCAACAGCCTTGCGGATATAGGCATCACAGTTCCAAACACAAAAACCGCTCGCATTCAAGAAGCGCACATCTTGATTATTCACATTATCTGCGAGCTGATTGAAAACTCTCTAAAAAAGTAGATGAACATAAAAATTAAGCCCATTGCCCAGTTAAAGAAGATAACAGACCGGGCAAAAAAAAATAAAAAAATCATAGTTTTTACGAATGGCTGTTTTGATATTATTCATTATGGCCATGTGCAATATCTGCAAAAGGCCAAAGCAAAAGGGGACATATTAATTATTGGCTTGAATGCGGATAAATCTGTTAGAAGGCTCAAAGGCAAAAATAGGCCCATTAACTGCCAAAAAGACAGAGCCGGTATCCTGGCAGCATTTGAATGTGTTGATTATATAGTTATTTTCAATGAAGACACTCCTTTTAATGTTATTAAAATTCTTAAGCCAAATGTCCTCATCAAAGGAGCAGACTGGTCCAATAAGACTATTATTGGCGCAGATATTGTAACAAGCTGCGGTGGAAAGGTCTTAACGATACCTTATCTAAAAAACAGGTCCACTTCGCACATCATTGAAAAGATAGCCACTTAACACTCACTGCAATGCCAATAAAAAAACTCTCAAGCGAAACATGTGAAAAATCAACACGTTGCGATTCTTATAGAATCATTGACGCCAACATCAACCGTTGCAAAGAAGGCCTTCGCGTCTGCGAAGAAATTGCGCGCTTTCATTTAAAAAACAGTTGTTCTTCAAAAAAATACAGCGTCATACGACACATGTTGACAAAATTGTGCAAAGAATCAAAACTCGACCAAAAAGAACTCTTTAAGCACAGAGACTCTAAGCGTGATGTTGGACGTGCTTTTAACCTTGGACCAAAACGATCTAATTTTCAAAATATCTTTCTGGCTAATGCGCAAAGGACAAAAGAGGCTTTTCGCGTGCTCGAAGAATTTTCTAAGCTATTTGATACAACTTTAAGCAAAAACATACAAAATTTACGATTTGATTTTTATGAACTGGAAAAAACAACAATTAAAAAATTCCCGGCTTTACTTGATTCTTGATAACCCCACATGTGGCTTTAAGAACCTAAGCAAGATCCTCACAAAAGCTATTAAAGGCGGCGTTGACATTGTTCAGCTCAGAGATAAAACATCTTCTGCAAAAACTCTCCTGCAAGCAGGTTTAATCTTAAAAAAAATTGCTAAAAAATATCGCCGGCCTTTTATTGTCAATGACCGGCTAGATATAGCCATCGCCCTTGATGCTGATGGTGTTCATTTAGGACAGGAAGATGTACCCGTTTCTGTTGCGCGAAAAATCTTAGGATCAGAAAAAATTATAGGCCTATCTACTCATAGTCTAAAAGAAGTTAAGGCCGCTCAAAAAATGCCAATAGACTACCTTGGTTTTGGACCGGTTTTTCAAACAGCCACAAAACCGACATTGTTACCAAAAGGCATAAAAATGCTTAAAAACGCACTTACAATAAGTAAATTGCCAATTTTTGCTATTGGTGGAATTGAAGAAAAAACATTATCTGATATAATGGCGCGTAATATTCCTATCAATCGCGCTGCTGTATGCCGCCCGGTTTGCCTAGCACGCAATCCAGAAAAAGCTGCTCGCAGACTAAAAGACAGGCTCAAAAATGTATAAATCGTTAGTTCAAAATAAAAAGTTTTATCCCCTTATAAAAAAGACAGCGAAAAAAGAAGGAATAAGCGCCACCGAATTAACACGCCGTATCCAAGATGGAAGCTGTGTTATCACACACAATAATACAAAAAAACTGGATAAACCATGTGCTATCGGAAGAGGTTTGACTACAAAAGTTAATGTCAATATCGGTACCTCCACAGATAAAAACAGCCTCAGGAATGAACTCAAAAAATTAGATTTATCTATTGAATTAGGGGCTGACGCTATTATGGATTTAAGCCTGGGTGGCAATCTTGCTGTTATCAGGAAAACAATCATCAAAAATTCTCCATTGCCTATCGGGACAGTTCCTATTTATGAAGCTGCTATGAGAGCGCAAAGAAGGAAAGGAACATTCCTAAAAATGGAAAAGGAGGAAATTCTGGATGTTCTGCGTGACCAGGCTATTTCTGGTGTCGACTTTTTCACTGTGCACTGTGGCATCAATCAAAAAAGCCTCCAAGTCTTTCTGAAAAATAAAAGGCTGCTCAATGTTGTAAGCCGAGGAGGAGCTCTTATCGTCAACTGGATGCGCAAAAATAATCGCGAAAATCCATTTTACGAATATTTTGACGATATCCTGAAACTCGCTAAAAATTATAATATTACCCTCAGCCTGGGGGACGGAATGAGGCCGGGGTCAATTTTAGATGCTACAGATCCGGCACAAATCGCCGAACTTAAAGAACTTGGCAAGCTAACAGATCGATGTCACAAAGCTGGAGTCCAGGTGATTATTGAAGGGCCGGGGCACGTGCCTTTACATCAGATCAAAGAAAACATGGAACTCCAAAAAAAGATCTGCAAAGGCGCGCCATTCTATGTATTGGGCCCACTCGTAACAGATGTTGCCATTGGTTACGATCATATCTCCGGAGCCATAGGAGGGGCTTTGGCCGCTTTTTATGGAGCCGATTTTCTATGTTATTTGACTCCAGCCGAACATGTACGGCATCCCTCTATTGAAGATGCCAGAGACGGCCTCATCGCATCAAAAATAGCCGCTCACGCGGCAGATATCGCTAAAGGCTTAAAAGGCGCTATTGACTGGGACAAGAAGCTCTCTTTAGCCCGCAGAAACAGAGATTGGGCCAAACAGATGAAGCTTGCTATAGACCCTCGTAAGGCCCATGAGTACAGAAAATCATCTCATCCAAAAATTAAAGATGTCTGCACCATGTGTGGAGAATTTTGCTCTATTAGACTGATCGATAAGTGTCTGAATGACCAATAACTAAACGCCAGGCCTCCAATTAGATATTTTAAAGACTGCTATGCGCATATGGGATATTGATCCAAAAAAGTTATGCCGGCAACATCTATTAGGCGAACATAGGGAATTGCATGCCATATGGACAATAATCACTCAAGATAAAAAGGGCTACGCTCATCATCCTGAAACAAAAAGATGGCGAGGCAAACTCAAAGCATTATACCTCCGGCACAAAAAACTCGTCTGTGAAATGAAACGCCGAAGCTATACTCACAAAAGCAAACTCTGCTCAAAATTAGCTACGGGAGCATCAGAACAAAAGCACATTCTAGACTCTATCTCAAAACAAAAAACTCTTCTAAGGCGTAAAAAATGTAGCTGCAAAATCTAAATATTCCTAAAAGCTGATATTCTAAAACTTGACAAAACTAAAAAAAAATGGCATAATTACTTCGCGCACAAAGTTTGTGCACAAAACTGAACAATGAAGCGTTCCAACACGGAACGCTTTTTTGTTGGTGGCGTTTCACCGAAGAAAAAATATATGGATAAAGACGTCCTTTTTTAGGCACAGTAGTGCCCGAAAAGGGATTTTTTGTTTTCAGGGACAATGGTGTTCTGAATCTTTAAAAAAAGAGGAGCAGAACGCTATGAATTTTTATATTCTACTAAAAAGGATTTCACCGCGGTTAAAGAATCTTTCCAGATATCTATTGAGAACACAAAGCGCTCAAAGCTCTTTTGGGGCAGATGACATTTACCAAGAAATGTGCCTCCATCTATGGCAAAGATTCAAAAATGGCGTTTCCCCTGAATTTAATGATGCCTATATCGTCAAGAGCTGTGAATTTCATATCCGTAATTTCTTAAGAAAAAAAATTGATAAGTTGAAACCTCGGAGCCTTGAAGAGCCTCTTGGTGAAACAGGCCTCTTATTAAAAGATACTCTCATAAGCTCTCTGTCACATCACAACGACTGTTTTAACCATATTCTTATTGAAGAAATCAGGAAAAAAATATCTAATGAAAAAGAAGAAGGCGTATTTAATCTATTATTAAAAGGCCATACAGTCAGAGACATTGGAAAGAATCTCGGTATTTCACATGTTATGGTCGTCAAATATAAAAACAGAATTGTTAAAAGATGGAAAAATGAAGTACTCGGTTACCAAAAAGAGAAGACTGTTACTTATGGTAATTAGAAGAAGTAGTTTATTATAGTCCCATAGCCGTGACTTTAAATAAAACAATGGCGTCTGATATCTTTGCCAGGATGGCAAATAATCAGGCGCCTTTTTATTTGTACCTTATTCAATAGAAAGTGAGGCAATCATGGAACAACAACTCCTTAACAGCATGCTCACGGGACTGGATACGGTCTGGGTTCTCTTGGCCGCTTTTTTAGTCTTTTTTATGCAAGCCGGCTTCGGCATGGTAGAAGCTGGTTTCATCCGGGCAAAAAATACCTGCAATATCTTAACAAAGAATTTTCTGGACTTCTGTATGGCATCCATAGGATTTTTCTTGTTTGGATATGCTATCATGTTTGGTGATGGAAACGCTTTTTTAGGATTAACGGGATGGTTTCTGGCAGGCGCCAAATCCGGATGCGGCGTACCACTTTACGCCTTCTGGCTATTTCAAGCCGCATTTTGCGGAGCCGCCGCAACAATTGTCGCGGGCGGTGTCGCAGAAAGAATGAAATTTGCTGCCTATCTGGCCTATTCCTTCATCATCTCAGCGTTTATTTATCCAATCGTTGGCCATTGGATCTGGGGTGGAGGCTGGTTAGCTAAAATAGGTTTTGCTGACTTTGCCGGATCAACCGTAGTGCATGCTTTAGGCGGATTTGCGGCATTAGTAGGCACGATAATACTTAAACCGCGCATAGGCAAATACAATCCCGATGGATCCGCGAACGCTATTGCCGGGCATTCCATTCCCTTAGCATCATTAGGTGTATTTATTCTATGGTTTGGATGGTTTGGTTTTAACCCCGGTTCAACATTAAGTGTCGGCAACGGTGACTTAATCGCACGCATTGCCATCAACACAAATATTGCCGCTGCTATGGGTGGAATCGTAGCCCTTATTACCGTTTGGAAAAAATTCGGCAAACCGGACCTCTCCATGGCCATGAACGGCGCTTTAGCAGGGCTCGTCGCGATTACAGCGCCTTGCGCGTTTGTCGAACCATGGGCAGCTATTCTCATCGGCGGCATAGGAGGATTCATCGTTATCAAAGGAGTTGTCCTGCTCGATAAACTCCATATTGATGATCCAGTTGGCGCTGTTCCCGTTCATGGGTTCAACGGCATTTGGGGAACACTAGCTGTGGGGATATTTGGACGTGCCTCGTTGGGTTTGGCTCATAACGGATTATTATACGCAGGAGGATTCAAGCAACTTGGAATTCAATTTCTGGGAATAACATCCGTCGTCTCATTCATCGTCATCATTATGACAATTGTTTTTAAGATTATAGATAAAATAATCGGATTAAGAGTCTCCAGAGATGAAGAGCTTAAGGGCCTGGATATTTCCGAACACGGTATGGAATCTTATTCAGGGTTTCAAATATTTGTCACAGAATAAATAATACTATCTAAGTCAGCGGGATTTCCGTTAGCAAGCTTGTCGTCACAACTCACTAACCCGCAAACGGTTTAAGGAGCTTAAAATGAAACTTATTATTGCCATGATACAACCACACAAACTTCCTGACGTAAAAAATGAGCTTTTTAAAGCAAATGTTCATAAAATGACTGTCAGCAATGTCTTGGGCTGCGGACAACAAAAAGGATATACAGAAACATACCGCGGCGTTATTCATCAGGTTAATCTTCTAAAAAAAGTTAGGATTGAGATTGCGGTTAACGATGATTTTGTTGAACCGACAGTTCAAGCCATCATTAATGGTGCTAAAAGCGGAAAGATAGGAGATGGCAAGATCTTCGTGCTTAACCTTGGAGAATGCATCAGAATAAGAACTCAAGAGAAAGGATACGAGGCTATCGGATAATTTCTCTAAATATTTATTAACATCCTTTAAAAAAGGTTACCAAAACACAGAATTGATAACTTATGTTACTGGGCGTGTCGTTTGCGCGCCTCGTGCAGATGGGATAAGGGCGTTTCCAAGACGCAAGTCAAGGGGGCGCCTTTTCCTTATCTAAATATAACTATTGTCTTTTGGCTTGACAAAATAAATAAATATGTTATATTTGTTTTGTGCACAATGTTCGTGCGCGAAAAAGAACAATGGAGCGTTCCAGAGGAACGCTTTTTTTGTTAGCTTTTAAGGCCAGTGAACCTTACAGGATAAAGACGTCCTTTTTTAGGCACAATATTGCCCAAAAAAGGATTTTTTGTTTTATGGATATAGTCTTGCTTAGATAACAGACACATCCATGCTGATACAATTGCAATCAATCTGTCCGAGGAGAAGCAAAAAGATGAAAAGATTCCTTAAGCCTGTACAGCAAGGGCTTTATGATCCACGCTTTGAACACGATAACTGTGGGGTTGGATTTATTTGCCATATCAAAGGTGAAAAATCTCATGCGATTATTAAAAAAGGCATTACGGTTCTGCAGAGATTAGCGCACAGAGGCGCGGTAGGTGCCGACCCAAAAACAGGAGATGGTGCCGGCATCCTCATTCAAATGCCTCACAAATTCTTTTTAAAAGAGTGCTCTCGCCAACAAATTAAAATACCTTGTGCGGGCCGATATGGCTCTGGCCTGATTTTTTTACCCTCCGACAAAAAAGAAGCCACAAGCTGCATGTTGCTTTTAGAAAAGATTACAGCTGAACATGGGCAAAAATTTCTTGGTTGGCGTGATGTCCCCTGCGACGATACAATTATTGGCCAAACTGCAAAAAAAACTAAACCCATAATCCGGCAAGCTTTCATCGAATGCCACCCGGATATCAGCAACCAGCTGGATTTTGAAAAAAAACTTTACCTCATTCGCAAACAAACAGAAAACGGCCTTTTAAAGCTTGATTTAAAACAGCAATCCTTTTTCTATATAACTAATCTTTCGTCGAGAACCCTAGCTTATAAAGGCCTTTTAATGACAGAGCAGCTGGAGAACTTCTTCCCGGACCTCAAAGACCCTAACATAGAAAGCGCCTTGTGCCTCGTTCACTCCCGTTATAGCACTAATACATTCCCAACATGGGACTTGGCTCAGCCTTTCAGATTCTTAGCACACAATGGAGAAATCAACACTTTGCGTGGTAACCTAAATTGGATGAAAGCCCGGGAAAGCCTCATCTCGCATACATTCTTCAAAGAAGATATTGAAAAACTAAAGCCCATTATAACGCCTGGGGGAAGCGATTCAGCGGCTATTGATAACGTCTTTGAACTCCTGACTCTTTCAGGACGATCTCTGGCTCATACAATGATGATGCTTATTCCCACAGCCTGGCAAAATAACAGTTTCGTCCCACAAAAAACAAAAGATTTTTACAAATACCACTCCTGCATCATGGAACCTTGGGATGGGCCGGCAGCTATTGCTTTTACAGATGGCACAAACATTGGAGCCGTGCTAGATAGAAACGGATTAAGGCCCGCTCGCTACCTTATAACAAAAGATGATCTGGTTATCATGGCCTCAGAAGCGGGCGTCCTTGACACATCTCCTGAAAAAATTAAGTTCTCCGGAAGACTAGAACCGGGAAAAATGTTTTTTATTAATACACAAAAAGGGGAAATTATAGAAGATGCCGCAATTAAGAAAACCATCTCTACCCGCAAACCTTATGGAAAATGGCTTAAAGAAAATACACTTGATCTCAGCGACCTCCCCAGAACACAACAAAAGAAGGAAACAGACAAATATCCCGCTCTATCCCTATTAAAAACATTCGGTTATACACGCGAGGAACTAAAATTTATTATTAAACCCATGGCCGAAACCGGCACAGAACCGATCGGCTCCATGGGAAACGATACCCCACACGCTGTCTTATCCCAAAAACCAAAACTCATTTACGACTACTTTAAACAGCTCTTCGCCCAGGTCACAAATCCCGCTATTGACCCTATCCGGGAAGAACTGGTGATGAGCCTTGAAAGCCACATAGGCAGCCAAAAAAATATTCTTGATGAAACACCACAACATTGTCATATGCTGCACATCAAAAATCCTATTCTCTCAAATGAAGAGCTGGAAAAAATACGTAAAATCAACAAAAAGGGGTTTAAGACAAAAACAATCTCACTTCTTTTTGATGCCAGCCACAAACAGGATTTTCTAAGTGGACTCAACAGAATTTGCCAAGAAGCCCGTACTGCAATTGAGGATGGTTATTCTTTTATCATACTCTGCGACAAAGGAACAAATGCTCAATACGCCGCATTCCCGGCCTTAGTTGCGATTGGAGCTATCCATCAATTTTTAGTTCAAAATTCTATCCGTGCAAGAGTTGGCCTCATTCTTGAAAGCGCCGAACCTCGAGAAGTCCATCACTTCGCTCTTCTTTTCGGCTATGGAGCAGATGCCATCAACCCTTATTTAACATACGATGTCATCAAGTTTCTCCTTCACGAAAAAGAACTAGCGCTACCTCTTCAAACCGGAATTCATAATTATAGAACTGCGGTAAAAAAAGGCCTGCTTAAAATTTTATCTAAAATGGGCATTTCAACCCTCCAGAGTTATAAAGGCGCGCAAATTTTTGAAGCACTGGGACTAGACAAAGAAACTATTGACCGCTGTTTCACTGGAACATCTTCACGTATCGGCGGCGCTAACCTCAATATTATTGCCCAGGAAACAATCATGCGCCATAACAGTGCCTATTGCAAAAACGCTTCAATCAACACAGATCAGCTGCCAACCGGGGGCGTATACCAATGGAGGCGTGACGGCGAATTTCATCTTTGGAATCCGGAGACAATCGCAGCTCTTCAGAACGCTGTTCGAAACAACCGTTATGAAAAGTATCAGGAATTTGCCAACCTCATCAACAACCAATCGGGCCATCCAACAACTCTGCGAAGCCTGATGATGATAAAAACAGATAAAAATAAAACTATTTCTCTTAATGAGGTAGAACCAACTGAAAACATTCTTAAGAGATTTGCCACAGGTGCTATGAGCTTTGGATCTATCAGCAAAGGCGCGCATGAAACACTTGCGCTTGCCATGAATAGAATCGGAGCGCGCTCTAATACGGGCGAAGGGGGAGAAGACCCTCAAAGATTTAAAACACTTACGAATGGTGAATCACGCAGAAGCGCGATTAAACAAGTTGCTTCCGGACGCTTTGGCGTTACAACAAATTATCTTATCAATGCTGATGAGCTGCAAATTAAAATATCTCAAGGGGCAAAACCAGGAGAGGGAGGGCAACTACCTGGACATAAGGTTAGCGCTATTATTGCCAAAACCCGTTACACAACACCCGGTGTCACCTTAATTTCACCACCCCCACATCATGACATCTACTCTATTGAAGATCTGGCTCAACTTATTTTTGATTTAAAAAATGTTAATCCAAAAGCACGTATCAGCGTCAAGTTGGTTTCCGAAATCGGCGTCGGAACTATCGCTGCCGGTGTTGCCAAAGGCCATGCCGACATGATCCTTATCTCTGGAGGGGACGGAGGAACAGGAGCCTCCCCTTTAAGCTCCATAAAACACGCAGGGCTCCCCTGGGAACTGGGATTATCAGAAACACATCAAACGCTTATATTAAACGGTTTACGTGACCGTGTCCGGCTGCAAACCGACGGCCAAATGCGCACAGGCCGTGACGTCGCTATTGCGGCTCTCTTGGGTGCTGAAGAATATGGCTTCTGCACCGCTGCTCTTATCGCTATAGGTTGCACCATGCTCAGGCATTGCCACCTCAACAATTGCGCTTTAGGAATCGCCACACAAGACCCTGTTCTTGAAAAACGCTTCAACGGTAAACCAGAATACGTGATTAACTATTTCTATTTTATCGTTCAGGAATTAAGAGAAATTATGGCTTCTCTCGGCATTAAAACTCTAAATGAAATGATTGGGAGAACCGACCTTCTTGAAATCAATAAAGAAATGCTCCCCTGGAAAGCCAAAACGCTTGACTACTCTAAAATATTTTACAAACCAAAAACAACAGAATCAAACAAAAACTACTGCTGCAAAAAGCAACATCACGCTATAGACCATATATTAGATCATGCGCTTATCAAACAATCTCAAGATGCTCTCATAAATAAAAAAACTGTAAATATAAAACTAAAAATTAATAACACCAATCGCTCGGCAGGCGTCATGCTCAGCGGTGAAGTCTGCCGCCTTCATGGTGAAAACGGCCTCCCTGACAATACCATCCAATGCAAATTTACAGGAATCGCCGGACAAAGTTTTGGGGCATTTCTGGCAAAAGGCGTAACATTTGAATTAGAAGGCATGGCCAATGATTACACAGGAAAAGGCATTTCAGGCGGAAAAATCGTCATCTATCCATTTAATAAATCAACTTATTGCGCAGAAAACAATATTATCATCGGTAACACGACATTTTATGGAGCGATAGCCGGTGAAGCTTACATCCGCGGTATAGCCGGAGAAAGATTTTGTATCCGCAATTCCGGGCTCAACGCTGTTGTAGAAGGCGTGGGCGACCATGGCTGTGAATACATGACCGGGGGCACAATCGTTATCTTGGGCAAGACAGGAAGGAATTTTGCTGCCGGCATGTCAGGCGGAACCGCCTATATTTATGATTTTGATGGAGATTTTAAAAAACGTTGTAACATGGAAATGGTTCGTCTGAAAAAAATATCTGATGAAGACAAAAAGATAGTCCGGCACTTATTGACTCGACACACACACTATACTCAAAGTTCCCTGGCTAAAAAAGTCCTCAATTCTTTTTCAACAGAAATTTCCTATTTTGTCAAAGTCATGCCCATAGAGTATGAACGCGTCCTGGAAGGCTTAAAAATACAAAATGATAATAATCTTTCGGAGGTATCCGATGGGTGATCCCAAAGGCTTCTTAAAACACGCCCGTGTAAATGCACCCTACCGGCCAATAAAAAAACGTGTGGGTGATTATAAACACGCGGTAAAAATACGCCGCGACAAAATATCAACAGAACAAGCATTGCGCTGCATGGATTGCGGAACACCATTTTGCCATTGGGGCTGCCCGGCAGGTAACTATATTCCGGAATGGAACAATTCTGTGGCACAAAAACAATGGAAAAAAGCATTCCATCTTCTTAGTCAAGCTAACTGCTTGCCAGAAATTACAGGCCGAATATGCCCGGCGATATGTGAGTATGCCTGCGTATTAGGCATTAATGATGATCCCATTACGATCCGTGAAAACGAATTGGCTATTATTGAATACGCGTTTAAAAAAAATCTCATAAAACCAAACAAACCAGCTCAACGCACAAATAAAAAAATTGCTGTTGTCGGCTCCGGACCAGCCGGATTGGCCTGTGCCTCTGAGCTCAATCGATTAGGACATTCCGTTACCGTCTTTGAGCGTGATGATAAAGTGGGCGGAATTTTGCGATACGGTATCCCTGACTTCAAACTGGAAAAATGGATTCTTGACCGCCGGCTCAAACTCCTAAAAAAAGAAGGAATTATTTTTAAAACCTCTGTTGATATTGGACGAGATTACTCCACAACTAAACTCAAAAAAGATTTTTCTGCTATCTGCTTAGCTACCGGCTCTCGGACACCTCGTGACTTAAAAATCCCGGGCCGCGAATCTCATGGCATACATTTTGCGATGGACTACCTAAAAGAATCTAATCTCTTTGTCCAGGGAAAAAAGATATCGCGAAAAATGAACGCAAAAGGAAAAAAAGTAGTTGTAATCGGAGGAGGAGATACGGGAGCTGACTGTGTCGGCGTAGCTAATCGGCAAAAAGCATCAAGCATTATTCAGATTGAAGTCTTACCAAAACCACCTAAAAGCCGCACCGATGACTTTCCATGGCCATCTTACCCAGTACTTTTGAAAGAGTCCAGCAGCCATCAGGAAGGATGTAAACGTTTTTGGTCTATCTTGACAAAAAAATTTACCTGCGATGAAAACAATCACGTTAAAAAGATCAGCTGCGTTAAAGTAGAGTTTATAAAAACCTCTTGCGGTGGATATCCCCAGATGAAAGAAATTCCCGGCTCAGAATTTGAAATTGAAGCGGATCTGATTATACTGGCCATCGGATTTTTACATCCGGAAAGCGAGCTTATCTCATTATTAAATATTGAGATAGGTGAAAAAAAATGCATTAAAACTGACCAAAATTACATGACATCCTTAAGCGGTGTTTTTGCCGCAGGGGATGCAAAAAGAGGACAATCGCTGGCCATTTGGGCTATTTCTGAAGGCCGTGCCTGTGCACAAGCCATTCATGAGTATTTAAACTGTAAATAAAGTTCTTTACACTGAAAATAATCTATAATATAATTTTAACGTAAAGCACAACGTTAGTGCCTCAAGAAGAACAAAGACGTTCCTCGTTTAATAAAAATTTTAGCATAACGAAGGACGTTTTTTCTTTTTTGAGGCCTTTTTTATAACTTCCATAAGGATATTTATGAGCTACGAAGACCAGATAAAAGCTTTATCAAAAATTAGCAAAGCTATTACAAGCGACTTATACCTTGAGGATATTCTAAAACTCGTCGTCACAGTTACCGCTCAGGCCATGGGGTCCAACATCTGTTCACTCATGCTCATTGACGAAAAAAAGAAAGAACTTGTTTTTCGTGCCACACAAAGTATCAGCGAAGAATATAATCAAAAACCCCCTTTGAAAATAGGAGAGGGCATTTCCGGAAAAGTTGCCAAACAAAACAAACCAATCGCCATCAAAGATGTTACAAAAGACAAAGACTATAGATATGCTGATATCGCTAAAAAAGAAGGCTTGTGTTCGCTGCTGTGTGTACCTCTGGCTGTCAAAAAAAAGGTTATCGGTGTCATCAATTGTTATACCGCAACACCCCATGATTTCACAGAAACGGAAATCAATATCCTAACAACTATTGCTAACCAAGCAGCCGTCGCTATTGAAAACACAGAACTCATGGTTAAAACCCGGGTTATTCAGGAGGAGTTGGAAACACGCAAACATATTGAACGTGCTAAAGGCATCCTCATGAAAGATGAAAAACTAACGGAAGAAGAGGCTTATTTTAAACTGCAGCGCTACAGTATGGATCATCGCAAAACAATGCGCGAAGTAGCCGATGCCATCATTCTGTCCTGCGATATAAAAAAACAAAAATAGGAGGCATCAACTAAAATAAAATCAAAATCAACAACTGCACATGTAAGGAGGAGCTGTAAATGAATCTGCAGAGACCAAACGCAAACGATGCAACAAGAACGTTCAATCGTTCTAAAAGTGTAGTACCGGGTTCAGGATTATGTTCACGCTGTATTGATGGCTGCAAAGGAAACTGTGAAGTTTTTAAGGCATCTTTCCGTGGAAGAGAAGTCATTTATCCCGGCCCTTTTGGTGATGTCACAGCTGGTGCTGACAAAGATTATCCAATTGATTATTCCCATTTAAATATCCAGGGCTACGCACTGGGTGCTAAAGGCCTGCCGAAAGGTGTAGAAGCCGGCCCAGACACGACAAAATTTCCAGATGTTAACACAGAGACTGAATATGGATGGGAAAAAAAAGTTAAAATGCGCGTACCTATTTTTACCGGCGCCCTTGGTTCTACGGAAATCGCCAGGAAGAACTGGGAACACTTCGCTATAGGTGCCGCTATTTCCGGCGTCACACTCGTGTGTGGTGAAAACGTCTGTGGTATTGATCCAAAACTTGAGCGGGATTCAAAAGGAAAAATTAAAAACGCTCCGGATATGGACCGCCGCATTGAAGTCTATAGACGATTTCATGAAGGATACGGTGAAATTCTGGTGCAAATGAACGTTGAAGATACGCGTTTAGGTGTCGCCGAATATGTCATAGAAAAACATAAACTTGATACAATTGAGCTAAAATGGGGACAAGGCGCCAAGTGCATTGGCGGCGAAATCAAGGTTAAAAGCTTAGAACGCGCTCTTGAACTCCAAAAACGCGGATATATCGTAACACCCGATCCATCCAATAAAGCAAATCAGGAAGCCTTTAAAGCTGGCGCTATCAAAGAATTTGAGCGTCATTCAAGGTTAGGCTTTGTTTCGGAAGAAAGCTTCTTGGCAGAAGTCAAACGGTTAAAGAAACTGGGATTCAAACGTGTTACATTAAAAACAGGCGCTTACTCCATGAGGGAACTCGCAATGGCTTTGCGCTATTGTGCTCAGGCAGAGATTGACCTCTTAACAATTGACGGAGCTCCGGGCGGAACAGGTATGAGCCCATGGCGCATGATGGAAGAATGGGGAATTCCAACATTCTACCTGCAAGCCTTAACATATGAATTCTGTGAAAAACTAAAGAAAAAAGGCATGCGCGTACCAGACATCGCAATTGCCGGCGGTTTTTCCTCAGAAGACCATGTTTACAAAGTTATTGCTATGGGAGCACCTTATGTTAAAGCAGTTTGTATGGGTAGAGCGCTCATGATTCCAGGAATGGTTGGAAAAAATCTAGAAGGATGGATCGCATCAAAAGATGTTCCAAAAACTATTTCCGAGTTTGGAATGACACCTGAAGAAATCTATGTAACCTATGCCGAATTAAAAGAGAAATACGGCAAGGACATGAAAGATATTCCGTTAGGTGCTATTGGTATCTATACTTTTAGCCAAAAAATCAAAGTCGGCTTACAGCAACTCATGGCCGGCAGCAGAAACTTTCGTGTTGATACGATCTGCAGAAAAGATCTTATGTCCTTAACAGAAGAAGCTGCCAAAGTTAGCGGCATTCCTTATGTGATGGATGCTTATCGTAAAGAAGCGGAAGCGATTTTAGATGGAAAATAGTTAAGACTACATCTTATAGAACGCTTTTATAAATCAATCAGCGGGGGTTCGGATAATCATCCGAACCCCCGCTGGAAAGTGAAAAATG
The DNA here is from genome assembly GCA_043819345.1 of Candidatus Omnitrophota bacterium. Classification (GTDB taxonomy): domain Bacteria; phylum Omnitrophota; class Gorgyraeia; order Velamenicoccales; family Velamenicoccaceae; genus CAYRDK01. Next base: position 71,821 of record JBDREX010000053.1, read on the forward strand.
ACGAAATATATCTTTGTGACAGGTGGAGTTGTTTCAAGTTTGGGAAAAGGGATTGCGGCTGCTTCCATTGGAAAGCTGATTGAGTCACGCGGGCTAAAAGTAACGCTCATCAAATGTGATCCCTATCTTAATGTTGACCCTGGAACGATGAACCCCTTTCAGCACGGAGAAGTTTATGTCACAAAAGATGGTGCCGAAACAGACCTGGATTTGGGCCACTATGAACGTTTCACAAATGCCAACTTAGGCAAAGAAAATAATATCACCACAGGAAAAATTTATTATTCTGTCATTTCTAAAGAACGAGCGGGTAGCTACCTTGGTAAAACAGTTCAAATAATACCTCATATCACAGATGAAATTAAAAATAGTATTCGCAAGGCCACAGAAGGAAAACACTGCGATGTCGTTATCGTAGAAATAGGTGGGACGGTCGGCGATATCGAAAGCTTGCCATTTCTAGAAGCCATCAGACAATTTATTATTGAAGAAGGTCAAAATAACGCCCTGAGTATTCATGTCACTCTCATCCCATACATCAAGTGCGCAGGAGAAGCAAAAACAAAACCAACACAGCACAGCGTCGGAAAGCTGCGAGAAATAGGTATACAGCCCAACATTCTGATTTGCCGAAGCGAAAAAAGCTTAACCCAGGAAGCAAAAGAAAAAATTGCCCTCTTCTGTAATATCAATAAAGAAGCCGTTATCCAGGCACTTGATGTTGAGAGCGTTTATGAAATACCTGTTTGTTTTGCGGAAGAAAAACTGGATTCACTTATTTTCAAACTTTTGAAAATCAAAAGCAAAAAACACGACCTGACCAAATGGAAAAAAATAGTTTTAGAACGGGTTAAAAATCCAAAATATGAAGTAAAAATTGCGGTTGTTGGTAAATATATCGCTCTCCAAGACGCGTATAAGTCCATTTATGAATCATTAATTCATGGCGGTATCGCTAATAATACCAAAATTATTATTAAAAAAGTCGATTCGGAAGACATTGAAAAAAAAGATGCGAAAACATGCTTGCAAGACGTCAGCGGCATACTCATTCCGGGTGGATTCGGCACCAGAGGAATTGAAGGAAAAATTCAAGCCATAAAATATGCGCGTGAAAACAATATACCTTTTTTCGGAATTTGTCTTGGGATGCAGACAGCGGTCATTGAGTTTGCCAGAAACGCCTGTTCTCTGGATAAGGCTCATTCTGCGGAATTTGAAAAAGGCACACCTCATCCTGTCGTTTGCTTACTGGAAGAGCAAAAAAATGTTAAAAAAATGGGCGGAACCATGAGGCTTGGCATTTATCCATGCGTACTTCAACCGGGAACGAAAAGTGCTCAATCATACAAAAAAACTAAAATTCACGAACGCCACAGGCATAGATATGAGTTTAACAATGCATATCGAGCAACCATGCAACAAAAGGGCTTAATACTCGCCGGGGTAAATCCGGAACAAAATCTTGTAGAAATCATAGAACTCAAAGACCACCCTTGGTTTGTTGCATGCCAATTTCATCCTGAATTTGAATCAAAGCCAGATTACCCCCATCCCCTATTCTCATCATTTATAAACGCTGCTCTGCGTTATGCTAAGAAGTAATAAATCACCGGTAACAGGATTGACGAAAAATCGAGACAATGGTATTATAATGACTTGCGATTTAACAATGCGAGCGTAGTTCAGTGGCAGAACACCAGCTTCCCAAGCTGGTTATGTGGGTTCGATTCCCATCGCTCGCTTGATACTTGAGATTTTAAGCTAAAGGTTCTTTGTAA
>JBDREX010000054.1:0-71205 GCA_043819345.1 Candidatus Omnitrophota bacterium
ACCAGGCAAGAATAATACAAAATATCGTACGCTCTTATGATTCACCTATCCAAACATATAAAAGGTGATGCTTCTGACGCCAAACCCCAAACATGAGGAAACTATCCCCCTATAAATAAAAGCACGGTTAAAACAACTCCGGCCACATAAACAGCTATCGTATTCTTAAAAAAATATGGATACCCCATTAAAAGAACACCTAAAATCATCGGCTTAAATTCCGCGTTCTTTTTTCCATAGATAAAAGCGACAAATCCAACACATCCAAACAAAATCCCCCCAATTAAAGCACTCCAGGTAAACCCCGCTATGCCATTACTATTCACCATTCCACCAGTACCAAGCAATTCAGTAGCCTGTTTCATCATTTCTGAAGAAACATTCTGACAATAGCCAAGTGAGATTAAAAAAATCATGGATAGGGCTAACGCCGACAAACAAACATAGGCGCTTCTTTCAACCATCTCTTTTTTGCTCATCTCTTACTTTCTTTTTAGATGCTTCTGGGCTTTTTTAAGGCTGTCCATAAAGGGGCTCTTCTTAAACTCCTTCATCCATCTTGACATAATCATCCAACCGCCAAAACGGGCCAAAGCATTCCGCCATGGCCGATACCACCTTTTCCATCCCAACTTGATATTATGCAGAAAGAAAATTATGCCCGGAAAAGACAATGCATTCAACGCAATCGCAAACAGGTGCTTAAACTGATAAAAACCACCCATGATCTTCCTGCTGGCAACCTGCATTTCCTGGGCGGTTAAAGGCCCGTCAGGTTCAAAAAGAGGAAAATTTCCGTCGTAATACTGCCAACCTATATCCGCGGTAGAATAGACCCTATTTTTCTCCTGCAGCCTTTGCCTCAATTCTGTCCCCGGCAGAGGCGTTGCAAGCAAAACCTGTATCGTATCAATCCTGGCTTTTTGAATAAATGTCCTAAAACGTTTTATACGCTCCGCTATAGGCATAACAAATTTGCTCTCTCCTTTTATAGGATAACCAAAAATAAACATCCCATGCACAAGAAAACCAAATTTATGAAATATTCTGGCTAAAGCTATCATGTCTTCGGGCTTGATATGTTTATTCATAGCCTCTAACTCTTCTTTAATCGGCGACTCAAAACCAATAGCCACCGTATTAATACCGGCCTTGCGCATAGCTGTCAAAAGCTCAGAGTCTTTCGCCTTGTCCAGCCTAATCTGAGCAAATACGTCTAACCGCACAGTATGTTTTTGATAATTTTCAAGCATCTGGCAAAACCGCAACGTTTCAGCGCGTTGCTGCCCAAAAAGATCATCCACGATAAAAAAATGCCGCGCATCCATTGTTTCCACAAGAAAGCTAATACTCTCAAGCAGCCTTTCCGGAGATGCCGGCCGTGGTTTACCTTTAACCGTACAAAATTCACAATCCATACCACAACCTCTTATCCGTTCTACAGGATAAACGTTAATCTTGGCATAACGCACAAGAGAAAAATCCGGCAGCGGCAGTTTTTCAAAATCTGTTATCGGCTCTCTGGCCGGCGTACGCCTAACCAGGCCATCTTTAAGGTAGACAATACCTTTTACCTGACAAACATCATCTTTTTCTTTCAAAGCACAAAGGAGTTCTTTAATGGTCTCTTCTCCTTCGCCAATAACGATATAATCCAAAAATGAACGCAATGCCTCAGGAATAGTCTCATCAACAAAGTGTTGCCCTCCGGCAATGGTCAAAACCCCTTTTTCTTTATAAAAACGAGCGATCTCATAAAGCCTCGGAATAGTGCTGGTTAGCCCTCCATAAAGCCCTACAACATCTGCCGGCCTCAGCTCCTGCAAAAATTCATGGTCCACTCCACCGGATTCATTTCTGGGTGCAAATCTGCGAAAGTTATTCTCATCAATAACCTCCACATCCCAGTTCTCCATTTTGTTCACAATGCTGGCCACACACACCGGCCCCAAAGCCGTCATTGTGCGAGCCACACCGGAATAAATATTAAATGCCGGATAAGCCGGTATCACCATTCGAAATCTATATCTTTTCTTTGACGAATCAATCATGCTAATTAACCCCCTCTTTCTTTATTACAAGAGAGCCCTACACAACTAAGCCCCCTTACCTGCGAACCAAATACCTGTCATTAAATTTCTCAATAGTCTGCGGCACTTTTTTGATATACTCACTACGCTTTTCCTGATGAAAAACCTCTTTAGCTTCTACCGTTGTATAGACAGACAACTCTCCTTCTTCACAACACGATAGATAATCCACCCCTTAAAAAACCAAACCATTCATTTCAGCCCGATATTTCTTAATATCCCGGGCGATATGAACCGATCCGACAACATCTCTTTTCTCATCAAAAATAGGAGAGACGCTCACGAAAAGAGGGGCACCTATATTAACATCATCAATCCTTCTTGAAAAAGGCAACTTACTTTCTATAACAACCTCAAAAGGGCATCCTTCAAAAGGCTGATTAAGCTTATGAATCACTTCATAGCATTTTTTCCCTATAACCTCTTTCGGATCCATGTTAAGCGATTCCGCAAAAGCAAAATTCGCTTTTTTAATAACAAAATTGCGGTCCGTAATAAAAACAATGTCAGATATGGCATTAAACATATTGTTCCAATCATCAAGTGCTTTCCTTAAATCCTCTTCTAACTTTTTGCGCTCAGTAATATCAATATTAATCTCCGCCGCCATCCACTCGCCCAAATCATCTTGAAAAGGTATCGTTGTCACCTGTATAGGCCTATTGCCTTCTTTGGGCAAAGCGTGTTCGGCTGTAACCGCCTTTTTTGTGCTCAAGGCTTGCGGAATTCCGCATCCGGGACACATAGCCTTTCGAGCCGCAAAATAATCATAACACTTACGGCCTTTCGGGCTACCATAAATCTTTGCCCACTCTTTATCAATATATCGGATATTAAAATCAGAATCAACAATATCAAGCCCCGTTTTCGTTGCCCCAAGGATAAACTCAATCCTTGATACCAAAGACTTCACTTGCTTATCCAACTCCATACGCTCCAAAGCGCCTCCGAGCCTCTGGCCTACCGCATTCAGCAAAGCTTTTTCCTCTTTTAAAAAAATATTATTCCCAGAATCTCGTTTTCTTTTCAGACAATAAACTTCAACAGCGCCTCTTTTCTGCTTTTGTATCCTAATGAGAGCCGAAATATTTTGTTTTGTTTTTCTAAAATTCAATGTTTTATATTCCCTGCCATCAAAAATAATCCGCCCACACACATCATCAGAACACTCAAACGCCGCACAAAGAAAACTCAGGGTTCCTCTAAGCAAGCTGTCTGAAGAAATACCCGGCTTCTCAATAAGTCCTGACAAATCATACAAACAGCGAAGCTCTTTGACACGCTCACTCACCATGTCCCACAACAACTTTTTTTTCTCCCTGGATAATTTCTCTTTGGTTACATCCCAAAAAATACCCAATAAGCCAACAACTTTATTGTCTTTATCTTTCAAAGGAACCTTTACCGTATGGACCCAAGCCTTTTTTTTATTTTCTATATATTCCTCCTCAACCTCAACCAGCTTGTTTAACCGCATAACCCTTCTGTCATCTTTAGCATATTTTTCAGCAATAGCTTTAGGAAAAAAATCATAATCTGTTTTTCCCATAATCGCACTCGCCTTAATGCCTAAATCTTTAGCATAGTGTTTATTACACAAAATGTAAGTAGATTTTTTATCTTTAAAAAATATCTTTTGAGGAAGAGTGTCTAGAAGGGTTTTATATAGAATAGCATCGATTTGTCTCTTTGTTGCTTGGCATAAATTATCGGCCTTATTGATATATTTTCTGTTCAAACGTAGTTTGCATTTCATGCCTATCCCCTCCATTTTAATTTATTCCTATTAAAACCCTATAAGAATAAATTATTTCTAGCTTAGGCTCTCGGCGCTATAACGGGCGATCAGGCCTGTGCGCCGCGCGTGACGATAAGTGCGTGAAAAAAACAAACAACTCAAAATGGTATAAAAAACCGCCAAGACACTGCCCCAAAATAACCCTCCCCAGGCCACCGGATGGCCCAAGACAACCGCACGTAAAGATTCAAAAACGTACGATGGCGGCAGTAGACGCGAAACAAGCTGCATCCATTTTGGTAAAATAGCGACCGGATATAAGACACCCACAAAAGGCGAGATAATAGCCGGTATCGGCCAAATAAACCATTCCGCAGCCGGGCCCAGACGCAACACAAGAGCACTGGCAGCAATACCTAAGGCAATCCCAAACATAAAAAGCACAAACAGAAATGGCACGATAACAGCCCCATAGCTTAAAAAAGAAAGCCCAAAAACCGAAACAGCCAAAAAAAACATAACAGCGATACCAATAGAACTCGTAACAATGCTTGAACAAACCAACCCTGTTACATATTCGCTGATTAAAATTGGAGTAGAAAAAATATTAAGAAAATTACGCGCCCAGACATCCTCAAAAAAAGCCATGGTCACGCCCTGCATGATGCGAATAAAGATATCCCACAAAAGAACCGCGCCAAGCATTACGGATACAAAATTGAAACCTGCCAAAGCAAGCGAATTCAGGTAGCGCGTTAAAAAGCCCCATAAAACAATATCAACAGCCACCCAGATGAACAAAGGCAGAACACGTGAAAAACTGGCCCGCACCAGATAGAGCTGTCTTAAGACAATGGCCCAAACACGGCTGATACACATCACTTATACCCCTTCCAAAGACAGCGGCTGTCGTGCTACCGCGATAAACAACTCTTCCAAATTCTTTTTTCCATGTTGAAGAGGTAAAGTTTTTGGATCACCCTGCAGAAGAATCTTCCCGCGAAAAAGAAAAAGCACACGGTCACAAACCGCCTCCACCTCATGCATGTTATGGGATGTCCACAATACACCACACCCTTTCACTGAAGCATAGTCACGAATCGTAGAACGAATATCGCTGGCGACAGAAGGATCCAGTGACGCGGTCGGCTCATCCAGCAAAAGCAAATCAGGGTCATTAAGCATAGCCTTCGCCAACCCAACCCGTGTCTGCTCCCCTGAAGAAAGCACTCCGCATTTAGTATTGCGAAATCTTACCAAATCAAAACACTTCATCAAAAAATCTAACCGTTGCCTGATGCCTTTTATTTGATAAAGGAGGGCGAAAACATGCAGATTCTGATACACCGTCAAATTACCCGGCAAAGGGGCATAGGCAGCCGCAAAATTCGTTTTTTTTAAGGCCTCCGAACGCTTAAGGGCGATGTCCATGCCATTAACGCTCACCTCGCCACCCGTTGGCTCAAGTATGCCTAAAATGACGTCAATCGTTGTCGTTTTTCCAGCGCCATTAGGGCCCAGGAGCCCCACAATTTCATGAGCACCTACCTCAAAAGAAACACCATCCACAGCAAGAGTACCGCCATACGCTTTACTTAAGTTTTTTACACTAAGCACCGCCTGAGACAAAATCACTCCTGTTTTTTTTAAAATCAAATCTGCTTGTAATAAATAATCAAATCGTCATCTTCGGCATAAAAATGAGGGATCTTGCCAACCTCAATAAAATTACACCGCAAGTATAAGTTTCTGGCGTGAGCAAACTCATGCTTTGTTGAAGTCTCCACCCTCAAAACAGCCTGGCTTTCGTGCTGAACAATAAAATCTTCCATCCTCTTAATCAGCTTCTTGCCAATGCCCTTACCCTGAACATCCCTGGCTACAATCATCCAATAAATATCCCAGGAAAACTCTGTAATAGATGCTCTCGAAAAAATAATCAAGCCGAGAACGGCGTCACCCTCCTTTTCAAGAAAAATAAAATAATCTTCATCTGGATATTCCAGATATTCTTCTAAAATATCCCTTAAAGCCTCTATCTCTACAGGCTTAAAAACACCAACTTCCTGCGCAATCTTCAAACACGCTTCTTTCTCTTCAACTAGCATAGACATCTAACTTTTACCCCTCCTCATAACGCTCTTTTTTTAAGTAATCTTAATGTACTTTGTGCTTTCCCATAACCCATGAATATTGCAATAGCTAGAAGCATAAATCATGCCCGGCTTTTCCGTCTTCAAAGCCACAGAAACCTCATAGCCGGTGTAAATAGAACTTGTATCAGGGCCCTGTGTAGATTCTCCATGCGCGCAAAATTCAACACGGGCAATTTGGCATGGAAATTTTTCTCCATCGGGTTGAAAAAAAATACTAATCCAGCGGATATGATGCTCTGTTTTGTTTGGATGAGCTATTTCTTTTCCAACTGTTACCGTCACTTTGAGAGAATCGCCCTTTTTTATCTCCTCAAGCGCCTCAATCACAGGTACATGCTTTTCCGCTTTCCAGTCCGCGTTTTGCAATAAATCTTTTAATGAGCTCATACCAACCCCCTGTCTTAAATAAGCTTTTTTATGAATCCTCACCCGTTAACCACATTCCCGCTCAAGAAACGAGACCCCTTTCAGCAGAGATCCGAATAAGATACTCATCACCAACAACCTTTAGTAATTCATATTTTATCTGAGCCTTTACTAAAATATCCTTCAGGTCAGAAAAATCAGATTTCTTTAAAACAGCATATGAAAGAGGCTGGGCTTTTAAAAAACTCAGGAGCTTTCCTTCCGTACTTAGAAAAACTGTCGGATGCGGGCTAAAATAATTATCCCCTCCCATATTCATAGAAACAACTTGTTTGTCTGTATAAAATCTCACCCCACGCATAAAAGGCTTAGAACAAATGATAGCATTATGAATATCGTAGTGGCTCGTTAAATATCGACAGGCTTCCTTGCTGGATAAATAATTCGCCGCCTGCCCATGCGAGAATAGAAAAAAATAAAAGAGCAAAGGAATCTGCAGTACCAGCATATAGATTTGCCCCCAAAAACGCCGCTTCAGGATAAAAAACAACATCAGCATCAATTGGGCAACATACAAAACAACAAAAGAATACAGAAATATTTTCGGCGGAGCATATGAAGCATATTTTATCGAACTAACAATTAAAGCTATTGGAAAACACATCAACACAGACCAGCTAAAAATAGAAGAAATAAAAAACTTTCGGGCCTTAATACCCTTACCATCTGTCATAAAATCGCTGGCTATAATGGCCAATGCCGGAAACAAAGGGAAAATATAACTAACCAGTTTTGAATGAGCTGCCTGGAACACAATAAAAACAACAGCTATCCAGCATAATAAATACAGATAAACCGGCTGGACATCTTTTGTTTTAAGCTTTTTTACAAAATGAAAAAAAGACAAAAAAACAAAAATACTCCAAGGAAACATACAAGCCACCATAGACAAAGGATAAAAATACCAGTGGTCGTTGCTCAAATGCTCCGCCTCTAAAACACGCCTCCAATGGTCATTAACAAAAAACTCATTTATAAACGACTGGCCAAATTGTTTATAAATAACCCAATACCATGGAACAGCCGTCAGGCTGAACAGCAAAAACCCCCACAAAACCTGAAGGCAAAAAACATATTTCAAATCTCTTCTAAGCGCCAAAAACATAAGAACGGCCACTAAAGGCATAAAAAATCCCAAGGGCCCCTTCGTCAATGTAGCTAAGCCGCAAAAGAAGAAAAACAACAAAATCGCAGGCGTTTTTCTCCTGCTCCTGACATACCCCCAAAAAAATGACAAAAAAGCAAAAAGAATCAAAACCGTAAAAATCATATCCGTAAAAACGGTCCGAGCAAGGCCAAGATATAGAGACGAGGACATCAAAATCAAGGCGCTCAAGAACGCTTTTTTCTTATCATCAAATGCAAGAAAAGAAAAAAAGTAAACCGCAATAACACCCAGGGCAGCGAAAAAAGCGCAAAAAAACCGCGCCCCGAAATTTGTCACTCCAAACAAAATATAACCAATCCGCAAAAACCAATACGTAAAAATGGGTTTTTCAAAATTAGGCGCGTCAAATAAATACGGGACCATCCACGTTTTATGGCTAACCATTTCCTTAGCTGTCTGAGCATAAAAAACCTCGTCCGGATTCGTCAGGTTCACAATACTATTGCCAAAAATGAAAAAAAGATACGACAGTGCAATCAAAATCCAAACCTGTTTTTTAACGCTCATCTTTTCAAACATATATAATTCTCCTCATAACCTCTCTCGCCTGGGATCCAGTTTTTGCTTTTTCTTTTGCTTTTACCCATCAACCCGCAAACTCGTTAACCCGCAAACTCGTTAACCCGCAAACTAGTTTTTGCTTTTACCCGCCAACCCGCAAACCCGCCAACCCGCAAACTAGTTTTCGCTTTTACCCATCAACCCGCAAACCCGTCAACCCGCAAACTAGTTTTCGCTTTTACCCATCAACCCGCCAACCCGCCAACCCGCCAACCCGCAAACTAGTTTTCGCTTTTACCCGTCAACCCGCAAACCCGCAAACCCGCAAACCCGTCAACCCGCAAACTCGTTTTTACTCTGATACTCTTTATCCCTTATAACTATCAACGCTACCGGCGTAAGTAACCGACACCTCTGAAGTATTCTGATCAATACTCACAAAAATTTCTCCACCACTCTTTTTTGGATCCTGACGCAATTCTTTTTTGAGCTGAAAAACAATTAACCAGGCCTTTGTATCACTCCACCGAAGTTCTTCAACAGAAAGCGTGTCGTATTTGCTAACGTCAATATTTCTTTCTTTTAGCGCGGCATCTGCCATCTGCTGAGCACATTCCTGAGAAATGACTTTCGTGTAATGTGTTTGCGCGTCCTCTTTTTTATCTGCGCTCTTATCTCCTTGCTCCCGGGCAGAAATATTTTCAGGACTCTCACTCTCAAGGTCCGTTTTTTTCGTATCTTCTTTATTAAATTCAGCCCTCTGTTGATCTGCAAGAATCGGCAGCTCACAATATCCAGCCGTAACAAATAACATAAAGTAAATAATTGCCGCAATCAATCTCTTCATTTCTCTCCTTGTTTCGCATTAAAGACAACAACCGGCCCTTTCCCAAATGCCAAAAGACCAATTTTACGCGTTTCTAAATCTAAAACAACGATCTGATTTTTTCCCAACTCAAACACAGCCTGATTACCCGGCAAAACACTAACATTGCGTATAATCCACTGCGCAAACGGAGTTTCCAGGGCCACATAAATATTTTTGCCCTCTGAATCACTCCTGGCATGCAATCCTTCCGCAGCCCAAAACCCAACAGAAAACTTCCAATCTCGCCCATCAAGCAGCCTGAAATCTGAAATACCAACATTACCCCAGCTATCCGGCTCTTTCTCGTACAATTCACCATCCCAATGCCGAAACGGTTCAGCGGTATCGGTAAAATCTCTCAACAATATCTTTTCAAAAAGAACCCTATCGGGCGTGCGATCAACAACTCCGAGATCCCATTGGCCCCTTGTTTCAGAAGGCCTGACAAATAACCGCGCAGCCTCTCCACTCTTGCCATCCAGGCGCGTTACCATTTCCATAGCAGAACCATCCACGCGAATCTTATTGACACTACAATTATCGCCGGCAATATAATAGACCCAAGCGCCTGATTTCACAAATGATAAAGTTTTATCAATCTTGCAATCCGTTAACAAGCTAATGCCACTGGACAACAAATAAAGGGGGATAATAAAAGCATAAGAAATTGTCTGGACAATCAGGCTCGCGCGCCATGCTTTCCTTTTAATATCCGTCTGCTTCCTTAATATCCAACAACAAAATGGCCACTCTAAAACCACGCTTAACATAAATGAAATGATAAGAAAAACCGCAAGAAACATCTTTATAGAATAGAGCGTAATAAAACTTTCCAAGGATGTTGTGATCAAAGAAAGAATGGCAAAACCGGCTATCATGGAAAAATAATTAGCAAGCGCCATGATCAAAATACTCCTGATGGCCTTTACTTTAAAAACCCGGGAAATAATAAACCCTTCTAAAATTCCGATTAAAGCATTCCCTATCAATAAGTGAAAAACACCTGCCCACATCAGGGGCGTACCGGCATCAGCAGAAGCGATACATGGAGAAACCAAAAAAACAGCCACGGCAAAACATATCAAGCGTGACAACAAAAACATTTTTTTCATAGCTTCTCCTTGCCAAAAATGTATCTTAGGAAATACACGACATCGCGTTCTTCTATGTTTTTGGGGTTAGCGGCTGTTGACCCTGATTGAAGAGTTTCTGAAATAATTTTTTCTTTTTCTATTAACTGTTTATCTTTAAAAGGAGAAACTATTTTTAATTCCGATAAAATCCGCTTCATCTTATTCAAGAAGTCTCCTCGCGTCAATCGGCCCATCAGGGCATATTTTTTTCCCATCGCCTTCCTGTTAAGCTCAATAGACGGCACAAGACAAGCCGCGCAAATAAGGCCATGTGGCAATTGATACAAAGCGCCCAAAGGATGCGCTATACCATGGATAACACCCAGGCGGGCCGATGAAAACGCCAAACCCCCAAGATAACTGCCCAGCAACATTTCCGATAAACTCTGTTCATCCTTAAACCTGTAGGCTGAAATAATATTCTTAATTATGAGCTCCATTGACTTAAAAGCCAGGCAATCGCTAAACCAGCTGGCATTTTTGGAAACATACGCTTCATATGCCTGCACGAGAGCATCCATGCCGGAATAACGGATAACATCACTTGGCAGCCCTCCCAGAAGCCCAACATCCAGAACCACTTTTTTTGCCAAAAAGCTTTTATCCCGTATAGACAGCTTAACCTTCTTTGCGGAATCAATAATAACAGAATTGATTGTAGCTTCAGAACCAGTACCAGCTGTTGTCGGTATCGCAATGAAGGGGATACCCGCTTTCTCCAGCTTACCACCCCGCTGATAAAAAACAGGTTTCTCCTTAGCATGAAAAAGTCCCGCCGCGGCCTTGGCCAAATCTAAAACACTCCCTCCACCAATGCCGACAATCCACTTAGCTCCAATGCTTCTCCCTGCCTCCATCACAGCCGTTATCTCATCCAGACACGGTTCCCCAGTCTGGCGACAAAAAAAATCTACAGCTAAAGACGAAGAAAGCTCTTTTAAAATCACCTGCTTCGTTTCAGTCTTTGCGAACGAATGGCCATGTACAATCAAGCCGCATGCACCATACTCCTTAAGTTCATCCGCCAAATGAAAAACAGCATTTTTCCTAAAAATAGTCTTTTGCGGGAATAAAAGTTCTTGAGGAAAATCCATGATTTATGATTTGTTATAAGGCAGAATGATAGCCGTGATCACAAGGTTGCTATCGCCAATATTTTTGATCGCATGTTTTGCCCCTTGGCCAGTTAAGATCGCATCTCCCGCGCAAACCTCAACTTCCCTGTTATTATCTTCAACAACGCCCCGGCCTTCCTGAATAATAAATATCTCATCTTCACCAGCGTGTTCATGTAAACCAATACTGGACCCGGGTGAGACCGTCAACTGCGCGCAAAGACGGCAAGAAGCATTAATCTCGTCTTTTCTCAGATGATGTTTAATTACAACTTCACCCGTGCCTTCACGCATATTCTTTCGCACTTCAACATCCTGTTTCGTACTTTTCTTAATCATAGCATCCCTCAAATCTGCCCGCCAGCAAAGAACGCAGGTTAGCGGGTGCTCGAGTATGCGGGTTAGATAGCTAAATCCACCACCCCATCAACCCGCAAACCCATCAACCCGCAAACTAGTTTTTGCTTTTACCCGTCAACCCGCAAACTCGTTAACCCGCAAACTCATTTTTACTCTAACTCTTCTCTTATTTACCTAATGCCTGCTCCAAATCCATAGCATGCTCCTGCTCAACAGCCAAGATACCCCTTAATTGCTGTGCCAAATGAAGCAGATTAAGCTCTTCGGCCTGCCTAATTCTAACGGTATACCTGGCAATAGCATCATTTTCACCAGCCAAATCTTCCTGAAGCATCTCAATATTATCCTTAGAAGTCTTTGGGCTCGGCATATCAACAGTCGGAAAACCGCCTAAATAATCAATTTGAGAAGCAATAATAGTCGCATGAGCAAGCTCTTCCTGAGCATGAATAATAAGTTCTTTTTGCATGCTCTGATACATAGCCCCCTTCAACACGCCCTGGTGTTGCGTATACTGGACACACGCTGTGTACTCCAAGCCAAGATCCTTATTTAACAGATCAACCAACTGCTCTCTTGTCACGCTAGCCATTTTACCTCCATTCTGAAAGTCACACCACATGAGATTAAGCCCCAAATTACTTGCCCCTCCCAACAATATTAGTAAAACTTTTGTCCCCGCAATATTATCTTATATCAATTTTCTTATAATTCTTAGAATACCTCTATCTGGTTGCTAATACAAGAAATTATAAGAAAAAATACTCACCTAAAAAGCAGCTTTTTACCTCCCACTCCTCTCACAACAAGCCGCGACAATACCCTCTTTAACACAAGCGGCTCAACAAACTCCTCTTTCTTTATATGATACAAAAAACCTTTGCTAGAAGCCTCTTTTCTTATTGAATAAATATTATACTCTTTTAAGAGTAATTTCAAAAGGACAACCCCTAAAAGAAAGCGGTTTGGTTTTTCTCTAAAAATAAGCTTCTCGCCCTTAATACGAAAATAACGCGCATTCTTCTTCAGGACATCTGAGAGGCAGGTCTCCTGCAAGACATGTTCATCACATAATTCTTTGATATAATTAATTATTCGCGCGGCATAAAAAAGCAAAAAAATACGGTCCCTTCCGATATGTTTATCAAAACTCGCCACTGAACTTCTAAAAAAAGAATAATTCTGCGGCACAAATAAAAAATCCCTGTTTAAACGCTCAAACATTTGGCTTTCAATGACCGGATAAAAAATACTGGGGCCCAGAATAACCGGCTTGGTTGCCAGAAAACGAATATCCCGCACCGCCTGGGCAATTTTTTGATCCGGAAACCCTACAATATAATGCACCGTCGGAACAATGGCGCGCTTACTCATATAATCCGCTAAAAAACTTAAATCTTTTACACTCTCTTTACGATTAATTTTCTTTCTTAGATCTTTGTTAGAACTCGCAATGGATAAATCCAAATGCGTCAGGCCGGCATCAATAAGCTTTGTCTTCAGCCGGCCTAAAAGATTAAGGCTCAATAATCCATTCATAAAAGATATCTTTACCTCTCCTCTAAATCTATCTATTAGCCCGTCTAAAACCTTTTCAAACTCTGGATTAAGATTCATATTATCATCTTCAAAATTAAAGTGCCTTATCCCTAAAGAATAACAATCTTCTATTTCCTGTAAAACGCCTTCAGCTCGGCGGTAACGAAAAGGACCCGTAATAGCGCAAAAGGCGCATCTCAAACCACATCCGCGCGACGCCAAAAGCGAAGTTGAAATCTGGCCTTTATACCAATATAATTTATAGTCAATGAGAGTCCTGTTAATTTGCGGCAACGCGTTGATATCTTTAATCAAAGCAATGTCCGAAGAAAGGACAGCCTCACCGTTATTTTTTTTATAACACAACCCCTCTATCGCTTTTTTTTTGCCCGTGTTCAAAACCCTACAAAGGTTTAAGAGGCTATGTTCAGCTTCTCCCCTCAAAACAAAATCAATATCGGGACTTTTTAGGACAGTCTCAGCCTGAAAAGTCGCCGCCCTGCCGCCGGCAACAATGGCAATACGTGAATCTATCTGCTTAATAAGGCCAGCCACAGCAAAAGCAGAATCAAGATAAGCCGAAAAATTACATGATATGCCAACAATATCCGGCTTAAAGTCCCGTACCTGAGCACAGATATGCGCCTCACTCAAACCAAAGCGGTAATAATGTGAAAATAGGTGAAACGGGGAAAGATTCACCTTATAATAACGCGCCAGATAGGCAAAACCATGCGGCAAAGGAAGAGATTTTTTTGTATAATCCTCTAAGCAGTTTAAAATCTTAACCTCAAAGCCAGCCTGCTCTAAAACTGTACCCAACGACAGAATCCCTAAAGGATACGCTCTCTGAGGCGTAAAAAAGAAATCCTCCAGAGGAGGATTAATAAGAAGCACTTTCATAAAAAATCCTTAAAGTTCTATAAACCGGCACTCATCAAACTTATCACCGTACTTTTAACAAAAATCCCGCTGAAAGCAAATTAAACAGCCCTCTTACGCCGCCGCATCTTCTTTACAATCACTAATACAATAAAAAAGAAAATGAATGCCAGGAAAAAACCCAAAACCAAACTACCCAAAAACAACGGATAATAGAGAAATGTCACACTGTCCACACGCAGAGCTTTAATCATCTCCCAGCTCAAGGGCGGATACTGAGGATTACGCAGGATAAAACACCCTAGGCTATATCCAGCCCAACTGATTAACGGCGCGAGTGGCGCAATCGTAATATTTGTTCCTGCTAAAATTGCGATCTTATTCGTACGCGGTATCAGCAAGGCAGCAAAAAGTGCCAATAAAGTATGCATCCCATAAAGCGGGGTTACACCAATAAAAACACCCACAGCCACCCCAAAAGCAATTTGCCGAGGAGAATTATTAAGCCTGATCAATTTCCAAGCCAATCGCTTTATTTTTTGAAAAAATACCTGTATCGCTGCCTTTGGCTTGCTCTTATTTTTCATCCCATAATCCAATGCCCTGTACCCGGTTTTTACGATTGAAAAAGGCGGCTGTCAGAAAAATTTGGATCACTCGTCAAATTCACTCCCAGTGTCCTTAGGCCCGTTTCGTCCCCAGGCGTTGGCATATGTGTTAAATGCACCTCACAGCCTCTAAGCTCTTTGAGCTTTTCCATCGCTGTCGCGGCTGTAGGATTCGTTGTCGCGCTAATACTCAAAGCGATCAGGACCTCTTTTAAGTCAAGGCTGGCTGTTTTAGCATTTAAAACATCGTCTTTAAGTTTATGAATAGAATCAATAATGGATGGTGAAAGCAAATGGATCTCGTCTGGAATCCCGGCCAACTTCTTAATGGCGTTTAAAATTAGGCTTGAAGCGGCATGCATCAAAATAGAATTTTTTCCCGTCATAATAGAACCATCTTTTAATTCAATGGCCGCACCACAGGAAATCCCATTATTTCCTTTGCCTGTCTTTGGAGCATCCTGCGCGGCTCCCCTTGCCGGCACAACAACACTCCGGTCCTCTGTTTTTAAATCAAGCTCTTTCATAAGAAGTTCTGCCCGCTGGACCGTTTCTTTGTCTGTAAAACCGAGGACATATTCACAGGAATACCTTAGATAGCGGCGAATAAGCTCTTGTCTCGCAGCAAGTTTAACCGCCTCATCATCAACGATGCCAAAACCGGCACAATTTACACCCATATCAGTTGGTGATTTATACATCGCATCGCGGCCAGTAATTTTTTCTAATATCCTTTTTAAAACAGGAAAAACCTCAATATCCCTATTGTAATTAACGACTGTCTCCTTATAAGCTTCCAAATGAAACGAATCAATCATATTAAAATCACGAATATCAGCTGTCGCCGCTTCATAAGCCACATTAACCGGATGATTCAAAGGAATATTCCAAATAGGAAAAGTTTCAAATTTTGCATAACCGCTTTTTAACCCCTTTTTATAATCATGATAGAGTTGCGACAAACACGTGGCTAATTTTCCACTGCAGGGGCCAGGGCCAGTCACAATAACAAGCGGCTTTTTTGTCTGAATATACTGATTAGCGCCATACCCATCATCACTGACAATCAGGTCAACATCAGTCGGATACCCCTTTGTAAAACGATGAGTATAAACCTTAATATTGCGGCGTTCTAATTTGTTCTTAAATATTTTTGCTGCCGGTTGATCATCAAAACGAGTTATAACAACGGCTGTCACCTCCAAAGACCACTCTCTTAAATCATCAATGAGTTTCAAAACATCAACATCGTATGTGATACCAAAATCCGCCCTCACTTTTCTTCGCTCAATATCACCCGCGTATATACAAAGCACAATATCAGCCTGTTCTTTCAATTGCTGCAAAAGCCTGATCTTGACATTTGGGTCAAACCCCGGCAAAACCCTTGAAGCATGATAATCAAATATGATTTTGCCGCCAAACTCAAGATAAAGCTTACCATTAAACTTTTTTACTCTTTCTAGAATAGAATGTGTCTGTTCCTTCAAATACTTATCGTTGTCAAAACCAGTTTTATTCTTCATGCAGGCCCCGCCTTTTTTTAATTAAACTAATTTTTTAATAACACTATAAAAATTTTTAAAAACGTCTCTTCTGCCAATAACCCCAACCATCTTTGCCCCATCAAAAACAGGAAGTGTATGAATATTTTTGTACTTCATCAGTGTTATAATCTCATCTAAAGTTGTGTCTTTTTTTATTTTACAGACCTCAGTTGACATAGCAAATTTAACAGTCGGATGTGAAATAGCTGCCATGCTATCTTCAACAACATCACCAGATTTGATCATATCCATTACCAAAAATAAATCCGCCTCTGAAACAATACCCACTATTTTGCCTTTTATATCCACAACAGGCATACCGCTGATCCTTTTTTTAATCATAATTTCTGCAATTTCGGATAAAGATGCCGTTTCAACCGTCGTAATAACCTCTTTTGTCATAATATTTTTTGCTTTAATTGCCTGCAGCTTTTTTTCCAGGTCTTCAACATGATTTTTTCCCATCTTCGCCATCATTAACCTCACTTTCAAATGTCACAACATCTTGTAATACATGCCTCACATGTAAAACCCTTAAAACCGTCACAACGTCACCAGACACAATGTCACACGTGAAACCAAAAATCTTGTTTGTTACTAAGGTGTTCTTGTGTCTTCTATTTCCCCATCTGCAGCTTAATCTTCTCTAAAAACACGTCCATATCACACGGCTTAACAATGTACTCTTTAACCTTAAGTGCCTCAAAGGTTTTTTGCATAGCGGGTTTGCTAGACAACATCACAACAGGCGTACGGGAAAGCGTTTTTGTTTTTTTAATTTCTTTTAAAAGATGATACCCGCTCATCTGGCCCTGCAAAGTAATAGACATAACAATCAGGTCAAACCATTTAGTCTTTAAAATATCCAATGCCTCATTGCCTTCATGAGCGCATTCAACAACAAAACCAATATCCTGCAGCCTATTTTTCAACGTCTGAGACCAAACGACATCCGCATCAACAATCAAAATCCGCTCCTGAGTCATCTTTCGCACCATTCTTCCCTGCACCACCGATCCACCTTTTTTCAAAGGTATCTTATATGTCTGGCCATGATGCAAATAAAGTAGCTTTGAACCAACATACACAGGCACAAGAAATCGTTTTCCTTTAACCCCGTAAACACAAAGAGCCGCCTCATTTTTGACGACAGCTAACGAAAACCAGCTCCCCTTGTAACAAAATTTTAATTTAATTCCAGACCAGCTCTTAGGAAGGCAGGGATCGATGTGAATGCGGTCCTGAAAAAGATGCACCCCGGCAAAACCACGCATAACAACATCAAAAGAACCACCCATGACACCCGCATGTATCCCTTCAACCGTTGTACCTCCCTGAGTATCATAAATATCAGACCTTAAAACTTCACGAAACCAGCTCCAAGACTCCTCCATTCTGCCTAAAAGATGAGCAACATAGCAATGAACAACCTTGCTCAACGTTGATCCATGAGATGTCCTGTTCACATAATAGTCATAATTCTTTTTCAAAACTTCCTTATCAAACTTATAACCAAGCCTATGGAAAAGATCTTGCGCCTCCGGAAATGAAAAAAGATAAAATATCATCAGGACATCAGCTTGCTTTGACACCTTATAATCATCAGGAGATTTTCCTTCCGCCTTTAAAATCCTATCCAAACGCTGAATATTGCCATATTTAGCGCGATACGCTTTCCAATCCAACTCTTTAAGCCGAAAATAACCGTCAAATTGTTCAATAATGCCAGCCTTGTTAAAAATAACATTAATGTTGCGCGACATAGCCTCCCACTGACTCAGCTCATTTTGATTAAGCCCCAGTTTTTTAAAAATACGCCCCTTATGAACACTGGGCAGAGCCGCAACAACCTCTTGCGCTGAATGAAGGAGCCAAGATATCAACAAATTTGTATAAGCATTATCACGGAAACCCGGTTTTTGCGCGCCAGGCAGCCTCTCATGAAATTCGTCCGGCCCCATAAGCCCTTCCGTATGATATCGGCCATCCCGTGGGTCAAATTTAAGTAAACTCGCCCCAAACTGAGCAATAGACAAAAGAATCTCAGCGCCATTACGGATAAAAAAATCAACATCACCACTGCGCATCCAATAATGCCAAACATTATAAGCGATAGCAAAAGAGACGTGCCTTTGAATACAACTGAAATCCGGCCCCCATTTGCCTGAAATCGGATTTAAATGAATGATCTGTGTTTCCTCGCTCCCCGTTGAACCACTCTGCCACGGAAACATAGCACCCTTATAGCCATTCTCACGCGCGTATTCCCGTGCCGCAGGCAAACGCCTATAACGATAAAGCAATAAAGCCTTTGATATAGAAGGCGCATGAAGGTCAAAAAACGGCATCGCGAAAATTCCATCCCAAAAGATATGCCCCCGATAAGCCTCCCCATGCAATCCGCGGGCCGGTAAACCGGCATCTACTTTCGCCGCATGCATAGAAGACGTTTGCAAAAGATGAAATATGTGCAGCCTTAAAACTTTCTGAGCAAAATCATCTCCTTCAATATAAATATCAAAATTTCTCCAGAGAGTATCCCATACAGCTTGATGCGCCCTAAACAATTCATCAAACCTAACCGCTTTTTGTGATAAACATAGCGACGCCCTCAAAGGATCCTGGACGCCTTCTTCCCGCGAAGAATAAATACAGACAATTTTTTCTATCTCACAACGCTGTTTTTTCTTCAGATAAATCTTGAACTCCTGGCAAATTTCTTTTTTCCCCCGCTCAAAAATACGACCACAAATTTTCTTCTCCTGGCCATCAACAAAAATACGTGTCTTGGCCACTTGAGCTATTTTGATTTTAGACTGCCTGGTTTCAACAAGCAAAGACAGACCATTGGAACCAACCGCACCTAAAGACACAATATTCAGATGTTTAGAATTAAGCTGCCGGTATCGCGTAACGCCAGTATTCTGGACCGATCCATCCAACGCCACACGTATAACAAGCCATCCCTCATAGTTCTCAGGAATAATTGTATATTTCAGAGCACCATAATGAGGATCGCCCATATGGACAATTCTTTTCGTTTCCACATTGATTCGCCTATCCCGATGGTCACGCAAACGCATATGCCTAGCAAAAACGCCCTTATGCATATCCAATTCCTGGTGATAGGTTAAATGCCGGCCCATAGTAGGCGTAATCCAATCGTCATCTTCGAACCTAAAAGACAATAAAAGCCAGTTAGGACAATTAACCAAATCTTCATTATAAATAGTCCTGCCCGACAAATGTGTGCCCAGTTTATCGTAAACTCCAGCCATATACATCCCCGGATAATGAATACGCGTCGCAATAGACTCTGTCACGGCACCACGCGTAGCAAAATAACCATTACCCAGCGTACAAAGCGCCTCTCTCAAACCCTCTTCAGCCGGCTCAAAAGAATCATAACAGAGCTTCCATAAAGATTCTTGATGTTCCTGTTTCATTTTATAACCTTTTCTAAAAGTTTTTTTACGCCCTCAACAGAAAAAATCTGAAAAATCGCCGCTGATATTTTTGGCGCATCTGCAACCAAAATACCCGTCCCTCTACAACAAACGGCCCTGAAAGCATCTTCATCTGTCGTGTCATCACCAAAATACAATACCCGATGCTCATTCCATGAGATTTTTAATGAGCGCATAATCCATTGAATAGCCTTGCCCTTATTCCAGTCAAATCCAGGCAAGATCTCAAAAACTTTTTTTCCTCGCATCAGGCGAAGCTCCTTATACTGATTTGCCACAAAAACAACAACCTCCTCAATCCGCGCAACTTCGTGCTCCTGGACAAGACGATAATGAACAGCCGTACTAAACTTTTTTTCTTCAATTAAGATACCCTCAATGCCGGATAGGTCTTTCTTCAGGCGCTTAATAATCTCATCAATCACGCCTACCAATGCCTGAGCTTGAGGATGTATCATAGAAAATGCGGGCCCCTTAATATCAAAACCATGGCTGCCGGCATAGCACAACCCCTTAATGCCAACTAATTTTTCCACATCTTCACGCATCCGGCCGCTAACAATGGCAACTGTATATTTTTTAGACGCCTGCTCAATGAGCTGGCGCATACCCTCTGAAAGAACAGCTAAATCCGGCCGCGCAACAATCGGCGTCAATGTCCCGTCATAATCAAAGAAAAAAACAGGCTTTCTTGAACCCAAAAAAACGGAAGCAGCGCTTTCAGAATAGCAGGGATTCAAAACAATATCTTTTTTAACCAAGGCAGAAACATCTCTTGGGCAATCCCATGATTCCAACAGAGAACGAGGGCAGCGTTTAAACCAATCCACAATCCATGCCACGCTGACAGAAGAAAGATCAGGCACCGCTATATCTGCACCATTTTCAATAAGAGAGGCTGCATTATCTTTTCTGGCTACGCCAATCACAAGGCCAAAGCAGCCGTTACGGCCAGCCTGGACACCTGAAACTGCGTCTTCAACCACCACCGCGTCGGCCGGTTCAACCCCTAAATTGCGAGCCGCTTGAACAAAAATATCACCTTCCGGCTTTCCTTTTAGCCCAAGCTCAACAGAAACCTGCCCATCCACTCTCGTCTCAAATAAATCTTCAAACCCTACAGATTGTAAAATTAACTGGCAACTCTTTGAAGAAGAAGCAACTCCAATATGAACGCCTTCTTTCTTAAGCGCCTTAATCAACTGAATTGTAGAATCATAAATCTCAGCACCTTCTTTGTGAATAACCTCCAAAAAAACATCATTCTTTTTATTACCAAGCCCACAAACTGTTTCATCTTCCTTTTTGTCCTCGGGAGTACCAAAAGAAAGATGGATAGAACGTGATTCAAGAAAACTTTTCACCCCTTCATAGCGGGGTTTACCATCCACATATTTTAAATAATCCTCATTCGTAAATTCACGAAAAAGTGCATCACCTCTTTTTTCTCTTAGGCGTAAATACTCATCAAAAGTTTGCTTCCAGCTTTTGGCATGAACAGAAGCTGTTTTCGTTATAACACCGTCTAAATCAAAAATTACCGCACGTAAAGACATATCTTTTCCTGACTTTTATTGGTTTACAAGTTCTCGGGTTATCAAGTTTAAACTTCACCTTCAGCCCGCAGAATTTTATTCCTTTACCTGTTTAGCAGAACTCCTAACTAAAGCATCCTCTTTACCGCTCTTTTTCCCCTCAGAGGCCTTGCCATTCCAACAATAAAGGCAAAGCTTCTCTTTTGGCAATCCGACAGCCTCAACCAGATCATCAACAGTCTGATATCTTAATGTGGTTACCTCTAAATCCCGCGCAATCCAATCCACCATCTTCTGATATTTCTCCGACTTTGAATCCAGATACTCTTCAATATTTTCAACATCTTTCCCCTCTAAAGCCCGAATAGCCCTGCGGGCAACAAGCTCCTTAATCGTGCGAGTTGAAATACAGAATTTACACGGAAATAATAGCGGTGGACAGGCCGGCCTGACATGAACCTCTTTTGCTCCGCAATTCCAAAGCTTATTAATCGCAAAATTTTTCAGCTGTGTGCCGCGAACAATAGAATCATCGCATAATACAATCGCGTTCCCATCAATGATATCTCTAATAGATATTAATTTCATCCGGGCCACCAGGTCACGCGTTTCCTGCGAAGGAGGTGTATAGCTCCTGCCATAACCAGGCGTGTATTTAATTAGCGGCCGGCGGTAAGGCTTTCCTGATTCCTGAGCGTATCCTAAGGCATGAGCTATACCCGAATCAGGGACACCCGCGACAACATCAATGTCTATATCTTTATCCTTCTTTGCCAAAAATTTGCCACAACGCTCCCGAACAACCTCTACATTAATACCCTCATAGCTGGATGCCGGAAACCCGGTGTAAATCCAGAGAAAAGTACAAATCTGATTTAAATCAACACCTGGCTTCCTTGTCACAAGGCCTTCTTCATTCAACAAGACAATTTCCGCCGGGTTCAGATACTTAACAATCTCAAAACCAAAATTTATAAAAGCCGAACTCTCGCTTGTCACAGCCCAGGTATCATCTTTTTTTCCCAAAACCAAAGGCGTATACCCCCTCCGGTCACGTGCCGCGTAAACCCCATCCTTACTCAACAACAGCAAAGAACAAGACCCTTCTATAACATCAAACATCTTTTCAATACCATCAATCAGGCTATCTCCCTGAATAATTAATTTAGCGACAAGTTCTGAAGCATTCACTCCATCTTTACCCGTCTCGCTGAAAGAAACTCCCCGCTCTAAGAGCTTGTGTTCAAGCTGGGCCTTATTCTCAATCAAGCCAACCGTAACAATGCAAAAAGGGCCGAATTTTGAATTCACAAATATTGGCTGCTCATCAGAATCACTGATAGCACCAATACCTTTGCGGCCTTTCATGCGTTCAGCATCCAAAAAAAACTTAGACTTAAATTGGCTCTGGCTGATATCGTGAATCTGACGCTGAAATTTTTCTCCCAATACCGCCATACCACCATATTCCGTTCCCAGATGAGAATGATAATCTATACCGTAAAACAACACCTGAGCACAATCCTCTTTTGAAACTACGCCAAAAACACCACTCATAATTAACTCCTTCTCTATCAGTTTGCGAGTTCTCGGGTTATCGAGTTTTCGGATTCAACACGTCAACACGCAAACCCGTCAACCCGCTAACCATAATGGCCCATCATCTATCTCTTAAAATCACTCAACCTAATCCACCAATCATTCAACTTCATATTTTTCGCTAATTTCCAAAGTTTTTTTGCGCTTTTTGTTTTTAAAAAACGCGGGGCTTTACTCATAAATTTTATCGCTTCAGAAAATCCATGTTCATGATACTCCTTGGCCTGGATAAGGCACTCCAGAATATCGGCATCTCTGGCAACAATACTTTCCTTTGACTTTTGCTTTCTGTATTCATCCCGCATGGAACCTAAATCATCTCTAAGTATTTTTGGCAAAAAACTAATTTGCTCGCAAAAAGATTTATCTTCAGCGCCCTCGGCGTCGATATAGCGCTGTGCCATTTTATGTAAATCCGTGATGCGGGCTTCATGAATATCATTGAATAATGTCATCAGAAGTACTTCCTGGATTGAAACCCTTTCCATACGAGCCAAGACATAACCGATAACACAACAGCTAAAGCTGTGTTCAGCAACACTCTCAGCATTCTTTATTCCTAAAACCGACCACCCTGAACGGGTAACGCGCTTAAGCATGGATGCTTCAGAAATAAAATTTAAGATCTTCTCATCTGTATCAACTACCTTTTTACGGCTCATAAAGCCTTTCCTTTCTGCCGGGATATTTCATAACAAAAAATCGCGCAGGCCATGCTGACATTAAAAGAAAGGCTGGCTCCCTGCATAGGAATGCGCACTCTAAAATCCAAATGTTTTTGAATCCCCGGGCGAATCCCTTCCCCCTCTGAACCCATAACAAGGCCTAGAGGAAAATTCAAAGAAACTTCCTGAATATCCTGGGCATCCTCGTTCACATCAGCACCCACAATCCAAAACCCGCTCTTCTTGGCTTCAATAATCGCCTTTGAAAGGTTTGTAACCATACAAATCTTTACAAAATTTTCACCACCACAGGCTACATGTAAAACTGTTTCATTGACCTCACAAGACTCATGTTCCGGAATAACAATAGCAAAGGACCCAAAACAGGCTGCAATACGAACCATCACGCCAAGATTCTGAGGATCATTAATGCGATCCAAAAAAATCGGCATACGGGCATGTTGTGAATCTAATATATTCTGGAAATCATAATATTGAAACTTGTCCACCTCAGCAACGATACCCTGCAGGTCTTTTGCAGGCCTTAACTTCGCGTGTTCTTTCGCGCTCAGGCGTTTAGCAGGTATGTGGTATTTGTGAATCAGAGACTCTATTTGCTCGTGGCTAAAATGATCCGTCATAAAAACATTTTTGATACTTTTCGGATTCGCCCTCAATCGCTCATAAATAGAATTTTTCCCATATAACGCCATTGTCCCTTTAGCCAATTCATTCTCCTATTCTTAAACTAACGCCCTAACTGATTTTTCGCGATATTAATATATTGTAAACCCGCCTCGCGCAAACAACTCTGGCCGTCAAATAATGAAACAACATCCGGGCTCAAGGAAGCAACCTTCTGAAATTCCACAAGAGCTTCCTGTGCCCGGCCCATGTGGAGAAGATACTTACCATAAAAAAGATGATAATCATTATTTAATTCCGGAACATCTCTAATCTTATCAAGAAAACCTTTGAGCCGTTTTAATTGCTCCGGCGTGACAGTGCCAATATTAAAATTTAGTAATCTCAAAGCCTTTAGATAATCTAATGGGCATGTTTCTTTTTCAACTTCGGCATCCGTTAGCGGAAAAAAATAACTGATAGGAATAATCCTGACATCTTTCTGCCCTGAAAGCCTATCTTTAATATAATAGCAGTGCGCTCCTCCAAAAACAACAGCCATCCTCTTGCCCCTGTTCTGACGGCATAGTGATAAAATATTCTCTGCAATTTTTTCATTCCAAATTTCCCATGGCGTATCTTTTCCATAAAACCCGTGCAATTGGGTATGATAATCCCGCCAGAGCTTAAATGCTTGGGGGCTATTCATAAACTCACACGTTGATACCTCGCGCGCACTCTGCACCTGAAATTTATTTTCCATCTGCTCATATTCACCAAAAACGCCTTTCTTCTGAAAATCCGCGAACATCTCAGAAAGCTGTGCTTGATACATAGGCTCATAGAATCCAGCATAAACAATTTTCACGCCATATTCATCAGCCCAGGGCTTTGTGACCTGCCACAGATCAAGCGGCGCGTATTTCCAACCATCAGCCACATTATCCGGCGCTTCAACCGCCAATAAATCAGGCAATATCTTTTTTAAAAGTGCGCGCAGATGAGCAGGTGTATAGCCTTGCGGCATATCTGTTATAAAGTGTTGTGTGGCTACAATAACAACTTCTGTTTCTTCCTGCGCCCATAAAGACACTATGCCCATCATCAACGCGCAAAAAACAGACAAGGCCAGCACACAAAAACTTTTTTTCATGAAAATACCTTACACTCCCAAAACAATAGGCCCATTAGTAAAAAACATTCCGGCAATGCAGGCGGTCATAAGGCAAGCCAATGTTGCCGCTATCAGGGCCCGAAAAGCTACCTGAGAAACAACTGTTACCTTAGATGGCGCCAAAGCCGTAAATCCCCCAACAAAAATTGCCATAGAGGCCAAATGGGCAAAACCGCACAAAGCATAAGCGGTAATAACCGCTGAGCGTGGATCCTTTAAAAGCCCCTGCCCTAAAACAACCGCCAGATCCTGATAAGCAACAACTTCTGTTAAAACAGAGCGCTCCGCGATAATCCTGGAAACAATGCCCGCATCGCAGGAAGGCACTCCTAAAATAAGGGTAAAGGGATAAAAGATATAACCCAATAAACCTTTTAACGACCAATCCAGCTGCCAACCAAAAACAAGATTAAGCTTATCGCCAACAGCCACCAATATCAGGTTTAATAGGGCAACAAGCCCTAAAACAGCGATCAACATCGCCACAATACCCGCTACCATCCTTAAACCCGCGTTAGCGCCATTAATAATCGCTTCAAAAATATTCTTCTCTTTTTCGTAATAAGGATGGACATGCAATCCCAAGGTTTCCGGAAGCTCGGCTTCGGGAAGCAAGATCTTAGACATTACCAATGCCGCGGGCGCAGAAAGAAGTGAAGCTGAAATCAAATGCCCCGCAATTGTAGGAAACTGATCTTTTAAACTAAAAACATATAGGGCAAGGATATTAGAAGCAACTGTTGCCATCCCCGCGGTCAACACCGTACAAATTTCTGAACGAGTCATCCGGCCCAAAAAAGGCTTTACCGTCAACATAGATTCAATTCCAACAAAAACATTACTGGCCACCACAAGAGATTCAGCACCCGAAACTTTGGCCAGCTTTGTAAAAATATAAGCAAAACCCCTGACAACTACCGGAATAATTTTATAAAAATACAAGATAGATAAAAAACTTGAAAAGAAAATAATCGTCGGAAGCGACTGAAAAGCCAAGATAAAACCTAAAGAGGCCTCTCCCTGTTCATTAGCAGTACCCGGAGCAAGAGCAAGCCTTCCAAATAAGAATTTAGAGCCCGCGCCAGCACAATCTAAAACCTTTATAACCGCATCATTTAAAAATAAGAATAATTTTGAGCCAGCCGGGATGACAAAAATAAATAAGGCGATTAAAATTTGAAATAATACCCCTAACCCAACAAGCCTCCAGTTTACATTCTTTCTGTCCTTAGAAAATACCCAGGCAAAACCAATCAAAATAAATATCCCTAAAAAGCTTACAAAATTATAATAGCCCATCCCTAGCCTCTCCTCCTATCTGCTAAAAGGACAATGTCTTTTAAATCTTCTTTTTTTTCCGCACCCATCCATTTTTTATCAAAATCAGCGCTTTGCGTTATTTGAGCGATAGCAGCTAAAACTTTCAAATGAAGATTGCGCTCATCCGCAGAACCAATAAGAACAAAAACAACATGCACAATCTTATCATCTGGAAAAATAATTCCCGCTTTAGCACGAGCGAACAATATCTTAAAAACATTTTTCCCATCTACAATAACATGAGGAATGGCCAACCCCTTGCCAATTACTGTGCTGGAGGCCTGCTCTCTTTCTAAAAACTGGGCGCACAATTTCTGAGAATCCAAATGCAGTTGGCGCGCGAGCTCAGCGCTCACATCATTAAAAAAACTCTCCATCGTCACTGGCAGAGCAATATCCACAACATGTGCTTCTTCAACAAGCTGATGAAACCGATCCTTATACAAATCGTCCCGGACAATGACAATATCTTTTAATTCCGCCAAAAGATTGTCTGAAGTTAAATCCTTATCTTTAGCAACAAGTTTTTCTAAAAGATGGATTAAAGCGGAGTCCTGAGCAGCTCTTTGCCTGGCGTAAAACCTGTACCACATAAACGCGAGCAAAAGAAAAACAAGGGTTAAGAAAACAATAAAAGCACCCATCTCTATGAGAAGAAAAATCCCTCCAATAATTCCTATCACCTGCAAATAAGGATAAAATGGCGAACGAAATTTCGGCCTATAACTTTCAATCTTGCTTTCCCGGAATAAAACCAACGTAGCGTTAGCAAAAATATAAAGCAAAATAAGAATACTTGAAGCAACTTTTACCAAAAGCTCAAGCTTTAAAAACAGGATCGCCATAATCATAAAACACCCCGTTGACAAAATAGCTACATAAGGTGTTTTAAAACGGGCGGATATTTTCTGAAAAATAAAAGGCAAAAGCTTATCACGGCTCATCCCCAAAGGATACCGGGATGCCGTCATAAGGCCGGAATTCGCCGTTGATACAAATGCCAAAAAAGCACCAATACTGATTATGGCCCTGAAAAACTCACCGCCAAAAATAAAAGCGCCATCAGATATCGGCATAAGTGTTGCCTTTAGTGCCTCCGGGCGCAAAACGCCAACGGTCACATAAATAACAAGCGCGTAAAGAATAGATGTCACAACCAAAGAGGCAAACATCGCCTGAGGCAAATTCCGGCCAGGATCTTTAACTTCCTCAGCTAAAGCGGCCACTTTTGTCAAACCTCCATAAGAAATAAAAACAAAACTGGCTGTAGCAAAAACCGAACCAATCCCATTTGAAAAAAACGGCGAGAAGCTTTGAGGCTGGACAACTTTTATACCCCATACGATATAAATAATCAAACTCAACAAAAGCCCAAGGACCAAAAGAACCTGCAAAGCCACTGCTTCTTTTACCCCAACCAAATTCAACAGAATAAAGAAAAAACAGCATGCCAAAGCGATTGACGTTAGAGGCAGCGTACTAATCACGCTCAAATACGCGCCCATCCCTATTAAAGCAAAAGCACCTTTGAGGCTCAAAGAAAACCATGTTGAAAATCCGGCCATTGTCCCTAATAATGGGCCAAAACCTCTCATAATATAAAAATAATCCCCGCCAGCCTTGGGCATAGCGGTCGTCAATTCTGCCATACTAAACAGCGTAGGCAGGCAAAATAATCCGGCGATAAGATAAGAAATTATAACAGCCGGGCCAGCCTGAGCAAAAGCAAGCCCCGGCAAAATAAACAGCCCAGAGCTGATCATAGCTCCCGTCGCTACACAAAATAAGCCAAGAAAATTAAGCTCTTTTTTTAATTTATGCATTTTGCCATATTCCTTATTTCTCTTCCCGCACCCTTCCATAGCAAAACCTCTCTGCCCTCCAGGGGCGGGCCTGCCGGCAGGCAGGAATCTCAGCCAATCCCATAACAAAACAAATACGGCCGGCACCTTAATATCATGCCGGCCGTATTTATCATCACATATTGGGAATAGCTTCTTGAATTAAAGGCAGGATAGCCTCAATTTCTTCTTTTAATAAACGCCCGAGATTAGCGAAACGATAACCACCTTCACTATTCTTATCTTCGCGGGTAATCTGTAATTTTTTAGCGCCTCCATTATATGAATAGACGCTAACCGTCAACCTGCCTGAATCTGTTTCCCATGCTTTCGAAAATAACTGCTGATCTAAACTGCTGTCGTACGGCATTTCTCTCCTCCTTGTTGTTATTTTGCTTCTATCAGAAATATAATTATATTTTTTCTTTTCTTCCGTACCCGCAACCCCGCACACCCTGTTTTGCCTTTTGATTTTCTAAATCATCCCTTTAGCAATGGAACGGACAATATCTCTTTTGGTCACTACTCCCAAAAGGTTATTGCCTTCCAGAACAGGAAAATAATAGATATTCTTTTCAATCATTTGTGTCGCCAGATCTGTCACAGAATCCTGCGGAGAAACTGTAACGGCATCTTTTTCCATGATATCGGCTACCTTGCTGCCGGCTATCTTTTTGATCTCTTCTTCAAACTGATGCGTCCCTAATGTCAGATATCCAATAGATAGATTAACGAAAGTTGGCAAATGAACTCTTTTATCCTGAAAAATAAGCCCCTCTTCTAAAACAATGCCCATATATTGCCCCGCGTCATTAACAACAGGAGCCCCGCTGATATTCTCTTTAATAAAAAGCTCTGCCAATTTATGGACATCCATCGCGGGCTTAACCGTTACAACATTCTTAGTCATAATATTTTTAACTAACATAGATAACCTCTCTCTCCTGATTAACCAACACTAAAAAAAAGTATCGTTTTATAAAAAATTGTAATGCTTCTTCACTGGTTCTTTAATATCCCATACACAGGATAACCCCTGCGCGAACGTCACAAAATCTCCCTTACCAAATTCAAACCTTTTCCCATCTCCTGTTTCTAAAACAACGCGGCCCTCCAGAAAAAAACACCTCTCCTGACTATCGTAATGCCAGTCAAATTTTGAAACCCCTTTTTCCCATATAGGCCAGGCAAAAACCCCCATCTTCTTTAAATCCTGTTCATTAAATTTCTTAATAGTTACATCCATGCTTAAACCCCCTCCTTCGCCTCAAAGATTTGCTAATTTATCCGGCTTCAATATCTTATCCAAAGGTTTCACCATCTCCTTTTTCATTGCTTCACGATAAATTTTTTCCCGAAAAAGCGGTATCCGGGTCAACCCCGCCATAAACACATCTTTAAACCATGCCTTCATGCTTCTGCGCGGAAAATCATACCTGTGGTGCCGAGAATAAAAAAGATGGTCTGCCCTAAAGGGAAATTGCAGCTTTTCCCACATGCAATCCCTCATAAGCTTATGTCCCGCTAAACCAGGAAACATCATGGGCTTAATATAATTTCTTTGCGCCGATACAATGAGGCGCTTTGCCAGCCCTTTCAAAAAACCATCTATTTTTGCAGAATCACAGGATTCATCTGTTACAAAACCAACTAAATTCGCTCCCTGAGTCTGGACATAGGCATCCAAAACATCTCTTAAATTTGCTATCTGGCTTAACGGGCCTTCCAATATAAAAGCCACCTGCTTATCTTTTATGATAGGCGTATGTGTCCTAAAAAAGCTCCTATCAAAGAAAAGCTTCCATTTCCAGGACAAATACCGGTCACAAACTTTGCCGGCAAAAATAAGAATATCGGAATCCATAATGAAAGAATCACAAAACTTTTTAAAACCATCCTGATAAACACATGTATAATCATAACCGCAGTGGCAACACCCCATGCAACCGCCCTTAATATCAATCCTGCTCAAATCCACAACCTCAATATTTCCTTTAAAGAGCCCTTTAAAATACGTCAGCATTTTAAAAAGATTGCCTGAAGGGTCCATATGATCAACAACAATAACAAGCCTTTTGCCCTCTAAATCTGCACTACCTCCTGCCCGATCTTGTGGCACATATGCCCAGTCTTCAATGGCTACGCGCTGATAAAGAGACGGAAAAATTTCTTTATTCTCAACCGATTCAAAAAAACCTTTCATAAATATAAAAAATTTTTCCCGCTGTGCCTTTTCCAGTAAATCATACATCTCAGCTGAAAAACTCCCCGCGTACCTCATTTGGAAATCTTCACAGACAGAATTCATATACGCGTGGGCCGTGTGATCAAAAAAATGCACGCTCGTTGAAAGAGATACAGCATACTTATCCCGAAAATAACACGCCAGCCCTTTCTCTCCGATAAGTTCAATAAACCTCTTGTACTGAGACGGCACAAGAAGGTAGTAAACAGGAAAAGCCCATATCAGGGCATCTGCTTCCTCCACCGCGCTAAGAAGTTCTTTTAAAGAACCCTCGTCTTTTTCAAACTTCTTAATCAAAACAGAAACATTAAAAACCCTGAATTGATGCTGAGGAAACTTCTTCTGGGCATACTGAACGTACCGCAGCGTAACACTTAAATCGCCTTTGGGGCTGCCATTCAAAACAAGAATATTCATACCAACCTGTGCTTCCTTACGCCTTTATCTCTCCCGCTTTCACCAAAGCCATTTTGGCAAAAATCGGCCCAATGAACTCGTGTACAATAGTCGTACCAATAATCAGGCAAATAACATTTTCGGATATACCGGCAAACGCGGGATTCTGTTTCATCATAAGTGCCAGCCCGATAACAATACCACCCTGCGGAATAAGGCCGCCGGCAACATACTTTCTCACTTTTGCATCAGATTTAGCGATAAAAGCGCCTATGGCGGTCCCTGCCACCTTGCCTACAAATCTGAATACAGAAAAAAAGACAACCAAAATAATCACTTTTGATAAAACCGCAAAATTAAGCTGCATCCCGCTTAATGTGAAAAATAAAACAAAAATGAGTTCTTCTGTATAACGCTCCAGCAACTGAAAAATCTCTTCTCTTTTTGCACAAAAATTAACAACAATAACCCCCATCGTCATTGTTGACAGAAGCTCATCAAAAACAAAAAAATGGGCAGCACCAAAGCAAAGGGCCAAAAGAGCGAAAACAATCACAATCAGTGAACCTTCGCCTTCTTTATAAAAAGCGCAAATAATATAGTTCAGGACAAACCCAAAAAGGACGCCCAAAGCCAATGATCCGCAAATAACAATCAAGGGTGTAATAAACGAGGCATACACGCTAAAAGCCTGATGAGTAATTAAACTTTGAGCCAAAATTACAGCAATACTGTAGTTCATAATTCCCAAAGCATCATCAAAAGCGGCAACACCTAGAATCGTTGATGTGACTTCACCTTGAGCCTGGTATTCATGTGTCACAGCTAAAGCCGCGGTGGGATCCGTAGGTGACGCCAAAGAACCTACCAATAAACTCAAAGGAAGGAAAAAAGTCAACATTGTCGCGCCATTGACATGAACAAAATGAGGCGCCACAATTAAAAAACCCAATACGACTGCTATAAAAGCGCATTCTGCCTCAAAAATAGTAATGTAAAGAATCCCTCTGCCTAAAGTTTTAACCTTAGAATACAGGAGCGTTCCGCCAATAGAAAATGTTATAAAGCATAAGGCGAGATTCGTAACAATATCGGTATGTTTATTAAAATTGGCTGGGATGATATGAAACAGGCTCGGATTTAGAAGGACGCCTGCCACAAGATAGCCTGTTACAGCTGGAAGCTTAAAACGCTTTGCAATTTCCGCGCACAAAAACCCTAAAAATAAAATCGCTCCTACTATTAATAAAGTATTCATAACCTCAATTCTTATTCTGTAATGAACTCTATAAGATATATGATTTTATCACAAAAACCTCTGTAAATAAACAAAAAACAGGCCCATAACAAGCCTGTTTCCTTAATCCCCTATTCTGAAACTCCACTCAAAACAAAAGCCCTCTAAAAAAGAATGCCTGCGGCCATAATAAGAACAAGGCCAATAACCAGATTAATCCAGGCCCCAACAACCACCATCCTACGGTTAAACTCAAAAGAGAAATAATATCTTACCTTTTCCT
The DNA here is from genome assembly GCA_043819345.1 of Candidatus Omnitrophota bacterium. Taxonomy (GTDB): domain Bacteria; phylum Omnitrophota; class Gorgyraeia; order Velamenicoccales; family Velamenicoccaceae; genus CAYRDK01. The sequence continues at coordinate 32,518 of JBDREX010000054.1, forward strand.
CCGTCAGCCCCGACATCTTTTTCCAGGCCGGATATTTATCAGCAATACCCTGCCTGTATTCTGCCGACCACATCCCCGCTTCATTTTGAAAAATTAAAAGCAATAGGCCAAAAACAATCAAAAGGCCTCCACCAGCAAAAAACCCAAAAAGAGGATTCTTTCTAATGACAAGTGCTACATCAAGCCCAAACAAAGCGCTTACAGGCAAAAAAAGAACAAAGGCAAGAACGAGAACAAGAAAAATAATTAAAGCGATAACAGCAGATTTTTTCTTCATCAAACCTTTCCTATGCGGCTGTAAAAATCAGACTCAAATTCATGAACCCGGCAAAATAGAAACCACCGTAAAATCCTTCTTTCTCATCCTGACTTCAATGGAAATGCCTACTCCTTTTCCTGTTGTTAAGGGCACAAAGACAATGCTGATAAAGTGCTCGCTTTCTGAAACATAGGTGTTAAATTTACGCAGCTTATCCTGTTTTTCTGATGAAACCCCGGGAGAACCTTTCTCTAAATCCAAACCCCACTGTTCAATAATCTCACGTGCCCTGGCAACAGCATCTCCATGCGCACTCAACAAGGCAGGCCCCCATTTTTCCTGATAAGAGTCTTTGACCAGGAGAACATCAGAATTCACATAAGGATCCGGGGAAACGTCCTGCCATAAAACCCGACTATTTTCCTGCGCCTCAGACACAGGCAAAATAATCTGGCAAGATAACAGATAAAGAAAAATCAAACCTATGGCACAATATCTCATACGGCACATAAATTGTCCTTTCCCTTTAGTGTCCAACAGATACACTGCCTGTTTTCTGCTGAGGAATCTTTTGCAAAAAGCTTTGCGCCTGCTTATGTGCCGGATCCAACAACAAAACCTGATTAAAAAGATCCGCGGCAAGATTATACTCATGCACCCGGTAAGCCCTCACGCCTTTTGCATAAAGCTGTTTTACCTTAAACTTAATTTTCTTTTTAAGATCACGCTCAAGAGCCTTTTCAAGAACGGAGCTTTCTTTATTTCTTTTAATCTCAACCTGGTTTAACAATCTATCCGCCAGGCTCATTTGCTTTTTGTGTTGCTGCTGAGCGCGTTTTTCCTCGATTAACAGACGGCGGCTCTTTTCAGATTCAAGTTTTGCAATACGATTAGGAATCTTAACCTCTAAATACGCATTAGCCCCTTTGTGCCGTGGATCCAACTCTAAAACCTGGCCGAAAGATTGAGCAGCTTCATCAAGCTGCCCTTTTTTATAATAAACCAATGCCTGCTGATAAAACGCTTTAACACGCTCTTTAGAAGAGAGCTGCGCCTGAGCCCACAAGGGTTGACTCACAAAAAGAAAAACAACACAAAAAATAATACCAAAAACTAAACGATTTTTCATATTCATAGCTTTTATGAAGAGACATCATCCTCATTTACGAACAAAGACCTTGCGCCATCATGATGACGCTTCTTAAATCCATCAGGGCTGGCTTCTCCTTCTACTTTTAGCCCAGATTGCCTATCCATCTTTTTTTTCATATAAGAAGACCTTAATGCCTCCACGCGTAAATGTTCCTGTTTTTTAGCTTCCCGCTCAACAAACTTACGGGGAATCTTATTCTCCAGAAAATTAACAGCCTTTCTCTGATGGCTATCAAGTGTGAGGATTTTTTCAAAAGCCTTCTGTGACTCATGCAATCGGTCGTGCTTATAGTCACCAATAGCCTTGCGGTAAAGCGACTTAATCTCCTGACTGCGCCGCACCTTTTCAGATGGCTTTAAATCTTCCGCTGCCAACGCGCTAACAACAAAGCACACACATAAAAGAAAAATAGAACTGCGTAATATAATGAATTTTTTCATATGCCACACCTTCCCTAATAACCACAGCCAACCTTCAAAAAATTATGTTTCCAATAAGGCCAAAAACAATAACCTGCGGCACCGCTATAATAGGCAGCCAGACCGCCGTTTTTCTTCCCACATTATGCCATAAGAGCCCAATCTCCGTATAATCTGTTACAACGCCAGCCATCAAAAAAACAAAACTATTTCCAAAAGCACCCGTCTGCCTGAAAATTTCAAAAGCCAGTGGCGACGACCCTTCCGAACAGACTTCTATAATAGTCGCGGCAGCCAATGTAACAAAAAGGCCTAGAATCGTTGGCCCCATATACTGATGAAATATTTGAACCGGAACATAAGCACCAAATAAGCTCGCCAGGCCGATTCCTACCAAAATCCACCATACGACCATATCGCCTAAAACCAAAGTACCTGAAAAAATACCTGCTACGCCTTTCCTAACAGCATGCAAAGAAAAATCAGCCGCTTTCAATCTCATGCGAATATCCCGCCTGATAGAAAAATTGTCAGCAATAGAAACAATATTTTTATTTTTTTCTATCAACCCTTTCCTCTCCAACATCTGAAAAATAAATCCTGTTGCCAAAGCAATAAAAAGAGCCGAAAGAATAATATAAAAAGCCTTCACACCAAAAAAACCAATTAACATCACTGTTATCGCTATGTTCGCCCAGGGGCTAGCTAAAAGAAAAGCGACAACAGCAGGATTAGAAGCGCCCTTCTTATGCAGCTCCATAGAAAGCGCCAAAATCCCATGAGAACAAGCACTCATCAGAAAACCCAAGAGCACAGAACGAACAATAACGCCTTTCTCAGGGCCAGCTAATATCTTTGAAATATACTCGCGCGGAATAAAATAGTCAATCGCGCCACCTAGAAAAAGCCCTAATAAAACCGCCCACCAAATTTTATTAAGGTACATAAAAAAATGGACACGAAAAGGAACAAGAAAAGAGATTTGAAAAGACAACACAATAAGGCTCAATAGAACAAACGCGACAATCAATGCCTTATTTTTATAAAAACGTTTTTTTAAAGTTCTATGACAGCAAACCGCTTGATCAACCGAATCCATCATAATACAAAAGTCTCCAGGCCACCACGTCACCCGACACCAGTAAAAAATTTCGTGGACGAAAAAGTTTTCATTGTTTTCTCAATATTTCTCAAAAAACTATCTGTCATTCAACCAAATCGTTACAGGGCCGTCATTGACCAATTCAATTTCCATGTGCGCCCCAAAAATACCTTCTGTAACAATAAGCCCGAGCCCAACTAAAAAGCGATTCAACGCCTGCCAGCTGCTCTTAGCCTGGCCCGGTAAAGCCGCCTCACTAAAACCAGGGCGATTACCTTTTTTCGTATCGGCATAAAGAGTGAACTGGGGAACACTCAAAATCTCTCCTTCAACCTGACGGATATCCAGATTCATCTTGCCATCCGCGTCTTCAAAAATACGCAAGCCCGCTATCTTTTTTGCCATGTCTTCAATATCATGCTGTGTGCTTGTCTTACCAACACCGACAAAAAGCAACAGCCCATAGCCAATACCAGCTATATGATGCCCTCCAACACACACGCTCGCTTTTTTTACCCTCTGCACTAATACACGCATCAATTCATTCCTTAGCCTGCGTCTCCGACAAAATATCCATAACCATCGCCTTTAAACGCGGATCGTCAGGTGAAACTTTTAAACCGGTTATAAACATCTCTCTGGCCTTCTCCATATTTGCCTGCCGCAAAAAAACCAAACCTAACCCAACATAAGAACAACCTAAACGCGGATTCAACTCAATAGCTTTCATATATTGCTTACCAGCCAAGTCTAACGCGCCCTGCTCCAAATAAATATTACCGAGGTTGTGATAAACATCCGCGTCTTCTCCACCTTTAAGAGACAACGCATAGTTTTCAATGGCTTTCACATAGTCACCCTGCCTCTTATAAACAAGCGCTAAATTTTTATAAATCAATGCCGCAGAAGGTTTACCCCTGTTCATATCAAGCAGGTATTCATAAAAAACAATGTCATCACTCCATTTCTTTGAACCTTCAAACGTAATAGCCGCAAAACAAAGAACATAAATTCCTATAGCAGCACAAACCCATTTTCGAAGCACAACGTTTTTACGTATATGAAAAAAATGATTCAAAAAAAAGCCCGCCACACATAGCAAACCAAACCCGGCAACATAAAGATTATTTTCCGGCATAATCACATAAGCGCCAAGCCTTCCAAAAAGAATACAAAAAACCGAAAGAGGAAAAACCCATAAAAAAAACCACGCCAGGCCAAAACAAGCGCCATAATAGGATTTTTTTAACCACCTTACAAACAAGAAAACTATCCCGGCCAAAAACAAACAGGATAACAAAACAAAACCGGAGAAGAATGAAGGCTCAAGCGCAAGCACTCGCCCTAAATATGACTGAAAAGGAAAAAAGAATAGCCCAACGTAACCGCAAAGCATCTTCAGCAGAGCCGCAAATGTGCTCATGCTAAACGACATGGGAATCCGCAAGCCCGTTGAAACACCCAGAATCCCGGCACGCAGAAAAAAATATAAAAGCATAATAATACAAAAGCTCGCCATCAAAGGAAAAAACATTTTATTGTGCTGTCTATCTGAACCGTCTAATCGAAAAACAAGGCAGGCAACAAAAAGGAAAGGTGCTAAAACCGCGGATTCTTTAGACAACAGGGCCGCAAAGAAAGCAATCAGGCAGGCAGCATAAAAAACTCTTTTTCGTGTCTGAATAAGGCAATCCAAAAAAAATAACCCCATAAGAATAAATAAACAAACCAACAAATCCGCCCGGCCCGCGATATAAGCGACAGATGTCAAAAAAATCGGATGAACCAGAAAAAGAACCCCCATCAGAACCGGTACGACCTTAGCAGAGGCACCAACAGATATCACAGAATCGTTCTTTCTGATTCCTGGCAAAAATCGCGCCAAAAGAAGATAAATCATAAAAGCATTTAAAGAATGAATCAAAACATTCACCAGATGGAATCCAAACGCGTTAAAACCCCAAATTTTATAATCCAGATAATATGAGAGTGCCTGAAAAGGGCGATAGTAAAAAGAGCCGGAAATGCCCTGGGAGGTCGGATAAAGCGCCTGAGAGAAAAAAGAAAAAGGCTTGTTGAAACTGATGTTATGCGTGATCAAAGAAAGATCATCCCAAATAAAAGGCCCTTTTAGGCAAGGTTTATAAACCAATAACGCGATAACAAACAAGGCAAAGAAGATAAACCCGTTAGACGTGTATTGTTTGATGTTACTTTTCATGTGTATATTTGTTCCTGCGTTTATACGTTAGCAAATTGGCGAATTAAACCCGTCCACACACCAACCCGAGCACCCAACAACTAAACAAACATCTTTTTCTGCGCGTAACGGCCCAACAAAGCCCGCGGGATAGAAATATCAGCGATAACAATCTTACCCGCGTAACGTTTACCCTGAGCTGTTAAAAAACCTGTCTTCGGCAAAGCGAATGTCACCGTTCTCTGAGCGCGCACACAAACACCTAAAATTTTTCCCAAAGAAGCATCCAGGCCCGATGGGACATCAACAGACAAAACAGTTTTTCCAGAACGATTTACAGCTGTAATAATGCTCCTCTGAAAACCCTTTACAGGGCCGTTTAAGCCAATACCAAAAAGTGCGTCTATCACAAGCGCGGCATTTTTTATACTTTTCTTAAAACCACCTACATCATCCACATTTTTTAAAACACGTAAAACAAAACCCATCCTCTTTAAAATCTCAACATTCAAGCGTGCTTCACCCTTCAATGCCTCAGGCTCATCTATCAAAAAAACCTCAACATCAAAACCATGATTTAATAAATGCCTGGCGCAAACAAAACCATCCCCGCCATTATTGCCCTTACCACAAACACATACAATCTTGTCCCGGCGCCGTCTTGCGTTTTTGCCCATCCGTATTACCTCTTCAAAAACAGCACGGCCCGCGTTTTCCATCAGGACAACAGCAGGAATTCCATACTCTTGTGCCGCAAGCCTATCTATTTCAAACATCTCAGCGGCTGTAACAAAAACCTTTTTCATAATAACCTTCAAGCTTTTTCAATAGTTACAATCATCATCTGGCCCAAAATCGGCATCAAAGGCCTGGCCAAGAATTCTATGCCGCTAACCGCCCCATAAAACATCTTTGGCACAAACGGCTTATAGCTCAACCCCCCTGAAAGCGTGTACCTTAAAAAATCATGATAAAAAATTGAGCTTATCTTTAGGTGCCTGAATCTCTCATGGAAAAGATCAGCGTCTCTTTTAAAAACAACATAAGGCAATGCCATATTCGCATCAGACAACCTCGCCTGCCCTTGAATCTTCCACTCTTTAATATGCTTATTTGTATATTCCTTATGAAAATGTTTATTCATAAAATAACCGAAAAGTGTTGACGACGGCTCATTACAGACAAACCGGCCGCCTTTAACTAAAACACGCTGAATCTCATTCAAAGACGCCTCCAGATCCTTCACATGATGCAGGACATCAATAGCATAAACAGCTTTTAAAGAATTGTCCGCAAAAGACAGGCAAGACACATCTTCTTTTCGGTCTATCCCGCGTGAAACAACAACATCAGAAGTTATGACATCCGGAATATAATCTTTCAGGAATCCGCCGCCGCTTCCAATTTCAACAGACGGATACGCAAGGCCCGACAGAGAATCCTCCGTCTTTTTAAAATGCTGATAAATAAAACGATAATACTGATTTAAAAGACTATTCTCTCGGATAATCCGGCTATGGATATCAACGGCGCTAACGGAGTCTATATCAAGTCCCTTAACATAAGGATTAGCAAACTTCTTCTCAAAAAACTCTTTTATCATACTCAAAACAACCCTCCTAGCGTTAACACCATCTATCTATAAAACAAATTCTTCTCATTTCAATAATTCGTGTTTCTTCTTAAAAAAATTCTTTATAACAGAAAATCCCGTGCTAAAAAGCCATTTAAACTCATCCTTAGACCTGATGCCCATCACCAGCTCAAAAATCTTGGCCGGCCTAAAATAAAAATCACGCATCGCCTTTTTATAATATCTTAGAATGGTCTCCTTACTCATGCCATCAAGCTCATAAAAAACTTCATTCGCGTAAAAACCAGTATCAATACCGTCATCAACCTTAATGAGAAAACGGCCTTCCTTCTGAATCATCTCATATAACTCTGTGCCAGGAAAAGGGATCGCGATACAAAAATTAGCTATCGTAGGATTCATCCTGATAGCAAAATCTATTGTCTTCTGCATGCTCTCAGCTGTGTCCCCCGGCAGTCCTATAATAAAAAACCCATAGACCTCTATCCCCGCTTTTCTCGCCATACGCGTAACTTCTAAAACACGATTCAAATCCAAATGCTTCTTAATTTTTTTAAGTACAGCCGCATCTCCGGATTCCACGCCAATACCAAATTTCCATATCCTGGCCTTTTTCATCTTCTGAATGATATTCTCATCCAGGCTCTCTGTCCTCACACCCGTCTGAAGATTAATACATAAATCATAATTCCTCTCAATAATCAGGTCCAATATCTTCTCTGTGCGTTTCTTATCGGACGTAAAATTATCATCCAGAATATCTATCTGCTTGACACCATATTTCTTCACCAGGATATCTATCTCCTGGATAACGCTTTCAGGAGACCTCATCCTACAAACATCCTTAAAAACATCTTTACTGCAAAAAACACACTGATAAAAACAACCCCTGCTCGTAATCAAAGGCGCAACAGGCCTTTTTCTTGCCTTCATCTTATAATTTTTAAAATCAGGGAACAGCTCATATGCGGGAAAAGGAAGCAGGTTGATGTCTTTTATAAAAGCGCGTCCGCTATTGGCAATAACCTTTCCATCCTGCCTATAAGAAAGGCCCGCGATATCCTTAAATAAATGCCCTTTCTCTTTATAACGGCCGAGAATTTCACCAAAAGTCTCCTCAGCTTCACCGATAACAACAGCATCCGCCATGCTCTCATTCATCACCTTTAACGGCGTACTTGAAGGCGTAGGCCCTCCCAAAAGAACCACCATTTCCGGAAAACTATCTTTAATTATTCGCGTTAATTTCAATGAAACTTGATAAGAATAAAGATTTACAGATATACCGACGATCGCAGGCATCATGCTTTTAATCTCAGAAAAAAGCTCATCTGCCTTTATATGAAGCACATTAGCATCTATAACTCTGCAGGAGACACCCTTCTGGCCGGCAATTGCCGCCAGATAACCCAGGCCTATGGGAGGCTCCACCGTCCCTTCGTTTATGCCGTAGGCACTCTCAGGATATGGGTTTATCAATAAAATGTCTATCATCGCAAATACCGCTCCTTAAATTATTTCCAGATAGTCGCCTTAAAATACTGCGCGGCCTTTTTCATAATATCTGAAAAATCATCCACCAGATATTCCAATTGCCGGGTGCAGATACACCCTTCACATTTTTTAATGTAGGATTGAAAAAACTTCTTCTTATCCTTGCGCTTATACAAATCAATCAGATTATTGTACTGATATCCTTCCATAGGCGCACAACCGTTACAAACCGCAACCTGCCCATCGCTTAATAATTCCAGGTAACGCTCTCCGGCATGGCAAGGCCAATGCATATCAGAACAATCACTGCTATAAAAATTGATAAAATCGTCTAATAAGCGCTCAGACATAAAAATTCTTGAATTTTTTTCATTTTTCAGGCCTTTAATCCTGATAAAAGTCTTTTTTAATGCTTCCCGCTCCTGGCTGCTGGGAACCAACTGACGGTCAACCGCCCTGATACTTGACGGATGTGTAGAGCTAACAACCTCAAGCCCGTAAAAAGCGATCAAGCAATCTAATTCCTGCGCAAATTTATATAAAGCTTCTACTTCGCCCATATTTGATGGCCTGACGACAGTTAATAAAAACATACCTGCCCCATATTTTTTAACAAGCCCGGCAGCCGCCTTGATGTGCTGATAAACATCTTCAAACGCGCGCGGCTGAGTAACTCCATTGATCTTCATAAAATGGGCAACATCTAACGAATCAAAAGATACATAGAGATCGTCAAGGCCGGCCTCTAACATTTCTTTTGCCAGGCCCTCTGTTAATAAATAGCCATTTGTCTGTAGGCGGACAATAAAGCTTTTGTGTTTAAAAATTGTTATGATCGCGCAAATATCTTTTCTTAAAAGAGGCTCTCCCCCGGTAAGAACAATGCTTTTAACACCAATCTTCTGAAGTTGGCATGCCGCTTCTTCTATCTGTGCCAAATCAAGCTCCTTTTGCCCTTCAGCAGCCCTCCATACACAACAGGACTCACATTGAAAATTACATCTTCGGGTTACCTGAAAATGGCAGTGATACGGAAACTTAAAAAACTTTTCAACAACAAGCAGACAAAACAAATACCTCGCTTTTAATAAAAAATTCGTTATCTTCAACCCCTGCCCCCTTAATCAGTACTCAATAAAGCCATTTTCAATACAATAAGAACATATCAGCGTCTTATCAGAAGAATCTTTTTCCGAAACAGCTTTTCTGGCCTGCTGATACCTCTTGTTATTCCAAACCCCCATGACTCCATCTTTAAACACATTGCCAAAATCCCACTTTTCATCATAAACACCACAGCAAGGAGAAGCAGAACCATCCGCGTTAATAATCATGGTCGTTTTTAAAAAAAAGCAGCTGGAACCGGCATTTTTTCTCTGCAGCTTTTTGTAATCATAACGGGAATATTGCTCGTTAACAGGCAGCCAATCTGCCACCGCTTTGATTTTCGCCGCGTCATTCATTAAATTCTCTATTCCCATATAAGTTCTCATGGGCCTAAATTCAATTTCATCCACACCAATCTGTTTGGCCAGCAATTTCGCCTGCTGTATCTCATGCTCGTTGTGCTTCATAATCAGGAATTGCCAGATAATATGGGGACACCTGGCATGATGAATACGCCTGGCCTCAATAAGTTTTTTTAAATTCGCCATCACAACATTAAAGTCACCATTAACCCTGTATTGTGAATACGTCTGGGGGCTTGCGCCGTCAATAGAAACTTTCAGCTCATCTAAACCAGATTCCACCACAGAGATTATTTCTTCGTCTTTAAGCGTATTAAGATTAGAGTTCAGAATAACTTTAATATTTGACGCTTTCAAATACCTTATCATCCTGAAAATATCCTGATTTAAAAAAGGCTCTCCCCAATTATATAAATCAACGCTGTAAAGGTATTCTCTGGCTTCATCAATCGTTTTTTTGAAATGATCATAACCCAGAAATCCTTTTTGTCGGGTAGGCCTACCAGCACCGGTTGGGCAAAGAGGGCACTTCAGATTACAGACATTGCCCGTATCTATAATCATTCTAACAGGATATGCTTTTAAAACACCGGATTTGGAAAACAAAAAATAAAAAAGGCACATTAAAAAATTTATAAATTTTTTAAAAGTAATATGCCTGTTAAAAATAAACGTTCTGGCGATCTTCTTATAAAAACTGTTATAAAGCTCCAAATATCCGCCCCCAAACAAAAATCAGTTGAAAAGTTTTGATTTAATAAGTTTTGCCTTGGCTAATCTGTATATAAAAGCGACCCTAAAACACCCCAGGCCATATTTGACGCTATTCCAAAGGCTTATCACGGATGCCTCTGGAAAATAATTCGTAGGGCAGCTGACTTCGCCAATCGTATAGCCTTTCCAGTACACCTGCACAAGCATCTCATTGTCAAATATAAAACCGTCTGAATTGTGCGCCAGGGATATATTTTCCAGTACTTCCCGGGAAAAAGCCCTATAGCCTGTGTGGTACTCTGAAAGATACTCGCCTAAAATAAAGTTTTCCATAATTGTCAGCCAGCGATTAATAAAATATTTCCATAAAGGCATGCCACCCTTTAAAGCGCCTCCCCCTAAAACCCTTGATCCTAAAACACAGGGATAAAGCCCGCTGGTAATCATTCCCACCATAGCCGGTATAAGCTTTGGCGTATATTGATAATCAGGATGCACCATAATAACGATATCAGCACCTTCAGATAAAGCGATTCTATAACATGTCTTCTGATTTGCACCATAACCCAGGTTCTTCTGGTGAAAATAAACGATTGTTTTAACACTTTCGTTAGAGAGCGTCTTTAAAATCTGGGCTGTCTCATCATTGCTGGAATCATCAACAATAACAACCGTATCCACAATGCCCTGCTCAACCACCTCTTCATACGTCTTGATGATAGTCTTTGCGGCATTGTAAGCCGGCATCACCACAACAATTCTTTTGTTCCTAAACATGTTCCTCCCTTTTAACAATAAAAAGCTTTCCCGCCTGTTGACACATAAAAAATAGAGCCAATGGCAAAGTTTGAAGCGGCAGCCTTTCCATGGCACTGAAAATATATAAATCAATCGTCTGGTTAGATACAGGCCAAACGATAAATACAACAGCATAAAACATTAATTGAAAAAATAGGATAAAAAGAAAAAATGCCAAGAACTTATCTTTTGGTTTAATTAAAAACTTTACCACTGACAAAATAAAAACGAACCAAAAAATATTCCACTGTCCCGGGTTAAAACAGCTCATTTTACCGGCATTAAACATAATCATCAGCCGGTGCCCTATAGAAGGGATAATATTTTCAAGTGAATTATTAAGGCAACCGATCTCTATTGCGAATCGGTGCTTAAAAATAGCCCAGGGCAGGTAAATCACCAAGGGGATAAAAAAAATACTGCACAGCAACCTCTTCTTATCCACTTTTAAGCTGCGAAATAAACACAGCGCAACACACGAAAAAAATAACGCGATCCAAAAACTCAGGCCCTCATTTTTAACCCACGTCCCCAGCCCAACAAATAAACTGCCGACTAAAAGGTCAACATTATTTTGAGCACGCATATACCTCCATACGTATAAAACCCCGGCGGAAACAAAAAAGACGAGCGCGATATCCATATAGCCGGAGTAAGCTACATCCACAATCGTTGGGACAGTCGCCAGACAGAAACATGCCCCCAAGGCAAAAGTATCGGAAAAATCTTTTCTCAGATGAACAAAAAATAGGGCAAGCAATCCTAGATAATACTGGGAACAAAACAGTTTAGCCAGCGGTTCATAAATTTTACCCAGGAAAAGATAAGTGTACACTTCTAAATACGGCATTAAGAGCGGATATTCAAGATGGTCAGGATGCCTCATCCACGGCAATTGCGTCCACAATTTGTAAGGAAAGGATTTTTCAAAATAAATCATCTTGGCCTTCATGCCCCAATTCCCCCATGCATCCCAGGCAACAAAAGGCAGGCAGGCAGCCTCTGAAAAGATATAAAAAACCTCCCAGGCGATCAACAAAGAAAAAAAGATCACGATCAAAGAAATAGCGCTTTTTTGCTTTTTGGGAACTAAAACAATGACGTCATCAGCTGTTTTATGCCTTATCCTGTAAAGGACATAACAAACGGCCAAAACTAAAACCTGATATGCCAATAACACATAAAGGTCCAAAGTATGAGAAAAAGACAATAAAAGTGTTCCCAGTCCGACAAACCCTGTCCCCAAACCAAAGGACAAGACGGCCTTTTCAATAAAGCCCAACTGAGCAAACTGCTGCCTGGGGTAGATAGCCAGTTTCATCAGAAAAAAACCAAATAATAAAAAATTTGAAAGACAAAGGATAAACTTTAGGAATATCATATCTTACGGGTTTGAAATACTAAAAAATTTTGTTGAACAATCATATGTAATCGTATATTTCGCCTTTAAAAAACCGTCTTCCTGGCGGAATATCCTGCGTGGATATAAATAGTAAGGGCTTTTACCGACGTAATATTCCGCCTCATAATAATCCCGGCTACGAAAAGCCGGGTTTTCCGGAACAATTTTAAACAGAATATCAGCATTTTCAGGAATGGTTGCCTGGCAATATTCCATAAAATAATAAAACACACCATCAATAATCTCATTTTTTAACTGCGGGCTAAAAAAACAGATTTTTGATGTGGAGGATACGGCCTTAATAATCTGCAGGTCTATCATGGGGATCGTAAAAAAGATCCACAAAAACAAAAATAGAACTACAAAGTACTTTTCTTTAATAACCAAACGCGCGATTGTCATAATTTAAAAACTATTTTTCTTCAAATTTGATTTCAACGGAGGTGTGCCCAAATTGCTGAAACCTGTTTGTCTTGACCTTGATATCACAAGGATTGCAATGGCCAAACTCAGAGCATGGCCTGAATTTATCCTCTATCTGAAAAGCGGGATCCAGGATATAGCCTATCGGGTTAATTCCAGCATAAAGGTCAGAATGGCAACGGAAAACATGCCCGGTACTATCCATAAGAAACTCTGTCGTCCGACACTGTACATTTTTTTTGAATTTTTTATCACAAGCCCCGTCATATTTAAACAACCCGTACATTTTTTGATCATGCTCACCCAAGAATTCTTTCATCCTGAAATCAATCCCGGCACTTGCACACTTTTTGGCAGCCGCTTCTATTTCTTTTTCATAAGCGGGATGGGCCACCGACCATATTCCAACACTAAAATGGGCCTCTAATAATGTAAGGGCCTTGCGCATCAGGCTTTCTAAATCCATCGTCTCTGGATGATAACTGACGCGGATAGACGCATAGGGAGACTCCCGCTTAATACGGTCAGGCTTGACCTGCTTTATAAAAGTATCTACATCAAATTGTAAATTCGTTAGAATATCAATATTTAACCGCGGGTCCAGATGGTTAATGATATAAATGAAATCCGGGTGCAAACTTGGTTCGCCACCCTGAAAAGTTACAGGCAGGTCACTACGGGAAATGATGCGGTTCAACCCTTCTACCCACTCTTTACCCGTTATAATTTTACGCTTAATTAATTTCTGTTCAAAATTATTAATGCAATAACTGCATTTCAGATTACAGGAAAAAGTAAGAAAAGCAGCGATGTAATTATAGTTCTTTGGTACGATAATATCATTCATCATAGGTGATCATTTTTTAGGAAAATAGATATCCCACCACAAAGCATAAACTGTTTTTAAAACCCCCACAATATTCTTCCAACGAAAAGCATTGGTCTTGCCGTATTTTCGTTCAACAAGAAACATGCCGGTTTCCACAAAAGAATGCCCCGCCTTTAAAAGCTTTACCAGAGCTTGTGCCTGAAAAGCAAAGCTATCCGTTGTCAACCCAACAGACTGGATAAGTTCTCTTCTATGGATCACGGGGCCGTTATAATATTTTAACCTTAATCCAAATAAAATATTGAGCGTTTCTGTAAAGGCCCGGGAAATAACACGCCTGGCCAAAGGCCTGATCTGACGGTTAACCGTATAAGGAATAATGATATCCGCTTTCCCAACAAGGCTATACATATTCTTGATAGATGAGGCCGAAATCTCTCCGTCTCCCGGAATCATCCCAACATAATCATAGCGCGCCAACTCAACACCTTTTCTATAATTATAGCCAAATCCCTTATTGACTTCGTTATGGACAACCTTTACATGCAGGTTACGGGCTGCAATCTGGTCAATGATCTCGGCGGTCTTATCCGTTGAACAGTCATCAAAAATGATAATTTCATATTCGCTAAACTTCCCCTCCAGCGCCGCTAAAACGCTATCCGCAACAGGCGTGATATTTTTCTCTTCATTAAACGCCGGGATAATAACACTAACAGACATACTCATCTCGAACAAACTTTCTTTGCTGCCTCAACAATATTTTTGCTATTGGGATAATAATAATTTTCTAAAACAAAGCTGGCCGGAATAGGGCAATCTTTCGCGCAAACACGCGCAATAGGAGCTTTCAAATACTCAAAATATTTACCTGATATCCTTGCGGCAACTTCTGAAGCAAACCCACCCGTCTGGCATCCAGTATCAGCGATAATCAGCTTACCCGTTTTTTTCACCGAATCAGCGATAAGTTCTTCATCAAGGGGATTAAGAGTCCGAGGGTCAATAATTTCCATCTCTATGCCTTCAGCTGATAATTGCTCCTGAGCTTTAAAAGCTTCCAGGACCATTAAAGATGTAGCTACAACCGTAATATCCTTACCTTCTTTTCTTCTTACACCTTTACCAAGAGGTATGAGATACTCCTCTTCGGGAACATCATCTGTGATATCATAGAGCCATCTGTGTTCAATAAAAATAACCGGATTGTCATCGGCAATACTTGACAACAATAAACCTTTAGCGTCATACGCTGACGTTGGCATAACCACCTTAATACCGGGCATATGCAAAAAAAGCCCCTGAAGGCTCTGAGAATGCTGAGCAGCCGAACCCCAGCCTTTTCCAATGATGGAACGAATCACCAAAGGAGCACTAACTTTGCCTCCGGACATATAACAGACTTTGGCGGCATGATTTAGAATCTGATCAAAAGAAAGCAGCATAAAATCCATTCTCATATGCACTAAAACAGGCCTCATACCGCTTAAAGCAGAGCCCGTAGCAATGCCCGTTAAAGCATTTTCGGCAATAGGCGTATCAAATACTCTGGCACTAAATTTTTTATGTAAGTCAAGCGTTGAGCCAAAAATACCACCTGTATCATCAACACCTTCCCCCATCACAAAAACACGCTCATCTCTTTTTAAAGCCTGAGAAAGAGCTTCTTTCAAGGCCTGCCCATAAGTTATCGGCCTTTTCTGCCGGCTATGATCAGCTGAACCTGAAAAAAATCTTGCGTTGCCGTTATCAATCGCAACCTTAGTCCATGGCATCAGATCTTCTCCCTGTAAACATCCCGATAGACATCACTCTCTTGCGGAAAAGGGCTCTTCTTAGCATAATCCACAGCCGCATCAATCTCTTGTTCAATTTTTACCCGTGCCTGCCTCAAACCTGTCTGAGTCACCATCTTCTTTTTCAAAAGATACTGCTCCATCTTCTTAATAGGGCATTTTCTCTTCCAAGATTCCACTTCTTTCATTGGACGGCAGCCTCTCTGCTCATCACAATCCGGCCCGACATGGCCCATCCAACGGTATGTCCTGCATTCTAAAAGGTATGGCCCGCCCAAACGCCTTACCTTCTGAATGAGCTGCCCTGCGGTTTTAGAAATCCGGACAAGATCATTACCATCGCAACACACACCTGGAATACCAAAAACTCTGCCTTTCTGAAAAATATTATTCAATGGCTGCCTTTTCTTAATATGAGAATTCGTGGCATAGAGATTGTTTTCACAGACAAATAAAATCGGCAGTTTTTTCAGCGCGGCAAAATTAAGGCTTTCAAAAAATACGCCCTCATCTACAGCGCCATCGCCAAAAAACACGACAGCTATTTTTTTAGCCTTTTGTAGTTTTATGCTCAATGCCGCGCCAACAGCCAAAGGAATACCGCCTCCCACAATAGCTGATGTCGCTAAGATACCCGCGGCAGGATCAATCAAATGCATAGAACCGCCCTTACCCTCACAGCACCCCGTCTTTTTACCATAGAATTCTGCCATCATCTCAGATAAAGACACGCCTTTAGCAATGCAGTGGCCGTGGCAACGGTGCGTTGAAAAAACATAATCCCGAGGGGTTAAATAGTGGCAGACACCTGCCGCTACAGCCTCCTGTCCAATATATAAATGCACAGGTGTCTTCATCTCTTGTTCCGGATAAAGCGCGATAATCCTCTCCTCAAAAAGGCGGATCTTCAGCATAACAAGATAACTTTTTATTAAAATATCAACCTTATGACCCATTTATATCCTATCTATAAAGTAACTAAATAAAATTTACGTGCGGCCCCGGATGCTTCAGCTCCCAAAGATAAGTATTAATCTTATCCAACCGGCAAACTTCCCTGCATTTGGTAATATCTAATTTTGAGCCGGCCATATTCAAAATTTCTTTTCTTCGCCGGCTCCTAATAATGCCCTTAAAAGTATTCTTATAAATATTGCCGTAACAAAATTCTTTTTTCCCTAAAAAAGCGCTACAGGCATAAACATCGCCTTTAGCGTTAATATAAGCCCAAAAAGGCAAACCATAACAATACTTATAATCTTTAGGAGCGTTTAATCTTTCCATCGTATCCGTCCTGAAAATAATTTTAAACCGGCTATTCTCAAGCATATCCAGCCGCTTCTTTAAAAAAAGGTAATCTTTGTATTTAAAGCCGGGGCTAATGCGCGACTTACTCAACGGATGCTGAGAATAAGGTTTAATTGTTAAATAATCAACGCCTATCTTCTTCATTAAAGCGGCCAAAGTAAAGACTTCCTTGATATTTTCCGGAATAAGCAGAAGTTGAACACCAATCGTCGTTTTAAGGCCTTGTAATTTTTTTATCCTTACAGCATCTTTAATATTCGTTATAACTTTATGAAAATCACTCGCCTGACTACGATGGACCTTTGCATACGTTTTGGGCGTACCGGCATTAAAACTAAACCTGATCCAGGAAAGATGTTTTAATATCTTTAAAGACAAATCTTTTTTTAATAAAACACCATTTGTTGTTATGGCCACATCTATACCGCATTTTTTTGTAAATGGAACAATCTGGTCCATGTTCTTGTTTAATAGCGGCTCACCTTCTCCGGCATACATGATACTTTTAACACCCATATCCGCCGCCTGCTTAACCGTTTTTTTTAAAACCTCCGGATCCAAAAAATCCGGCTTATAATCCAGATAATCCACAGCACAAAAAATACACCTGTGGTTGCAGATGCCCGCTGGGGCAATCTCAAGATAGATAGGGCAGATCGCCTTTTGTCGTAACCAATCATGAACGCGTCCGACATGAAACATCAGCTTATGGGCATCAATCCTAAAATCATCCCTCATGATTTTTTTCTCCTTGGCGGCAAAAGCTTAACAACAGAGCGCTTAACATCTTCCGGCTTTATGAAATCCAGGCAGGGTTTTTTCTGAAAACATTTTGACTGCAAGCACGGAACGCAATCATAAGAAACCTTTGGCGAAAGGACAACTCCGCGTTTATAAAGATATACTTCTCTTGAAGAAGTTGGCCCAAAAAGCGCGACAATTTTTCTTTTCAAAGCAATTGCCAGATGCATCCCCAGGCTATCATTCGTAACAATAAGGCGGCAAGAATGAACCCAATCAATATATTCGCTAAGATTATCCAGGCCCTTTTGCCATGAAATTGAATACTGCCCTTTTAGCAACTCCTCAAGGCGTTCCCACTGGCTCCTCTGCCAGGCTTTATTAGGCCATTTACTTCCAACCACCCAATTAAAACCAATATCATACTTAATAGGCGTGTTTGATTTATGGCCAAGAATATACTCATCGTTTTCAGACCATTTTTTCCCGATCATAGACGCAAGCGCCTCTTGCCAGAACTTCAGATTCCCCTTCTTTTTTTCCAGATCCAGACAAAGGCTCAAAACTTTCTCAGCACCATCATAAGCCTGCGCAACACCATTATCCGCGTCAAAACGGAAGCCAAAACGCCTCCAGGCACTGATAGAATCAGAAAGAGCGCAAATGCCCGGCCCTTTTTCCAGATTGATAACCGTATCAAACCGTTCCCGCTGCAGTTGAAGCACGGATTCCAGATTAAAAATCAATATCCTTTTAATACAAGGGTTGCCTTTCAACAAAGGATACGCCTTCTCATCTACTAACCAGGTCGTATCATCTCCTTTAAGATAGTTCAGGATAACCGTAGTCCTGATCACATCACCTAAACTGGTCGTTATACCAATTTCTTTGTCCAGAGTTTCTGAATACCCCAACTTCAAAATGAGAACTTTTGCCATTTGGACCTCTTATTGTTAATGTTTCACGCCTTCTTTATGGAATAAACCTTCTTGCTGTTAACAAATGGAAACTAATCGGGTCATAAATACCCTTATTGCAAAATAAGAAAACAAAATTACCATAATCCATAACGCAAAATATAACCATCATCCAAAAAACGATTTTGATGCCCTCTTTATGATTCTTGAATAAATCATAAACAAAGAAAACCAGAAAAAACCTCAAAAACATATCTATGTTAATCGCGTAACGAATATTCTTATTATAATCAAAACTACTTAACAACAGATAAAAGATTACGAACAGGATCAGAAAATAAGCAGCTTTAAAATTCTTCAAAGCGCTCCTCTCAAAAAAGGCATAAACAGCAAAAGACAAAGCACAAATAGATGTAAGCGGCGAAACAAGAATATAATCCACGATATAACGAAACCACGGCCCCCTACAGAACATAACCGAATAATTATTAACGGAAGGCAAATACCGCGTTAATTTCAGCATAAATAAAATATTGGCTGGACTCTGGCAAAAAATCAACCACGTAGTAACAACAATTACAGGCGGGACGATAGCCATAGGAATGAGGTATTTTAAAGAAATGTCTTCCTTATAGTAATACCTATATAAAAGAAATATAAAACCAAACCCAAAAACCAGCAAAAGAGACTGCTCTCTAACCAAAATCGTATAGCTGAAACATGCCAGCCAAATAATAAAGTTGAGTTTTTTCTTTTTTATCAAAAATTCAAAAAATAACCAGATAGAAAGTGCCGTAAACAAATTCCCCGTAGCATCCGTTAGAGCCCTTTTAGCCATCGCCATATTAATAGGAGAAAAAGCGAGTAGCATCGTATACAGAATGCCGATAGCCGGGCCAAAATATTTTCTGGAAAAATAAAAGGAAACAGCCAAAAACAGAAGAAAACAAAATAGTGAAAGATACGCCAAAGAGACAAAGCTAGCGCCGCAAATATAAAACCATGTTGAAGATAATAAGAAATAGCCGACCCTTAATGGCGAAGGCCAAATCCAATTATTCTTAATAGCTACATGATTTTCCAATATCTGCGGGTATGTACCCAGCCCATTCTCAAAAATCTGCTGTGAATACTTCAAATAATAACCTTCATCCGCCTGCCTGGCAAAAAAAGATTCTTTGGGAATATGCGTAAAGATAGTAAAAAGACTGAGCAAAATAAAGATTAATGCGATCGCGGAATAACTGGTTTTCAACCGGGGACTTAAATCAAACATATAAACAATTCAAAGCGCCTTAATTCGCTCTCAACAATAACAAACCCTATGCTGCAAAAACTGTTATATCAAAATATGATTATGCGTATGATCCAACGAGATAACTTATCGCTGTGTAATATAAAATTATATCAAACTGAAGAAATAAATGGAAGCTCTTTATAGAGAAGTCAACATCCTGATAAATGTGCCTACTGAACTTTATCGGCCAATTCACGAGCTTTTTGCGCCATGGCTTCAAGCTTATGCTGAGAGACACTCAGCTTTTCCTGAGAAGCAGCCAACCTGTCTCTTAATTCCTTAAGCTGTTGCTCATAACTTTGATTTGTTTCCTTGGCCCTCTGAAGCGTTTTACCTAAAAGCGGCCCCTCATCATCATGCCGGCCAGCTAAATTAAGATTTTGTTTCTGAAGGCTTTCAATCTGCTGCAGATAGCTTTCAATCTTGCCATTAGCTTTCTTAAGGTCCTTCCTCAAAGACTCCTTCTCTTGCTCTAAATCCTGTATTTGCTGAGCATCCACCTTTGATTGACGAGCTGCGTCCTCAAGGTCCCGTTTGTGTTTGAGTGTCAATTCAGACTGCTTACGCTTTAATTCATTGATCTCTTTTTTTAAAAGGCCCTGTGCCTCTACGGCCTTGAGAATCTCTTTCTTATGCTTTTCGCGCAAATTTTCATCTTTCTTGTCAACGGTATTCGATTTTCCTTTTATTTTTTCCAGCTCTTCCTGGGCACTTGCAAGGCTCTTTTCCAACGCTTCTTTTTCTTTCTTGGTTTGCTTAAATTCATCCTCATAATCAAAAAGTATATTCTTGCGTTCATCCTTTAAAATCTGCAATTCACGCTCAACATCTTCTTTTTCTTCCTGCAATTTCTGAATACGTTGGGCTGACTTTTCAAAAGCCTGTTCAATTCTATCAATATGCTGATTAAGCCTGGCTATCTCTTCTTTTGCCTCATTGATAGCCGCATCTTTAATGTTTACCACATCATCGTGCTTGCTTAATTGCAGCTTTAAATCATCAATTTGCTCCATCAGATTTATTTTTTCCGATTCTATCTGCTGCGCCCTGCTCTGCGCGTTCTCCAGCGCTTCCACTAACACGACCTTTTGGTCTTCAATATCCTCAGCCCTTCTTTCAAAAGTATCTCTGGCAATCTGACGATCTCTCTTTAAATCTTCAACTTCCTGCCTCAAGGCTTCCCGCTCCCGCTGCAACTCCTCAAAAGCCTCATCAAAATTATCCAGGGCGCTGCTAATCGTTGACGTTGTCAAATCCTGCGCGAAACACAAAACCCCTGTGCTTAAAAATAAACCCACCAATCCAAGAAGTGGCACCGCGCTCCAAAACCGAGCTGTGCCACATCTGATTCCAATGATTGTTCGCGTTTGTTTAAACATTACACCCCTTTAACATCTGACATGCTTTCCCGCGTGGTATCAGCAACAAAGCCCTCTTGGAGTTTTTTCAGGCTATTTGTCAAATCCTGGACCTTCGCGCTAAGATCTTTAACCTCTTGCTCCAGCTCTAAAACTTTCTCACTTTGGATAGCAGACTTACTAAGCTTTTCTTCTACCAGAACAAATTTTGCATCCATCTCTTCTTTAAGCGTCCCAAATTTATACGCGACATACGTATCTATATCAACGGGCCTATATTGGCCCGCGATCATCTCTACCGGCCTATCCTCAGGAACAAGAAAATGATGGCCATCCACAGTCTTGGTGACACGCTTAACTTCGTATGGCTTTGTCTTCTCATCCTTAAGGTCTTTGGCAGCCAAACAAGTAGCCACTCCCGCCAACAAAAAGACAATAATGACTAAACATTTCTTCACGGCTCACCCTTTTCTTTAATATAAAAGCCGAATCACCTTTCTCAACATGTCGTTTTTCGCTTTCTTACGCGCAAAACGCAATCTTAAGATAAAAATTCGGCTCTTATAAAACTCCAAAAACTTTCCTTACTTTCCTGCCTAAGTCTGCCGACAAATGAACCTACAACAAACATGTGTTTGTGATAGCCGCTAAAATTATCGGATAAAATACTTATAGCCTGGAAATAAAAATAAGAACACCTAATATGAGCACCAAAATACCCAACGCCCTGTATTCGTTATCAGAAAGATTCAGCCACTTGCTCGCTTTTATTTTCTGCATAGGTGTCAAAAAGAGATAAACGGCTTTGGCAATCGCTGCCAGGCCCAAAAGCACGATCAGCCAACCAAGCGCACTGGAAGTTGCCGAAAATAACAAGAGGATACCAATACATAAAGGAACAACCCCTATAATCTTAGAATCATCATTCTTTAAAAATCTTAAAACAAACTTCATAAACTTCTTTGGCGCCAAAATAGCTACCACACCTTCAATGATACACAAAAAACTAATCAAAACAAGAAAAAAAGACATGCAATCCTCCCGTATTTTTAAAAATCGGTTTATCTGCCGTATCTACCCATCAAAGAAGCCTGCGCCAAAATATGCCCTTCCATAGCTTTCAATAAAGAAGCCTTATCAACCTCCCCTCGAAAATACAACATCATATCAAGTGCATAAATTGTAAATATATACCTGTGCGGCCTACCAGACGGAGGACAAGGCCCATTATAACCTATCCTGTGAAAATCATTAAAACCCTGAACAGCCCCATTCTTTAGCTTTTCTTCTTGCGGAATCGCTTCTAAAAGCTCGTCAAGATGAGGAGGAATATTATAAATAACCCAATGCACCCATGATCCACCCGGCGCGTCAGGATCATCACAAATGATCGCAAAAGCCGCCGTACCTGCGGGAACATCGTTCCATTTTAAAGAAGGTGAGATATCCTTACCAGAACAGGTATAAGCGACAGGAATTGTTTCATCGGATTTAAATGCTGGACTTCCGATCTCAAAAGCCAAACTCACACTCCCTCCGCTCAACAATAAGACAATTACGAGACCACTTCTGAGCCAATTAAACATAAAAAATTTAAAATCCCTCTGTTTCAATATAGCATAACATAGAAAAACATCGTCAACAACAACAAATCAGGAATTGGATTTTAGAATTAACAAGCGGCTGATTGGCCGCCCCTATTTTTACTCTTTCCCCCATGCTATCTTACGATATTCTCCAAGCATACGAAACGTGTTAAAATACCCTGCCTGAATAATACAGTTAATGATCATATCAATCCACCTCGAATCAAAATTAAGCGCGCCTTTCTGTATCGTGTCATAATAAAGACGCATCATATCTTCTAAAGCACCATACAACTCCCTGGAATCTTCATCTAACCTTAAAATGAGTTCGTCTGTAAAAACATCTCCTCTGTCTTTAAATCCAAAAAATTTGCCTATACCACTATCTAAAGCCTCAACAACCCATCCATCTACCGTTGTTAATTGCAATACGCCATTCGTAATCGCTTTCATCCCGCTGGTACCTGACGCCTCATAAGGAGGCAAAGGATTATTAAGCCATACGTCAACCCCGCTCGTCAAAAGTTTGGCGATATAAATATCATAATTCTCAAGCATAATAATCTTCAGCCGCCCATCCGAACTTCCCGCCCTGTCAATCACGCTCATAATATCGTTTATGTAGGTAAAAGCAAGATTATCATTGGGATGCGCCTTACCCGCAAAAAGGATCTGGATAGGGCCAATCTTCTCAGACAATTCCCGTAATTTTTCTAAATCCTGAAAAATAAGCCCCGGCCTTTTATAGGCGGCAATTCTTCTGGCCCAGCAAAGCGTAAACACATCTGGCTGAACATTCCAATTGTAAAGCAACCGCGCTAGTCTCTTTTTATTCTCCTGATGCGCCTCCCAAATGGCCTGGCGAAATTCTGGCTCATTTCTGAGTTTAGCAACATTCCCAAGCAACGTCGCGTCACTTCTATAATCCCCTATAACCGCGCTATTGCTGTCTAATACTTTTTTTATAGACTCTGAAATCCAAGTCGGTACATGAATACCGTTTGTTATCGCTTTAATTCTATCCGCATAGGCAGGAAACTGCAGCCGCATAACCTCGCCATGTTTTTTTGAAACCGCATTCACGCTAGAAGAGGTATTCATGGCCAAAATTGTCAAATTTACAATACCGCGGCCGGCATCTTCAACGCCAAATTTTTGAACAACATCCACATCCTCCGGCTTTAAAATCCGCTCCAAATCAAATAAACTAAACCGATCATGGCCCGCTGGTACAGGCGTATGGCATGTATAGGCAAAATACGATTTAGCCTTTTCAATACGAGCTTCATCATAACCCCTAACCTTCTCAACAAACGCGAATGCCGCATGCCCTTCATTAAGATGATAATGCCGGATCGGATACCCCAATTCTTCTAAAGCCTTCATGCCCCCCATTCCTAAAACCAACCTCTGTAAAAGACGGCCATCAAGGTCATTGCTACGATACAACTGATCTGTCAATTTTCTGGCCGCCTCATCATTTTCCGGCAGATTAGAATCCAATAAAATCAAAGGAACGGCAAAATCTTTTCTAAAACTATAACAATAATACTTCCACAGCCTCAGATATATATCACGATTTTTCAATTCCAGCTTAATCTTGTTCTCCAGTGGAATAAGCCCCGGAAACGTCGTTGGGTCCCATCTCGTTTTATCCGGCAACTGTCCAAATTTGAACCAAAACCTCTGTCTAAAATACCCCTCATTCCAAAGAATCCCAACGGCCACAAACGGCATATTCAAATCAGATGCTGTTTTCACCGTATCCCCAGCCAGAACACCAAGGCCGCCACTGTAAATCGGCAAATCTAACACAGAATCAATCTGCAGAGAAAACAAAAAATCCCTGACTCGATCATTTGAAAACACTTCATTTTCAGACAACTTATTGGCAGGCTTAACCGGTTTTTCAGTAGAAAATGTGTTGTAAACACTGGTCGCCATACCAAATTCCATAGAAAAGTACGCGATAGGTTTTTTCTCAGCCGATAAAAGGCCCTTTTCAGCCGCGATAACAGGTTCTAAAGGAAACCCAAAATAAAGATCATCATGAATATCTGCCGCATAACATTTCTCATAATCTTTTATTTTTACCAAATTCAGTAGTTCAGTTATTTTGCTTTGCATCGGGCTCCTCTACATCAATTTTCTTAAGAATACCTTGTTTATCAAATGTTAAATACACCTTTGTCGTATTAAAAAATTCTGCCCCCTTGCGGTACAAAAAAGCTACCTCATCCTGCTGCCTGGCAACAATCTCCAGCACGGGATTACCATAGCGTGCCACAATCTCCTGACGGCTGGCCCCCATCTTAAGGCGCCCTTTGCCAATATCTTTCAGCAAAAGCTCAAACTCGCTATCGCGGCGCTTCACCTGTGCTGCCTGCGCGTCTTTCTCAACACCCAAAGCCTGCAATGTCCTAATGGGCTGTGAACAACCCGCGAAAAAGAAGGCTCCAAGCAGGCACACGAAACCATAATAATAACAACTTTTAACAGATAACATAACCTTCCTTTTAAAAAACAACACTGTTGGCGAGTCAATGAATTAAGCCCATAAACTAGCAAACTGGCCGACCCGCTAACATCTTAATATTTCCTAAACAACCTTCCCCATGGTGTCTTACCTATTTTACGCTGTCTTGCGCTCCCAATCAAGAGCCACCATAAATAATCATGATAAAAGAAGGATGCGTACACAAACAAGTAAACAAGCGGCGTCCTGAAAAAAAGCCTCTGCAGGGACTTCATAAGGCCGAACCAGAAAAATTTTCCAAATCTACTCGCCAGATTTTCCCCGACGCAAAAATAAAAATTAATTAAACGAACATCTTCACCTACAACTTCTATTTCTCTTACATCAGCACACCCAATCCCGTCCTCATGCGCCATACGTAAATAAGGAATTTTTAATGGGTCAAAACCCATCATTTTAGCAGCCACCGCATCAATAGCCACAGAATCAGACCCCGCCAACATATACCCTTTTTCAACAGGTATCATTGTGCGAGGGCCCGGGCCACGCCCGCAAATCGTGCCATCCATGACCGTAAAAATACCAGGATGAATATCCTGCTGGATCTTTAAAAGATCAACAAGTGTTTCATGAATCCAGGAATGCGCATAATGCCTACGAGTATTCATGAGGCCGCCAAAAGCATTTTTCATGGAACCCGTTGTTGTCGTGTAGATATGCGTTTTAACAGTTGGCAGATGAACAATGCTCTTGCCTATAAAAAATTCAGGAACTCTAATATTTTCGCCATATATTTTATGCAAAGCCCGGGTTTTAAATTTTGGTTTATAATCCACCCAACACATATCTTCTTTCCGAAAATTAAACTTCTCCGGAATGTGGTATTTATGATAAACACGCCCAAGCTTCGTAAGCCTCAAACCTTTCCAGGGGTCTGTAACAACCGTATTATTGTGGACCGCAACCATCCGCTCATAGCCTGACTCTTTTAATGCCAGGATAAGGCCCTCCAGCTGCCACGGTGTTGTATTAGCAGACAGAAAAGGCAGATGCCAGGAGATATTATCCTTTAAAATAACACTAACATCTTTCGGCAAAACATTTTTCATATCCGCCTGAGAACACAATGTTTTAATATCTTCCAAAACATTTTCAGGCCTTGTTTTTATAACGGCAACTTTTGACCGCATATGCATTCCTGACCTTAGTGATAGAGAACAGCCATAACTGTAAAAAAATAAAGAAATAAATTAATTAACAAAGGCTTATCGGCAAACAACAACCTTTCCGGAGCCCCTCCCATTTTTTTCTGATAAATAAGGTAAAGATAACGAAAAATACCATAAACGACAAAAATAACCGTATACTCCAGATTACGCGTATTAAACTTCGCGACCGTTTCAGGCGAAAAAGTATAAAGCGCGTAAGAAAAAATAGTAGCGGCGGTCACAATAGATATAAGCTGGTCAATAAAGACAAGGCTGTAATTTGCCAGCACCTGACGGTGCTCACGAGCCGATCCCTCCAAAAGGACAAATTCGCTCCTCCTCTTGCCCAAAGCCAAAAATAAAGAAAGAAATGTAGTGCAGATAAAAAGCCAGTTGGAAATAGGCACACTAATAACAACGGCTCCAGCCAAAACCCTTAACAAAAAACCAGCCGCTATACAAAACAAATCAATAATAACAATGTGCTTCCAATACAAGGAATAGAGTGTCTCAATGATTAAGTAAAGAGCCAGCAAAAAGAAAAAACCAGTATCTAACATAAAAGCCGCAGTAGCCGAAAAAGTTAAAAGAACTACGGCTATACTCAAAGCCGCAGCTACCCTTAAGCGGCCGCTCGCAATAGGCCTGTGTTTTTTGTGTGGATGCAGTTTATCCTGCTCAGCATCCAAAGAATCATTAATAAGATAGATGCTGCTGGATGCTATACAAAAAATAAAAGCGGCCATAACGACAAGCCAAACTTTTTGCACATCAAAAAAATTCTGAGAAAAGATTAAACCAGCAAAAACGGCGATATTTTTAATCCACTGCCGAGGCCGAAGACTTAAAAAAATAGACTTTATCAACATATGCCCCTCATTTTTTTCTCTTCTATCAATTCTTTACTTTATTTTTCTTTTATTTTTATATTCTGTTTTTTGCTTTTTCTCATATCTTTGTTTTTTCTTTTACTCTGACACTCTCATTTTACTAGCCAACTCGCGCACTCGCTAACCCGCAAACTCGCCAACCCCATCTTATATCTCAACCGTCATGCCATCGCTAGCTGCCACAACATCTAACCCCGTTTCCCAGGATAATTTCTTTGCCTGAGCAAAAGGATTAGCCTTTAACATGCTCATACCAAAGTGCGTCAAAATAGTTTTTTTAGGCCTTATTTGACAAACGATTTCTTTAACATCCTGCAAATTCAAATGCTGCACTCCTGGATGCGGCTCTAGAAAAACAAGATTAATAATAACAATGTCTGTCTTAAAAAATTCACTTAAGCCCTCAAAATACTCCGTATCTGCCAGAAGTGAACACGATATATTATGAAGCATGAATTTTAAGCCATATGTCTGGCAGGGATGTTTGAGCGCCTGGCTCGTCTGAAAGGAAAAATCGCCAACCATATAATTTTGACTTCCTTTCAAAATCTCTATTTTTCCAACATAATCGCGCACGTGATTTAAAACGATAGAATCATTCGTTATCGCATCCTCCGGCAAAAAAAGAACACCGCGTTTTTTAAACCCACCTTCTGTCATCGCCTCCAGCATCACATTCACATCATTAGAATGGTCCAGATGGCGATGTGTTAAAACAACAGCATCTAGTTTTGTTGGATCCAGTTTTGGCTTTGAAGCCGAGCAGCGCACAATAGAACCAGGCCCGGGGTCAATCAAAATATTCATATCTTTCGCCCTAACCCATAATCCACCAGATGCTCTTAATTGTTTTATCATCACAAAACGAGCACCAGCTGTACCTAAAAATTTGATCCAATAATCACTTTTATGTTTTTGTAGCATAGAAATCAAAGATAAAAGTGTTAACGAGTTAACAAGTCAACAAGTTAAACCCGTAAACTCGTACACCCGCTAACCCGCTCACACATGACTCTTCAAATATTCCACATCGCTTACAACTTCAATACCGTTCATTTTCAAAAGCGCGGCCGTTACGCCGTCTCCAGGCACAAGCCTATCTGAAAAACTGCCGTCATAAATCAAACCACAGCCACAAGAAGGGCTCTTTGATTTCAAAACTGCTTTCTTAATTTTGTGTTCTTTCACTAACTCCATAATGCGCTGAGCGCCATTTAAAAAATTCTCTGTGACATCCCTGCCTTCACGCGACAGAACTTTAGCTTCCCCTTCCAAAACATCCTGGCCGTCACCATTAAAAATTTCAGATGGGCTGTGAGGTATCTGGAGCCCTCCTAAAACTTCAGGACACGCCGCGATAGCTTCGCCTTGTTCACACATCTGTGCAAAATAAGGATGAAGCTTATTCTTTCCATTATATGTACAATTCACGCCAGTTAAACAGGCACTTAAGAAGATTCTTCCTTCTTTAGCCATATATTTTTTAACTCCTCCGTTATCTTTTCTTTCTCCACAAGATTCAAGTCTTTCTCAGGAACGTCCTTAACATAACCCGAAAATGATCTGCGCTGAACCTGTTTAATCTTTGACCGGCCTAAAAATTCCTGACAGCTCATTATTTTGACACCATAAGACCTAACCTGCCTGATAAGCCCTTTATCATCCGTCACGACTACAATATTACGCGGCAAAGCTTTAGCGATAACAAGACGGCAGATCTTTTCATCTGCCGTCTCATCCCTGGTAAAAATAATCTCAAAAGGATATGCCTGTCTTACACCAACTACTTCTCTGGAGCCATCAAAAACAATAACCAGCTTATTTCTTAAAGACCCCCAAAGACGATTGCGCTCCACATAAGAAACAAATGCAGCCCGGGCTTCCTGAAGTGTTCTGTTTTTAAAAAGATTTGAGCTCTTAAGAACGTTGTAGCCATCTACGATATAGCATAGCGACATACACCCCTCCTCCCAAGACGCCAAAAATAAACATCGCGCTAAAATTCAAAAGAGACAAAGTAAAAGCTTTTGTCGCGCTAACACCAATTTTAGTAAACAAAAAAACTGAAGCCGTATCCCGCACGCCTAATCCACCTACAGAAATAGGGATAACTGAAAAAGCGGATATAATCGGCACAAAAATAAGAAAATAAATGATTTTTATATCCAACCCGATAGCCTTAGCAAGAAAATAATATACGAAAGCAACTCCCGCCTGTGTACCAACTGAGATCAGCCAGGCCCACACAAGATATCGTCTTTTATGCCTGTAGCTGGAAGTAGCTTCATGCACTTTAAAGAGATAGTTTTTCAGCTTTTGGAAAGGGAAATATTTAAACAGTCCGTTAAAAAGACGGGAGGAAAACATAATGGCAGCTAACACAACAACAGCTGTCAGTAGAATGAACATCACCAATAAAACGGCCGGATCAGAAACAATATCCAGGCCAAACATAACCGCCAATGTCAAAACCGTCAGGAGGCCAAAAAACCCACAAAATCTATCCAGAATCACTGTTGCCAAAATTCCACTGGAATGGCTCTTGGTATGCCTGGCAATATCAAAAGTTTTAACAGCATCTCCGCCAATCGTGGAAGGCAAAATCAGATTAAAAAACTGGCTGGTCATATACGAAGCAAGCAAGCGCAGCAATCCAACCTTAATCCCCAAGCCGGTACACAAAAAGCGCCATCTGATAAAAATTAAAAAATTCAAAAGCGCATACAAGGCAAAAGCATAGGCGATCATCTCAAAGTCAGAATTCTTGATCACCACAAAAAGGGCCAGAAAATCAACCTTACTAAATAAAAAAATCAGTAACGCAAGCGTAACACTGATTCTTAAAAATAATAATGATATTTTTTTCAATTGTTTACCCTGTCGGGCCATAAAAAGCTCAGATCTTGTTCTCTAAAAATTTATTTATGCTGAAGGCTGCTATAGCACCATCAGAACAAGCTGTTACAACCTGATGCAAAGGCCTCGCCCTGCAATCACCTGCGGCAAAAACACCAATGCAAGAAGACATCATATTTTCATCTGTAATAACGCGCCCCTGCTCATTCAAATCCAGGAAACCCTTTAAAAAAGCCGTATCCGGTAAAAACCCTACAAAAATAAAGACACCATCACAGGCCAGGCTTTCCTCCTTAAGGGTTTTCACATTTTTTAGCCTCAAGGACTCCACTTTCATATCACCTATAATCTCAACAGGAATACTATCCCACTTAACCTCAATTTTATCATCCGCGAAAACTTTTTCCTGCAAAACAGCTGCTGCCCGCAAAGCATCACGGCGATGCACAATAGTAACTTTTTTGGCGACCTTTCTTAAATACAACGCTTCTTCTATTGCCGTATCCCCTCCGCCAATAACCACAACGTGCTTATCTTTGAAAAGCGGACCATCACATGTCGCGCAATAAGAAACCCCGCGACCAATCAATTTATTTTCGCCGGGAATACCTAATCTCTTTGGTTGAGCGCCAACAGAAATAACTACGCCCCTCGTATCATATTCCTGTTTCTTTTCAGTAATTTCTGAAACCGTAAAAACTCTGAAAAAATCTTTTTCCTGTTTGATCTGCTCAACTTTAACCGACTCTTCCAGCGATACATCCTCCAGGTCAGCCAATTGCTTCCTGCACTCGGAAAGCCAATCACCAACTTTCATCCCATAAACACCGGGAAAATTTTCTATTTTTTCTGTTAAAAGGACTTGCCCGCCAACAGCATTCTTTTCAAGAAGCTTTGTCTTTAATTTTGATCGTCCACCATAGAGCGCGGCAGTCAATCCCGCAGGCCCTGCTCCAATAACAACAATATCCAGCATACCAAAACCCTTTTATTTAAAAACATTTATATTAAAAAAATGCCATATTGTTATATGGCGACATTGTCAAAAATCTTTATGGCCTCAACCCTATATCAATACAGCAGAAATACTTTTAATCTCTATCCAGATCTCTTAAGCAAGCCGGAAGATCTCTGTTTTTTTTATGATACGCAACACATTCACAACACAAACCTTTTCTTGGACAAGGTTCATAGCTGCAATCACACTCTTGTTTATTGCGTTTCTGATTTGGGCAAACCACACCGGCCTCCACGCAATGATTTTAATCTCTTTTTAAATTTCATTTTCTGAAAAAGGCTGGCATAATCAATGATCAGTTTCCCCTTCAAATGGTCCATTTCATGCTGAAGAGCGCAGGCAAATAAATCATAGGCAGTTATATTCACCTTATGGCCATTTTCGTCCAATCCACTCACCTCTATCTTTTTTGCTCTCTTTACCTTGACATTAATGCCAGGCAGACTCAAGCACCCTTCTTCCCAAAATTCCGCACCAGATTTTTTCTCTAATTTCGGATTAATAAGGGAAACTAATCCTTCTCCAACATCAACAATAAGCATCTGTTTGTCCAGGCCAACTTGAGGTGCTGCCAAACCAATACCGCCAGAAGTACACATAACTTCCCGCATCTCTTTTAAAATAGCCCTCTCCCTATCGGTAACACGAGCTACCACTTTACACTTTTTACGCAAACAGGGATCGCCGTAATATCTAATTCTTAAGTTTATTTGCATTGTCAACATAAATAATCTTAGGGTTAAGACTCAGCGCTTGCTCATCTTTTACAAGCGCGTAAGCTAAAACAATCACTTCATCACCTTTGCACGCAAAACGCGCGGACGGCCCATTGAGGCAAACAACCCCAGACCCTTTCTCTCCAGAAATCGCGTAAGTCTCAAGCCTGGAGCCATTGTTTAGGTTTAAAACCTCGACCTTCTCTCCTGGATAAATATTAGCCGCTTCCAACAGAAGGGCATCAACTGTAATACTGCCTTCATAATATAATTCCGTCGCCGTTACTTTCAGGCGCTGAATTTTTGATTTCAACATTGTCCTAAACATTTCCATCACCTTTTTATAATCCCTTTATCTTACAACTCTAAAAGCCTCTCTGGCAATCATCAATTCCTCATTTGTCGGTATAACCAAAACAGAAGTTTTTTTCATATCCAGAAAACCAAACAGACCTTTTAGAATCTTTTGACGTATCCGCTTCTCGTTCTCGCCAATACCCGCTGTGAACACAATCGCGTCCACCCCTCCCAAAACAGCAACATAACTGCCGATATACTTTTTTATCCTATAGGCAAAGATATCTAAAGCCAACCGCGCCCGATGATTACCCTTCTTGGCCGCCATATCAATCTCACGCATATCGTTGCTAATACCTGTAATACCTTTTAACCCGCTTTTGTAATTCAGAACCTTATCAATCTCCGCGAGGCTAATTTTTTCTTTTTCCGCTAAAAAAATAACAGAGGCCGGATCAATATCACCACAGCGTGTGCCCATCACCAACCCTTCCAGTGGTGTAAACCCCATGCTTGTATCAATAGACTTGCCATTTTTAACAGCTGTTATGCTGCATCCGTTACCTAAATGGCATGTAATGAGCCTCAATCTTCTTAAAGGCTTTTTTAACTGCCGGGCCGCTTCCTGAGCCACATAATGGTGGCTCGTACCATGAAAACCAAACTTTCTTAGATTATACTTCTGAAAATACTCATAAGGCAAGCCATAAATATAAGCATATTCCGGCAATGTCTGATGAAAAGCAGTATCAAAAATAGCAACCTGTTTAATATTCGGCAAAAGTACCTGGCACGCCTGAATACCAGCCAGATTAACAGGATTATGCAGGGGCGCCAATTCACAGCATTCTTTGATTTTTGCGATAACTTCAGGTGTGATAAGTGACGGTTTTTTAAATTCAACACCGCCATGAACAACGCGATGGCCGATAGCAAAAATCTCGTCTAAAGATTTAATCTGTGCCTTGGGCCCGTTAACTAAGCTCTCAAACAAAAGTCGTACACCCTCTTTATGATCACAGGCCCGAGAGCCCGCTTGGCCTATTTTTTCAATTAAACCTTTATCTAAAAGACGAAAGCGCGCATCTTTTTTGCCATCATTTGTACTAACGTCAAAAAGCCGGTATTTTATAGATGAACTGCCGCAATTAATGGTCAAAATTTTATAATGTTTCATCTGATCTTTTACTCACTATCCATTTTCTGCGCCCTAATAGCCGTAATCGCCGCGCAATCTACAATATCTTCCCATCTACACCCGCGCGACAAATCACTACACGGCTTTAATAATCCCAGTAACAACGGCCCCAATGCACGGCCACCTGATAACCTCTCAACCAGTTTATAAGAAATATTTCCCGCTTCCAAATTCGGAAAAACTAAAATGTTAGCATTTCCCTGAATAGGGCTATCTGGATTTTTCGCTTTCGCTACTTCAGGAATAATCGCCGCATCAACCTGAAGCTCCCCATCAATAGCCAAATCAGGAGCCATCTCTTTAGCCATCGCGGTCGCTTCTCTTACGCGTTCAATAAATCGCCCTGAAGCCGAACCTTTTGTAGAATAACTCAACATCGCCACACGCGGCACAATTCCCAGAACATCCCTGCCTAATTCCGCCGTTGAAACAGCAATCTGAGCCAACTGCCTTGTTGTTGGATCCGGAACAATACCGCAATCCGCAAATAGAAAAACTCCACCTTCCCCATAAGAACAATTGGGAACAATCATAGCAAAACAACTTAAAATTGTCGCGATTCTCTTATCTATACCGAGACAATATAAAGCAGCCCTGGCCACATCCGGTGTTGTTGTCACGGCCCCTGCTACAAAACCATCCGCCAGCCCCTGGCGCACCATCATCGCCCCATAAAAAACAGGATGATTGATAAATTCATAGGCCTCATCTTTTGTAATGCCCTTGCTCTGTCTTAAATTAAAAAATAATTCCGTAAATTCTTCAACCTTAATCGGATCAAGATGGCTACGTTCTAAAACAATCGGCTGCGCAATTCCTTCTTTCTTCAAAAATTCCGCAGCGCGTACAACCCTCTCATCTTCACCTTCCGGCAAAACGATCCTTTTCAAATTACTCTTTGCCCGCGACCTAATATTCGTTATCATATCCATATCAATCCAAATGCTCCTCTATCTTCGCCTTCAGTTCAGATCTACCAATAGCACCGATCACTTGCCCTAAAACCTTGCCATCCTTAAAAAACATAATCATCGGAATAGACATAACGCCATAAGAAGACGCGGTTTTTTTCCCTTCGTCAATATTCATCTTGGCAACTTTCATCTTGCCGTTATATTCAACAGCGATATCATCCACTAAAGGGGAAATTTTTTTGCACGGCCCACACCAGTCTGCCCAAAAATCAACTAAACATGGCATTTTCTCATCCAGAACTTCTTTTTTAAAATTTTCGTCAGTTACACGAACAACCCCCATACAACCCCCTCTCAGATTTCACAGCAAACTCATGCGCGCCAAACAACAAAAACAACATAAGTTCATCGCGTGATGTGTTGGATGATATAATTAACTAAAATTTTTAAAAATGCCTTTTAAGTTACCTGGTAAGTCTTTTGCTACTGGGATTATTTTAAAATATAGCATCTTCTTTTCCAGCACAACTTCTACTATTTTCATAAGAAGATGAAATGAAATTTCCCAAAAGCTTTATTATTATAACAGAATATAAAAAAAATAAAATAGAAATGTCCTATTCTGTCAAGCCAATTTAGAAATGTCCTATTCTTTTGTCTATATCCTGAAAATAGTCCAGAAAGGATATCTCTTAAAAAGATGCGCCCTATTAAAAACAACTTAATGGCCCTTATCTTTCATCATATCAAGGGCATGTGGAATAATATCTAGGACAGCCTCCAGAGACTCCTTAGCCCCTTTAGGGCTGCCAGGCAAATTAATAATAATAGTTCTACCCCTTACCACGCTTATCCCTCTTGAAAGCATGGAATTCTTTGTTTTTCTAAGCCCTTCTGAGCGCATAAATTCAGATATACCCGGAATAATTTTTTCTGCGATCTTCCTCGTCGCTTCAGGAGTCACGTCGCGCGAACCCAGCCCTGTTCCTCCTGTAGTTAATACAAAATCAACTTTCATATCATCACAATAACCGATTATCTTATCTTCAATCATAGCCTGTTCGTCAGGAACAATATCATACTGAACAACACGTCCAACACCTTTATTAACCATATCGGCAATAGTTTTGCCGCTTTTATCTTCGCATTCCCCCTTAAAACAGCGATCGCTAATCGTCAACACGGCTACCTTAATCATGGCCTATATCCTCTATGTTATCGCCAATAGTCACTATTCCGCCCTTCAGGACTTTTCCAAATATTCCTTCCCGCGGCATAATACAATCTCCGGTTTTATAGTAAATAGCGCAACGCCTATGGCAATCTTTGCCGATTTTAGATATTTCCAGTACAGCCTCATTGCCAAATCTTAGTCTGTCCCCAATTTTTAATTTCAAAAGGTCAATACCTAGAGTAGTAATATTCTCGCCAAAATCACCAGGCACCAACTCTCCAACAGCACCAGCAGCTTTTAAACTCCCATTCTGTTTCTCTATGCTTTCAAACGCGAGCAGACTAACTTGCCTAATCCCGTCAATACCGGCGTGAGCGTCATCTTTCAAACCATGGTCCTCAACTAATCGCGCAGATTCCACCGGCGTCTTCGCAGTACCTTTTTGTTTACTTAAATTAACTGAATATATTTTTATTTTCATTTTCTTATATAGTGGCCACTTTTGCCACCCTCCTTTTCTAATAAATATATTTTATTAATTTCGATCTCTTTAGAAAACATCTTACACATATCATATATAGTTAAAGCCGCTACAGAGCAAGCGATCATTGCCTCCATTTCAACGCCTGTCTTGCCTGTCGTTTTTACGACAGATTCAATAATAACGCGTTCTGACGATAAAACAAAACAAATGTCCGCGTATTCTACACCGATCGTATGGCACAAAGGTATGAGCTCGTGTGTTTTTTTGCAAGCCAGAATTCCAGAGATACGGGCATCCTCCAGCACATCTCCTTTAGGCAACGCTTTCGTCTTAATCTTTTTAATAATCTCTTTGCCTAGAAACACCTCGGCCCGCGCCCGTGCCACCCGTAAAGTATTTTTCTTAACGCTTACATCGACCATGCCCATCATTAACCTCCAAGCCTGCTCATCTCAATTTCTCTATGAACAATTGTATTTTTTGTGTAACATTGTTTTTTACTTAAAACATTTTTTATCTCCATCAACAACTCATCATCATCCACGTTTGAACGCAATAAAAAACGCACCTGATGGACAGCTTCAGCAAACAAACAAAGCGATATTCTCCCCGAACAATCAACACGCACCCTATTACAAGTACCGCAAAAATTCTTGGTAGAACCGCTGATAAAACCAATCGTCCCCTTTGAGCCTTTTAATTTATAGTATACAGCCGGCCCATTACCTGGCACATCTTCAACCGGCATCAACTCGCCTAAACCCTTGATTTGCTCTATAAGACTTTCCGTAGAAACAAAAGAAGATAAAAGTTGCGTTGAGCGAGAATTCGTATGAAATAACTCAATAAAACGAACTGACAAGGGATAGTCCATGGTAAACCGCACAAAATCTTTTATCTCATCCTCGTTAAAACCCTTTAAAGGGACAACATTAATCTTAACGGAAGAAAATCCCGCGCCCATAGCCTTGCGGATACCTCTTAAAACAGCACTCAAACAATCCTGTCCGGTTATAACTCTATACCGATCTTCGCGCAACGTATTCAAACTTATATTAATCCTGTCGAGCCCGGATTCTTTTAATTCGTCCGCCAATCCTTCCAATAACACCCCATTGGTCGTCATGGAAATATCTTCCAGCTCTCGAATCAGCCGTATCATCTTTACCAGATCAACAATGCCTTTTTTAAGCAAGGGTTCACCTCCGGTAAGCCTTATTTTACGTATACCGGCCGATACGAAAACTCTTACCAACCTTGCCATTTCCTCATATCTAAGCACCTCGTCATGGCTCAAGAATTTTTCTCTCTCCAACGGCGTACAATAGACACAATTTAAATTGCAATGGTCCGTAACGGATAAACGCAAATAATCAGGGATCATATTTCTTTCCATGTTATAAATTTTACTTTTTCGTCTTTTTTGATAGTTGTGACACGGATACCTGTCAACATGAACCCATCCGCCCTAGATAAAGAAAGCGTATCCGCCGAACTATGGCCGTCTATAGGAGATAAAAAATAACGGTTTTCTTTCAGTCTGACATTCACTAAAACAAAATAACAACGACCCGCTTTCTTATGGAATTCTTTCTCAAGAACTCCTTCCTTAAACCCAAAGCTATAATCCTGACAACTCATCATCTTTTGCATAGCCGGTTTTACAAATATAAAATACGCTACAAAATTAGAGATAGGATTTCCGGGAATCCCAAAAATAAGAGTTTTGCCCTTTACCCCGAAAAAAACAGGTTTTCCCGGCTTAATATTTACCTTATGAAATATTTTCTTTACTCCTAACTCCTCTAAGACGCCGGGAACAAGATCATAATCACCCACAGACACACCGCCGGAAATCAGAAGAATATCATGGCCAAGGCCCTTTTTGATCATCTCTTTCAACTCTACTTTATTATCTTTTGCTATCCCCAGCATGGCAGGTTCAAGCCCGTCTGACTTTAAAAGCGCCCGCAACATCGGGCCATTGCTGTTATATATTTTATTCCTGCTTAATCTATCACCCAACCTAACAATCTCGCTGCCGGTATTTAAAATGGCCACTTTTGGCTTAGCGGCTACTTTTATAAATTTCCTGCCCAGCGTAACAAGAATAGGGATATGTGATGGAAAGATTTTTACTCCCTTTTCAAGAACTTTACTCCCTCGCCGAAAATTTTCCCCTTGAAAAAATACATTTTCTCCTCTTTGAGCGCCTCTCAATATCTCCACCATCCCTGCTTTTGAACGGGCATACTCCACCATCACCACGCAATCCGTATTCTCGGGCAATGCCGCTCCTGTCATTATTTTTATACATTCACCTCTTTTTATTTTCTTTCTGGAAATATCACCGGCTTTTATCAAGCCGACACATTTTAATTTAACAGGAATTTTTACGATATCTAAATAATTTAACGCATAACCATCCATAGCCGACCTGTTAAAAGGAGGCATCTCAACCCCTGCGATAATATCTTCTCTTAAGATTCTGCCGACAGATTCCTGCGACGATATTTTTTCCTCAGACAAAACAGGCGTATTCTTGAGTATGGCTTCTAAAGCCTGTTCATATGTTATCATTTGGCCTCCCTTTCTAAA
>JBDREX010000055.1:0-10944 GCA_043819345.1 Candidatus Omnitrophota bacterium
TCTTTCTTCTAGGGCTCTTCTTTCTTATAGGGCTCTTCTTTCTTCAAGGGCTCTTCTTTCTTCAAGGGCTCTTCTTTCTTCAAGGGCTCTTCTTTCTTCAAGGGCTCTTCTTTCTTCAAGGGCTCTTCTTTCAATGGTTCATGCACAGGCTGTGATTTTTTGGATTCCCCTTCTCGTGTTTTTTGCAACTCATTTTCTAATTCACTAAACTGCCCTTTAAGCCCTTCAAACATCTCTGTTTTAGACTTCAACTCCTCTTTAAGCTTATTGATCTCTGAAACCGCTTGGGATCCTTGCGCCACTTCCTTGGTCTTGTCTTCTAACTCTTTTTTGACTTTCGCAAGCTCTGACTCCTTTAAAGACAATTCTCCCTGAATTTTCTGGCGATTAACTGTTTCCTGATGCGCCAAAGACTCTTTCTGCTTAAGGGTTTCCTTTGTAGCATCAACTTCTTCTTTAATCTTTTCCAGCTGTTTAAGTTTCTGCTCAAGCTCAGAGTGGTCTTTTTTAAGAATATCAAGTTCGTCTTTGCTCTTAAAAAATTCTTCTTCCATTTTCTGACGGTCATCCATCATTTTCTTCATTTCAACATCTTTACGGGAAAGTTCAGACTCCAAATCATTGATTCTACGCCCTTTAATATCTTCCGTTGTTTTTTTCTGCTTAACCTCATCTGTTGTAAATTTAAAAATCATCCCAACTATAGCAATGAAACCTAGCCCTAAAAAAACTATTAATATTTCCATGAGGTTCCCCCGTTAAAGCAGATCTTTAAACACTTATAAAATTATCTTTTTTGAATTTGACTGGAATAACTTTCTTCAATCGTTTTGACCAAGTTAAAAAGAAAATAATTCGCAGGCGTCTTAATCCCTAAGCTCTTGCCCTGACGGACAATAGCTCCATTGATAAAGTCAATTTCTGTTTTTCTCTGATGCAATACATCCTCTAACATGCTGGAATAATTCTCAGCACTCGACTGACAAACAGACTCAGCCTTCGCCAGCATATCATCATAGACTAGTTTAATCTTTTTGCGCTTTGCCACTTTAACCGCTTCCGTTACAGCGTCCACAAAAACTTTCCGAGCCCCGTCATGCTGCGTTAGAGAACCGTTTTTAAGCCGCGTCAGAACAGACAAGGCATTTATGCCGGCGTTTATAACAAGTTTCGTCCAGAGAAAACTTTTAACATCTTTTGATATCTTAACAGGAATTCCTGCCTTTTGAAAAAGTGTTCTCAAATCTTTTAGCGCAACGCTCATATTGCCGCTGGCACAACCAAATACCGTTTCCCCTGTACCGGTATGCCTGAGGTAATTCTCCTTATCCAGCACAGCAGCCATGTTTGTAACACCAACCAAAACACGCTCGGGGCCAAATTCCTCACTCAAAAGCTCCATATTGCCAATTCCATTCTGCAGCGACATGACACTAGCAGAATCGGACACAGACTTTATAATACCCTTGATAACATCCTTTGTATGATACGACTTGGTGCAAATAATCCAAATTTGAGCATCCTTAACTTCTTTTGCATCAGAACAAAAGGCCACATTTCGAACATCAAAAACGCTTAATCCAGCAACTTTAAAACCATTTTTTTTCAGCTTCTGACAACGCTCGCTATTTTTATCCAAAACCCATATATCTTCCTTTGTCCGCGAAAGAAAAGCGGCAAATAATAGCCCCATAGCACCAGGCCCAACAACCACAATCTTCATCTTATCACCACTTATAGAAATGCTTTTTGATATTCTTTTATTTTACTTTTTCATCTGCGCGCTCATCTTTCAACGGCAAATGTTTTTGGCTTTCAATGCCGCCGAGCTTCACCTTACCATAGATAAAATTAAAGGTCAAGAAAATCATGGACCAATCGGTTCGTTTTTAAGGCCCTGCCCACATGAAAACGGACAAAACAATCTAAAATCTTCTCCAGTTGTTTTTTTATACTGGGCAGCATGCTAATCCGCAAGCAATTTTGCCATATACATTTTTCCACATAAAGAATTGTAGAAATAACCCCTTGTAAAATCGGCTCAGCATTTTTGTCTTGAAAAAGACACCGCCTGCACAAAAGGCCGCCTTTTGCATAACTAAAATAGGCGTCTTTTAAAATCTTTGATTCACATGATACACAAGAGTCAAAATGAGGTTTAAAACCAGAAAGAGATAAGATTTTGATTTGAAAAATATAACGGGTATCTTGACGGCTATCACTCAACGTCTTTAAAAAAAGCGTCATTAAATCAAAAATCTGATGATTAGCATCCTCTAAGGGCATCAAGAGGTCAACAAGTTCGGCGATATGACAGGAAAAACCAAAACTCTTTAAATCGGGCCGAGTTAACCCAAAATCATCCAGAAGGTCACACTGGCTCACCAAATGCAGGTCAGAAGACCTCTTTCTATAGACAACAACATGATTAGATGATAGCGGGGTTAAAACAGAAGAAAATTTTTTAGGATCCCGGCGAATCCCCTTTAACAGCCCTTTGAATTTGCCAAATTCTTTTGAGTAAAAAACAACAATTTTACTCGTCTCGCGAAAATCAAATGTCTTTAAAACAAAGGCTGGGGTTGAACATATCATTACATAAACTCCGCGATTATTTTAAATATTTCAAAAGCCCAAACACAAGTTCTTCCTGGCGTTTCCACATTTTTTTACGGCTCAAAGATGTCGTATCATCAAAGCCCGTCAAATGCAAAATACCATGAATAATATACCGAGAGAGCTCTTCTTTAAAAGGCAATAAATTTTGCTTTGAAGCGATCCTGGCGGCATCAACTGAAATCACAACATCCCCAAAAAGGCAATCCCTGGGCCATGCTTTCGGCTTCAAATCAAACGCAAGGCAATCCGTATATTCATCTTTTGAGAGAAATTTTTTATTTAAAGTCCTCACAAAAGCATTGCTGGCCAAAACAATCGTTAAATGCGCCAAACAAATATTTTCTTTTTTTAAAATTTTTTCAATGAAATTACGCGCGGATTTAGAAGAAAACGGAAGCCCCTGCCTCAACCCCTTAGCGGATATATGAATTAGTATGCCTTTAGTCTTGCCAAAAAAAACCTCAGGACACCCTGTTGCTACGGTATGTTTTTTAGTTGCTTTCACCTTTACTCTTATTCTGATCAGGATAATCTATACGCGAATGATAAAAAGCTCCCAAAATATGTATAAAAACTGTTGCTATCTTTTCTAAGTCCCTTAAAGTTAAATCGCACAAGTCAAGCTGTCCATCAATAAATTTATTATTAATAATCCTGTGCACCATATCTGAGATCCTTTCAGCGGTCGCTTCGTCCAGCGCACGGCAAGCCGCCTCAACGGAATCTGCCAACAATACGATAGCCGTTTCTTTTGTTTGTGGTTTAGGCCCAGGATAACGAAATACTTCTTCCTTGACATCTTCTTTTGTCTCTGTTGCCTCAAGAGCCCTGCGATAAAAATAATAAACCAGGCTTGTCCCATGATGTTGCGTTATAAAATCTATAATAGCATCATTTAACCTATTCTTTTTTGCAAGTTCAACTCCTGATTTAACATGATCCATAATAACCAGCTTACTCATAGACGCACTTAAATGATCATGCTTGCTTAAGCATTTATCCTGATTTTCGCTGAAATATTCCGGTTTTTCCAATTTACCGATATCGTGATAGTACGATCCGACGCGCGCTAACAAAGAATTTGCTCCAACTTCTTCAGCGGCCATTTCCGCAAGATTGCCAACCATAAGGCTATGATGATATGTACCCGGTGCTTCTAAAACAAGGCGCTTAAGCAAGGGATGGTTAAAATCTGCCAACTCAAGCAAACTAATGTTAGTAACAACCTTAAACAAAAACTCAAAAACAGGCAACAACCCCGCCACAAGAAAGGAAGAGATAAAACCATTTAGAAAAGGAACACCGAAAATTTTTGACAATGGGCCAGAATGGATGCCAAAATAATTAAAATAAAGTAATACACAGAGAGCCTGCACAATCCCCACACAAAACCCTGCCGTAACAATAGTAGAACGCCTTCTCGCCTGCCAGACAAACAGAGATCCTGTTATACCGCCAATCATCAAAACAATCGCAAGGTAAAGATCACCATTAAACATAACTCCTGCAAAAACACTAAGGAGAAGGCTAAAGATCAAAGAAAGCTCTAAATCTCTATACAACAAAGCAACCAGCATCGTCACAGCAGCCACGGGAATAAGATAGCATGAAAGCTGTTCATGCTGCCTAATCATCTCAATCATTCCGACGCCAAAAAGAAAAAGCAGGCTTAACGACAAAAAGTTATATTTCTTTTCTTCAAATTTTAATGATAGGATTTTTAGATAGGCAGCACAGATGAAAAGCAAAAAAACAGCAATAAGCGGGATCCCAACAAAAAAAGCAAAAAGGCTCACACCTGCCAGACAACCTAAAAAAACCAAAGCTTCTTTAAGAGTTATGTCTCCCTGCTTTTTCATAAGCTTCAATTATCCTCTGAACAAGTTCGTGCCTGACCACATCAGCACCTGTTAGATGAATCAACTTAATACCCTCTATATTAGAAAGCATATCCTCAGCCTGTATAAGGCCAATCGGTTTGCCTCCGGGTAAATCGGTTTGCGTCAAATCACCTGTAATAACAGCCTTTGAATCAAAACCTAATCGTGTTAAAAACATCTTCAATTGCTCAGGTGTACAATTCTGAGCTTCATCCAATATAATAAAAGCATCATTTAGCGTGCGCCCTCTCATATATGCCAGAGGAGCCACCTCAATTATGCCCATTTCCAGGTATTTTTCAATTTTTTCCGCTTCCATCATATCGTAAAGCGCGTCATAAAGTGGGCGTAAATAAGGGGAGAGTTTCTGATGAACATCACCTGGTAAAAATCCTAAATTCTCTCCTGCTTCAATAGCCGGCCTTGTTAAAATAATTCTTCTAACCTTGCCAGAGCTCAAAGCAGAAACAGCCATCGCCATGGCAAGATATGTCTTTCCTGTTCCAGCAGGCCCTAATCCAAAAACAATATCATTCTTTTTGATAGCTTCCGCGTACTCATGCTGGCCTTTTGTTTTCGGAGAAGCAACTTTCTCTTTTTTTGAGATGTTTAGAGAATCAAATATAAACTTTGAATCAAAATTATTCTTTTCAAGCTTTTTATGACGCGAAGAAACCAACATTAGCTCCAACTCTCTCTTATCGGGACACCTATGCGTCCTCATCAAATGTAAAAAATTTTCGACGACATTAACAGCCTTTTCCAACCTCGCCTTATTGGCAGAACTAATCTTAATTCCATCCGGTTTGGCGGAAATTTTAACACCAAACTCCTTCTCAATCAATCTGGCATGTTCATCACCCATGCCAAAAAAA
This sequence comes from Candidatus Omnitrophota bacterium, assembly GCA_043819345.1. Lineage (GTDB taxonomy): Bacteria > Omnitrophota > Gorgyraeia > Velamenicoccales > Velamenicoccaceae > CAYRDK01. The sequence continues at coordinate 5,375 of JBDREX010000055.1, forward strand.
TCTCTAGACTCGTGTTGACTCTCAATTTTAATAACTTTAAACATCTCTTAGTCCTGAGGAATATTTAAAACCTGCCCCTTATAAATACGATCGGGGCTTTTCATCTTATCGGAATTAGCGTCGTATATTTTTTTCCACTTCTTTGTTGTGCCATAAAACTTCATGGATATCTTCTGCAGAGTATCATTTTTCCCAACTGTATATTTCACAGTTTTGGTTTCTTTAACAGCTACCGGTTTTTCCTCAACAGCAATCTCTTCTATCAAATACTCATCCTCCGGCTCCTGCGCGATCTCCAAATCAACATCTTCCTCTATGACATCCTCTTTAGATCCATCCTTCGCTTTTGAAACAAATTCGAACTCAGCAACATACTTAGTGCGCGTCAATTTCCGATTTTTATCTTTTTCAGTGTCTTGAGGGCACCCCATCAGATAACCACGATTGCCTTCAGCTAAATTCTGATCAACTCTCGGCTCTTCAACCGTGTACGTTCTTACCTGAACCGGGGACGTACCTGTCTTACATCCTGCTAAAAACAAAACCAGAAAAAAAGACATTAAACAAAAAAAGACACCCTTCGTTCTCATATGTCCTCCATTCTTAATCTATGTATAATCTTAATAATTTTAAACTTTTCTAATGCTCTATTATACTGCAAAAATAAATTAAATGTGTAAATGTTTTTACTATCAAAATAGCGGGCTATTTACCTGCCATTTTTAAATGTAATTCCTTGAGCTGTCTATCTGCAACAGAAGATGGGGCATTCGTCAAAGGACATATCGCTTTCTGTGTCTTTGGAAATGCAATAACATCCCTGATGCTAAGGGCATTATACAGCAAAGTTAGAATCCTATCTAAGCCAAACGCGACACCCCCATGAGGAGGAGCTCCATATTTAAACGCCTCCAATAAAAAACCAAATCGCGCATCAATCTCTTCTTCGCTGATTTTTAATATTTGAAAAATCCTGCGCTGCAATTGCTGATCATAAATTCTCAATGAACCACTGCCAATCTCACTGCCATTTAAGACCAGGTCATACGAACAGGAACGAATCTTACTTAAATCCTCCTGATCCAACAACCCGATATCATCTGGATGAGGAGCTGTAAAAGGATGATGTTCACTATCCCATCTTTTCTCTTCTTCGTTATACTTAAACAGAGGAAAGTCCACAACCCATAAAAAAGAAAACTCTTCCGCATTATTTTTATCTTTTCTTAAATCCGGCTTATCACTGCCATAGCGCTCTAACGCCTCAACATAGCTCATCCTCTTAAAAGGAAGTTCAATAGAAATCCCTTTCATCTCTTTTAAAATGAGCGCGAATAACTGTTCACAGATATCAAAAATATCGTTCTCTTTAACAAACGACATCTCCATATCCAATTGTGTAAACTCCGGCTGCCTATCAGCTCTCAAATCTTCGTCACGAAAACATTTTGCAATCTGATAATACCGGTCAAACCCGGCCACCATCAAAAGCTGCTTAAAAAGTTGGGGCGATTGAGGCAAAGCAAAAAACTTTCCTTCATTAACGCGTGAAGGCACAAGATAATCGCGAGCTCCCTCCGGCGTTGATTTTGTCAAAATCGGCGTCTCAACTTCCATAAAATTTAAACGATAGAGATACTCCCGTATAAGGTGGTTCAATTCATTTCTCGCTTTAAACAAAGAAAGGGCCGCCGGCCTTCTAAGATCCAAATATCTATATGCAAGTTTCACATCTTCTGAGAGCTCTTGCTCATCCTCTATCTCAAAGGGGGGAGTTAAAGATGTGTTTAAAATCTCAAGCTCTTTGGCAATCAATTCAACTTCACCCGTAGGGATTTTTGCATTAACATTATTTTTTGGCCGAGCATTCACAAGGCCCTTAAGAAGAATAACAAATTCAGAACGTAAATCCATAGCCAGCGAATGCGCCTGAGGTGAATCCTTAGGACTAAACATAACCTGTGTATAGCCATACCTATCCCTAATATCTATAAAAACAAGCTTCCCATGATCACGCCTGCGGTGAACCCATCCGCAAAGCACAACCTCTTGCCCAACATGATCCTTATTCAACTCACCACATGTATGCGTTCTTAACATATCTTTCCTTCGTTAACTATTAATTCCCTTACTTTTTTAACAATCTCGCTCATCTGGACTTCTTCTTGCGTACTTTGCCTCATATCTTTCAAAATAACAGCATTCTTTGCAAGTTCATTATCTCCAATAACAATACAAAACTTGGATTTTTTCTTATCTGCTCTTCTAAGTTTCGCTTTTAGAGAACCGTCCAGATAATCCATATCCGCGGCGACTGCATTATTTCTTAAATTTTTCAAAAGCTGCAAAGACTCTTTTAATGCCTCTTCCCCTAAAGGAATAACATAGCAATCCAACGATTTTTCATAATTTTTTTCAACATCTATGGGCCCCATGGCCAAAAGCAGCCTTTCAACACCAAAAGCAAAACCTACGGCACCCCGGCTCGGGCCTCCAAGCTCTTCCACAAGATGGTCATAACGGCCACCGGCACCCAAAGCATCCTGCGAACCAAGCTGAGAATGCGATATTTCAAAAACTGTGCGAGTGTAATAGTCCAGGCCTCTAACCAACAATGGCTCAATAGTATAATTCACACCCAAGCGGTCTAAACCAAATTTAACATCTTCAAAATGCTTGCTACAATCATCACAAAAGTGATTATTCACGGAACTTAATGAAAGAATAATATCCTTACACTGTTTATTTTTACAATCTAAAACGCGAAATATATTCTTGCCAATTCTCTGCTGACAATCCTGACAAAACGATTGCTTATGCGGCAATAAAGCTTCCCGCAAATGCAATCCAAATTTTTTCTTATCGTGTATGCATCCAAGCGTATTTAGCTTAATCTCATAACCTGAAATATTTAATGCTTCCAGTAATTTTGAAGCCAGAAAGATAACTTCAGCGTCAAGAAAAGGGCTATATGAACCAATAGCCTCGCAACCAATATGATGAAACTGGCGCAAACGCCCCTTTTGAGGCCGCTCAGCCCGAAACATAGGCCCTAAGTAATAAAACTTAGAGACATTATTAAAATTATAAAGTGTGTGCTGAACATACGCCCGGATAATAGAAGCGGTAGCCTCCGGCCTCAAAACAAAAGAGTCCGTTTCTCTCTTAATCAAAAACATCTGTTTTTGAACAATATCCGTCAAATCACCTAAAGAGCGTGAGAACAATTTTAGTTCTTCAAGAATAGGCGTACGAATTTCATCATAGGCAAAAACAGAAAAGACAGATTTTGCCTTCTCTTCAATTTCCTGTAAAAGCCTACATTCTTCCGGTAATATATCTTTTGTGCCGCGTGGGGATATGAAAAGCATTTATAAAAGTATTCTTTTGTAGTGTTTTTTTAAATTTTCGTTTAATATCTGCGCTAAAATTCAAAAGCAGCAGGCCTTGCGAACCATAAAGGCGGGATTCTCAAAATCCCGCCTTTCAAATAGCATTTAATACTTATAACTTTATGACATCTTTTGCCTGGGGGCCCTTTTCACCTTGAACAATTTCAAACTGAACCCTCTGGCCCTCCTCTAATGTCTTGTACCCTTCATCTTTAATAGCTGAGAAATGAACAAAAACGTCCTGGCCATCTTCACACTCTATAAAACCATACCCTTTCGATCCAGAAAACCACCTAACTCTTCCTACCTGTGCCATTTAAATCCTTTTTCTACTCAACTGCATTTATCTTATCTTTTTCTTCATCTCCAGGCCGGCTTTAAAAATGACCACCTTGCGAGCTGGAACCGGAACAACCTGGCCCGTACGCGGATTTCGCCCAGTACGGCTACGTCTTTCTTTCAACTTAAAAACACCAAAATTTCTTAATTCTACCTTTTCCCCACGAACAAGGCTTAAAACAATATGATCAAACGTTTTTTGCACAACCTTTTTAACGTCAATCTGTTTTATACCAGTTTCGTCTGCGATTTTTAATACGATATCTTTTTTAGTCATGAACTCACCCCCTTCTCTAGGTGGCGTTTAAAAACTACGCTATTGTTATAAATAGAGTATCAGTGAATAGTTACAACGTCAATAGAAATCTTTCCTCTCCCAAAACACTCTCAATATCATGAAACAACTCCGCTCTCGGCTGAACAAAGAACTCACGGGAAACCAAAATCTTCAATCTCTTCTGAGATTCTGTATCTATATGCAAATAAACAGGGATATCACCTGGCGACAACGCTAATTTTTCCTTTAAAACAGCAAGCTTATTCTCCATAAGGCCTGATAAATCAATATTAACGGCACTAATATGCCTATAAGCGTCATCAATAGGGGTTATGTTGCTTGCCAGTATTTTTGGCGCATCTTCTTTTAAAGACAATCTGCCTTTTATAACAACAACACTGTTAGCAATAATGTTTCTGGCAACCTCCTTATAAGTCCTTGGAAAAACAAGTACTTCAACACTCGTGATCAGGTCTTCAACCCTTAAAATTGCCATCTTCTCCGCTTTCGCCCTTGTAACAGTCGCTTTGATCTTATTAATTAAGCCAATAACCGTCACATCATCACCATCCTTGGCCTGTGTTAAAGCGCTCAGCGAACACGTTGAAACTTTTTTTAAAAGATGTTCATACCGCGTAAGAGGATGCCCGCTAATGTAAAACCCCAGAATATCTTTTTCGAAACTCAATAATTGATTTTCAGGCCATTCTTTAATTTGAGGCACATTGATCTTAAATCTCTTAAAACCACTTTCTGATAAACCATCGGAATCAAAAAAAGATAATTGGCCGCTATTACGGTCCCTATGAGCCTTGGTCGATTGCTCTAGGCATTCCCCTAACATGCCAATCATCTGGCTCCTATAAAACCCAAAAGAATCCATAGCGCCACATTTTATAAGGCTTTCTGTCACCTTGCGATTAACAAGCCTCAAATCCACACGCTCACAAAAATCTTCCAGAGAAGAAAAATCTCCTTTGTTTTTTCGGGCTTCAACAATAGAATCAATCGCCAATTGCCCAACATTCTTTACAGCAAGAAGGCCAAAGCGAATCGTCTCTTCGTCCTTAACTGTAAATTTAGAAAAACTATCATTGACGCTTGGATTAGAAACAGTAATTCCCATGCGCTTGCATTCTTTAACATATTCAACAACCTTATCCGTATTTTCTTTTTCACTCGTCAAAAGCGCGGTCATGAACTCAACAGAATAATTCGCTTTCAAATAAGCGGTCCGATAAGAAATTAAAGCATATGCCGCTGAATGACTGCGGTTAAATCCATATCCTGAAAAATAATCTATCAGGTCAAAAACCTTAATAGCTATTCTTTTATCTATCTTATTTTTCAGGCACCCGTCCATAAATTGGAGGCGCTGTTTCTCCATATCTTCAGGAATTTTTTTAGCCATAGCCCGCCGCAACAAATCAGCGGAACTCATGCTAAAACTTGCCAACTCAGAAGCAATCTGCATAACCTGCTCCTGATAAACCATGATGCCATATGTATCTTTTAATATCTTTTCAAGCCTTGGATGATCATATTTGATTGGTTTTAAACCA
>JBDREX010000056.1:0-24615 GCA_043819345.1 Candidatus Omnitrophota bacterium
GGTGGTATTCTTTTTCTAGGCATGGGAGTATCTCCTTTGGTTTTAGCCGCGCTAACGGCTTTGGGTTTGAGTTGCTTACCAAAGAATACCTCATGCCCTTATTTTTATAAACTGAATTTACAGGAATTATAGTCCATAACCCCTAAAGCCCTCTACCCCCTTTAGCTGTTCAAGTGTAAACGGCCCACGCCATTCCTGCTTTAAAAACACAAGCCACTTCTTGTCCGCCCCCTCATCAGCAGCGATATATTCACTGACAGCTACCGGCGACACACGCTTAAAATCTTTAAGATTTTCCAAAAGCGTCCTTTCATCCAGATGAGCCATATCAGCTAATACGGCAATTCTTTTACGCACCGGGGGATGAGTAGAAAAAACATCCGAAAAGAAACCCTCTGTTTCGTCAAGGCTATTAAGGACCGGATTAACAATAAAAATAGACTGCATCTTATCCCCACTAAACCCCTCTCCCCGCCAGCCATTAGAAATCAATGCCAGCGCCTCAGCCAAGCTTAATGGATCACGGCTCAATCGCGTTGCAATAGCATCCGCGCGGTATTCTCTCTGGCGAGAAATAAAACAACGCAGAAACCTGCTCATCAAATGCATAAAACCTACAACCAAATAGATAACAACAAAAATCGCGGCCCCTTTGCCTCTGGATTTTCTTAAGACCAATGAAACTTTTGCCAATATATCTTCATAGATCTCCGCTAAAGCACATGTTAAGGTCGTATTTAGACAATCACCGCTAATAATGTGCCCGGCTTCATGCGCGACAACAGCCTCAATCTGTGCGCGCCCCAAACGCGTTAATAGCCCCTCTGTCACACCGATCACAGCGCAACCATTAAAATCTTCCAAGGCAAACGCATTCATACTAACACTTGAAATCACACGAGGCTCAATTCTCCTACCGCCAATCGCAACACTCACTTCCTCAACAATATTGTTAAAGTATTGATGATAGACATCTTCCTCATCAATCGGCCGGGCTCCCAAAATCTGTGACATTCTTTCAATCAGGCGATTCGTCGAAATAGCCCAATGAATTAAACCCGCAAAAAAAGCGATAGCCAAAATAATAAGAACATGCGTTAAAGGCGGCCAAAAGATTCCTGTTGTTGTTTTGACAAAGAACTGCTTAAAGAAAAGATTCTGCAAAAAAAATAAAACAAGATAAGCTGTTAAGAAATAGAAAAATATAACAAACAAAAAGAGAAAGCCGATTACTCGGCTTTTCTTCTGCTCTATATCGATAAAAGAAAAAGGCATATCTTTGACTAGAATCTTACCTGAGGGGCATGTCTTTGGGCATCTTCTTCTATTTCAAAAAAATCTCTTTTTTTCAAACCAGCCATATCGGCAACAAACTTCGCCGGAATAATGGCGATCTGAGTATTAAAACGCGTTACCTCATCATTATAATACTGCCGAGCAAAAGAAATTTTGTTTTCTGTCGAAGACAATTCTTCCTGAAGTTTTAAAACATTCTGATTAGCTTTTAAATCCGGGTACCTCTCAACAACCGCAAATAAAGATTTTAAGGTCTGTGTTAAAAAATTCTCTGCCTGGGATTTTTCCCTTATCGTTGAAGCATCAACCGCCTGTGACCTGGCCCTGATGACCCGCTCTAGCGTATCCTTTTCATGGGCCATATACCCTTTTACAGTTTCAACCAAATTAGGTATAAGGTCATAACGCCTTTTTAACTGAACATCTATCTGCGACCAGGCATTATCAATCCTGACTTTCAAAGTGATCAAAGTATTATAAATCACAACGCACCAACCAACAAAAGCCAGCAATAACCCCATAAAAACAACAGGAAACATCATTCAATCCTCCTTTTTAAAGTATCAGAGATTCAGAGCGTCATAGTATCATAGCAAAACCTTAAAACTTTTATATTTTTCGTTTTTGCTATAACACTTTAAATCTTTGACTCTTTGACGCTTTATATCACCGTACCTGACGGAATCGTAGCATTTTTATAAACAATCGTAATGCCATCCTTAATCATGTAGTTATCAGCAGTAAAATCTTTGAGCTTCTTTTCATTAACGATTTTCACCTGGTCACCAATGCGGGCATTCTTATCTAAAATAGCCTTTTTAATAACACAGTGATTACCTATACCGATAGAAGGCCTCTTCAACGCTTCATTCTGCTTAATATTTTCAAGCGGCTCGTAATAATCCGCCCCAATCACAATGGAATCCTCAATCACGCTCGCTTTACCAATGCGGGAACGCAACCCTATAATAGAATCCTTGACTGTCGCCGAATCAACAATAGAACCATCACAAATCAGGCTCTGTATTATTTTTGAATCCTGATATTTTGCCGGAGGCAAGGAACGTGAACGCGTAAATATGGGCCAATTTTCATCAAAAAGATCTAATGGCGGCAAGCTTGAAGTCAAAAGAAGATTCTCGGCATAAAATGATTTTATGGTACCAATATCACGCCAATATCCTTTAAAATTATAAACAAAAATTTTCTCTGTTTGAACACTGTCTGGAATAATCTCTTTACCGAAATCCGCTTTTTTGTTTTTTTTCAAAACCTTAATCAGGGTTTCAATCTTAAAAAAATAGATCCCCATGGAACACAAAAATTTTGAACTCCCCTCTTCTTGGACAGCCATATGTTCTACAGCATTTTTATCCGTTGGCTTTTCAACAAAAGAATTCATGCGCGCATTCTCATCAACGCCAATAATGCCAAAATCTGATATCGCGCTATCATCAATTGCGTTACAAGCCACAGTAATATCAGCATCTTTTTCCAGGTGGTACTCAAAAAACTTACGCAAATCCATTTTATAAACCTGGTCGCCCGAAAGAATACAAACATGCTTAATACGCGGATCACTAAAATGCTTAAGGCTCTTGCGGACGGCATCCGCAGAACCTTCAAACCAATCTGTGTTATCCATTGTCTGATCTGCAGCAATAATATCAATAAAACCTTGAGAAAAAACATCAAATTTATATGTACGGGCAATGTGCTTATTCAATGATTCAGAATTAAACTGTGTCAGTACATTAATCCTATTGAAACCGGAATGAAGGCAATTACTGATGGGAATATCAATCAGCCTGTATTTGCCAAATAAAGGAACGGCTGGCTTCGCCCTATCTTTGGTTAAAGGAAAAAGCCTCGTCCCGCGGCCACCACCTAAAATAATACATAAAACGTCTTTTTCTAACATAATATCGCAATTTTTGTTTGCGGTTTGCACTAACCGCTCACTACTAAACAATAGCCAAACTCATCATTACCAATTACAACTATCAAATTATAAACTTCCGCGCTCTTTTCACAGGATGCTTTTTTATCTCCTCAGCAACGGCAGGCGAAATACCTGGCTTGCGAAGCTTATAATACATGTAATTCTTATATCCTTCAACACCCGGTTGATCAAAAGCGTTAACATTCAAAAGCTCTCCCTCAAAAGCGGTCGCCATTTCAAAAAAATAAAGAAGTGCGCCCCAATTAGCAGGAGAAAGATTTGGCATGGAAATAGTACAATTCGGCCGTTGATCACGCACCAAAGCCCATTCAGTTGCTTCCTGCGCCAATCTTAAAAGATCTGAAAGGTTCTTACCGGATAAGATACCGGCATCCCTACTGACACGGGCATCATGCGCGAAACACTCAACACGAATCATCGTCACAGCCTTGTTATTTTCTCCCTCAATATTATTTTGCTGAATAGAATGTAAATCCGTTGTACCGCGTGTCGCCACTGGCGTCCTTCCTACATTAACACAACGACTCTTATCCGGACTCCAATCTTCAACACCGGAAGACAAAACACGAATAGTACGTTTATATTTTTTACCGAGGCTTTCGGCTAGTAATTGACAATACCAATCAGCCGTCGATTTCAAAGACTCCGTAAAAGGCATCATAATAGCGATCGATTTTCCTTTTTTAAGATACGCCAAATAATGCAGCACCGCATAAAGATAGGCCGGATTTTTATAAACATTACCGGCGCTACACTTTTTAGCCATTTCCCTGGCCCCTGTGAAAAGTTCTTTTATATTAACACCTATAAGGGCCAGGTGAAACAGGCCCATGTTAAACTCAGAGAAACGCCCTCCAACACCAGGTAAAAGAGAAAAACTTCTAAAGCTTTTTGAATCCTTCTTTTGCTCTTCTTCAACACGCTGACGGAGACTACCTGATTTTGGATCAGTAATACATAAAATCTGACGGCCATACGAACGGCCGCATCCATTTTTCAACCACTCCTGGACAACACAAAAAACAGCCTTCGTCTCTGTCGTCTCTCCAGATTTTGAAATAACAACAACAAAGGTTTTCTTCGGCTTCAAATGTTTTAATAAAGCTGCCACCGGCTCAGGATCCAAATTATTACCCTCAAAATAAACTCTGGGGCTTCCATCGCGCAACGGTTTAAATTCATTGTAATAGGGCCTAGCCAAAGCATCCTGCGCGGCTCTCAAACCAAGAAAAGAACCACCGATCCCTAAAAAAAGCACATTTTCATATTTAGAACCAACTTCTCTCGCAAGTTTTTGAATCTCGTCAATAAAAAGTTCATCCTGATAAGGCAAAGCCGCCCATTCCAAACCCAAATTAATACGGTTTTGGCGATTATCCAGTAATGACCTTAAATGTTTATGGCTTTTATTGATCGTAGGCAAGAGATTCGTAATATCCGATTCTGTGATTCCATGGTTATTGCCGATATTAAAATGGAACATATTATTAAAATCAAATTTTAAATTCTGCATCAATCACTTCCCTCTTTCTTTTCTAAAGCAAAACTTCATTTTAAAAATCCCCCCTTTCATAAGGCGTTACCCGCCTTATGAAAGGGAGTTATTATTGCCTCACTTATCGTCCAAACCTACTTGATAAACAACATTTCTCTATATTTTGGCAGGTCCCAATGTTCGTCTGAAATAACCCGCTCCAGAGCGTCTGAATGCTTACGAATATGGTCCATCAGCGGCTTAAGTTCTTCAAAATACCGCTCCGCTTTTTCCGAGTGGCCCAAATCACGAACTTCTTCCAGAAAACTCATCATGCCCTGTGCATTCTTTCTGACATAATAGATCATATCCGTTACTTCAGCCAAATGTAATTTTAAATCTTCAAATGCCGGATCAGAAAAACTCCCGGCATCCTTCTGGCGTAATTCAACCAACTTAACAAGATTACCCGCCAACAATCTCTGATAATCAAATCCATTGGGAACAATACTAGCATTGACCATTTCATTAAGTGTCTTGGCTTCAATCTCAAGCAGCTTAATATAGGTTTCAATCCAAACAACATACCTGGATTGAATCTCTTCTTTTACAAAAATTTTATACTTTTCAAAAAGAGCAATATTCTCTTTTTTAATCAGTGCCTTAAGAGCAACCGGCGTTGAAGGCTCATTAGGCAAGCCGCGGCGCACAGCCTCATCTTTCCATTCTTGTGAATAATTATTCCCTTCAAAACGAATCTTCTTCGTCTCTTTAACAATGTCTGCGACCACACTTAAAACAGCCGTATTAAAATCTTTAGACTTTGCCGCCGCTTCAATTTTGCCGCGCACATAATCAAAAGAATCAGCAACAATTGTGTTAATCACTGTAATTGGCATAGCAATATTTTGAGCAGAAGCAACCATTCTGAACTCAAACTTATTCCCCGTAAAAGCAAAAGGCGAAGTCCGATTGCGATCTGTCGTATCACGGCTAACAACCGGCAACCTGGAAACACCTAAATTCATAATGTCGTCCCGGCCAACTTTCGTCATCTTGCCTTTTTCTATTCTGTCTAATATCTGTGTCAATTGTTCCCCTAAAAAAACAGACACAATAGCCGGAGGCGCTTCATTAGCACCCAAACGGTGTTCATTCCCGGCATTAGCAACGCTAGCACGCAAAAGATCACCATGATAACAGACAGCCCTTAAAACACTTACCAACACCGTCAAAAACTGTAAATTACTCTCAGGCGTTAACCCGGGATTCAGAAGGTTATCTCCTGAATCATCGGCCATAGACCAATTAAGATGTTTACCACTTCCATTGATTCCGGCAAATGGCTTCTCATGTAAGAGACAAATCAAATCATGCCTGCGGGCAACCTTTTTCAATAGTTCCATCAAAAGCTGATTATGATCCGTAGCAATATTAGATTCTTCAAAAATAGGCGCAAACTCATACTGATGCGGCGCCACCTCATTGTGGCGTGTTTTCACAGGAATGCCCAACTTATAAGCTTCCTGGCCCACCTCATACATGAAATTAACCACTCTCTCTTTGATCGCCCCAAAATACTGATCTTCCATCTGCTGATCTTTAGAGGAAAAAGATCCGACCAATGTACGTCCCGTTAAAAGCAAATCCGGGCGCATATTGAAATAATTTTTATCAATCAGAAAAAACTCCTGTTCAGGGCCACAAGTGGCATAAACCTTCTTTACTTTCTTCTTAAACAACGCCAGGATCTTAACTGCAGACTGATTTAAAACTTCAATAGAGCGCAAAAGCGGCAGCTTTTTATCCAACGCATAACCATGATAAGAAACAAAAATCGTCGGGATACAAAGAGTTTTACCTAATTTGCTTTCAATAATAAAAGCCGGGCTTGAAGGATCCCACGCCGTATAACCACGGGCTTCAAACGTAGTCCGGATGCCTCCGCTTGGAAAACTGGATGCATCAGGCTCCCCCTTAATTAAATTAGACCCCGAAAATTTCTCAATAACTTTACCCGAATCACTCAACGAAATAAAGCTATCGTGTTTTTCCGCCGTCAAGCCAGTCATCGGCTGAAACCAGTGCGTATAGTAGGTGGCACCCTTACCCATCGCCCATTTTTTCATGCTCTCAGCGATTTCATTGGCCTGCTGGAGGCTAATCTGTTTACCTTCCTCTAACCACTCCACAAAAGCGTCAAATGTCTTCTTGGAAATATGCTTACGCATAGCTCCAATACTAAACGTATTATCCCCAAAATAACTGGAAACTTTTTTGGGGTTCTTAATTGCTATCAATTCTTTATCCTTGATTTCCTTTATAATCTCCTGCCTGAAGCTCATGTTCTTCTCCTTGCCGTTTCGCTACACATTTGGTAGCCAATGGATTGTTATATTTCTCCTAAAAATTCCTCCAACCGTCTCAGCGCTTCTTTGAGCTGATCAAAACCAGAAGCATATGAAATTCGAATATAACCACTCCATTGTGGCCCAAATGCTGTTCCAGGGACGACAGCCACTTTTTTCTCTTTGAGAAGACGAGAAGCAAAATCCACCGACTCTAAACCCGTCTTTTCAACATTAGCAAACGCGTAAAAAGCCCCCTGAGGCTTAAGACAGCGCAATCCCATTTCATTCAAACGGGCTACTACAAAATTTCTGCGCCGTAAATATTCGCGTTTCATTTCCTCTATCGGTTTCCGCGGCCCAACAATAGCTTCAGATGCAGCCATCTGAGAAACAATCGGCGCGCACAAAATCGTATATTGATGAATTTTTGTCATCGCGCCAATAATCTCCTTCGGCCCGCAGGCATATCCCACTCGCCACCCTGTCATCGCGTAGCTTTTGGAAAAACCATTCAGATAAACCGTTCGCTCCCGTGCGCCCGGCAAAGTCGCAAAAACCGTATGTACAAAATCATAGCTCAGCTCATCATAAACTTCATCTGTTATAACTAAAATATCATGTTTACAACAAACGCGCAGCAAAGCTATAAGTTCTTTTTTTGTATAAGAAGCGCCCGTAGGATTGCTGGGGTAGTTCAAAAGAAGCGCTTTCACACGTGTATCCATGTTTTTTTCAAGCTCCTCAGGCGTAAGCTTGAAACCATTCTTCTCGCTCAAAACAACAACTTTTGATTCTCCACCAGCTAATTCAACAACCGGAGAATAAGAAACATAACAAGGAGAGCAGACAATAACCTTATCCCCCGGATTCAAAATAGCGCGCATAACAAGATCAAGCCCCTCGCTAACACCAACTGTTATTAACATTTCATCATTGATATCATACGTAAGACCGAAGCGCTTTTTTAAATCACGCGCGATATACGTCCTTAACTTAACCAAGCCTTTATTAGATGTATAAGACGTAAAACCCTCTTCCAAAGAATAAATAGCGCTCTCACGAATATGCCAAGGTGTCACAAAATCCGGCTCACCGACACCAAGGGAAATAACATCCTTCATGCCTAAGACCAGATCAAAAAACACCCTGATACCCGACGGAGGTATCTGAACCACTCTTTTTGAAATCAAATTCTTTCTCTTAATCATATCCTGTCCATCCCTAAAAAATCTAGTAAGAAATCGCCAATCTTTCGTGCTCCGAACGGCATTTCAAAAGAGTCCCGTCTTCTTTATATTTTTTCAGTAAAAAATGCGTAACGGTTCCCCGCACATGTTCCATCGGAGAGAGTTTCTCCGCCACAAACCTGGCAACAGTTTTCAAATCACTGCCTTCAATAACCAGAAGAAGGTCATAACTCCCAGACAAAAGATAACAACTGGAAACTTCCGGAAAACTATAAATACGCTTAGCAACTTGATCAAACCCTAAATCTTTCTGGGGGACCACTTGAACCTCAATCAAAGCGCCGACTTCCGCATCTTTTTCTGCAAGCATCTCCTTATTGATAATCGCTTTGTAACCTAAAATAACACCGTCTTTTTCATATTCTTTAATTTTTTTCTTCACATCAGCAACACTGATTTTTGTCAGCTTTGCAATCTCCTCCGGTGTCGTACGGGCATCTTTGCTTAAAATCTTTAAAATCGCATCCATATCATTCCTCCCTATTATAAGAAAACAGGTATCAGAAAACAGAGAACAGAAAAACCTAAAAAATCAAAACCCGATCAGCAATCTCTCCTGTCCTCTGTCTTTTGTCCTCTGTCATCTGTTTTACATTACCACATCGTCAAAACACGGTCAATTGCGAGATTTATAGCTATTATCTATAACCATTTGTTATCGGCATGCGCCTGTCCTTACCAAAAGCCTTGGGTGTAATTTTGATACCAGCAGGGGCTTGACGGCGCTTATATTCATTATGATCAACCAGGCGAATAACACGCCTGGCCAGATCTTCATCTATGCCAGAACGGACAATCTCCTGGAGGCTTTTATCCTGCTCAACATAACTCTTAAGGATTTTATCCAAAAGCGGATAAGGCGGCAGCGTATCAGAATCTTTCTGACCCGGCCTCAATTCAGCCGTCGGAGCTTTTGAAAAAATACGCTCAGGTATCAAATTTCTTTCGGCCAAATGGTTTCTATAAGCTGCTAATTCATAAACCAAGCCTTTAAATACATCCTTGAGGACACCAAACCCTCCGGCCATATCGCCATACAATGTACAATACCCACAAGAAACCTCAGACTTATTGCCTGTATTCAATGCCAAGTACCCAAACTTATTGGATAAGGCCATGATAATATTACCCCGGATACGCGCCTGAAGATTCTCTTCGGTTATATCGGGTTTTCTATTTTCAAAAATACCTTCCAAAGTCTTTAAATACTGTTCAAAAATATCCTGAATCGCCACTATCTTAAATTGGATACCAAGATTATCGGCCAATGAGCGCGCATCCTGGAAAGATTCATCAGATGAATAAACAGAAGGCATAAAAACACCCAAAACATTCTCAGCTCCTATAGCGTCAGAAGCGATAACACTCACCAAGGCAGAATCAATGCCTCCGCTCAAACCCAAAACAACTTTTTTAAAACCATTTTTAACAATATAATCTTTTAACCCCAATACAAGCGCCTCATAAATTTCCTGAGTTTCATTCTCGAATGAAAAAATCTCTCTTTTTTCCAGAAGAGGTTTTTCCTTTTTCATGCTTTTAAAGCAAACAGGAACTTTTTTTGAAGTTACATCCAGATCAAGGTCCAAAATCATCAACTCCTCCACAAAACCCTTAGCCCTGGCAACGAGACGGCCACGAGGATCAATGACCATACTTTGTCCGTCAAAAATAAGCTCATCCTGCCCGCCAACCAAATTCACATAAACAATAAACGCATTAGCATTTTTTGCTTGTGTTTTTAGTATCCGCTGACGCAAAGCCACTTTTCCACAATGATATGGAGAAGCGTTAATGTTGACAATCAATCTTGCGCCTTCTAAAGTTTTTTCCGCTTTTTGATGCCACATATCTTCACAAATATTAACGCCAAAGACCGTGCTCTCTATACCGAAAAGCTGATTTTTTTGCCCGCAAGCAAAATAACGCTTCTCATCAAAAACACCATAGTTGGGCAGGCAATGCTTGTGATAAACCGCGCGCATTTTACCGCGGTACATAACAGAAGCCGCGTTATAAAGCACATCATTTTTTCTATCTACAAAACCAACAAGAGCAACAACATCATCCACGCGGCCAACCACCGATTTCAGCGCGGATAAATTATCGTCCACAAATTTTTTCTTCATCAACAGGTCTTCAGGTGGATATCCCGTCAAAGCAAGCTCTCCAAAAGCGACAATATCAGCGCCCTTTTGGCCCGCTTTCTGAATAAAAGAAGAGATCTTGCTCTTATTCGCCTCAAGGTCGCCTACAACCGGATTAATCTGAGCTAATGCCACCCTGATTCTCTGCTTGCGTTTTTTTGTCATCATACACCCGCTTCGCCATTTTTCATTTTATGGCTTAAAATAACCGCTTCCGCTACCTCTCGCATTGTTTTACGATTATCCATACTCGCCCTCTGCAAAAGCCGGTAAACAGCTTCTTCGTCAATATTGCGTTCTTTCATTAAAATCCCTTTGGCTCTTTCAATCAACTTTCTCGACTCCAGCTCTTCCTGCAGAATCTTCGTTTTAACCATTAATTCTGTGTTTTGAATAACAAGAGCAGCTTGATTAGCCACAGAAGTCAAAACACAAATTTCGTTTTCCGTAAATTTATGAGGTTTAGACGTATAAAGATTAATAACACCTATAACTCTATTTTTTACATTCAGGGGGACACACAAAAAAGAAACGATACCCTCTTTTTTGGCAATATCTTTATACTTATAATCCTTTTCTTTGTTCACATCGTAGACACAAACCGGTTTATTCTCTAAAGCAACTTTTCCGCTAATGCCATCACCTAACTTAATAGGCTTTTTTTGCAAATAAGCTTTTGATATAGATTGAGTGGCACGGATAACCAGCTCATCTTTATCATTTAAAAGCATTAAAGAACAAAGTTTAGAACCCAGTGCCTGAGCCGTTACAGTAACAATGAGCTTCAGAATGTCTTCTAGGTATAAATCAGAGGTAATCGCCCTGCTGATACTTGACAACGCCTTAATATGGGCAAAATCTTTGGTCATGATTTATTTATATTTTTCGTAATTTTTGCCGAGCATGCTTTAACACAAATGCCACATATATACTGGCCCACAACATTACGTCGCTGATAATCTTTTAATTGTTCATAACAAACTAAATGGCGAAAATCCCGCTGATCCTTTCTGATGGCACCCGTTGGACAAGCCTTCAGGCAAGCAAAACAACTGCCACAGCCATCAGAAACAGGTTTATTCACCTTTAATGGCATATCTGTTAAAATTGTTACTATTCTAAACTGTGAGCCAAAGTCGCGTGTAACAAGGAGGTTGTTTCGACCTATCCATCCTAGCCCTGCCAAAACACCAAGATTTTTATGTGAAACATGCGCGTTCTGTTTTTGCCAATCCACAATTTGAGAAGCAGCAATCGGCATACTTAAAAAACCCTGGCCTTGGATCCAACCCGAAACACAAAAGGCAAGCTGGTCCAAAAACATATTCGCCATACGATAATGATGATAGTAAAGCTTTGTTGGTTCTTTTTGAATATCCGATAAAACAAGGGCAGAAAGACCTACCCCCAAGCAAACGGCTCGATTAACTTTTTTCCGTGTTTCATCTGAAAGATTGAAAGCCGCTTTAATAGAAGGATCCGAAATATCTGCCACACCAAATAATGCGGCACCTTTGGTTTTGCTGATCTTTTTTAAACGGCAATAATTGAAAAAACTTGCAAACATAAAAAAATTATATAGGCGTACTCGCGATAGTCGCATTTCCCGAAGGAGAAACGCGAACAACGCCGCTAGTATCAACATAAAAACTGCGCGTACCTGTCACATTATACAAAGTCGGCCAGGCTGTCACATTAAAATAACCTACTCCGCTGGTCAAAACAAAATTATACCCCTGCTTAACTCCTGTACCTAAAACCCCATCAATATAAGGAGGGTTACTGCTGGACAAGATGCTTAAATTTGGCGGATAATTCGAATTGCCTGCCCGGTAAGAAACCGCACCGGACGCAATCGTTTTCATAGCAGCGATCGCTGCCGCCTCATTAGCGCTCAGGCGCGAGCGAAGAATACCGGGAATAGCAAAAGCCGTTAAAAGGACAATAATCGCAACAACAATCATGATTTCAACAAGCGTAAAGCCTCTTTTCAGGAAACCTGACGGCTTATTTTTTTCACTATTCACAAAATTGCCCCTCTTTCCTTTTACGAAACCCTTTCACTCTTCCTGCGAATGTATATATTAAACCATAACAGAAATAAAAACACCACAAAAACAACAACCGCAACAATATGCCCCGGAAGAAGGCCTTCTTTATCAACAAAAAGAATCTTCCAGAGGTAAAAAAAGACAATCAACAATAAAAAACCATATATTCTAATAAATTCACCATTTTTAAAAGACTGCTGCAGGCTAAAAGACTTCCTCTCGGCATGCCGCCAGGGCCTCAAAGATGGAAAAAACATGGGGACCTTTGCCATATACGTTTCATAGGGCGCTCCAAATTTTTTTACCAATCCATCTTGCTCTTCCTTGATAGTCCCGATATAAAGGATTGTAAAAGCAATAAAATAATACATTGAGAGCCAAAAATTATTCGCGATAACAATGATACCAAACCCTAAAATAAAATTACCCAGATATAATGGATTTCGCATATAGGCGTAAGGCCCACATACCGCCAAAGACCTGGATTTACTAATATACCCGCTGGCCCAAAACCGCACGACAAGCCCCAGCAACATTAAAAAACTGCCGGCAAAAAATGAAAAATCCGTCATGTGTGCCACAAAAGGATAGACAAAAAACATGGGATAAGCCAACCATAACCTCAATTTCTTAAACTTCACTTTTTTGCTCATTTTTTTCCTTTTCTTTTTGAAGCTTATTAATATAAACCATCAGAAGCGAAATAGCCGCCGGTGTTACACCGGAAATTCTACACGCCTGCCCTAAAGAAACAGGCTTAAATTTTCCCAACTTCTCAACAATTTCGCTGGAAAGCCCTTTAACATCACAAAATTTAAGTTCCGGCGGTATGTGAATCCGCTCCACCTTGCTAAAGCGGGTAATTTCTTCTTGCTGGCGCCGGATAAAGCCCGCGTACTTTACTTCTATCTCAATCTGATGGATAACATCTGTTGTGAGAAAATCAAGATTTTGGCGCAAATGATCAAAATCATATAAATCACAAAAACGAACCTGAGGCCGTTTAAGCAGCTCTTCCAAAGAAACAGTCCTATCCACTTCCGCGCTGTTAAGGCTCTTGAGTTTTTCGTTCACTTCACAAGGCTTAAGCCGTGTCTTCTTAAGATATTCCAGGCCTAAAACAATATGGCTTTTCTTCTTAGACAAAATATCATAATCATCGCCTGTTAAAAGGCCAAACTCAACCCCAAAAGAACGCAGCCTTAAATCAGCGTTATCCTCTCTAAGTACCAAACGGTATTCCACGCGGGATGTGAACATGCGATAAGGCTCACTGGTCCCTTTTGTTGTCAAATCGTCAATCAGAACACCGATATAAGCTTGGTGCCGCCCTAAAACAAAAGGCTTTTTTTGTTTAACTTTTAACGCGGCATTAATACCTGCCATCAGGCCTAAAGCAGCCGCTTCTTCATAACCGGTTGTACCATTAACCTGCCCTGCCAGAAAAAGATTCGCACACAACTTTGTTTCCAGCGTTGGATAAAGCTGTGTCGGCTCAACATAATCATATTCAATACCATAACCGGGCCTGATGATACGCGCGTTTTCAAGCCCCTTAATAGAGCGGACCATCTTTAACTGAACGTCCAAAGGAAGGCTGGTAGATATCCCATTAGGATAAACAGCATGGGTTTGGAGCCCTTGAGGCTCTAAGAAAACCTGATGCCTGTTACGTTCAGAAAACCTGACAATTTTATCTTCAATAGACGGGCAATAACGCACACCCGTTGACTTAATCTTACCCGTATACAAAGGTGATTGATCTAATGAAGCGCGAATAATATCATGCGTCTTCTCGTTCGTATATGTAATATGGCATGGCACCTGTGGCAATGTAATATTCTGTGTTGAAAACGAAAAAGGAACTGGCGGGCAATCACCGGGCTGCGGAACCAAAGAATCATAAGCAATAGTGCGGGCATCTAAACGAGGCGGCGTACCCGTTTTAAAACGTCCTAAAGTTAAACCTAAATCTCTCAAAGAATCAGAAAGGCCCCCGGACTCTTTCTCGCCGAGCCTACCGCCTGAAAAATGCTTCATTCCAATGTGCATCAACCCTTTTAAAAATGTTCCCGCTGTTATTACAACTGTCGTAGCAAAAAAACACTCACCTGAAATCGTACGCACTCCTGTAACAACCGCCCGATCGGTCAAAACATCAACCACTTCGGCCTGGCGCACTTCTAAATTTGGTGTATTTTCAACAACGGACCTCATAAATGCAGCATATCGCGACATATCCTGCTGCGCACGGGACGACCTGACCGCGGGCCCCTTAGACGAATTTAATATACGGAACTGAATCCCGCAAGCATCAGCCGCTTTGGCCATAACTGCGCCCATCGCGTCCATCTCTTTAACAAGCTGCCCCTTACCAATACCTCCAATAGCCGGATTACACGACATAGCACCTATTGTATCAAGGCTCATCGTCAACATAATGACCCTGCAACCCATACGAGCTGCACTAGAAGCCGCCTCAATGCCAGCATGTCCTCCCCCCACAACTATACAATCATATTTTTTCATTTTATTCACTTTTAATCAAGTTGGCGTGTAGGCAGTTTGCGCGTTTATGATTTTATGAGTTTAACTCATCAACCCACCCACTCGCAAACCCGCACACTCGCCATTACTCTTTCGCTAATTTTACTAAAAAATCCATAAGCTCATGGCCTGACATCTGCCCCAAAGAACCTTCCTGAGCCGCTCTTTCCGAAAAACTCAATGTGCCGTCGGGATTAATAGAGCGCCCCGCAACAATCAAAGGAACCGGATCACTAGAATTAGTCTTTAAAATACAAGGAGTCGCATGATCGCTCGTTACAGCAATAACAACATCTTCTTCTTTAAGAAAAGGCAAAAGATGCTTAAAAAAATACTTGTCTATCATTTCAATACAGGCCCTTTTTTTCTTAAAATCTCCATCGTGGCCGGCCTCCCCCGGGCCTTTTATCTGAATATAAAGAATATCAAAATCTTTTAGTTTTCCGGCAGCAATTTTAGACCATACCGCATAATCAATATCCGGATGCCCGGAAAGCGATGGCACCTCCACGGCAAATGCCCCCGTCAAAGCAGCAAGCCCCTTTTCTGTCGGCATCTGAACAAAAAATCCAAACTTTAACCCATAGCGCTCTTGCAAAGAAACCAGTTGAGGCAAGTGATCTCCGGCATCACGGCAAAGAAGGGCATTGGCGGCAAGCTTTCCGTGCGCGCAACGATTCTTATTGACCCCTGAAGCCAAAAGCACCTTATGCGCTTTCATGGTGAACTCATTTATAAGATCTGCTGTAGCCGCAGCTGCAAGAGAATTCTCATGGCCTGGCATAGGTTTGGAGTCTAATAGAAAAGGTTCAAACTCTTCCTTCGCTACGCCCAACATCCCTTCTCTTTTATAAGCAGGGTCTGTATTCGTAATCCAGGCAGACAACTGTGTGTGCATAGCGCGCAATACAAGAACACCCCGATGGCCTATCGTATTTTTAAATTCAAATGTCGCATTGGACAGAGTAATCTTTGTATTTAATTCCCCAGCCAACATAATAGCTTCCTGCGATGTTAAATCTCGGCCAGCACGACGATCTTTTATAGTCTTACCATCATCTTCCAGGGTTGCAAAATTCACCCGAAAAGCTATGTTACCAGGCTCAATCGTCAAACCCTGGGCGAATGACTCA
This sequence comes from Candidatus Omnitrophota bacterium, assembly GCA_043819345.1. Lineage (GTDB taxonomy): Bacteria > Omnitrophota > Gorgyraeia > Velamenicoccales > Velamenicoccaceae > CAYRDK01. The sequence goes on from JBDREX010000056.1 coordinate 16,210, forward strand.
AGAACACCACGCCCCGTATAATCTTTATCTGCCTCATACCCTAATAAATGCAGCACAGCGGCATCAGACTCAACAGCCCTGTTTTTGCCTGCGACATAAACAATACCGCTTTTTCCACGTTGAGCAAGCTTGTCCATATTCGGCGTCAAGGCGGCTTCCAGAGGTGTTTTATGACGCAGTTCCTTAATCGGCCTATCTGCTAATCCATCTAAAACCACATAAAATATTTTTTTCATCTTGCTCCCTCAATCACAAGCGCGGCCACAAATACAAAACGATTTATCTATCCAAATATGGTTAAAAATTCAAGAAATGAGGATGTAGAGTTTCACAAGCTAAGAGCCACAACCGCCTACACAAAAAGACAATAGGCCAAACAAACCCAAATTAAACGCCTATGATTGAAAGGGGTATTTTATCATCCTAAAAAGCTCATGACAAGGGATATTTGACAGGGCAATATGGCTAAAAAGATGTCCCATAAAAACATAAATTACTGCGAATAAAGAAGTTTTGAATTAAAAAAATAATAAAACTCCGGATTATTGTTCTTCCGTTATCTCAAAACTCTTAAACACAATATCATCCTTTGTCCCTTTTTTCCCATCCGGGCCAAAAGAATAAACAATATACCCATCCGTATCTCCAAAAGGATACTGATAAGCGTAAGGATTCCCCCAGGGATCAATAATTGTCTTCTCTGTGCGAACGTAAGGCCCATTCCAATTTTGCGCGGAGTCAGGCCTAACCGCAAGCGCCAAGAGCCCTTCTTCTGTAGAAGGATACACCCCGTTATCCATAAAATATAATTCAAGCCCCATGGGGATGGTCATCTCAACATCGGATTTTGCAGCTTTAACAAAGAGCATTTTTGTTCTTTCTTTTAATCCGTTCAATGTCTCATTAACATCATCCTGCGCAAAAGATGCGCTCGCAACAGACAACAACATAATAAGTGCCAACAATAATCTTCTCATTTATCCATCCTCCTCAAAAAATACACCTATTGCTGCATATCAGCTATTTCTCTCTTAAATTTTCTCGTAAGAGCATCAAATAACTCTATCAACCCTTCCATACGCCTATGCCGCTCCAGAGCTTCTTGTGTAATAGAAAAATCCATCTCAGATTCAATGCCATCTGGTGTCTTTGTAACATATAAAATATCTATATGAAACAATTTTGTCTTATCATATCACAAATAGGCAATAAAATTAATTTTTATCAGTAAACAAAAAACCCTGCCTTTTCAGAGGCAGGGTTTTTCACATCATACCACAATCAATATCAGCACTTTGTAAAACCACAGGCGAAACATTTTACACAACCCTCTTCATGCCGTATAACACCGCCGCAATCAGGACAGACACCAACCATCGTCCCGGCAATGTGTTTTTCCAATTGTTCTTCGCTCTTGGAAACCTGTGTATAAATTTCTTCATCTGAAGACTGCGGCTCTACTTTATCATTTAAAAGGCGCCGCTCAATAACCCGAGCAATCGCGTCAGCGCAAGAAAAAATTCTGCATCCTTTTTCCCATGAAGGAGAAGGACAGCGAATGCCTCGCAGCTGTTCTATAATAACCTTAACGTCTACGCCAGAACGAAAAGCTAAAGAAACAAGCCTCCCAATAGCTTCCAATTGCGAAGCCGCACAACCACCAGCCTTACCCATCTGTGTAAAAACTTCAAAAGGCTTATTATCCTGATCCGTATTAATTGTAACATAAAGATTTCCACACCCCGTTGAAACTTTCGTTGTCGTACCAATCACAACTTCCGGCCTTGGACGCGGGCCAATCTTAGTGTCCTGCGCAACCAAACCAGCTGGCTGTTTTTTTACATCTTTTACACCGACATTAAGCACCTGCTCATCTCTGCTCTTGTCGCGATAGATCGTAACACCTTTGCAAGCCAACTCATATGCCAATTCATAGACCTGTTTGACATCTTCAAGAGAAGCATCCTGGTGAAAATTAACAGTCTTAGAAACCGCATTATCCGTATATTTTTGAAAAATAGCCTGCATTTTAATATGCCACTCGGGCTTAATATCGTGCGAAGTCACAAACGCTCTTCTAATGTCAGCCGGAATCTCTTTAATGTCCTGAATAGAACCATGTTCGGCAATTTTCTCCATGAGCTTGCGCGAATACAAACCACGCTCCTCAATAGCCTCCTTAAAAGCGGGGTCAACCTCAACCATCTTATCGTTATCTAAAACATTTGTCCTGAAATAGGAGATAGCAAAAATCGGCTCAATCCCGGAAGAACACGGGCCAGCAATAATACTAATCGTGCCCGTCGGAGCTATCGTTGTCAACGTCGCGTTTCTCAACCTTTGCCCACCCTCTTTATCATAAATACTGCCCTTAAAAGCCGGAAAAACTCCCCGTTCTTTAGCTAAGGCCATAGATGTTTTTCTGGCCTCTGTAAAAATAAAGGACATCGTTTTTTCAGCCAACGCAAGAGCCTCTTGAGAATCATAAGCGATCATCATTTTTGCCAATGCGCTCGCCCATCCCATAACACCAAGCCCAATTTTTCTGGTCTGTTTGCTCCTTTTTTCTATTTCAGCTAAAGGAAATTTATTAACCTCAATCACATTGTCCAGAAAATGTACAGAAAGATTGACAACTTCCCTAAGCCTTTCCCAATCAAATTCAAATTTTGAACCAGACTTTTTCAATAAGGCATACAAATTAATGGAACCAAGATTACAGCTCTCGTATGGTAGAAGCGGCTGTTCTCCACAAGGATTAGTGCTTTCAATCTTACCCAACTGTGGCGTCGGATTATCATTATTAATCCTATCAATAAAAACAATACCTGGTTCGCCATTTTTATGAGCCATTTTGACCATCAGATCAAAAACCATTTTGGCGTTTAATTTCTTAGCAACTTTACCTGTACTAGGATGAATGAGTTCATATTCCTGATTACTCATCGCTTTTTTCATAAAATCTTCTGTTACAGCGACGGAAATATTAAAATTATTAATTTCCTTGTCATTTTCTTTACACGTAATAAAATCCATAATATCCGGATGGTCCACACGCAAAATGCCCATATTGGCACCTCTACGCGTCCCGCCCTGTTTTACAGCCTGAGTCGCAGCATCAAAAACTTTCATGAAAGAAATCGGGCCTGAAGCGATGCCGCCAGTTGAGCGCACAGTGCTGCAGCGAGGGCGAAGCCTTGAAAAAGAAAATCCTGTTCCTCCCCCCGACTTATGAATCAATGCTGTAGCCTTAATGCTATCAAAAATACTTTCCATGGAATCATCAATAGGTAAAACGAAACAAGCTGACAATTGAGACATTTCACGGCCCGCATTCATCAAGGTCGGAGAATTAGGCATAAACTCGAGATTCATCATCATCGTAGAAAAATCTCTTTCTAACTTCTTCACATCCTCTTCAGGCTTTTTAAAAATCTTATCCGCTGAAGCTATTGTCCTTGCAACGCGCGCAAACAGCTCCTGCGGTGTTTCAACAACCTTGCCTTTTTCGTCCTTTTTGAGATACCGCTTTTCAAGGACCCTCAGGGAGTTATCAGACAGCTTTAATGCCATTGTTTCGCTCCTTTCCAGGCGGGGTTATTGCTTCAAAATTCACGACGCAAGGCCTCATTCCTAAAAGCCCCCCTCCACGTAAAATTATACCATATATTGTTATAAATAAATGCGGGAATACCATATTTTGATGTTGGATAGAAAACACGTCTTACCTCTTTCATTACTTTGCTTACTTTCGAAACGTTTGGAAGGAACCAAATTTTAACACCCTGAAATTGCGCTGTCAATCAAAAGTTCTCTGTTTTGGCCTTTTTTAAAACCAGGAGGGATCCAAAAGCCCCTTCTTGTTTTTAGTGTTTTTATTCTACTACACAATTATATTTTGTCAAATTTATATCTAAAGATCGCCGAGAAAAAATTTTAACCATGAAAACGCGCATGGCCATAACCGCAATATCGCAGCTGGTAGCGATAGGCAAAAAAAGCACAGATAAGCCCGATAAAACACGCTAATAAGCAACTGTATCCGCCCAGGCTAAACCGACGGTATAAAAGCAACAAAAATTCTAAAACCCCTGTCAAAAGATAGCCGCCAATAAAAAACCACAAAACAGGCTGCCTCAACCCTATAACAGCGGTTAAAAAAGTACCCAGCAATAAATTACCAGCCCCGACAATTAGCATCAATTCAACAAAGGATTTAAACTGCTCATCCTGAGCAAAACGGCTCTTAACCATAGTAGCTATATCCGGCAACTGTACCGAGTATTGCTGCCCAACAACACCTTCCGCGGCCGCCAATACAACAGGCTGGCATAAAAGCAACAACATTAGATAAAATACAATTTTCTTCATCTGCTTAGATTTTCCGTTTAATAAGTGCTTTGAACTTTATGCGCTTATTATAACTTTTCAACCGATCTATCACAACTTATTTATGTCAAAAACAGCCCGCGCAGAAAACAAAAACGATATTTACGCAACACAGCTTCTTTGCTATCATAAGGCCATGATCAATAAGCGCCTTACCATATCGGTCATTCTGCTTAAAGGTTTCACTTCTATCGTCATCCAGACACTTCTCATCCGAGAACTTCTGATCATTTTTTTTGGCAACGAACTGACCTTTGCCGTCATCTTAACAGCATGGTTATTAGGCAGCGCCCTTGGCAGCGGCATCATCGCCAATTTTTTTAAAAAAGCTAAAAATCCCGCTTCCATTTATTGCTCTCTACAACTTGCCCTGGGGCTTTGGATCCCTGCCGCCCTCATCTGTATCCGATGCTCCCACACAATACTTGGAGTCCCCTTCGGAGAAATCTTGTCTTTTACCAACATTCTCACCATTACCATAATCAGCCTGGCTTCCGTAGCTACTTTAGACGGAACCATGTTTACCATAGCCTTTCGGCTCATTACACAAACCATGGATGAAAAACCTTCGGCCATGGCCAAGATCTACCTCATTGAATCCATAGGGCTTATCATAGGCGGCCTCATGTTTGCTTTTGTTATGCTCTTTTTTCTTAACTCTTTTCAAATCGTCTTCTTATTGTCCGGCGCCAATCTTTTAGCGGGCCTTTTTATTTTAAAAGACAACGGCCGCCTTTTAAAAAAGGCGGCCTTTTTTTTCGCTTTCCTTGCATCCATAACATGCTTCATCTTTTCCGGCCCTATCCAAAAATGGACACTTAAAATTCAATGGAACAAAAAAGACATTGTCACCTACGAAAACTCTATCTTTGGAAACATAGCTGTTTCCAAAGAAAATAACCAATACACTGTTTATTACGATGGCCTTCCCACCCTTAGCCTACCGGTAAACGATATTTTCTTTACGGAAGATTTTATTCATATCCCCATGCTTTTAAATCCGGATGCAAAATCCATTCTCTTTATCGGACAAGCGGCTGGAGGGCTTATTCAGGAGACACTCAAATACCCCATCAAAAAAATCACATATTGTGAAATTGACCCCCTATTCATCAAAACGCTTTTAAGATTAAAAGAAAAACAGGTAGAAGACGAACTCAACAACCCACGCGTCCATATTCAACTTATAGACGGCCGTTCTTTCATCAAAACAACCAGCCAAAAATACGACATGATTTTCGTCAATGTCGGATTACCAACTTCACTGTCCATCAATCGCTATTACACACAAGAATTTTTCACAGATATCCATCGCCACTTAAAACCTAAAGGGCTGGCTATTTTCAAAACATGGGGATCCTTGGCCTATTTAAGCGATGAATTCCAAGCAATGAACGCTCTCGTTTACAAGACCTTGGACGCTTCGTTTAACAACCTTAAAGTCCTGCCCGGCGACAGTTTTAACATATTTATAGCCGCGGACACAAAACAAACAATTGATACAGCTGCCATGATTAATCATTACCATAACCTGCACATCCAAACAGATTTGATCAATCCAGCTTATTTAAACCTGCGTTTTGATCCCAGCTATCAACAATGGTTTTTAAACAACCTCAAACCTAAACTTAGAAAAGCGGCGATCAACCAAGACTTAAAACCCTGCGGCCTCTATACGGCCTTAAGGCTTTATTACGCACAATTCTCCAGACAGATTCCTGCCATATTAAAAACTTTTACGAAAATCAAGCTACACCACCTCATACTACTCATTCTCATGTTCTTCATTTTCTTGAGATGGCTTGCGCGAAACACAAAAAATACCGCCACAGCCTTAAGCATAACGGCCCTGACAAGCGGATTATTTACCATGTCAACTCAAGTTACAATCCTGCTTCTTTTTCAAAGCCTTTTAGGAATTTTATTTCAATGGCTAGCCGTTTTAACAACAAGTTTTATGGCAGGGATATCGGTAGGAACACTCCTGGCAAATAAAAAGCTAAAAATATTCAGTTCCTTAAAAACATTGAGCCTTATTGAAATACTTCTACCATCCGGCATCACACTTTCAGCACTTCTAATAACGTACATCTTCAAAAATACCTCTAACCCAATCGCTCTCAAATGGCTTTTTTTACTCCTCAGCTTTTCTGCTGGCGGCTTAATCGGCCTGGAAATCCCTATTATTTTTTCACTTATAATAAAGCATATCTCTCAAAACAGGCCTACTCACACTTCAGCCGGCCGCCTCTATTGCCTGGACTTAGCAGGTGCCTGCATAGGCGCCTTCGCTACACCTCTTATCCTCATCCCAAACTACGGAATCACCCTGACGCTTTTACTCATGTGCCTTCTAAAAATATGCACAAGCATTAACCTATTTTTACTGCCTGAGAAAAAAATTTAGGCGAGGCCTTCATCGTCTTTCAAATAAGATTACCTTAATGATTCGCCGGGATTCACTACTCCTCCTGAAATAAAAAGCTTCATCGCCTCTTCTATTCCTATGTCCAGGAAAATAACTTCCCTGACCGGAGCTAAGATAATAACTCCCGTAAAAGGGCTCGGAACGGAAGGGATCAAAACATTCAAAAGCTCATGGCCGGCTTTATCTTCTATGGACTTATCAGAGCGGTTTGTAACAAAACCAACCGTGTAGATACCTTTACGCGGATATTCTATCAAAACAACTTTCTGAATTTCCGAATGATCTTTCGGAGTAAAGAAAAAATGAATAATCTGCTTAATCGCCGGATATATCCTTTTAATAATAGGAAACTTAAGCCATAAGCCTTCAAAATACAACAAGAGCTTGCGTCCAAGAAAATTCGTCGCAAAAAACCCAGCTATAAAAGTAAGCGCAATAAAAATGAGTAAGCCTAAACCCGGGATTTTAAAACCAAAATGGTCAATAGTTAGCCGGCTCACATATCGGCCAAGAATATTATCGAAAAAAACAAACAATGAAACAAATAGATAAACCGTACATAACACAGGTAAGATAATTAATAACCCCGTAATAAAATATTTTCTTCGTTCTTTTTTCATCTCTTCACCACCTTTGGATTTGATTCAGTCTATACAAAAAAAGTATCTTTTTTTGAAAACCCTTATAATCAAACTAACGCTAAAAACCCCACATCAACTAATTTAGTAAGGCATCAACAGTAAAACGCCCCAAACAATAAGAGTTGTTGTTACCCCCACAAGCAGGCCCACTTTCAGCCATGCTGTAAAACTCACCTTAACGTGTTTTTCCTTTTCAAGGATACCTATAGCCACAATATTGGCCGTTGAACCAATCAGCGTCATATTCCCGCCAACACATCCACCCAATAAAAGGGCCCACCAGAAAGACTCAAGCCCCGTGCCCAACGAATGAAAACTGTTGATAATAGGAATGAACGCGACAACAACCACCACGTTATCCATAAGACTTGAACCAAAGGAGCTAATCCATAAAATCATGCTCAAAAGCACGTTATGATTGCCTCCGGCTATTCTAATAAGGCTGGCCGCAAACACATCGGTAGCCCCCGTATGCTTAAGAGTGCCCGCCTGAGCAAAAAGAAACATGAAAAATAAAAGCGACCACCACTCTACATCTTTCTCAACAAACTGTCTCGCCTTTTGCCATTTCCAGATCATTACAAAAGCCGCAATAATCAAAGGGACTGTCAATAAAACCGCATTGTTTTCCAGATGAAACAGGACCTCAAGGCGATGGCTGATCGAAATAAGAAAAATGGTTATCCCGAGAATCCACAAACTTGACTTTAATTGCTTGCCCAACGGCACAGAAATCAAACGAATCAAAATATCATTAGCGCCAAATTCCTTTATCTTCTCATCAAACACAACAAGGCTTTTGCGAAACCAAAACATCATCAGCTTAAGCGTTGCCAAAAAGCATAAAAAAGAAATGGGCAGCGCTTTCATCATAAAATCTTCCGCTGTCAAAGACGATTTAGTCGCAATCAAAATACCAATAGGATTTCCTAAAACCGTCGCAGCACT
>JBDREX010000057.1:0-20415 GCA_043819345.1 Candidatus Omnitrophota bacterium
GGTGGTATTCTTTTTCTAGGCATGGGAGTATCTCCTTTGGTTTTAGCCGCGCTAACGGCTTTGGGTTTGAGTTGCTTACCAAAGAATACCTCATGCCCTTATTTTTATAAACTGAATTTACAGGAATTATAGTCCATAACCAACCGGTTATTGGCGTTATTTACATAAAGAGCCTTTAAAAGGGGGGTGCATGAAAAGATTTGTATGGGTTTTTGCATTTGGCTTATTTTTCGTATTGGCTTTGTATAACATTTTTTCCTATGAGTACGCCCTGCAGGGTTCATTGGAAAGTTTACGCAATAAGCTGAAAACGACTGCTACTAATGTTTCCAACGCTATTGATGCCGAAACACTGCTAAAAATTCCTCTAAAAACGGATGCTGATAAAACAGACGAGTATAAAACTATTTATAACTTCCTGTTGGATATGAAGGGGCGTCTTCCGGATATTAAATATATTTATATCATGACAGCGACAGACCAACCGGGTATTTTAAAATATGTTGTTGATGCTGATCCGTTGCCTGAAATTGCGACTGCTAAGGGGCCGACAGCGTTTGCCGGGGATGAATACGACGCGCGAAATGTGCCGGCATTGCTTGATGCTTTTAAAGGCTCTGCTGCTGATGAAGAGTTTGTCGTGGATGATTGGGGCGCTACTCTTTCAGGTTATGCCCCGATTTATGATAAGGGCAAAAATGTTGTTGCGATTCTGGGTGTGGATATGGATGCTTCACAGTTGCATAAGACACGAGAGATGACACAGAAGCTCTTGATTATTGTTTTGATAACGGGGATTATGTTTTTAATATCTGTTGTTTTTTTCTGCTTCAAGGCTGTGAAGGCTTCGAAAGAAGATGCTGAGGCGTATTCTTGACAGGATTGATTTTTTGAGATAGGCTAGAACCATGATAAAGCTATAGTGGTGCCGTTTGAAGGGGTAAATCCGCCACATAAAAATAATAAAAACCTTCGCTTTTAAAGGCGGAGGTTTTTTATTTTTAGGAGGATAAAATGGCATTGACTATTAAAAAAGCACTTGATGTAGACGAAAAATTAACAATTTTGTCGCAAGATTCACGCTATGATTTGGCTTGTGCCTGCGCGGTACGGCCTGAAGAACATCGTCATCGTTCAAAAGATGATAAGTGGGTATATCCTGTTATTTTGCCGAATGGTCTTACCACATTTTTATTCAAAACGCTTCTTTTCAATGAATGTGTTAATAACTGTAAATATTGTCCTTTAAGAGTTGGTTCTGATGTTCAGCGCTGCGGATTATCACCTGAGGAATTGGTACAGGCTTTCCTTTCATATTATAAAGCTCGAAAAGTCAGTGGGCTTTTTCTAAGTAGCGCTGTCTTGGGTAGCCCGGATAGAACGATGGAGCAGATCAATCGCTCAGCATATATTTTACGCAGGATGAATTTTCGCGGTTATATCCATTTAAAAATAATTCCTGGAGCTTCAGATGCTGCGATTCAGCAGAGTGTTGCTTTAGCCAACGCTGTTTCTTTAAATATCGAAAGTCCGACAGAGGAGAGCTTTCGGTATCTGAGTACCACAAAAGATTTTTTGTCCGATGTTATCCGCCCGATTCACTATATTAGCCGTTTGACAGAAAAAGGTTCTCGTTATGAAAAAGTTAAACATACAACACAGTTTGTTGTTGGCGCATCAAAAGAGACAGACAAAGAGATTGTTTGGGCTTCAGGGAAGCTTTATAGCCAATTAGGCTTAGACCGGGTGTATTTCAGCGCTTATCAGCGCGGGGCAGGGGCTTTGGAATTACCCGGTGAACATAGTATTGCTACTAACGCGGATATTCTTTCGCGTGAACATCGCCTTTATCAGGCGGATTGGCTGATGCGTAAATATGGTTTTAAAGCCAATGAGATTCCATTTGAAGCTAATGGATATTTATCTTTACAAGATGATCCTAAACAGGTATGGGCAAAGCTGCATCCGGAGTTTTTCCCTGTTAATGTTAACAAAGATGGCCGGTGGCGTTTGCTGCGGGTCCCTGGCTTGGGGCATGTTATGGTTGAACGTGTTCTCGCGTACAGGAGAAAAGGCATAAAAATTAAGTCTCTGGCGCAGTTGGCTAAGCTTAATAAGGTTTTAGCTAAAGCGGCCGATTTTATTACATTTTAAACAAGGCCTTTAAAAATTTGTTCTGAGTGATATAATAAAATCCTTTAGCAGGGATTATGTTAGGGGGCTAGGCGTGATTTTGCGCATAGCTTGCTAAGAAAATCAGAAGATTGGTTTTAGTTGTCAAGTGTACGGGTTGTCGGGTTAGACTCGCGAACTGGCTGACTCGTAAACCCGGTAACACATTATTTAATTAATAGGAGGGTGTTTAGATGTATAAGTTAGTTTTGATTCGTCATGGTGAAAGCGAATGGAATAAGGAAAATAGGTTTACTGGTTGGACGGATGTCGATTTGTCCGATAAAGGCAGGCAGGAGGCCAAAAAAGGCGGTGTGGTTCTAAAAAAAGAAGGTTTTGTTTTTGATGTGGCTTTTACGTCTGTTTTAAAAAGGGCTATCCGGACTCTCTGGACAGTTTTAGATGAGATGGATTTGATGTATATTCCTGTTTATAATTCCTGGCGGTTGAATGAACGTCATTATGGAGCTCTGCAGGGGTTGAATAAATCAGAAACAGCGGCCAAGTTTGGTGATGAGCAGGTCTTGATTTGGCGCAGAAGTTATGATGTCCCACCGCCTAAGTTGGAAGCTAGCGATCCGCGTTGTCCTAAAAATGATCCGCGTTATAGAAATATGGATGAAAAAGATATTCCTTTGACAGAATGTCTCAAAGATACGGTTGCAAGGTTTTTGCCTTATTGGCATGAGACGATAGCTCCGGCTATTAAGTCAGGCAAGCGTGTTGTTGTTGCCGCGCATGGCAATAGTTTGCGCGCTTTGGTGAAATATCTGGATAACATTTCGGAAGAAGATATTGTAAGCCTGAATATTCCAACAGGTATGCCGCTTGTTTATGAGCTTGATAGTGATTTGAAGCCGATTAAGAGTTATTACTTAGGCGACCCGGAAGAGGTGAAAAAGGCGATGGAAGCTGTGGCCGCTCAAGGGAAGGCTAAAAAGTAGGAATAGGTGTTGTTGGCTTGGCCCTCTGTGACAATTTTTGTTGCAGAGGGCTTTTTATTTGTATATGATGAGGTAATAGTTGAGGTATAATGGTAAAAATGTTGTTGTATTGTAGTATGAAGACAAAAAACAAAATTTGATAGGCCAAAAAAAAGGGGGCGAGATGAAGAAGCTTGTTTTAGTGGTTTTGGCAGGTTTGTTTTTAACCGCTTTTTCTTCTTATGCGAGGGCCGAAGATGTTGCACAGCAACAAGAGCAAATGGGTGCTACGATGAAGCATCATGAGGGAATGATGAAACATGATAAGATGAAGGATCCAGGCAAGATGGCAAAGATGTTTCGTGCGATGATGATTAAAAACATGGTAGCTACAGAAGATGGCGGTGTTATTGTGCTTGTGGGAAGTAAGCTTCAGAAATATGATAAAGATTTAGTTTTACAGAAAGAAGTAGAAATAAAAGTAGATGCGCAGGATATGCAGGATATGATGTCGCATTGCCCTATGAAAAATACCGGGCTGAAAGCCGAAAAAGAAGAGGCTGGAGAAGTTGTGTTGCCGACTGAAGTAAAAAAATAATTTCGTGTCTCGAAAACGATGAAAGGCTGCTGCCTGCTTGATGGAGGTTTTCCGTGAGCGTAAAGTGTCCGCATTGCCATGATGAAGCTGTGTTGGAAGGCAAAATTTATAATCAGCCTGATTATATTAATCCCCCCGCCTATTTTAGGCCGGATAAAATAGCCTTTTTTCAGATTTTTAATTCTAATGTTCATTTGGGGAATAATTTTTTTGCCTGTTCATGCTGTGGGTTTATCTGGTCAAAAATTGATAGTCAGAAGCTACAGCGTTTTATTACGAGCCGAACGAATTCTTATGACATATAGAATAGAGTCAGGACAAAAGATTGTTTTTCGAAGTATCTCACCTGGCGTTCTTGAGGTTCAATTTTTTGGTGATTGGCTGATCGCTTCCAAAATTCCGCAGGTAGAAGAGATCATTTTACAATTGTCTTCCTACTCAGATATAAAGCAAATAAGTTTTGATGTTTCGCAAATGGCTAAATGGGATAGTAGTTTTGTTTCTTTTATACTCCATTTTGTTAGAGTTGCTGAGAAAAAGGGCATTTTGTTTGCTGCAGATGGCCTGCCGCAGGGTGTGCAGAAATTGCTTTCTTTAGCCTTAAAAAAGCCTGAGGTAGCTACACCTGCGGCACTGCAACCGGAGTCATTTTTAGAAAAAGTTGGTTCAACAGTTTTACAGGTTCGGGTAAGCCTATTGTCTCTGTTGGATTTTTTAGGTTCTATTGTGATCGCTTTTGGGCGCCTGATTTCAGGAAAGGCTTTTTTCCGCTGGGATGATTTTGCGTTTATTGTTCAGCGGTGTGGTGCGGGGGCTTTGTTTCTTGTGTCTTTAATTAGCCTGTTGGTGGGTGTGATTTTGGCATTTGTCGGAGCCATACAGCTAAATGTTTTTGGTGCGCAAATTTATATTGCGGATATTGTTGGCATCGCGATGGTGCGTGTTATGGGTGCGGTGATGACAGGTATCCTTATGTCCGGTAGGACGGGGGCGGCGTTTGCGGCTGAATTGGGTATTATGCAGGTAAACGAAGAAATTGACGCGCTTAAGACGATAGGTATTTCTCCGGTTGAGTTTTTGGTCATGCCGCGTGTTTTGGCACTTCTTATTATGATGCCCTTGTTAACGATTTATGCGGATCTTATGGGGATTTTAGGCGGTTATGTTGTCAGCGTTTGTGTCTTAGGCATTAATCCGGTTGAGTATCTGACGCATACTCAAACAGCTGTAAAATTGACTTATTTTTGGGTTGGACTTATACATAGCGTTGTTTTCGCTGTTATTATTTCCGTCGCTGGTTGCCTTTATGGTATTAAGTGCAAGCGTAGCGCGCAAGCGGTTGGAGAGGCGACAACATCGGCAGTGGTTACGGCTATTGTTAGTATTGTCATCGCGACAGCCATTATAACGTTTGTTTGTCAGGTGTTAGGAGTGTAGTCTATGCAGACAACAACTCAGTCAGTTATAGAAGTACGAAACCTTGATTTGTGTTATGATGACTATGTTGTTATGCGCGGTCTTAATTTCAGTGTGCAAAAGGGTGAAATTTTTATTGTTATGGGTGGCAGCGGATGTGGTAAAAGTACGCTCCTCAAAGCTTTAATAGGTCTAAAAGATCCTGTTAAAGGAGAGGTTTTCTATGATGGTAAAGATTTTTGGCAGGCCGATGAGATACAGCAGCAAAATATGATGCGTCGTTTCGGGGTGCTTTACCAAGGTGGTGCGCTCTGGAGTTCTCTGACATTAGAAGAAAATGTTGCTCTTCCGTTAGAGTTTTATACGCAATTGTCTTCTCAGCAAATTCATGAAATAGTCGCTTTTAAACTTTCATTAGTGGGTTTGGCCGGATATGAGAGTTTTTATCCATCAGAATTAAGCGGCGGGATGTGTAAGAGAGCGGGTTTGGCGAGGGCAATAGCATTAGATCCGGATATTATTTTTTTTGATGAGCCGTCGGCCGGATTAGATCCGGTGAGCGCGCGCATGCTTGATGATTTGATTATTCAGTTAAGAGATGCTTTGGGGGCTACGATTATTGTTGTGACACACGAGCTTGCCAGTATTTTTGCTATTGGTAATAACGCGATTTTTCTGGATGAGCAGCGTAAAACGATGACCGCTTACGGCAACCCAAAAGAATTATTGGCTAATTCAAAAGACCCCAAAGTGATTCAGTTTTTGACAAGGGGCCAGAGATAGGGTATTAACGTGACTCCTGGCATAACCACTGGGAAGATTCAAAGAATCAATGAAAAATAAAAGCAAAACGTGTTTGCGAGTTGACGGGTTTGCGGGTTGACGGGTAAAAACAAAAAACACCAGTTACCAGTTACCAGACGACAGAGAACAGACGACAGATGACAGAAACAAAAACAAAAACAGAAAATACAGAAACAAAAGCAAAACAAAAAGCAAAAACGGGTTGATGGGTAAAAGCACGGAGTAAATTCGCGCAGATAACTTACTCACGTCTTTGACGTTCGTAAGTTATGCGCTCATTGAGGAATAAACTAACTCCTGGCATAACCACTGGGAAGATTCAAAGAATCTTCCTCAGTATGCTGTGAGAGTAAATTCGCGCAGATAACTTACTCACGTCTTTGACGTTCGTAAGTTATGCGCTCATTGAGGAATAAACTAACTCCTGGCATAACCACTGGGAAGATTCAAAGAATCTTCCTCAGTATGCTGCGGAGTAAATTCGCGCAGATAACTTACTCACGTCTTTGACGTTCGTAAGTTATGCGCTCATTTAAGGGGATTGAAAATGAGCAAAAAGGCAAATAAAACAGCTATCGGTGCTTTTGTTATTGGGGCGGTTGTATTGCTAATTGTAGCCATTGTGGTTTTGGGGTCTGGTTTTCTGTTCCAGCGTTCAGATAAATATGTGCTTTTCTTTGACGGATCTGTCAAAGGCCTAAACGTTGGAGCGCCTGTTATTTTTAAAGGAGTAAAAATTGGCAATATTAGCGATATTAGCTTAATTTATAACCCTAAGACTAAAGATGTGCTGATCCCTGTTGTTATTGATGTTGAGTTGGCACGTGTCAAAGGTGTGCCGGAAGATTTGGGATACCCTGACTATTCATTGTTGATTCAGCAGGGTTTACGGGCGCGCTTAGAAATTGAGAATTTTATTACAGGACAGTTGATGCTCGCGTTTGATTTCTATCCTGAAAAACCCGCCAAGTTTTACGATCTTACCAAGCGTTATCCTGAGTTGCCGGCGTTGCCGATATCTCCGGATATTTTTGAAATTATGAACGAGATTCCGCTTAAGGATATTTCAAATAATCTGGATCAAACAGTCGCGGGCATTAATAAGCTTGTAAATTCAGAAGCTTTTTATCAATTGGGCAGGGCTGTCCAGGAAGTGACTCAGGCAGCGAAAGCGATACGATTATTTGTTAATTATTTGGAATTACATCCAGAGGCTTTATTGAAGGGCAAACCGATTCAGAAGGACGCAGAATAACGTTATTGAGTTATTGCGTTATAGGGTTTCTTTGAGTTTTTGTAGCTTTTAACATAGGAGTTGAGAATGAAACAGGTTAGCTTAAGATTCGGTTGCGTGTTGATTTTTATCTGTTTAAGTTTGGGCGGATGTATCTCTATTTCTAATACTCCTTCACCGCGTTTTTATTCACTTATAGCGTTGGATAAAGGGCAGGCTGTCAAGCAATACCATGTGCCCGCCGGTTTTACTATTGGTGTCGGCCCGGTGAAAATTCCTGAATTTTTAAATCGTCCGCAGATTGTAACGATGAATAAAAAAAGGATGTTGGAATTTGCCGAGTTTGACCGTTGGGGCGAGGGGCTTGATTTCGCGTTTGTGCGCTTGATGAATGAAGACCTGACGCTTATGATGCCTGATGCCACCATTGAAATGTATCCATGGAATTTAAATATTGCCATAACGTATCAAGTGGTTGTCAATGTGATCGCGTTGGAATCCCGGCTTGATCAGGATATGCTTTTGATTGTTCAGTGGACGATTATTGATCAGAAGAATAAAAAAGCGATTTTTACAAAGAGATCAGAATTGCGTCAGGTTATCGAGCCGCATAGCTATTTAGGTCTCGTTAAATCTTTGAGTGCGGCATGCGCGGTATTAAGCGAAGAGGTTGCTGCTGAATTATCCTTATTGGCGGCCGAATACCAGGCCGCAGAGGTTGAGCCTCAAGAGAAAAGCCATTTGCCTTCGTAAAGGGCTGTTTACACAAGGTTGCTTTTGACATGAATAACGAATCTGTGAATGTAGATGAGGAGTCTGGCATTGTTTATAAAAAATGGCAATGTTGTTCTCCAAAGGCCGTTTTTTTACTCGTTCATGGGTTAGGTGCTTATAGTGGCAGATGGGATCAGGCGGCACAGTTTTTTCTTAAGCATGATATTTCCTCTTATGCGATAGACCTCAAAGGGTTTGGCCAGGCCGAAGGCGTAAGAGGCCACATCAATTCATTTCAGACATATTTCCAGGACATTCAGACTCTTTGCGAAATTATTAAAAAAGAAAATAGCGATAAAAAAGTTTTCCTTGTGGGCGAAAGCATGGGTGGGTTAATTGCTTTTGTCCTAGTGGCTTTTTTTGCCTGCCTGTTTGATGGCCTTATTTGTATCAGCCCTGCCTTTAAAAGCAAATTAAAATTCAGTAGGTGGGATTATATCAGAATTTTCTTTTTTCTTATCGTTAATTCAAAAAAACAGTTTATGCTGCCTTTTGATGCCATCATGTGCACACAGGATAGCGATTGTCGAAGGGCCGTTGAGAATAATGAAATAGAACATAGATTGGCAACATCAAGATTGCTTTTTAACATTTTTTTAGCACAAAAGCGCGCGTGTACAGTGAAAGATGAAATTGATATACCTGTTTTATTTTTAGTTGCCGGCGAGGATGAAATTGTTGATTCCAAAGTGGCAGAAGATGTTTTTGGAAGGTTCGTATCAAAAGACAAGCGAATTATCTCTTATTCAGGCATGCGCCATGCATTGACAATAGAGATAGAGCGCCAAAAAGTATTTGAGGATATATTGAGATGGATAAAGGAAAGAGTGTAATTTATTAAACAATGTGAGCCGGTTGGTGAACTTACGGGTTAAACTCGTTAACACGGGTACCTGCTAACTCGTTACCAGAGGATTATATGAAATATATTTTATCTATTGATCAGGGAACGACGGGAAACAAGGCTGTTGTGTATGACAAAAATGCACTGGTTATGGCGCACGCCTATGAAGAGTTTCACCAGCATTTTCCAAAGCCCGGTTGGGTTGAGCATGACGCGCAGGATATCTATAGAAGCGTTGAGCGCATTATTCAAAAAGTGCTTAAAAAGGTTTCCGGTAAAAGCATTGCCGCGATAGGGATTACAAATCAACGCGAAACTACGGTTGTCTGGGATAGAAATACAGGTAAACCTGTTTATAATGCCATTGTATGGCAATGCAGGCGCACATCCGGAAGATGTGAAGCATTAAAAAATAAAAAAGGTGAAGAGAAAATTTTTAGGGAAAAAACCGGCTTGCCTATTGATGCCTATTTTTCTGCGACAAAAATTGAATGGATATTAAAACATGTGCCCGGAGCATCTTTAAAAGCAAAAAAAGGTGATTTATTATTTGGGACGACAGATACATGGATTTTATGGAAATTAACAGGCGGGCGGGTCCATGCGACAGATTATACTAATGCTTCGCGGACAATGCTTTTTAATATTGAAAAGCTTCAGTGGGACGAGGATATTTTAAAAAAGTTTTCCATTCCGGCCTGCATGCTTCCGGAGGTGAAAAAATCTTCTACTTTTTTTGGGGAAACGGTGAGGATAGGTGCTTTGCCAGAAGGCATTGCAATTAGCGGTATTGCCGGAGATCAACAAGCCGCTCTTTTTGGGCAGGCCTGTTTTGAGCCTGGCACGATCAAAAATACCTATGGCACAGGTTGTTTTATTTTATTGAACACAGGAAGAAAAAAACCTCTTTCAAAACACGGATTAATTACGACTTTAGCTTGTGGCCCGGAGGGTGATCCTGTTTATGCGTTGGAGGGAGCTATTTTTGTGGCGGGTGCCGCTATTCAGTGGCTGCGGGATGGCCTTGGGATTATTTCGCAGGCAGCTTTATCTGAGAAAATGGCCTTGTCTGTTAAAAATAATGCGGGTGTTTATTTTGTACCGGCATTGACTGGATTGGGCGCGCCATATTGGGACGCGGCTGCGCGTGGTGCCATTTATGGGATTACGCGTGGAGTAAAGTCGGCCCATCTTGTCCGTGCTGCTCTTGAGGCGATGTGCTATCAGACGAAGGACGTTGTGTTGGCCATGCAGAAAGATGCCCGCATGAAGGTTAAAAATTTGAAAGTTGACGGCGGGGCAGTGGCAAATAATTTTTTATGCCAGTTTCAGGCAGATATCCTTAGTAGGGATGTGATTAGGCCAAAAGCTATAGAAAGTACTTCATTAGGCGCGGCTTATTTAGCGGGCCTTGCCACAGGATATTGGAAGAATTCAGAAGATATTAAGAAGTATTGGCAGCGGGACAAGCTATTTGTGTCAAAAATGCCGCGTCACCAGGCTGAAAAATATTATCAGGAATGGCTGACTGCACTTAAAAGGACTCTTGTATTGAGATGAAAATATATGATGTTATTATTATTGGTGCTGGTGTTACCGGAGCTGCTATTGCCCGGGAATTATCGCATTATAAATTAAAAATAGCTATACTGGAAAAAGAACAGGAGTGCGCTTTTGGTGTTTCAAAATCTAATTCTGGTATTATTCATCCGGGAACGCAGAACGATCATCGTAGCCTCAAAGGACAGCTTTGCGTTAAAGGAAATTTCCTTATTCGTAAAATTGCACGAGAGTTAGGCGTTGATTTTAAAGAGGTTGGTGAATTAATTGTCGCCTTCAATGAAGAAGAAGTTTTGCGCTTAAAAGATCTGGAAAAAGAAGCGCGGCTTTTGGGTGTGCCGAAGCTTAAGATTGTTGATAAGAAGTGGCTTAGTAAAAACGAACCGAACATTTCCTATAAGGCTATAGCCGCGCTTTATGCGCCGACGGCCGGTATTATTAGCCCCTATAGGCTCGTGTATGATTTATGTGAGAACGCGGTAAAAAATGGCGTTGAGATTTATACATGTCATTGTGTTGAAAAGATAGAGAAGGCAGACAGTTCTTTTCAGATACATGCTCAGGGTAAGGTTTTTAAATCGCGTTATGTTGTGAATGCCGCAGGTTTGTTTGCGGATGAAGTTTCAAGATTAGCCGGCATAGATGGGTTTACGATTACGGCGCGAAAAGGCGAAGAATTTATCTTAGACAAGAAGAGAGAGCATATGTCTAACCACTTGCTTTTTCCTCTGCCATCAAAAATATCCAAAGGGATTCTGATTATAAAGACAGCTGATGGCAATCCGATGATTGGGCCTACAGCGCAGGATATTTCTGATAAAAAAGATTTGAGTACTTCAGCGGATGGGTTAGAGCAAGTTCTTAAAGGCGCTCAGAAAATGATGCCTTCCATCAGCCGGGATGATATTATCGCTTATTTTGCGGGATTGCGTCCGGTAGCGGGAGATGATTTTATTATTCGCCATGAAGAGAAGGTGCCTGGCTTTGTAAACGTTGCCGGCATTCAATCTCCGGGATTGACAGCGGCACCGGCGATAGCAGTCTATGTCGCTGATATTTTGAAAAAGAGCGGCCTTCTGTTGAGAAAAAAAATATATTTTCGCGCTCATCAGAAAGAAATCAGCCATCTTTTTTCTATCCCATTGAATTTAACAAAGCGCCTTGTGAAGAAAAATCCCGCTTTTGGCGATATTGTGTGCCGGTGTGAGATGGTGTCTGCTCAGGAAATTCGTGAAGCTATTAAACGGGGTGCTACAACACTTGATGGCATAAAATTCAGGACGCGTGCTCAGGCTGGGCGCTGCCATGGATGCTTTTGTACAACGCGTATTATGAAAATTATAGCAGAAGAAACAAAAATTGCTTTGACACAAGTGACTAAAAGAGGCCGGGGTTCTGAAATTGTAAAGCAGGATAGGCACGATGCGTAAAAGAGATTTGGTAATTGTTGGTGGTGGCCCAGCTGGTATGGCGGCCGCGCTTTCAGCACATGAGCATGGGGTGAAAGATATTCTTTTGCTTGAGCGGGATCAATATTTGGGAGGCATTTTAAATCAGTGTATTCATACGGGGTTTGGCCTGGGTTTCTTTAAGGAGGTTTTAACCGGCCCTGAGTATGCTCAGAGATTTATTGATAAAATAGAAACCGTTGATGGTATTGAAGTGAGCTTGCGTTCTTTTGTTGTGCGGCTTGATGATGACAAAACACTCACTTATTTAAAGCCCGGGATGGTTGAAACGATCAAGGCTAAAGCGTTGATTATGGCCACAGGTTGTCGAGAGCGAACCCGCGAAATGGTGCATATTGCCGGCACAAGGCCTGCGGGTGTTTTTTCTGCTGGGTTGGCGCAGAAGCTGATCAATGTTGAAGGCTTGCTGCCTGGTAAAGAAGTGGTGATCGTTGGTTCAGGAGATATTGGTTTGATCATGGCCCGGCGCTTTATTTTGGAAGGAGCCAAGGTTAAAGCGGTCATTGAAATTCAGCCGCAAAGCCGCGGCCTTATCCGTAATATTGTCCAATGCGTAGAAGATTTTGATACTCCGCTTTATTTTCGGCACAAGATTTCGCGTATTTGTGGCCGCGACAGGGTTGAGGGTATTGATGTTATTAAGGTAGATGAACAGCTCCAGGAAATCGACGGCTCTGGTTTTCATATTGCTTGTGATACGGTTTTGGTTTCTGTGGGGCTAATTCCAGAGAATGAGTTGATAGAGATGACAGGCGTTTTATTAGATAAAAAAACAAATTCTCCGATTTCCAATGAATTAAATAAGACGTCTATTGAGGGTTTATTTGTTTGTGGAAATGCTTTTAAAGTTTATGATTTAGTAGATTCTGTTTCTTTTGATAGCATTGAGGCGGGACGGTTAGCTGCGGCCTATTTGAAGGGTGAGGGGTGATGAGAAAAATCACATGTATTGAATGTCCCAAGAGCTGCTCGTTATCGGTAGATATAGAAAATTGCCGTGTTGTAAAGGTTAGCGGTAATCGTTGTCCAAAAGGGGAGATATACGCGAAGACGGAAATTGAGAGTCCGATGAGGATTTTAACGGCTACGGTTTTGGCGCAGGGCCTGCCTTTAAAGATGGTGCCTGTCAGGACAGATAAGGCTATTCCAAAGGCAAAAATTCTGGAAGCTTCAACTGAGCTTAAGAAAATTAAGATCACAAAGCCATTTTTGGTTGGTGATATTGTTTGCGAGAATTTTTGTGGGCTAGGTGTTAATCTCAGAGTAACGCGCAGTTTAAAAATAGAAAAATAATTTATGCGAAGGAGGCCTGAAAGTGTCAAAAAAAATTCTTATTGTTGATGATGAAGCGGATATTTTTACTGTTGAACAAATTAGATTGGAAAGTTTAGGATATAATATTGTAGGTGCAAAAGATGCTGAGTCAGCATTGGACTATTTAAAAAAGGATCATCCCGACCTAATCCTTTTAGACTTGCTTTTACCAAAAATGCAAGGAGATGTACTTTGCAAGAAGTTAAAAGCAGATGAAAATTACAAGAGTATTCCGATAATTTTATTTACTGCAAGCACTATACGTACGGATATTCCAGAAGTGGTTAAGGAGATGGGCGCGGATGATTGTGTGTTAAAACCGTTTGATCCGAAGGAGTTGATCGGCAAGATAAAAAAGTATATTGGATAGAGTTTAGAGTGTCAGAGATTTAGAGTAAAAGCAAAACGAGTTTGCGAGTTTGCGAGTTTGCGGGTTGACGGGTAAAAACAAAAAACACCAGTTACCAGACGACAGAGGACAGAAGACAGAGAACAGAAAACAGAAACAAAAACAGAAACAGAAAATACAGAAACAAAAGCAAAACAAAAAGTAAAAACGGGTTGATGGGTTTGCGAGTTGACGGGTTTGCGAGTTGACGGGTTGAACTAGCTAACCCGCACACTCGAGCACTCGCTAATCTGCGTTTCTTGTCGTCATTCTGAGGAGGGTGAAGCCCGACGAAGAATCTAAACTAAAATCTCGTTAAGATTTTAGTATTAATTAAAATAAAGAGTATCAGCTCGTGAGGCTGATCCGCCTACGGCGGAAATTCGGCCTATTAACTTATGTTCACTTCGTTCCATAAGTTAAGGCCTTTGAAAACAGGGAATAAACTAACTCCTGGCATAACCACTGGGAAGATTCAAAGAATCTTCCTCAGTATGCTGCGGAGTAAATTCGGCCTATTAACTTATGTTCACTTCGTTCCATAAGTTAAGGCCTCATTTAAAGGAGGGTGGTATGTCGTCAAAAAAAGAGTTTTCGGAAGATGAGGCAAAAAAGATTGGTGATCAGCTTGGGATCAAATGGGATCAGTTTGATGTCGAGCAATTCAGGATTGGTATGAATGTGGAGTTGGAGCATGGCGCGCATGATTTAGAAACCAATGTGACCAATGATGATGCTTTAATAACTGGGAAAATCGCCTTAGCGCACTTAAATGAGTTTCCTGATTATTATACCCGTCTTGAGGAAATGGAAGAGGAAGCCAAAAAGTTTTGGAAATCCAAAAAATAGAGGCTTGATTAATGCCTCTATTTTGTTTAATAAAATAAGTTTATTAGGCAGGTGCTCTTTTGTTGGTTTGCGTTGGATTTTTATAGATTGCTATTTTTTCTGTTTTGTATCATTTAAGGCAATACATGCCATGACGGTATCAATGATATATTGAGCTTCTTTTTCAGTCATATCGTCATAAATAGGGATTTGAATATTAGAGCTATAAAGTTGCATGGTGACAGGACAGCGTTCAAAATTAACCGTGTAAAATGAACAGTTGTCTGTGATCTCAGATTTGATGCCGCAATCTATGCCTTTTCTGATCAGCTTTTTCCTAATGAGTGCCAAATTAACGATTGAGGGCGCGGCCACATTGATAACATAAAAGTAATAGACGCGCTTGCTATCGAGTAGGGATTTTTGGGGCAGGGCCGGTTCTTTAAGTCCATTGTCCAGGATTTTAGCAATTTGTTCTCTTTGGCTGTTTCTTGTGTTAAGGCTCTTCAATTGTTTTAATCCTATGAGTGATTGAAGATTTGAGAATCTGCAATATTTCGCACGATTTAATTTATGGAGCAAAAGGTATAAGCCGGTCATAATCTTTGTCGTTATTTCAAATCTGAAGAATAAAGCAAATATCGGAAACAAAAGGCCCTCTCCTAAAGATACCTGCAAATATGTCATAGCGATTTTAGTCAGGATTTTAAAATATTTAAAAGGGTGCTTTTCTACCGCGTTGAATGCTCTGGATGCGATAACAGGGCTATTTGTTGTGATCATTCCGCCCCCAAAAGTGTTTAAGAGTTTTGAGGATTCAAAGCTGAAGAAAGCCGCGTCTCCCAGAGTGCCGACTTTTTCGTTTTCAATTTCTGCTCCTAAGGCATGAGCGCAATCTTCAATAACCTTGATGTTATGTTGCCTGGCAAGGCTTTTGATTTTTAACATATTGCAGGGTACACCGAATATGTGCGTAGCAATGATGGCTTTGCTTTTCGCTGTTATGGCTTTTTCCAGCAGTTCGCAATTCATATTGAAAGTATCTTTTTCTACATCTATGAGCTTGACAGTGAATCCTTTTTTCTTGATGAGTGTGACAAGATCTTTTAAGGTGTAGGCAGGCATGATTATTTCGCTTCCTTTTTCCAGTTCTAGCGCGTCAAGGATGATGGATAGCCCAGCCCGCCCTGAAGAGACGCTGATCGCATGCATCGCTCCAATGTACTTGGCAAATTCTTCTTCAAAAAGGCGGATGTAGCGGCCTTGTTGGACGTGCCCTGTCATGATGCAGTCTAAAATATCTTTAGGTTCATGTGGATAAAAACGAATTTTTCTTCTTCGGATCATAATTTCACCAATAAACTAAAAAAGTGTTGAGTTGTTTTTTGAAGGCAGCATCATGCTAATTGTATTCTTAACCAGATATCTTAAAATAACAAGGTTTTTTAAATAAAATCCGCAGTATTTCCTTGTGTGGGTGAATAGAAATGATGGCCTGAGTATAAACTTTGCGTAAAAATAGTTTCTCTTTTTGTTGAGAGGCGATTTTTTGAAAGTTATGTGGTGATGCATGTTTTCTAAATCTGCCAGAGAGATGTTTTTCTTGTTATTGTCGTAGGCTTGGCATCCCGGATAGAGGGTAAACAGATGCAGCTTGATTAGATCTGGGTCAAGATTAATGGCCAATCTGATGCTTTCTTCAATATCCTGGTCTGTTTCCTGTGGAATACCGATGATAAATAATGCACACGTTGCTATACCGTGTGCTTTGATCTTTTTAAAAATGCGCAGGCATTTGTTTTTCCAGTTCTTGCTGTCTGTTGTTTTCTGCAGAGTTTTTAGTAATTTTTCTGAGGCAGTTTCTACACCTAATTGCAGAAGGATGCATCCCGCTTTTTTCATCAATGCCAGATTTTTATCATTTAAGGGAGCATCTATTCTGGTTTGGGCGCTCCATTTGATTTTTATATTTTTTTCAATAAGCGCGTGTAAAAAATCTGATAACCATTTTTGGTCTGCCCCGAAATTGTCATCTTCGAAAGAGATGAAATTTGCTCCCTGTCTGGCCATATTTGAAATTTCAGTTATGACTGTTGAGACGGGCCTGTGCCGGATAGTTTTACCATAACTTTTGCGCACCATAGGAGAACAAAAAACACAGTTATGGGGGCATCCGCGAGACGTCATGGTATAGCCTGAGATCAGCTTTTGGTTGAGGCGCAGGGGGTAGGTAAAAGGATAAGCGCGTAGTTCTTGTTGTGTAAAGTCCAGCGGGGAAAGCTGTGTTAAATCTCCAACAATATTGATTCTGTCGTTAACCATTTCTTTTTTATAAAACTCAATCAGGTCTTCTTTTTTAATACTGTGTCGTGCCAATTTTTCAAAAAAGAAACTGATGGCTTCTTCCGGCTCTCCGGGAATACAGAAATCAAAAATATCTTTATCCAGAAGGTATTCGTGATGTCTGGCGGTGATATCTGGCCCGATGCCTATTTTTAATAAGTTGTGATATTGAACCGCGGAGGAAAAAGCCAGGAAATTTTGTTTTTCTGCTGGTTTTTCAATGTAAGCGATGAGGCAGTCTGGGCGAAACTCCATGGCGGCGCCGGTTAAGTTTTGAGTGTTGTTATAAATCCAGCTATCAATCAATTTTGTCTGAAGGTTAAATTTCTGTTCAAGGCATAACTGAATATGTTTCAAAGTCAGCGGAGGATACTTGTGCAAAGGGTGCCTGATCTTTTGAAATACCGGATTTTTAAACCGCATTAAAAGGATTTTCTTCATTATCAGTAAGGGCGTTCTTTTTTAGCTGTTAGCAATATTAGTGAACAGGGGTCGGATTTGCTATTATTGTCCAAAAGGATATCAAAATCATAGTTCTTTTTTAGATAATTTTCAAGAGGCATCCTCTCTTTTTCGTTTTTACGGTACCAATAATCCTGAAAAAGGATGGCTTTTTTTGGTTTGTTTTCAAGATTTACAAATAAAAATGGCGTGATCGCTTTTTTATGAATGCTTGATATGATGATATTTGGGTTGAAGCTTATAATGTAGATGTCTTCTGGTATCTTGTTTTTGTTTGTCAGGATAAATTGATATTCGCTATTTTTGGAGTCACTTAAGGTTTTTGATATGGTTGTGCTTAGCGGGAAGAAAGTACTGAGAAAGACGCTTGCCAGCAGGATAAATATGATATTTCTTTTTATGACGAGTTTATTGGCCCAACGGTTGGATAAGGCAAAAATGCCATAAGCAGCCATGAGTATGATGGGAATATATAAATTGAGCGCGTGGCGGTCAGATATTGAGTTGAATCTACCCGTATAGTGTGCTGAATAAACCAAAAGAAAAATGCAGAACCAGATAGATAAGAATATAGCCGCCCTTCTTTTGTGTTTAAAAAGTTTGATAAAACCGAATATCGCCAAAAATGTTACGCTTGCTGGGTGTCCAGGGCCGAACCAAAAAGTCAGGTTTCCGGGAAGACTTTTCTGCAGGAAAAACAGGCGTGTTGGTAGGCTATCTGCCCAGCCAGTCTCTTTAATTGTAAAAATTGCATAGTAGAAATTATGCAGGAAATAGAATGATATGAGGGGGAGTAAAATGATAGTGGCAAGTGTTGTGTGAAATATGATTTTTTTTCGCGGGAAATCGGCCCGTTTTGTAAAAAAGATAACAAAAAGAGGGATAAGCAATAAGAGTATTCCGTTCTCCGGCCGGGTATAAATGGCAAAGGCTGTTGTGAATATTAACAAGAGTAAGTGTTTGAATTTGGCATATTTTGCGTATAGGGCTGCAGTCCAAAGTGATAGCAGAAGAAAAAAGAAAGAGCAGATTTCTGTGCTTGTTGAGCCGGAGTATTTTAGATGTACAGGGGCCAATGCCAGCAAGAACGCGCTGTAAAGGGCTGTGGTTTTTTCAGTAAAAAGAGCGTATGCGAGTAAAAACATTAACAGAATAGATAATGCGCTGATTACGGCGGTTGTATTGAAGGCCGTATTCTCAGAAACGCTGAAAAGGTTGTAAGAGAGTGCCAGGATCATATGATAGCCAGGGGGCCAGGTTTTCATAAGGGTTTCTTCGGGATGATTGTAGGTTCCTTGAAGAGTTTCTGAATACTTGTGGTGAAAGTGCAAATTTTCAGCGATACTGAGGTGTTCAAATTCGTCATGGTAGGTGTGGTGCATATGCGGGATAACCCATAAACGGACTCCAAGGCCGGCTATGATAATAATAAAAAACGCTATCCAGGTTTTTTTGTCGATATTCTTATAGAGACAAACGATATCTTTAGCATTAAAGATAAGCATAATGAGAATGCCGATTAAAATAAACAAAAGGAGAGGGTAGTAATAATTGATTAAGAAAAGCACAATGTGCTCAGTCATGTTTTGAGATGTGTTTTAGGTGGTAGTTATGTTTTTTCAGGAGCATAAGAAATAGTTTCATTTGATTCTATCATTTATGTTTTCTTGGGACAATTTGTTTTTTGCGAAAGGCATTTTTTATATAATCTACTTGAAGCATGAAGGGTAGGCAAATATAATATAACAAACTTAATACTTTTTAAATCTTTTGTTATGAAAAGATTCAGGCAGCTTTGGTTTTAAAGAAAGGATTTTAGGCTCATGGCGTTAGAAAAGAAAAAAATATTGGTTGTGGATGATGAGGTGGATATTGTTGAGATCTTGCAGTCCAGATTAAAGGAACATGATTACGATGTTGTTTGTGCTTTTGATGGGGAAGAGGCATTGCTGAAGACACGGCAGGAAAAACCGGATTTGGTTATTTTAGACATCATGCTTCCAAAAATGGATGGTTACGAGGTCTGCAGCATCATAAGGTCAGAAGAAGCCGTAAAGAATATTCCTATTGTTATGTTGACCGCTTGCAGCAGGATGGATAATATAAAGAAGGGTATGGATTTGGGTGCTGTTTCTTATGTGGCTAAGCCTTTGAAATTAGATGTTTTGTTGGGGATTATTAAGGCTATTCTTCCGTAACGAGTTTGCGGGTTGACGGGTTTGCGAGTTGACGGGTTTGCGAGTTTGCGGGTTGACGAGTAAAAGCAAAAGCGAAAAAATATATATCGTAGAGAGGGGTGGTCTATGTATCAACCTGAAAAAACCATGAAAACGATAGAAAGGCCTTTTGTATTGCTGTTGGCTGTTTTATTTTCCTGTCTTTTTATTTCTGCTTCAGGGGCGCAGGAAACTGTTTTGCAAGAGCAGGACATGCCTTTTTATGTCTATTACGATACGGGTTCATCCCGTAATCATTTTTATCCTTCCGGGTGGATGGGTGATTGGGGAGAAATAAAATTTAATGATGATTGCAGAACAGGCTTTCATGGTGGGCACAGTTGTATTCGCGTTACTTATTTTGCCAAAGGTTTTAATGGTGCAGGTTGGGTAGGGATTTATTGGCAGGATCCTCTGAAAAATTGGGGAACTGTTGAAGGCGGTTATAATTTAGGTAAGGCAAGGAGGCTGTCGTTTTATGCTAGAGGAGAACGCGGAGGAGAAGTTATATCGGAATTTAAGGTGGGTGGCATTACGGGGGATTATCCTGATTCAGGTACCGCTTCTATTGGGCCAGTTGTTTTGACGGATCAATGGCAACAATACACGATTGATTTGAGCGATACGGAATTATCTCATATAAGCGGTGGTTTTTGCTGGTCCACGAGCAGAGATGCTAATTCTGGCCAGCCCATTACTTTCTTTTTAGACGACATAAGGTATGAGTGATATTTAGGGGACAGAGAGAAAACAAAGATTTAGAGTGTCAGAGTAAAAACGAGTTTGCGGGTTGACGGGTTTGCGGGTTTGCGGGTTGACGGGTTGACGGGTTGACGGGTTGACGGGTTGACGGGTTTGCGGGTTTGCGGGTTGACGGGTTAAGCTGGCTAACCCGCACACTCGAGCACTCGCTAACACGCGTTTCTTGCCGTCATTCTGGGCATAAAGGTTAAAAAGTGTTGCTGCCAAAATTTGTAATATGTTTATAATGAACAAGATAGACTAAAAAAATAAGGTGTTTATTGAAAGGGTTCAATAATGTCAAAAAAAACACTGTCCATCTTGTGCAT
>JBDREX010000058.1:0-6975 GCA_043819345.1 Candidatus Omnitrophota bacterium
GGCAGGAGTAAAGTAACGCATAACGAATTTATTAAAGATATTAATCAGGCAACTGATGAATTTATTGGATATTTAAACGAAACAAAATTTAATTATTCCTTTTTAGGTTTTAGTGCGGGTTAAGAGTGTGAGTTCCATATGGTCCGCCCAATGGAGTTAGAAAATGAGTAAAGAGTTTTTTCCGCAACGGCCTGATTCTAAGCCAACTATCTATGCTTATGAGGATACAAATCCTCAATATAAGGGCATGCTAAAGATCGGATATACCACTGTTGCTGTCCAAACGCGTGTAGCGCAACAATATCCTACAACTCGCCCCGGTAAACTTCCATATAAGATCATTCTCGAAGAATCTGCCATGCGAAATGATGGTACCGTATTTACTGATAGAGAGGTCCACTGTTTTTTGAGAAGCAAAAAAATTAAAAACCCTAAAGGCGAGTGGTATGAATGTTCAGTTAAAGAAGTTAAAGCGGCAGTTATCGCCATTAGGACTGGGCAGATTGGCGAGGAAAATCGTTCTCTTGATTTCAAAATGCGGCCTGAACAGATAGCGGCAGTAGAAAAAGCCGCAGCCTACTTCAAGAGCTTTAGAAAGGAAAGTCCGGAGAAACCACCCCACTTCCTATGGAATGCGAAAATGCGCTTTGGCAAAACCTTTGCTGCCTACCAGCTTGCGAAGAAGATGGGTTGGCGAAGGGTGTTGGTATTGACCTTTAAGCCAGCGGTTCAGAGTGCATGGGAAGAGGATTTGAAAAGCCACATCGATTTCGATGATTGGCAATTTATTGCCCCCAAAGGGAAGTCTTTTGGACAAATATCTAAGAAGCGTCCGTTCGTTTGTTTTGGTTCTTTTCAGGATTACTTGGGGAAAAATAGAAGCACAGGTGGCATCAAAACCAAAAATGAGTGGGTACATGCTATCGATTGGGATTGTGTCATTCTGGACGAGTACCATTATGGCGCGTGGCGCGAAAAGGCTAAAGATCTATTTGAAGCAGAGGACAAAAAAGAAATTGAGTTCGGAGAGGGTGTAGGCATTGAGGATTTCGATGAAGAGATTATGCCGATCACGACAAGTGCCTATCTTTATCTTTCCGGCACTCCCTTTAGGGCTATAGCATCAGGAGAGTTTATCGAAGAGCAGATATTCAACTGGACCTATTCTGATGAACAACGATCTAAACAGGCATGGAAGGGTAAGGATAATCCATACGCACCACTGCCCCGCATGGTTCTGTTGACTTACCAGTTGCCGGATTCTATCCGGGAAATCGCCATGCAAGGAGAGTTCAACGAGTTCGATTTGAATGTTTTCTTTTCGGCTGATGGGATCAAAGAGAAGGCAAAATTCAAATATCAGGATGAAGTGCAAAAGTGGTTAGACTTGATACGGGGAGCGTTTCTGGAGACCACCATTGATAATCTTAAATTGGGCGCTAAGAAACCACCTATGCCGTTTTCAGATGTTCGTCTATTGAATGTCTTGTCTCATACCTTATGGTTTCTTCCTAGCGTAGCTTCTTGCCATGCTATGCGTAATCTTCTTGTGCAGAAACAGAACAAGTTTTACCATGATTATCGCGTCATAGTGGCTGCCGGAAGCAGTGCCGGAATTGGCGTAGATGCGTTGCCCCCTGTGCAAGAGGCGATGGATGATCCCCTTACAACAAAGACAATCACTCTTTCGTGCGGTAAGTTGACGACCGGGGTTACGGTTAGGCCCTGGACAGGTATTCTTATGCTTCGTAATTCATCAAGCCCTGAGACATATTTTCAAGCCGCATTTCGTGTGCAGAACCCTTGGATTATCAAAAATCCTGATAGCATAACGCCAAATCAAGAACAGATTATTAAAGAAGAATGTTATGTTTTTGATTTTGCGCCTGACAGAGCCTTGAAGCAAATCGCCGAGTATAGCTGTCGTTTGAATGTTAATGAATCAAACCCCGAGAAAAAGGTTGAAGAGTTTATCAGATTTTTACCCGTGCTTGCATATGACGGAAGTTCTATGAAACAAATTGATGCCGCTGGTATTCTTGATATGGCCATGAGTGGAACGACCGCAACCTTGCTTGCACGTCGCTGGGAAAGCGCATTGTTGGTAAATGTGGATAACAGTACTTTGCAGCGCCTGATGAACAACAAAGCTGCCATGGATGCACTCATGAGCATTGAAGGATTTCGTAATCTGAATCAGGATATAGAAACCATTATTAACAAGTCGGAAGCCGTGAAGAAAGTAAAGAAGGAAGCTAACGATAAAGAGTTGTCAAATAAAAAGAAGAAGGAGCTTTCCGAAGAAGAAAAGGAATACAAGAGTTTGCGCAAACAGATTCAGGAAAAACTTATTAAATTCGCCACCCGCGTGCCTGTTTTTATGTATTTGACTGATTATCGAGAGTGGTGTCTCAAGGATGTGATTACGCAGATTGAGCCGGGACTGTTCAAGAAAGTTACTGGCTTGACCGTGAAAGATTTTGAATTACTTATCAATCTCGGTGTTTTTAATAGCGCATCCACGAGAGGTTTTTGAACCAGCAATTAGGCTTTTTGCTTCATCAGTCATATTAGCGCATAACCATCCTTCAAAAAATATGGAAGTTTCAGATGCGGATATTAAACTTACTGAAAAATTGATTCAATCAGGCGCAATTCTTGATGTCGAGGTGTTGGATCACATTATTGTCACTGATAACGGATATATTAGTTTTAAAGAAAAAGGAGTGCTTTTTTAGGAGAATTTTATGGCACAACTTGAAAATATCGAAGCAATTGAAAAGCGGCTCTGGAGCGCGGCCGATACACTACGTGCTAATTCCCATTACGCCAGTAATGAATATTTTATGCCGGTTATGGGTTTGGTATTTTTGCGCCATGCCTACAGCCGGTATTTAGCGGTAAAAGATGGGATTGAAGCTTCTTTGCCTTCCAGAGGAGGCGTTAAAAGAGAATTAACCAAAGAAGACTTTAGTAAGAAATCCGCTATTTTCTTGCAGCCAAAGGCCCAATTTGATTATTTGGTTGGTTTGAAAGACAGCGATGATCGCGCAAAGGCTATAATCGATGCGATGGAAACAATCGAAATTGATTATGAAACTTTGCGTGGTGTGCTGCCCAAACAGGAATATCGTGAGCTGGATAATGAGATACTTGGACAGCTCCTTCGAGCTTTAAATCCCGAAGAACTTAAAAGAGTTACCGGCGATGTATTTGGCAGAATCTATGAATATTTCCTTACACAGTTTGCTGATCAAAAAGCTCATGATGGCGGCGAATTCTTTACGCCGATATCACTCGTGTCGTTAATAGCTAATGTGTTAGAGCCAAAACGGGGCACAGTTTTAGATCCAGCTTGCGGCAGCGGCGGCATGTTTGTTCAAAGCGCCCGTTTTGTTGAAAATCTGCATGAAAATCCGAACGATAAACTTAGCTTTTACGGTCTTGAGAAAAACGGGACAACAATAAATTTAGCAAAAATGAATCTTGCCGTGAATGGATTAGTCGGCGATATCAAAAAGGCAATAACCTATTATGAAGACCCGCATAATCTATACAAAAAAGCTGATTTTGTTATGGCCAATCCTCCGTTTAATGTGGATGAAATTGACGCGGAAAAAATCAAGAACGACCCCCGGCTGCCCTTTGGCTTACCCGGAGTCAACAAAAAAGGGAAAGTTTCAAACGGAAACTATGTCTGGATTAGCTATTTTTACAGCTATCTTAAAGAAAAAGGCCGTGCCGGTTTTGTTATGTCTTCGCAGGCCTCGAGCGCTGGGAAGAGCGAAACCAAGGTGCGCCAAAAGCTTATTGAGACAGATCATGTTGATATAATGATCGCCATTCGTTCTAACTTTTTTTATACCCGGACGGTGCCTTGTGAGTTATGGTTTATTGATCGGGCTAAGCCCGATCAACCCTCATCCCCTGCCCTTCTCCCAGGGGGAGAAGGGAGTAATTATCGTGGGGGATATGATTTTAGCGGTATTGTGCAGCGTGCAAGACAACTGCGCAAACAGCAAACGCAGGCAGAAGATTTGTTCTGGGAGGTAGTACGGAACCGGCAGTTTCTCGGACTCAAATTTCGCAGGCAGCATCAAGTAGGCGACTATATCCTTGATTTCTATTGCCATGAAGTACGTATCGCTGTAGAGCTGGATGGTCCCGTCCATGACAAACGTAAGACAAAAGACGCTAAGCGAGACGCTTATTTAAAATCGCAGGGTATCAAGGTTATTCGTATAACGAACCGTGACTTATTGAACAATCCCGAACAAACTCTTCAAAGTATCTTTGAACAACTCCCCTCGCCCAATGGGAGAGGGGTTGGGGGTGAGGGTAGATTTTCCGGAGCATTAAATAGAAAAGGACACGTCCTGATGATAGATGCCAGAAATATCTATAGAAAGGTAACCCGAAAAATCTATGATTTTAGTCCAGAGCAGCTTCAGAATATCCTTTCAATTGTGTGGCTTTATCGCGGGGAAACAAAACGTTTTCATGATTTAGTTGTAAACTATATTTCTAAATCACTTGAAGAAGCCGTAAAAGGCATTTCTTTTGCCATAGATTACGATGCAATTTTTAGCAAATTAAACAAAGAGGTTAAGCCGTTTCTGGCTACATTACCAAAAGAAGGTAAGCAGGCAGAGACTGCCAAGACACTCGTAGATTGTATAGAAGCTTACAAAACCAATTGTAAAATATTTTCTGACTTAACAGAGAAAAAGAGTGCCTGGTGGAAAAAACAAGATAAAGACAGCGTAAAATTAAACAATGCTTTTAAGGAATTGGATTTGTTTGCGGAAGAGAACAACAAATTGATTAAAGAAGCAGAGCTTATGTACCGGCTTATTAATCGTTTAATTGAGGAGTGTCTTAATACTCACAATGCTAAAGAAAGCGATGAATGGAAGACGCGGGAAGTGGTTAATCTTAAAAAACAGACCGAAGAAGCGCGCGATATCGCAGTAAACCAATTAAAGCTTGTTCGTTACTTTTATCATCAAGCTGATTGGCTAATCGAACGGTTTCCGGAAGAGAAACTGCGTGATGTGGAAGGGTTGGTTAAGCTGGTAGATAAAGAAGGTCTCAAGGAAAATGACTGGAGCTTAACGCCGGGCAGGTATGTTGGCGTGGCGCCGGAAGAAGAGGATCCGGATTTTGATTTTGGTGAAGCTATGCGGGCAATTCATGAAGAGCTTGAGGGGCTAAATGTTCAAGCTGGCGGTTTGGCAAAAAAGATTAGCGAGAATTTTAAGAAGTTGGGGATATGAAAAAGACTGTTAAACTAAAACCATATTGCGCAAAGATTGGTAGCGGAATTACTCCACGTGGCGGGGAGACTGTTTATATCGATTCTGGTGTTGCTTTAATCCGAAGCCAAAATGTTTATAACGGTTCTTTTATGCAACAAGGACTTGCATTTGTTGACAATGATATTGCGCAAAAAATGAGGGGTGTTACATTAGAAAAAAATGATATTCTTTTAAATATTACAGGTGATTCCGTGGCAAGATGTTGCATGGTGCCGGAAGATTTCTTGCCCGCAAGAGTTAACCAGCACGTTTCAATAGTAAGAACAAATAAGGAAAAACTTGATTCTCAATTTTTGATGTATTATCTGATTTCTCCTATAATGCAGTCGAGAATGTTGTCGCTCGCTGGCTCAGGCGGTACAAGAAAAGCTTTAACAAAAGAGATGATAGAGGATTTTGAAATTCCTCTTATTGACTTGCCGAGACAGCAAAACGTATCTTCAATCCTTTTTACCTATGACAATCTCATTGATACCAACCGCCGCCGCATCCAGCTTTTGGAAGAAGCAGCGCGATTGCTTTTCCGTGAATGGTTTGTGTATTTTCGCTTTCCCCTTCGACTGCGCTCAGGGCAGGCGGGGTATGAGGTAGAGACGCAAAATCTTGCGTCTGTACGAATAGTTGACGGTATGCCAGTTGGCTGGGGAAGAGAAAAATTAAACAAATATGTTAGTTTTAAACGAGGAGTTGAGCCAGGAAGCGATAATTATTTAGAAACCCAAGAAATAGACACTTACCCTTTCTATCGGGTAAGTGATTTAGTTACTAGAAAACCGGAAATATTTGTAGATGAATTACACACCAAAGGGGCTTTATTAGAGAAAAAGGATATTGTCGTTTCCTTAGATGGTTCTGTTGGAATTGTTAGTATGGGGCTTGATGGATGTTATTCAACGGGCATTAGAAAACTTGTCACAAAAGGGAAACGCATAAATAGATCATTTCTGTATTATTTAATGAAATCCCACTATATCCAGGGCATTATTAATGCATATGCGAAGGGTACCACTATTCAACATGCAGGAGAATCTATAAAACATATGAATCCGATTTTACCACCGCAGAGTTTGATGGATAAGTTTGGTGAAGTCGTTGATCCTATACTTAACGGAATACTTACGTTACTAGACCAAAACCAAAAACTCGCTCAAGCCCGCGATTTGTTATTGCCGCGGCTGATGAGTGGTGCGATAGTACCTTAAGTATCAGGAACTGCTATAAAAAACAAGGAAATCATTGTCAAGTTCACTCCCTCTCCCGCTGGGAGAGGGCCGGGGTGAGGGTTGGCGAAGCCATTAAAGGTGTAGAATTATGAAAAAATTACCCGACAATCAAATAGTTTTTTATCAATCGTTAGAGGGTTCGGTGCATATAGAGGTTCTGTATGCTGAAGAAAATATCTGGCTGACACAAAAGAAAATGGCGGAACTTTTCGGCACCACTCCACAAAACATCACTATGCACCTTAAAAATATCTATGCAAGCGGTGAAATTGAACAATCGGCAACTTGTAAGGATTTCTTACAAGTTCAACAAGAAGGCAAGCGGGAAATAAAAAGAAATGCCTCTTTTTATTCTCTTGAGGTAATTATTGCTATTGGTTACCGTGTCAACTCTGAGCGGGGTATCCAGTTTAGGCAGTGGGCAACGGAAATCC
>JBDREX010000059.1:0-7891 GCA_043819345.1 Candidatus Omnitrophota bacterium
GGATATTTGTTTGCCCTCTGTATTACCACATAAAGACATACTTGTAGTCACCAGAAAAAAGCTGGCAAAACAGCGGAAACATCTTGAAAAACAATAGGTTATGACGAATTTTTGCTTGCTCGTTGGGGTGAACTTCCGATAAATGTTCCGAGGATATTACCCGCTATAAAATTGTTCGCCCCGGAGATATCGTAGTAAATTGCATGAACATTATTATCGGGTCTGTTGGTTTATCGAAATATACCGGATGTTTAAGCCCGGTCTATTATGTTCTTACACCGAGATCGCAGGAGGATGATCCACGATTTTTTGACTATGTTTTCAAGATTAAGCCTTTTCAATTGAGCCTTGTCAGATTGGGCAACGGGATAATGGCACATCGCATGCGTATACCGATGGAGTTGTTAAAGTGTGAGATAGTGCCAAAGCCGTCCGCAGAAGAACAGAAGGTTATTGTTGAATATCTTGATGTCGTTAACAAGATTATCCGCAGGTATATTCGCGAGAAGCAGAAAGTTATCAAGCTTTTGAATGAGCAGAAGCAAGCAATTATCAATCACGCTGTCACCCGTGGGATAAATCCTAATGTTCGGTTTAAGCCATCAGGGGTTGATTGGATTGGGGATATTCCGGAGCATTGGGGAACTCCCTTATTAGGTCGTTTATTTACACGAATCGAGCAAGGATGGAGTCCTGTTGCGGCTGAGGGTGAATTGGCATCCGACCAATGGGCAGTCCTCACGCTTTCTGCTGTTAGGCGCGGCAATTTCAATCCCTTAGCCATCAAGCCAATCTCAATGACTGCTGAAATACCGCTCAACATCCAGGTCGCTGACGGAGATTTACTGCTCACTCGTTCGAACACTCGAGACAGGGTTGGCGATGTATGCATTGCACGGAGAGTAAGAACAAAGACTCTTCTTTGCGATTTAATCTATCGATTAAGGATTCGCGAAAGCGAAATTATTCCACAGTTCCTTGTCTATCAGTTGCTGTCTCATTTCGGTCGGGGACAGATAGAGAGGGATGCGAGGGGATCGAGTGGAACGATGCCAAAGATCTCTCAAGGACACATCAAATCGTGGCGCGTTTTACTTCCACCAAAGAACGAGCAAGAGAAAATCATAGAGAATATTGAAGCTGAGAGTTCCCCTGTAAATGCAGTTATTTTGAGCCACGAACGCGAAGTCGATTTTTTGAATGAATTCCGTACACGATTGGTCGCCGATGTTGTAACCGGCAAAATAGATGTCCGCAATATTAAATTGCCAGAAATCGAAGATATAACCGATTCCGAACCAATTAAAGAACAAGAAACTTTAGAATATGTTGAAGATACTGAGGAGGTAGTGAATGCAGACGAGTGATACGAGCGAAAAGGGCATTGAGAAATTAATTTGCATGGCACTTACGGGTCTGCCATGTGATCCGGCAAAATCAGGAAGCATGGTAGCTGAGCCGGTTGCTCCTTACGGCGGAGAGGGCTATGTACCCGGAGACCCGGCAGACTATGATCGGGATCACGCTATTGATTTAAAGAAGCTCTCTGCATTTATAAAAGCAACTCAGCCCAAATTAATCGAGGCTCTCGATTTAGAGTCAGATTCACCCAAGCGACAACAATTCCTTGCCCGCCTTCAAGGGGAGATTACCAAGCGGGGCGTGATTGATGTGCTTCGTAAGGGCGTAAAGCATGGGCCACATGCAATTGATTTGTTCTATGGCACCCCAACTCCGGGAAATAAAGAGGCGGAAAAGCGTTTTTCTCAGAATATCTTTAGCATTACCCGGCAATTACGCTACAGCAAAGACGAAACCCGGTTGTCTTTAGATTTGTGCCTTTTTATAAACGGATTACCGATAGTCACCTTTGAATTAAAAAACAGTCTTACTAAGCAGACCGTTGAGGATGCTGTTCAGCAATATAGAAGGGATCGCGACCCGCGGGAGCTTTTGTTTCAGTTTGGCCGCTGTATGATTCATTTCGCTGTGGATGACCATGAGGTGAAAATGTGCACGCATTTAAACGGTAAAGGCTCATGGTTTTTGCCGTTTAATAAAGGCTGGAATGACGGAGCCGGTAACCCGCCCAATCCAAATGGGATTAAGACTGACTATCTCTGGAAGGAGATTCTTACCAAGAAGGGTTTGACCGACATCTTGGAAAATTATGCGCAAGTAGTAGAAGAAAAAGATGAACGCACTGGACGGAAGAAACAAAGGCAGATATTCCCACGATATCATCAGCTTGATGTTGTCAGGGCATTGCTTGCTAAGGCAAAAGAGTCGGAGGTGGGCAAACGGTATCTTATTCAGCATTCGGCTGGAAGCGGAAAGTCCAATTCAATTGCATGGTTGGCTCATCAGCTTATTGGCGTTGAAAAAAGTGGCAAGCCGGTTTTTGATTCAATGATCGTTGTTACTGATAGAAAGGTTCTTGATAAGCAGATTAAAGACACCATTAAGCAATTCGCTCAAGTCGCTTCTACCGTGGGGCATGCCGAGAATTCTGGGGACCTTAAGAAATTTTTGACATCCGGGAAGAAGATTATCATTTCTACTGTTCAAAAATTTCCTTTCATTCTTGATGAGATTGGCGACGAACATCGGAATCGGAAGTTCGCTATTATTATTGATGAGGCTCATTCAAGTCAAGGTGGAAGGACAACAGCGAAGATGCACAGGGTTCTTGCGGAAGAAGGAAAAGAAGAGGAGCAGGAGACATTTGAGGATACGATTAACCGGATCATGAAATCCCGCAAGATGTTAAAGAATTCCAGTTATTTCGCTTTTACCGCGACTCCTAAAAATAAAACCCTTGAGATTTTTGGGGAGCCCTATAAAGAAGGTGAAATAGTCAAGCATCGTCCGTTTCACTCTTACACAATGAAGCAGGCGATCCAAGAAGGTTTTATCTTGGATGTTTTAAGGAACTATACATCGGTTGAGAGCTATTACCGTCTTATAAAAACTGTTCCGGATGATCCACAGTTTGATGTGAAGAAAGCTCGTAAGAAATTGCGCCACTATGTTGAATCTCATGATCATGCGGTGCGGCAGAAAGCAGAGATAATTGTCGATCATTTTCATGAACAGGTAATTGCTCGAAGGAAAATTAATGGCCAGTCGCGGGCAATGGTAGTGACTGGGGGCATTGAACACGCAATTCAGTATTATTATGCGATTAAAGATTATTTGCTGGAAATCAAGAGCCGCTATAAAGCTATAGTGGCATTTTCCGGTGAATATGAGTATGGTGGGAAGAAATTAACCGAATCATCAATGAATGATTTTCCAAGCAATGTGATTACGGACCGATTCCGGGAGGAACCATATCGCTTCCTTATCTGTGCTGAGAAATTTCAGACTGGTTACGACGAGCCTTTGCTTCATACTATGTATGTGGATAAGCAATTGACGGATATTAAGGCTGTTCAGACATTATCGCGGCTCAATCGGGCACATCCGCAAAAACATGACACATTTGTGCTTGATTTTTATAATACCGCAGATACTATCAGGGAAGCCTTCGAGCCTTATTATCGCACCACGATTTTGAGCGAAGAAACGGATCCGAACAAGCTTCATGATTTGCAAGCGAGTCTGGACGGTTATCAGGTATACGCATGGCTACAGGTTGAGGAATTTGTTCGGTTGTATTTGTCCGGGATGGATCGCGATCGTCTTGACCCGATACTTGATGCTTGCGTTGCTGTTTATAAAGAAAGCCTTGATGAGGATGGTCAGGTTGATTTCAAAGGAAAATCAAAGACATTTGTAAGAACCTATAGCTTTTTAGCAACAATCCTTCCATATACGAATGCGGCATGGGAGAAGCTGTCTGTATTTTTAAATTTTTTGAATCCTAAACTTCCCGCTCCGAAAGAAGAAGATTTCTCAAAGGGAGTTTTAGAAGCAATTGATATGGATAGTTATAGGGTTGAGGCAAAGGCGGCCATAAATATTGCTTTGATGGATAAAGATGGAGAAGTGGACGCAGTTCCGATAGGCGGTGGAGGCGGAAAGGCAGAGCCCGAGCTTGATTTACTCACCAATATTATCAATATGTTTAACGATCAATTTGGTAATATTGGTTGGAAAGATGTTGATAGAATTCGCAAGGTTATTGCGGAGGAGATTCCGACGAAGGTTTCAGAAGATAAGGCTTACCAGAACGCGATTAAGAACTCTGACAAACAAAATGCCCGCATTGAACACGATAAGGTGTTACAGAAGGTACTTTTGGGACTTTTTGAGGATCATGCGGAGTTGTTTAAGCAATATAGCGACAATCAGAGTTTCCACAAGTGGCTGGCAGATTCAGTCTTTGCGGTTACATATGAGGCGGGGAAGGAATAAAAAAAGAGAATTAAGAGTAATATCGGGAGTCATATCTTGAATATAGAATTTAAAATGTTCTGTATTCCATATTCAAGGTATGACTCCAATACATATCTAAAGCAACCGGCAAAGTAATTTACGACGAATACTATCCCAAACTCTCCAAACCCATCATCGATCAGATCGACTGCCTCCTCGCCCAGCACTACGGTTTCACCCACGAGGAGCTGGATTTCATCATCAACTATGACATTAAATACCGTATGGGGCGAGGAAGTGAGGAGGAGATATAGAATATGAAATTTTATTTTTTCCTTGATGAAACAGGTGATCATGGACTGAATTATGTGGATAATAATTTTCCGCTCTTTTTGCTGTGCGGATGTTTAATCAGAGAAGACCATTTGAAGTCCATTGAAAAAGCAATCAATATTTTTAAACAAAACTACTTTAAGACCGAAAATGTTATCTTACATTCCAGAGATATAAGAAAATGCGAGAAATCCTTTCAGATACTCTTTGACTTATCCCTCAAAGCGGCTTTTTATAGAGACCTTAATCTGATTCTTGAAGATGGGGAATATACAATTATCGGGACTGGTATTGATAAAAATGAACATATCAAGAAATACGGAAAAGGGGCTAAAGACCCATACTCTCTTGCGTTGTCTTTTATTATAGAGAGGCTTGTTTTCTATCTTGATAATGTAAGCAACGACTCAACTGTTGAGATATTGGTTGAAGAGCGGGGGAAAAAAGAAGACAGTATGTTGCTCTCTCATTTTAATTCAACGATGGACAGAGGAACATACTTTATGGATTCTGTCAGGCTGAAACAGAAAATAGTAAAGTTTGGATTTTATGCCAAAAAGGAAAATATTGTCGGACTTCAAATAGCAGACCTGTGTGCTTATCCATTAGCAAGGAACATATTGAATCCTGATGAGCCATATATGCCATTTCAGGTTATCAAAAGTAAGATTTATAGTGATAGGAAAGGAAAATACAAAGGATGGGGATTAAAAATCTTCCCATAAAAGTAAAAAGTCTCCATTGCTGGAGACCCCTTACCGACCGGGTGACACCCCGATCCAGTTAATTTATTTATATTATAACATATATTATAATCTATGTCAATAATTTTTTTGATAAAAAGAATTGATCCGCGAAGAGTTACTTAAATATGTCTCAGATGAGGAGTTGGACTTCATCATCAACTACGACATCAAATACCGCATGGGCAAGGAATTGGACAGCGTGGAGGAAGAGGAATGAATAAGCAAACGAACCAAATTACCGCAGATACAAAGCTGCTTTTTCAGGATCTTTCCCTGCTTATTGATCAAAGCAAGCAGCAGTTAGTTTCGGCTGTCAACAATACATTGGAATTCCGGGGACATAATACTAAATTTTGGGAGCAAAAGAATAATTTAGTGGTTCTATAACATTTCATGTGGGTAGATCTAAAAAAACGAGTTGCAAATAGGTTTAAAATATGATAATATAGTTATATGAGAGATACAGATTTATTTCAAGCAGCATTAGGAATAAAGGAACCATGGCTCGTAGATAGAATCGACAGGCTGTTACGGAACTAAAAATCAGCGTGAATAGCATACTATATATAGTGCAGAATAACAAGATTGACACAACACATTGTGTGTCTTTCGAGCCAAATTCCTATTCCGTAACAGCCTGTCGACGGTGTCATCCCGAACTACTGTGAGGGATCTTAAGATTCCTCACAGTAGTTCGGAATGACAGACCGCAAGCTTTCAAACAATAGTGAACCGTCCCCAAATTCCTTTTTTCTTGTAAATTTCGCGTACTTTCGCGTATTTCGTAGTTTTCTTTTCTGTTGCTAATGTGGTTGAGTAGTTACCATCTTTCAAAAACACCGTATGTGGTGGGTGTTCTTTCATTTTGCGTAAGTCATATTTCTTTTATTTTAAGTAACTACTCAGAGAGTGGAATTTACTACAAAGAAACAGAGAAGAATTAATCCGCAGATTACGCAGATTACGCAGATGTTCTAATAAAAGAAAGGACAACAAACAAACAAATCATAATCTGCGTAATCTGCGTAATCTGCGGATAATTTTGTCTGAGTCTGTGATTCTTTTTTTTCTCTGTACCTCTGTGGTGAGTAGTTACCAAAAAAATCTTAATCTGTGCAATCTGTGTAATCTGTGGATAATCTTATCTGAATTTGTGGTTTTTTCTTTCTCTGTGCCTCTGTGGTGAGTAGTTACAATTTTTCAATAACAAGATGACCTATAAACAATGCCCAGAGATAATCTTCTTTTTCAAAAAGGTGCTCCATCGTAATGAAGTCATATTCCGATGTCTTAACCCAATAATCGAGAAGTTCTTTCTGCCGATTTTTCACCATTTCCACCACGCCCTGACCCCTTCAATAACCTCAAGCTTTTCCTCTGTAAGATGATATATTATCTTTTTACCAGAGATATTGCCATTGGGCTGGCTAATGGTTGCCGTACCTGTAAGCACAACCCTCTGTTGATTCTGATAATAGACAGCTGTATCTGCATCAGCAACTGTTTCCCCATGGGTTATTCTCACCTTCCCAGAGGCGGTTATTTGCTTTTCCCAATCAGACAATTCAATCCTATCTGCGGTCATAGCGATGTCCCTTTCCAGATCACTAAAGTGAATATTCCCTGTACCCTTTAGTGTTTTTATTTTTTCCATCTGACCACTTATTTCTACCATATCTGCGGTAAATGATGCCTTCCCCTTAGCAACGACAACCTTGCTGGACAAGACAGTTACCCCTTGTTTCTTATCCAAAACAGCCTTATCAGCTGTGATGGTTAATTCTTTACTATCCACGGCATAGCTATATTTAGCCATTATTAAGCATAAACAAATAATTCCAAGCCATAGTATCTTTTTCAAAATAAGCATTTATCCTCCTTATAAAAGAATTTTAACACAAATTTTGGCCGATGTCAATAAGAAATTTTGGGACGGTTCAAATCAGGGTAACAAACTGAGTAGGCAAATGGATGGCTCTTTTTTCTAATTCCCCCTTAGAAAAGGGGGTTAGGGGGTTGTTCTTCTCTGTATCTCTGTAACCCTGTGGTGAACAGTTTTGAACCATGCCGAATTTTAGCCATATAACTACTGAAATTTTCACCTTGAACTCATTTTTTCCTTGACATTCAATATCCTGTATGTTACACTCAAGTTATGGGGAATATTTCAGGAAATGTGGATAATCTGAACTCTGGAATGGCTGCCACTACTGTGGCTTAGTTCAACCAATCGCTGAAGCTGACGGCGAGTACGCCGCAGCTTAGCTCTATCGTTATCTGGCAAAGAGAAAGACTTAGCAACAACAAAAAGCTGACGAAGAACCGAGATCGGGCGAAGAACAGAAAACAGGCGAAGAACAGAAAGTAGGCGAAGAAAAAAAGGCGGACGAAGATCTGAGGTCAGACGAAGAATCAAGAGCAAACGAAGATCCAAGAGTTAAGCGAGCAACCAAGAGTTGCTAACGAGGCAATGCACCTAACCAGCGGGGATG
>JBDREX010000060.1:0-39521 GCA_043819345.1 Candidatus Omnitrophota bacterium
GGTAAATCAGTAATTCTTACGCCAATCGCGTCATAAATCGCGTTAGCGATAGCGGCTGATGTCGGCAAAAGTGATGCCTCACCCATCCCCTTAGCCCCAAACGGGCCTTCTTTATCATTGCTCTCAAAAAGAATAGACTCCATCACCGGCACATCTGTTGAATGAGGAACCCTGTAAGTTGACAAAGAAGAAGTCAACCCAATACCATCTTTAAATTTTAAATCTTCAAAAAATGTATACCCCACACCCATCACAAGCGAGCCTTCAATCTGGCCTTCCACAGATTGGGGGTTAATGGCTTTACCAACATCATGCGCGTCGACAATACGCAAAACCTGAACACGGCCGGTCTCTTTATCTACTTTAACACAGGCGATCTGCGCCTCAAAACTATAGCTTGCCGAAACATTCCCCTGTCCACTCCTTAAATCAACCGGTTTTGTTGGTGGATTATAAACTCCACGGCCAATAATCATTTTGCCCACTTCAAATGAATAACAAACCTTCACCGCTTCCTGAAATGTCATACGATTAAAATCATTCTCTTTATCAAAGATAATTTCTCCATCCCGCCCTAATCGCTCAACGGAAATATTCCAATGTTTAGCGATAATAGCGTCTA
Organism: Candidatus Omnitrophota bacterium; assembly: GCA_043819345.1. Taxonomy (GTDB): domain Bacteria; phylum Omnitrophota; class Gorgyraeia; order Velamenicoccales; family Velamenicoccaceae; genus CAYRDK01. Next base: position 623 of record JBDREX010000060.1, read on the forward strand.
TCTGGCGGCGCGCATCCTCTGCTGCCCTTTTTGTCGCATTGCCACTGATAAATGTCACGCGTGAAGCAAAACTGCCCGTATCAAAAGGTGTTGTTTCCGTATCAGCGGCGATAACACGAATTCTGGATAAGTTGACTCCTAGCTCTTGGGCGGCAATCTGCGCCATCGTCGTATCAGACCCCTGGCCCGTATCAGCGGCACCGGTAAAAAGAATAACACTCGCGTCCTCTTCAACACGTATAACAGTACCAGCCGATTCATGAGACTTATACATCTTTGACCCCATCACATCGCCTGCGATACCAACACCAATCCCAAAACACTCTTTTTTATTTTTTTTGGCATCATGCCAGCCGGCACGCTCTGAGGCTAAACGAATACAATCTTTTAGCCCATTGGAAGTAATTTCCATGCCATTAGCGGCGGTAAAATTCGGATCAGTCGCGTTTTTTAACCTAAACTCAATCGGATCCATCCCAATGCCTTCCGATAATAAATCCATAAGGCTTTCAAAAGCAAATCCTGATTGAACCCCTCCAAAACCACGGATAGCGCCACAAATAGGATTATTGGTATAGACTCTATACCCATAAATCTGTAAATTTTCTAATTTATAAACCATGCAGATACGCATAATAGCCGCCGCCACAACCGTTGGCCCATAACTGCAATAAGCCCCACCATCAGCGATCACCTGTCCCGCCAAGGCTTTTATCTTGCCCTCTTTTGTTACCCCGCCTTTTAATTTAAAAATCATCGGATGTTTACGGCGGGTATAAAGAAACTCTTCATCGCGCTCCAGGCAAAATTTCACCGGCCGCCGTGTTTTTTTTGCCAACAAACACGCGCAAAAATCAAGCGGCAGCATCTCAAGCTTGCCGCCAAAACCACCCCCGACATGCGGCTTAATCACACGGATATCTTTTTGATCCATCTTCAGCGTCCTGGCCAAATTTTCTCTAATACGAAACGGTGCTTGCGTAGAAGCCCAGAGCGTAATTTTACCTTCCTCATATTTTGCCAAGGCCACATGCGGCTCCAGACAAACATGTGCTGCTGACTGCAAGCGAAATTCCTTCTCACAAATATAATCCGATTCACTAAACCCTTTTTCCGTATCGCCAAAAACAGCCGGTATCATGATCGCGACATTATTGCGCGTCGCCTGAATACGCGGCGCGCTTGATTTCATTGATTCTTCCGGATCAAAAACAGCAGGGAGTTGTTCGTATTCAACTTTGATAAGCTTAAGTGCCTCTTGCGCGATCTCTTCGGTTTCCGCGGCTACTGCCGCGACCTCTTCACCAATATAACGCACTTTTTCCGTTGCCAAAGGATACTGGTCGTCTGTAAAAGGAAAGAAAAATGAGTTAGAGCCATATTTAATCTTATAGGTATCATCGGCTGTAATAATAGCATGGACACCTTTTACTTTAAGTGCCTCAGATGTATCTATTTTAATTATTTTGGCATGCGCATAAGGCGAACGCAAAAACTTACCAACAAGCTGGCCGGCCAATTTCATGTCAAAGACATAAATCGCCTCACCCGTCGCCTTTTCCCTGGCTTCAAGCCTGGGAGCATTTCTGCCAACACCTAAAAATTGTTCCATAATTGCCATCCCTATAAGGTCACCAGGTCACCAGACACAAAGTCACAAGTAAAAACAAAATACATCTCTGTCTTCTGTCTTCTGTCATCTGGCATCTGTCTTCAGTCTTAGTTTTTCCGCTGCTAATTTTACCGCTTCAAAAATCTTCTGATAGCCGGTACAACGGCAGATATTCCCCGCTAAACCAGCCCTAATTTCTTCATCACTCGGATCAGGATTCTTATCTAAAAGATGCTTTGTTGAAAGAATCATGCCCGGTGTACAAAAACCACACTGGATAGCACCTTTTTCAATAAAAGCCTGCTGAATCGGATGAAGCTGACGATCGTCTCCACCCAAGCCTTCAATGGTAACAATTTTAGCCCCATCACACTCACAAGCCAAAACCACGCACGATAGAACAGATTTCCCGTTCATAATAACAGTGCACGCCCCGCACTCGCCCGTCTTGCATCCTTGTTTTGTGCCTGTTAGGCCAATGTCATCCCGTATCAATTCCACAAGAAGCTTATTTGATGGAACACTAAACAGATATTCTCTGCCATTTACCTTAATTTTAATATCATGCTCTTTCATAATGCTCCAATACTTTCTTAAAGCATACCCGTAACATTTCTTTGCGATAAGCATCTTTCTGAAAAGACAACTCATCAGAAAAAGTTTCCAGCGCGTCTTCGAGCTTGCACCCATTACTTTTTTGCAAAAAGCTCTCTGTTACCTTAAATCTAAAAGGATAGCTGTTGCCTATATTAGCCGTAAGAACAACGTCCTTGTCTGTTTCAACAAAACAAACAGCGCACAAAGGAATATCCGTCGCGTTCGTACGAGGTAATCGTATAAAAATAAATTTTTTTACCTTCTGGACAGGAATCATAATGCCGCGCAAAAGATTTTTTTTCAAACACGCTTTTGGTGATTTCAAAAATTCACCTATTGTTACTTTTTTATCACCAAAATCTAAAATAGCTCCCATCGCCAATAGTATCGCAGGTAAGTCCACCCAAGGCAAACAAGAGCAAATATTGCCTCCAAGTGTAGCCATATTTCTGATTTGAACAGCCGCAATCTGCATAATACTTTCGCAGAAAGCCGGAAAATATTCTCTTACAGCCGGATCACGCGCGATTCCATCCAGCGTCATCATAGAACCGATCCACAAAATATCCTTATCCATTCTCATAGAATCTAGGCCACGGACTTTCTTCAAACCAATAATATTTTTTGCGATCTTGCCTGATTTTTTAAAAAGCGGCAAAGAAAACGTCCCACCAGCCAAAAAAACAGCCTCATCCAGGCTCTTCAAAAGCTCTTGAGCATCTTCAATAGTTTCAGGTAAAAAATAATTAAAATCTTTTAACATCATTTTACGTTTTTATCCTCTTTTTCTTTGACTCTTTAACCCTCTGACACCATACTTTTCTTTATAACACCTTTTGACCAGATATCCATGACAGATTCAATAGCATCTGAAAAACTTAAACCTTCTCGTTCCAATACCTCCGGCTCTATCACATTATCAATCGCGCCTAAATATGCCCGTACGGCAATCGCCGGATTGACCGGGCGAAATAACTTTTTCTTTATAGCAGATTTGATGAGGCTTTCCAAATCCAGTATCTGTTTTGTCCGAAATCCCACAAAATCCCTCCAAAGGCCGGGTAGTTCCATCTCAACATCGCTCATAAAAGGCGAAAACCAAACAGAAAGTTCTTTTTTGAGGAACATAACTGTTTGAGAAATAACCTCTAAAGGATTATCACATCTTTTTTTAATCTCCTCCTGCTTTTCCTCAATTTTTTCTTTTAGAAGAGAAAACAAGGCATCCGCTATTCGTTCTTTGGAAGAAAAGTACTTATAGATGGTATTTTTGCTCATCTTTAGATCTGAGGCAATCTCATCCATCGTCACTTTACGAAACCCAAATTTTATCATCCGCCCTCGCGCAGCATTCAGTATCTTCTCGCGCACCGGATCCAAATGTTTTACCATATCGGCCTTCTATCGCTTCACTGACCAAACCTACAACCACATAGTGATTATGAATACTCATTTAGTATTATCAGTATTCTACCAAATAACTCCCTTTTTGACAAATACTTTTTTTAAGATTAATTCTCAGGCCAAATGACTACCGTTTAGAGATTGACTCTTCTTCTTGCCTTCTCCAGAGAATCCATTTTTTCTTCAATAGAAACAATGTCTTCCTGTAAGATAAATGCTTTGCCATCCCCCTGCCTAACCATAACAGTGACCCCAAGAGTCGCGTTATCATAACTACCAATACTCTTTTTTAAAAAACCCAGATAAGAAGGGTCTATCGCCGCCATTCGATCAGCTTCTAAAAATTGTTCCGCATGGTAAATTATCCTCAAGAGCAGGTCTTGCGTAAACAAGTGTTGCTCTCCTAAGCTATTATAAGCATTTGTCAGGTCTTTATTGAGATCCTTAGGGATAGGCGCACTATTGTGCTTCAACGCCTTAAAAACGCTCAAATAACAATGGATAGCGCCATTATAATCACCATCATTATGTTGCGCTTCTCCAAGCGCAAAAATAAGGCGAATATCTCCCGGATACTCCTTTAATCCGTCATTTAAAACTTTTATAGCTTCCGTAAAATTACGCTGATATATGCATTCATACGCGCTATCAGCATAATCCTGCACAGAAGCAGCATAAGCAGAAGAAATTAAAATGACGAAAATACACAATTGTAAAAAAAATTTTAACAACAATTTACTCCTTTTTTACAAAAAAATCACCACTCCTGATAATCAGAATAGCTTTCTCTTACTTTGTAGGAACAAAAGTCGGAAGGCGTAATAACACCGATGACAAGAAGAATGGACAAAGCAATAATAACGGTAGCAACCAACATGCTCAATACCTGGAGGATCAGAACGAACCTATACATCTTCGGCTCCTGCTCTTTTCAAAAAAACTACGGTAACAAAACAACTTTCAAAGATTCCTTAGCATTCGCAACAATATGAAAACCCTCCTGGATTTTCTCTAAAGGCAGCTTATGCGTTATCATCGTCTCAATATCAATCCTCTTATTTTTAATCAAAGCCAGCGCTTCATCTAAATCATCGCCAGCAGCGCCATAAGAAGATATCAATGAGAGTTCATTTCTCCAAAAATCCACCGTAGGAAGTTCTATATTTTGGGAAGGAATAGCAAAAAGAAGGATCATCCCCTTCTTATCTATACAGCGAAAAGCCTGTTTAACCGCAGACATTGCACCTGTGGCAATAATAACGCGATCGGCTTTCAGATCATAATCTTTTTTCGCATCAATGACTTCATCGGCGCCAAACTCTTTGGCTTTTTGCAGCCGATAAGGGTCAATATCCACAGCAACCACTTTGGCACCTTTTATTTTGGCTAACGCGATATTCATGAGGCCGGATACGCCGCAACCTAGAACCAAAACAACTTGCCCCTTTTTTACACCAATCACGCGCTGCCCTCGCACCACACAGGCCAAAGGCTCAATAAAAGTACCAGCTTCATACGTCATATCTTGCGGCAAAACATAGACACCTTTTTCAACGTTGATAGACGGAATCCTAACAAACTCAGCATAACCGCCCGGATCATAATTACCTTTATGCAGCGTATCACAGGCACTATGATTGCCCTCTAAACAATATTTACACTCACCACATGCCACATGATGGCTGACAAAAACGCGCTGGCCCACATGATATTTAGAAGATTTTGACTCAACGATATCACCGGTGATCTCATGGCCCAAAATCCTTGGGCCTTTTTTAATACGATACCACTCCATAATATCTGTACCGCATATACCGCTGGCAACGATCTTCACCAACAGCTCACCGGCCCCTATTTCAGGTTTGGGTACTTCTATCATACGGATATCATTATTATTATGATAAACTGCCGCGCGCATGGTTTGTTTCATGATATTTCCTATAAAAAATTGTTGGCGGGTCAGCGTGTCTGCGGGTTAAACTCGCTAAACTCGCCAACCAGCTAACTCGCTAACACAAATAAATATTTTTATATCAACCAACCGTTTCATTAAATATTTCCTGTGCTTCTTTAACACTGGCCTTATTGTGGATGATAGCCTGCAAAGCCTTTGCCATCGCCACAGGATGCGGGCTCTGCCACACATTACGGCCCAAATTAATACCGACAGCGCCCTTAGACATACCATCATGGACAAATTCTAAAACTTCTTTTTCCGTATTGCATTTCGGGCCACCTGCGATAATGACAGGCACAGGACAACCTTTGACTACTTTATCAAAATCCTTCTGGCACCAATAAGTCTTAACCACGCGCGCGCCGAGTTCAGCAGCGATACGGCAGCACAACCCCAAAAACCGAGCTTCTCTTTTTTCCAGCTCTTTTCCAACAGCGGTAACCGCCATAACAGGAATACCAAAGTCTTCGCAATCATTAACAATATCCGAAAGATTCTTTAACGTCTGCCTCTCATATTCACTGCCGATAAAAATAGACACCCCTACAGCTGCGGCATTCAAGCGGACAATTTCTTCAATAGATGTTGTCAGCTCTTCATTCGCCAAATCCTTACCCACAATACTCGTGCATCCGGAAACCCTTAAGACAATCGGCTTAGAACCGATGGGATTTATCGCCGCGCGTAAAACACCTCTGGTACAAAATAGCGCATCTACGTAAGGCAATAAAGGCGCAACTGTCTCTCCTGGCTTTTCCAAGCCCGTCGTCGGCCCCTGAAAATACCCATGATCAATCGGCATAAAAAAACACTTATTATTTGGCATCAGTTGTGCCAACCTATTTTTCATTCCCCAATCCATTATTTCCTCCGTCTTCTGTCTTCATTTCTCTGGCTTCATAATCAAATACCCTTGATTAATCAGCCAATGATGAAATTGATATGTCGTAAAACAACATCCTGTTTTACAGATACTTCTTATGCCCTCATACTCAGGCGTACCCTCTTTTTGGCCGTCCAAATCCATCTGAACAGAGCACTTTTGTGCCTTACAAAATTCCCGACGCTTATAATCAATATAACCTTCCATACCGCTCCTTTATAGATAAATTCCTTTTAGCAAAGCAAGAGCTATTCTATCGTAAACCATTATATGAGGCAAACGGTTTTATAGCCTATCACGCCACCTGCCACATATCTTCACTCTTAAACGCGTATAAAAAAGTTGCGACATAAATAGGACCAATGAGGGCCAGCCATACGATAACACAAGGACTGGCTAATGAACAACCTTGTGCCTTTGAAAAATTTATTACAAAATTGAATATTTCAATAGAAGCGCTCAATACGAACCCTACTTGCCACAGCTGTTTAAAAGCTATTTTTTTCTCAAATGCCAACCCAAATAAAGCAACAATCGTAATCGTATTAATACACATATCAATCCAACCAGCCAGAGTCGGATTATATAAATGCCCCCTTAAAAACGCAAGATAAACCAACGACATCAAAAAAAAATATATCCTCCAAAATATCATATTTTCTCCTTTAAATGAGGCCTTAACTTATGGAACAAAGTGAACATAAGTTAACAGGCCGAATTTACTCTCACAGCATACTGAGGAAGATTCTTTGAATCTTCCCAGTGGTTATGCAAGGAGTTAGTTTATTCCTCAATGAGGCCTTAACTTATGGAACAAAGTGAACATAAGTTAACAGGCCGAATTTACTCCGCGCTTTTACCCGTCAACCCGAAAACCCGTCAACCCAAAAACCTGTCAACCCAAAAACCCGTCAACTCGCAAACTAGTTTTTGCTTTTATTTTTCATTGATTCTTTGAATCTTCCCAGGGATTATGCCAGGATTCACGTTAATTCCCGCAAAGAGCCTTTGCCAATTCTTCAGGTATAGACGGACGGCCATTGGTATTAAGCGCTGTACCAATAATCTTCGCTTTAATAACAGGCTTTTTATCAGGCAAGCGATAGATATCCTGATAAAACGCGAATCTGATTTTTGATTCCCTTTCCATCTTCAAGCCAATAACAAATCTATCTCCACTTATTAGCGAAGACTTATAATCCATCTCGGCTCGAGTAACTACCAAATTAATACCTTTTCGCGCGTAATCAGCAAAATTGATGCCAATATATTTTAAATACTCGTGCCGCACATGCTCTAGGTAATTCTGATAAACAGCATTATTAACAATCCCCTGTAGGTCACACTCATAATCCCTTACTTCCATTTCCATTGAAAAAGCATAATTTTGCATTTAAATATTTATCCTTTCAGCAATCCCTCAACAACAGCCGTAAAACTCAGCTTATCAATATAGCCATCATACCTAACACCTTCCAATTCACTTTCAAAGGCCCCTTGAAGATAAGCGCTCAGAAAATACACTTTTGTCTCAGGCATTTTTTCTTTTATTTTTTTGCAGGCATCTATTCCAGCCGTTCTGTGTTCCATTCTGATATCCATAAAAACAACATCCGGATGAAAGGCTATGGCTGATTCAATGGCTTCCTCTCCTGAGTTAGCAATATAGGCGCTATACCCCAGGTCTTCTACGATCTCCTTAAATAATTCAGCCACAACCACTTCATCTTCAGCGATAAGAACTTTTTTCACGAAACCTCTCTCCTTTTATTCATGCCGTCTTATTAACAGAATCCTGGCGGAAAATAACAGTAAAAACTGACCCGTTGTTCTTTTTATACTCAAGACACCCTTTCAACTGCCGAACCAGCATAAAAATCAGCCTCATTCCCAAAGTTTTACTCTCTTCGCAAACTAACTCCTCAGGCATGCCAATGCCATCATCACACACACTCAACTCCCGCAAATCCCCTTTGCTTTTTAGAATAACACGCACAACACCGCGTTCTCTTCCAGCAAAAGCATATTTAAAAGCATTAAGCATTAATTCATTCACAATAAGCCCACAGGCAACAGCCTCATCTAAATTAAGTGTGACCAAGCCAAGGTCAAGCTTAAGATCAATCTTTTTTTCACTGGGAACATAGGCCTTTGTCAGCTCATTAGATAATAGCTTAATATACTCAGAAAAATCTATTTGCGTGTAGCTCTCCAGATGATAAAGCAGCTTATGCACCAAGCTTATTGCCTGTATCCTTTGCTTAACGGTTTCTAAAGCCTCTTTTGCCCCTTTTTCATTTTCTAAAATTTTCTGTTGAAAAGCAATCAACCCATATAAAATTAACAGATTATTCTTGACGCGATGATGAACTTCTCTAAGCAATACGTCTTTCTCGCACAAAGCCTGCTTTAGCCGTACTTCATGGCATCTTCTCTGAGTAATGTCTTCTCCCGAAGCAACAACAAAATATTTACCTCTTTTGTCTGCAAGAATACTATTATGCCAGGCAATAATTTTTTCCTGCCCATCCTTTGTTATAATTGGGTTCTCAACATATTCTACCGGCTCCATAACCCCATTTATTAGCTTCCCAAAAATACTCTTTATCTCCGCTCGAATATTCTTTGGCAAAAAATTCTCAAACCAATCCTTACCTAAAACTTCCTCTTCTTTGCAACCTAAGATATCACAACCTTTCTTATTAATAGAAGTGACAACGCCTTCACTATTAATAATAATCAGCATGACTCCGGCGACATCAAGATATCTCTGCGCCAGATCACCCTGGCTCCTCAATGCTTCCTCAACAAAACTACGCCTTATAAGCTCTTTCTGGAGGTCTTTTGTCCTAAGGTGAAGCTGCCTATTTAAAACCAATAACCAGACGCCGGAAAAGCTTAATAGTGTTATGGCTGACAAATCAAACCAAAGATGCTGTGGATGCACTAACAGCCACGACATGTCACTTTTTGAAAAGAAAATATAAAGCCGCTCGCCAAAAAAAATTATCAACAAGGAACAAATCCCTGCGCCAAATAAAATATTATAATAGTCTTTGGCCCTGCCTTCTTTTCGCATTAAAAAGCTCCGGGGGCGCCTATCTACCCTAATTTACTCTTAAACTTTAATGTGCTAAGCGTAAAAACACTTAAACCTAAAATCAACAAAGCTAAAATCTGGGGCCAGAGGACATAAAAACCAACCCCTTTTAAAAATACGCCTCTCAAAATAACGAGATAATACCTGAGCGGATTTAAAAAAGTAAGCCACTGCGCGGCGACAGGCATACTGGCGATAGGAAACATAAACCCGCTCAATAAACTAGCCGGAAAATAAAACAAGAATGTGGACATCACCGCTTCCTGCTGAGTAGAAGAAATCGTTGAAATATATAAACCAAAACCTAAACTAGTTAATAAGTATACAATCGTAGCCCCTAAAAGCAATAAAATGCTACCTCGTACAGGCACACCAAACCATAAAACACCCACAACAGTGACAAGAACAACAATCATTAAGGCGATAACAGCAAAGGGAAGCATTTTACCGAGTATCAATTCAAAAGGGCGAATCGGGCTAACTGTCAACTGCTCCATGGTGCCGATCTCCTTTTCTCTGACGATCGCCATGGCCGTCAGTAAAAGCGTGACAACCGTGACAATCAAAGCGATAACTCCGGGAATATAATAGTACCGCGACAACAAATTTTCATTAAACCACGAAAGATCTCTCATCTCCACCTGTGGACGGTAAGTCGCGCCTGTGGCGTAAATAGCGATCCTTTCTTTCAGCCATCTATTGTTAAGGCGCCCAACAATATTGCCGACATAACCTAAAATAATGCTGGCGGTATTGGAATCCGTACCATCAACAATAACCTGAAAACGCGCGCTCCGGTTACCTTCAAGCTGTTGGCCAAACCCATGATTAAAACGCAGGATGACACTGGCAGCGGATCGGTCAATCAAATCTTTGGCCTCTTGATCCGTATTCACATAATAATCCATATTAAAGTATTTTGAAAAACTGAATTCCCTTATTACCTGCCGGCTTTCTTTCGTATTATCCAGATCATAAACTACCGTTGGAATATTTTGTATGTCCGTATTGGCCGCGTAACCAAAAATCAGAACCTGAATCAAAGGCGAGAGAAAAATGACAGTCTTCATGCGTGGATCACGAAAGACCTGCAAAAATTCCTTCACCAAAACACACTTTATGCGTTCCCACATACGTTAGGCCACCTTCTTTTTAAACTTTCTACTCGCTAAAAAACTCATTATAATCGCATAAACCAATAAAAGCACAGCCTGCATCCAGAGCGATTTCAAACCTACTCCTTTAAGATAAATACCGCGTAAAACAACGATAAAATACCTTGCCGGTACAAAATAGGTGATCAGTCGTATAAAAGGCGGCATGTTATATATCGGATATACAAAACCCGACAATAGATATGTTGGGATAAAAGTGGCCATAATCGCCATCTGGCTTGCTAATAACTGGCTGCGAGCCACAATAGAAATCAAAATCCCCATCATTAAAGCCCCCGTCAGAAAAAGACTGCTTAAAACAAACAGAAGAATCAGGCTTCCATGAAAAGGAATGTGGTATATAAACTGCGCCATTAAAACAGCAATTATTAAATCAATTAAACCAATAACAAAATAAGGTATAAATTTACCGGCAATCAGCTCGCGTGTTTTTATGGGCGTTGAAATCAACTGCTCCATCGTACCCCTCTCCCATTCCCGGGCAACCGTCAGGCTTGTTAAAAGAGCAGAAATAATCATCAGGATAACAGCAATAAGGCCGGGGATGATAAACGGCGGGCTTTCCCTGTTAGGGTTAAACCATGTCCGTGGCCTTAAATCAATTGGTGTCGCATTCATAACACCTAAAACACTGGAAACATTAGCCGCAAGCTTATTATTATAGGCCCCGATAACACTATCCAAATAACCCATGGCAATAGAGGCGGTATTAGAATCTGAGCCATCCACAAGAAACTGCACGGGGGAAGATTCACCGGAAAGAATATAACGTGAAAAATCTTTGGGAATAATTAAAGCCATTAAAATATCATTACTATCCATCAACCTTTCTAAATCACGATAGTTATCATAATAACCCTTAATATTAAAGTATCTGGAATTCTTAAAATGCAGAATAAATTCAATAGAGGTTTGGGAATTATCCTGATTCCATATCGCCATAGGCACATGGTCCACATCAAGCGTCAGAGAAGAACCAAAGAGAATCAAAAGAATAACAGGAATAACGATCGCCATCCCTAAGCTTTTAGGGTCTCTTAAGATTTGTATAAACTCTTTTCTGGACAGAGCGCGCACGCGCCTGATATTCATGCGGCCTCTTTCTTGGAATCGTAATTTTCCACCAAAGACACAAAAACATCTTCTAGGGATGGCTCAATTTTTTTAACTCTATAACCATCTATATTCTCACTTTTGAAAAAAGACTCTATTTTTGGAACACCCTCCGCCGCATTATGAACAACCGCATGAATATTGGAACCAAACAAAGCTACATCTTTCACCAGGGATGACTTTGTCAGCTTTTCAGCTGTATTCTCAGGATCATTTACCTCTATTTCCACAATATCATTTTCCATATATTTTGTTTTCATCTCGGCAGGCGTACCCATCGCAACCAACGTACCTTTGTAAATGAAAGCCAGGCGGTTACACTGCTCAGCCTCCCCCATATAATGCGTTGTAACAAAAACGGTCACGCCCATACCGGAGAGCATTTTAATAATATCCCAAAAATTTCCACGCGTAATCGGGTCAACACCGGATGTTGGCTCATCCAAGAAAATAATTTTGGGCTTATGAATAATCGCACACGCCAAAGCAAGCCTTTGTTTCCAGCCGCCGGAAAGATTACGCGTCACATATTTCCGAAAAGAATTCATTTCCGCTTTTTCCAAAATATAATTAACGCGGTTACGTTTATCAGGTACACCGTAAATACCCGCATAAAAATTAATATTCTCTTCAACGGTTAAATCATCGTAAAGAGAGAATTTTTGAGACATATAGCCGATGTGTTCTTTTATCTTCATTGATTCTTTGACAATATCAAATCCGCCAACCTGCCCCGCGCCTCCAGTAGGCCTTAAAATACCGCACATCATGCGGATAGTCGTTGACTTACCCGCGCCATTGGGGCCTAAAAACCCAAAGATTTCTCCCGGACGCACTTGAAAACTGACATGATTGACCGCCGTAAAAGCACCAAACTTTTTTACCAGCTCAGTTACTTCCACAGCAAAATTAGATGTGTTCATATTCTTTGATAATGTCTATAAAAGCTTCTTCTAATGTTTTTCGAGACCGCCCCCTTTTAATAACATCAGGCGTATCACACTGCAAAAGTTTACCCTTGTGCATCAAAGCCACCCTTTTGCAACGCTCTGCTTCATCTAAATAGGACGTAGATAAAAAAATTGTGACTTTTTCTTTCAAGAGGCCGTAGAGAATCTGCCAAAAATCTCTTCGGGAGACGGGATCAACACCATTCGTTGGTTCATCTAGAAAAAGAACCTTTGGTGTGTGGATTAAAGCACACGCTAATCCTAACTTTTGCTTCATGCCGCCGGAAAGATTTCCCGCGAGGCGCTGTTTAAAAGGCAAGAGGCCGCTAAACCCCAATAGCCTGTCAATGACAGAGGCCCTATCTTGTTTTGCAACACAAAAAACATCCGCGTAAAAATTAATATTTTCAAGAACGGAAAGGTCTTCATAAAGCCCAAAGCGCTGCGGCATATAGGCAATGAGTTCTTTTATGCTCTCAGATTCCTTAAGGATATCTTTCTGGCAAACCCAACCCTCACCCGATGTCGGTTCCAGAATACCCGTTAAAAGCCTCATGGTCGTTGATTTACCGGCGCCATCAGGGCCAACCAACCCAAAAATCTCTCCTTCTTCTACAGCGATATCAAGTTTTTCAACAGCGACAACTGAGCCAAATTCTTTTCTTAAACCAACCGCTTTAATAGCACTCATGATTGAATAATAAGATAGCCGTCCCCTGGCATGCCGGGTTTAAGTTCAAGACTTGAATTGTCAACCCTGATTTTAATCCTATAAACAAGCTTAACCCTCTCTTCATTCGTCTGAATATACTTTGGCGTAAATTCAGCCTCTTGTGATATGTAAGAAACACGACCCGGATAAACTTTGTGCGGATAAGTATCCGTCTTAACATAAGCAGGCTGGTTAAACTTAACTTTAGCTAAGTCTCTCTCATTAACATAGGCGGTCAGCCAAATATTATGCAAATCAATCGCTGTAAAAACCGGCGCACCAACTTTAACAACCTCTCCGGCCAAAGCGCTCTTCACCAAAACAAAACCATCTAAAGATGACGTTAATTCTGAAAATCCCAAACGCGTATTAGCTAAATCCAATTGCGCCTTGGAAGCTTCAACATTTGCTAAACTTGCGTCAGCTTTTGTCTTAAACGTATCCCTTTTCTGGACAGAAATGGCCCCTGCCGCCAATAAATTTTCAGCCCTCAAATAGTCTATGCGCGCCAAATTAGCTTGATACTCCTCAGCTTTTAAAGCCGCAAACGCATTATCGCGAATCTTTACCAATTCATCCGTATCTAACAACGCCACAACATCACCCCGTTTAATGACCTCGCCCTCATCTGTGAGAAGCTCCGTAATCCTGCCCTCCACGCGAAAAGACAGGCGCACATCATCTCCTTCAATATTACCGGAAACTTTTATTGTTTTATAGTGGGCATTAACCTCCTGCCTGGCAATAAGATAAACACAAATACCAACAAGAGTAATAATGACAATTTCCCGGATTCTCTTTTGTTTCACGGCGTCCTTTAACCACTTCATCAGCGCCTTCATTTTTTCATCCATGAATTACCTCCAATTTTAACAGTTATCAGGATGCAGGCTACCGGGTACAGTAAAACCAAAAGCACTTGATTTTTCTGAACCCAAAACCCTGGACCCCAACCCCTGAAATCATGTCGTCTCTTCTGCGATCATATCACTACCATCCCTGTCATCATCATAAATGGCAAATTCACGGCCACGAGTTTTATCCAAATAAGCTTTAGCCATCAAATAATCATACCGGCCATTACAAAGGTTCTCTCTAACCTGGCTCAACGAAACCATAGAGTCAATCACATCCAAATTTGTCGCAACCCCACTGCTAAAACTAATCTCGGCAATCTTAAGTGCCTCTTCAGCTTCTATGACAGTATCTTCCTGAGAGATAATAATCTCACGTGCTTTTTTCAAATCAAGACAAGCGCGTTTTATATCAACAGCCAGCTGTTGGCTAAAATCATCTTCACTCAATACAGCCTGCGCATAACGCTGCTTCGCCGCGTCAACCCTTGCTTTTGTATAGAAGCCATCAAAGATCGGGATCGTTACAGCGACACCCGCGGTCCAAATATTATGCCTTTTGTTAAACATATCCGCCCAATCATTAGATTTATAATTATATCCGGCATTAATATCTATTTGAGGCTTATGAGTAGATTTTGCCATCTCAATAGACCACTTGCTCAAATCCACCCCTAAAGCTTTTAAAATCATCTCCGGCTTTTCCAAATATGCTTCACTCAAAAAACTCCTCTCATCAAGCTCAATAAAAGGGCTAACAAGTGTGCCTTTCAACTCAAGCCGGTCATCTAAAGAAATAGTAAGTAATTTTTTTAATTCTGCTTCTATCAGCTCTATAGAATTCACCGCGCGGACAACCTCCGGCACAATCGTTGACACATGCACCTTAGACTGAAGGACATCAAACCGCGAAGCCGTCCCCTGGTCAAACATGTGCTTAGTATCCTCGTAATGGGCCTGCGCCTGAAACAATAGATCCTCCATGATGGCACTCGTCTCATAAGCCAACAAGAGCCCATAAAAAAGACGCTTCGCCTCAAAAGCCACATCCAGCTTTTGCGCGCGAAGCGTTTCCTGTTCAATCCGCAAATTTACCTCAGATTCTTTAAAGCGGGCCCTGTTAGCGCCCCCCTGATAAACAGATTCCGTCACAGAGACACCCAGCTCATTACTATCCTGATACCCGGCGATCGTACCTATGTCTTTCTTTGAATTCGTTGCCGCCGTTATGCTGCTGCCCAGCGAAGCATTATTATGAGTGTATGAACCATCTAGGTTCACCTTAGGCATAAAATAACTCTTTGCCTCCACAATACCAGCTTGCGCGGACTTAATCTGGCTTTCCTGAATTTGAATAGCGATATTACTCCGGTAGGCTGTCTCAATAGTATCTGCTATAGACAGAACAACAGCATCCCTCTGCGGCTCCTGTTGATCCTCAGCAGATAACGTTAAAGACGCGAAGGAAAGACAAGCGAATGTGCCAAGGAAAATAACACAAAACTTTTTAAAAACAGAACTTCTTTTTTTGTTCTGCATTTTTAATTTTTGGGTTGATTTGTATCAATAGGCTACTGATAAAATTATACACTATTCAAGACAAACTCCAAAACTAAAATATAAACTTTCTCAAACTAAGTTAATTATAATCAGAATTAAAATCTATCAAGCCGTATTCTTGTATTTTCCAAACACCGCCCTCTTTAAGCAATGTTGCCTCGCCGTACGAATAATCATCTTCTTTTGTCTTATATTCAATCGTAGCCATATCTCCATCTTCCTGTGAACCGGTAATATCTATCTGGTCAGGCCCTTTCTGTGCATCGCGCCACTGTGTAACATTAATAAAAGGAACCTCTAAGCCCTCTGAATACCCTTCTATCCTGTATTTTTCTTCTACCTTCATGGCCTCATCCTGGCTTTTAGCGTCTTTTTTTTCAGTTAGATAGGTCTTGAAAACTTCCACAGAACTCTGAGCAAAAACCAAACCAGAAAAAACAAACGAACAGCACACCAAAACCAAAACACTCAGCTTTTTCATACACCCTCTCCTGTTAATAAAAACGTTAACTTTGGTTTATTATTCATATCTTAACGCCTCGATCGGATTGAGTTCAGCGGCCTTTTGTGCCGGCCAAAGGCCAAATCCGATACCAACTGCGATTGAAAATGTCGTAGATAATATGATGCTCAACAATGAAACTTTCGTAGCCCATCCGGCAACCATTGAAAGAACAAAAGCTGTTGTTGCCCCTAAAACAATCCCCATCAGGCCACCGCTAAAAGTCATCACAACCGCTTCTATCAAAAACTGAGACATAATGTCACGGCGGCAAGCACCAATAGCCTTACGCAAACCAATTTCCCGCGTGCGTTCCGTCACCGATACAAGCATAATATTCATAATACCAATACCGCCAACCATCAAAGAAATAGCAGCAATACAGCCTAAAAGCAAACTCATTGTTTTTGTTGTGGAGGTCAGCATCTCCTGAATTTCACTCATATTCCTAATATTGAACGCGTCTTCATCAGCCTCAAAGAGCTTATGACGCTTAGTAATAATCCGACTAATCTCATCTTCAGCTCTTGGAATCAAATTAGCGCTTTTAACCTCTACATAAATGCCATCCAAATAATCTTTGCCGAAAACACGGTACATCGCGGTCGTAGCGGGTATGTATATGACATCATCCGAATCACGATGCCCACGAAAACCCTTAGGTGGAGCAATACCAATAACCTTAAAATAAATACGGTTAATTTTTATCGTCTCCCCTACCGGATTCGTTTTACCAAAAAGCTTATCGACAACCGTCATGCCTATCACAGCCACCTTATCACGACGCGCAATCTCTTCACGGCTAAACCACCGGCCCACTTCAGGAGTAACAGCGCGCATCTTTCCATAATCAAGCCCAACACCTTCAAGGCTTGTATTCCAATTTTCATCCATATACACAATCTGCGCGCTTCCTCTCACATAAGGGCTCACCGCCGCCGCCAAATCCTTTAGTTCCCCAATCGCCTCCACATCCGCCAATGTAAATCTGGCAATCGTCCCTGTCGCGCTAGCCACGCCTCGAACTTTTGCCGAACCCGCCTGGATAGAAAGAAGATTAGAACCAAGCGACTTCAAACTCTCCTGGATAGATGCTTTTGCCCCCTCACCCAACGCCAACATAGCAATAACAGCAGCAACGCCAAAAAGGATGCCCAGCATAGAAAGAAAGGAACGCACTTTATTAGACAAAATAGCCCGGATAGACTGGCGCAAATGCTGGGCAAATTCCATGCGCCCTAATGAAGAATGCTTGTGAGAGACGATATCCTCTATGGATAAACTATTCCCTTTATCAATATGTGAAGTAACCTTCTGAATCTTTCGCTCATCTGATACAATCCGGCCATCACGCATCGTAATGATTCTTTTGGCATGAAGCGCCACCTCATTCTCGTGTGTCACCAAAATAATTGTTTTTCCCTGATCATTGAGCTGTTCTAAAATACGAATAATCTCTTCTTCGCTCCTCGTATCCAGATTTCCCGTCGGCTCATCAGCGAAAATAATAGCCGGATCATTCACAAGCGCGCGCGCTATTGCGACTCTTTGCTGCTCACCGCCAGAAAGCTCATTCGGACGATGATGAATGCGCTCAGCCAATCCAACGGCCTTCAATTTTTCACTCGCCTTTTCTTTAACTGTCTTCTCTCCAGCATAAATCAAGGGCAATTCTGTATTTTCCAAAGCACTCACCCGCCGCAATAAATGAAACTGCTGAAAAACAAAACCGGCAATCCGATTTCTCAAAAGCGCCAGTTTGTCGTCATCCAATCCTGAAACTTCGGAACCACCAAGACGGTAGCTTCCCTCATCCGGACGATCCAGGAAACCTAAAATATGCAAAAGCGTGGACTTACCGGAACCTGACGGCCCCATGATCGCCACAAATTCACCGCTGTCTATCTTAAGATCAACCCCTCTTAAGGCATAAACAGGAACAGCGCCAGCGGAATAGGTTTTGGATACATTTTTAAGCTGAATCATTTTCTTTGTCCGCCGCGTTGCGGCATAAACGGGTTGGATCCTGTTTTCTTTCTGGAAGAAGAAGAATACGCCTGATCCTGTGTAACCACAAGATCGCCGACACTTAAACCCGAAATAACCTGAATATTTTTCTCATCACTTAAGCCGGTTTTAATATATACTTTTTCAAAGGATCTCTTCTTCTTTCTCTTAGCCATCACATAAGATTTTCCTTTTTCCTGCATAACAGCGCTAACAGGAATAAGCAAAACATTCTTCCGCTCATCCTCAATAATCTCAACATTCGTACTCATGCCTGAACGAAAAAAATCAGGAACTTCACGCGGAACAATATCCACATCATAAATAGTAACATTATTAACCAGTTTAGATTCATAAGCAATGTGATCAACGACACCTTTTATCTTTTTGTCAGGATAGGCATCTAAGGCTATAAAAGCACTTTGCCCTACTTTCACTCTGGCGATGTCCGTTTCATCCAATTGGGCATTTACAATCAGGCGGTCAGATAAGACTACAATATCGTCACTGGTCGTCACGGTCTGGCCCGGTTCAACAGATCGTACAATAACCTCTGCATCAATAGGAGAAACAACCGGGCTTTGTTTATAGACTTCTTCCCAATATTTCAACGTTTCGCTATCTTTCGCGCGCGCGGCATCCACAAGCGCGGCTCTATCCGTTGAACTCATAAAAGCTAAAATAGCCCCTTTTTTTACCTTGTCCCCTTCGTGAACAAAAATCTCCTCAATCCGGCCATTAATAGAAGGCTTAATCTCCAGCCGATTTTGAGGCTCTACAACACCAGTCGTTGAAACCCCTAAGACAATATCGCCTACAAAAGGGAACATCTCTTTTCTCTCCAGCCCAACATCACCCTGAGGTTTCCCCCTGATAAATGATATGAAAGCGATCCCGATAATCAGGGCAAATACAATAATGGGTATCCTTCTATTCAATTTAAACATATTCCAGCATTCCTCCCTTTGCCTGAATCCAACTTGCTTCGGCTATTAACATTTCTGCTTGAGCGTTCAAATACGTTTTCTGCGCAACCACAAGATTATCTTCTAAAATAATCCAGTCATCAAAATTAATCAGGCCGCTGGCATATTGCGCTCGGCCAATCTTCGCACGTTCTTCCGCAGCCATTAAAAACTTGTATTGCACAGAAACATTATCTATCGCATCCTGAAAGTCATTCCAGGTCCTCTCTAAAGTAACAACAACACTATCGCGGCCACTCTTCTCTGAATCCTGCGCTTGCCTCCACTGCGACTTAGCTTTCGCGGCCTTTGCGAGCCTACTGCCTCCCTCAAATATAGGGAAAGAAACACTCACGCCTGCTGACCATTCATCTTTCTGTGGAGGCCAACTTGATTCAGTTTCCCCAAAAGAACCATTAAAATATACTTTAGGAAAAAAATCAGCCCGTGCTGAAATAAACCCGAGCCTAAGCGCTTCTTTCTTTTCAATCAGTTCCCTCAAAAAGGGCGTTGATTCCGCCAAAAACTCAAAATCAGGCTTCTGTTCATCCGCTTCCGTTATATCAAAAGTCCCATTTACTTCAACCGGCACAGCATGCGAACGGCCGAGCTCTTTTAGCAACTGCCTCTGCGCTAACGAAAGATTCCTTTTTGCCTGCACCACATCAAATTCCGCGTTTGCTAAATCCGCTTGTGCCTGAAACAAAGCACCTTTATGTTCACGGCCCGCACTGTATCTAAGCTCTACTAATTCTAAATTCTGTTTTCTGCGCTGAGCAATCTGTTCCGTTAAACCAATAAGCTCCTGCGCCCGCAAAAGGCCAGCAAAAGCGCTGCGTAAATCAAACCGGATATTTGAAGACACAACAATATAGTTATACTCCTGGGCATTGATTGTCTTTGAGGCAAATTTAACGTCGGCTACCGTCTTAAACCCATCAAACAAAAGCTGCTCGCCGGTAATGGTATATTTATAGCTATCAGTTTTTTTACTGGTTGTCGATTTAACTTCCTTAGCTACCAATCCTGTTGAAATATCCGGTAACGCGGCACTTAACGCAACCCCTTTATCAGATTTTGCCTGACTGATATCCTCCTGAGCCGACTTCAAATCTGGATGATATTCCAAAGCCTCCTGGACACAATCTTTCCAATCCAATACTTCCTGCGCGTAAGCACAACACGAAGAGGAAAAAAATAAAAAAGCTATCAAACCAAATAGAATTTGTTTTCTCTTTTTCATATTATAAAAATATGTACTTTACTAAAGCGGCAACGTTAAATGAAACGTAGTCCCTTTTCCCATTTCTGATTCTGCCCAAATTTTGCCTTTATGAGCTTCCACGATCTCCTTAGAAATCGCAAGGCCCAAACCGGTTCCTTTTACCTGTTTACCTACGTTGGTTTCAAGCTGCCCAAAGCTCTTAAACAACATCCCAAGATCCTCTTTTTTGATCCCAGAACCAGTATCTTTAATAGAAATATGCACATCACCGGATTCTTGTGTCGTAAAAACCTCTATCCCGCCGGATTCTGTAAATTTGATGGCATTGTTAATCAAATTAACCAGCACCTGGATTATCTTATCCTTGTCAAATTGACAATCAGCTAACCCCTCACAAAGCTTGAGAACAAAATAAAGCCCTTTTTGCTCTGCTAAAAAATGTGTCGTTTCATAAATCTCCTTAATGACATCATTCACGTTCTGCTTCTGAAAATGATACTCCTGCTTACCGGAAACCATTTTTTGAAAATCTAAAATATCATTCACCAAACGAGCCAGCCTATTTATACTATTCATAACCGTCTTCAACACATTTTTCTGCTTTTCATTCGGCTCCCCTACAACGCCATCGAAAACAAGGCCAACCCCTTCTTTAATAATAGAAAGGTTCGCGCGCAACTCATGAGAAGCGATAGAGGCAAAACGCGTTTTGACATCAGCAATCTCTTTCACCTGACTTTCAGCCTTTTTACGCTTTGTAATATCCAGTCCGTAGATATTCAAATAGGGAACGTTCCTCATGGGAGTTGTCGTAAAGAGAAAAGCCCTATCTCCTAACACCTGTTCCATTTCTACCATCTTGCCGCGTTTAACATTCTGAGAAAAAAGAGGTTTCATAAAATCCGGAATAACCTTGCCTTTAGCACACGCCCATGGCTCTAACAATACTCTGGCCGCTCTATTGAGAAACATAATCCGGCCGCTCCTATCCACTCGCAAAACAGGAGAAGGATTCTCAGCCGGAAACCTGGCCAAACCTTTCATAAGCTCCTGTGACTCTTTGCGCTTACCCTCCAGCTCTGTACGATCAATAAGCTCATCTCTCACCTTCTCATAAAAGACTCTCCCCTTATTCTTTTTCATTCTGGCAAGAAAAACATCCGGAAGGACATAAAAAGGATTTTTACAAATCATTTTATGAATAACCACTGTTGGGTGTGTATATATAACATCTAATAACGTTTCCGGCGAAAATCTTTTCTCATTATACTGACAAATAGCTGTACTTTTGCTTTTTGGAAAAAAATAATTCAGCTTCGCCTCATATTCAACAAACCGCTCCACCCCCGGCAATTTTGAAAGGATCCAGGTCATTTCCCCCGCCACTCTTAAACCTTCATATCCATCCTTTAAGGCCTGTTTTTGAGCTTTTTTTAATAACACGATCATGCGATCCGGATCAAAAAAACCACCTTTCAGATACGCATCACTACGTGTTAAAAAAATAATCTGTTTTGAATCAATGTATTTATGAATATCCACACCAGCCTGCGCAAAGGCCTCCATCACTTCTTTAATAGTCCTGTCGTCAACAATATAAATACATCTCTGATGATTCTCCAATCCAATAAGGATGTAGGGAATAACCATGGAAAACTGTTCGTCTTTACTGCCATAAATACAACAAAGATGCTCCCCTAAAGGCAATCTGCGAAATTCATCTTTAAACTTTTGAATTGCTTTACGATCCAAAATTTTTTTTATCTTCTTTTTCATGTGTTTTATGATTGCACTTGTGCTTTTGTATATTTAAAAGGAATAATAAATATAACAGCTGTCCCCTTGGCTTCCAAACTTTCCAGCCATATGCGCCCACCTAATGCCTCAATGGCCATTTTACAAAAAGCCAGGCCTAACCCAGTGCCACCGGTAAAAACACCGCGCTTTCTCGCCTTTGCCTGGACAAAACGATCAAACGCATCTTTAACTAAATCACCTGGCATCCCCGGGCCTTGATCCTGAATGCTAAATCTGACTTTATCTATACCGTCCAAGCCAACACCAACAAACACAGCAGAATTCGGCGGGCTTACACGAACAGCATTACTTAATAAATTCACCAGGACACGCAAGAGCATATTGTAATCAGAAATCACTGCCTTCAGCCCCACTTCTATATTTTTTTCAAGCCTCACCTGCTGCCTTTGCGCGAATACCGATACAATTTCAAAAGCTTCCTCTACTAATTTTTCTATAACAACCTCTTTTATCTCTAAAACCATTTTTTTATTTTCCAAACGCGAAAAATCAAGGATAGAATTAATCAACATAAACATCCTGTCGGATGAAATTTTGCATACATTGAGAATATCCTTCTGACGGGAATCCAATTTTTCGCTATCAATATGAAGCAAGTTGTCAAAACCAAGCGAAATATTGGACAAAGGCGTGCGCAAATCATGAACAATAAATTCAATCAATTCTTTAGTTTTTTGCCTATAAACCTGAATATGCCACAAGCTATAGGAAAGGATAGAAAAAGCGAGCAGCCTGATACAACTGTTATGAAAAATAATGAGTAAATCAGGATAAGCAAGCCTGGCCAGATATTCCACCATAAACCACATCATCGCACTAATAAGAGCGATTGTAAGCCCCGGATAAAGGCCGCCAAACCATGTTACAAACGCGATCGGAATAAAATAAAAAAGGAAAAAACTCAATTGATAACCTGTAACATAATCAAAATAACTCACGAGCATTACCAAAATCAAGCCGGAGAAAAAAATAAAAGGCCTTGATTGATTTGATAAAATTTCTTTTAAGCGCTTCATGCTTTCATCCCTGTGCAGAATTTTATAAAAACACATTATCGGCATTAAAAACCTTCTTCAAATTATACCTCTTAAAAAGCGAAAAAAAAGAGAAATAATTAACGAAAAGCCCTCTGCCATATGGCAGAGGGCTTCGTAAAAATAAAAAGTTTATTCCGACGGATTAAAAACCAAACACCAATTTAAAACCGCCATAAAATTTTGAATCCTGATTACCGTCATCAGCGGCCTTCATATCCCCGAAAGGAATTGAATAATTCACATTAGGTGTAAATGTTATTTTATCCGTCAACGGAATACTCACGCCAATATTAAAAGCAACATCCCCGCCTTCACCGTTAATAAAAAGCTTGTGATTGTAGCCAACATGCCCCCCTAAATCAAGCATGATCCCCCTGCTGCCCAAAGGAAGACTGTGGCTCAGATTTAAAACTAAATATTCACCGTGACCGCCGCCATCTTCTTCCCGGCCGTAATCATGATAAAAAACCAAACTCGGCGATAAAAAAATATCAACTCCAACACCAAAATAAAGCTCATTACTAAAAGCATCCACAGCAGGAAAATCATAATATGTATTACCTAGCGACAGGCTAAACTTGCCGAAATCATGGGTATAATCAAGAGAATAATCTATTTCACTGGAAGACAAGGCGTCGTTAGATTGAATCTCAAAACTACCCCAGACGCTAGCCGTAAAACCATACGCGCTTACATAAATTCCAGGCTGCACAACCGTGTCATCATCTAATGTAAACCCTCTCCAGATATATTTTGAACTTATGGCTGTGTCAACACTTACTTCCAGCGGAATATTCAGATCTTTTAAAATTCCGCCTTTTTGCGTAGAAGACTCATCCTGCGCGAAAACATTGGAAGAAGTAAAAAATAAACCAACTCCTAAAAAAAACACCAACAAACATTCCTTCGTTTTTAACATAGCACCCCTCCATTAATCATCAACATAACATATTTTTCCTATTTTAACAGCTAAATCCCGTTTCCTTTGTTCCCTTTTGTGCACAAAAAAAATTAAAGGCGTCTCTTCTCTAAAGAAACGCCTTTGTCTTATCTCCAGACACTACAACGTGCCAAAAAATTATATCTATGTTATTTAAAGTAAAAAAGAAACCATTTTGTTAACCACTATTTTATCTCTTCTTATCTACGCGTCTAGCAAATGATATATTTTTTTCGCGCCTAAATACGCCCAGCCGCCCACAATAACATTGGCTATCAATGCCGCCGCAAAAATTCCGCCCAAACCGAACAACTTTTTACCAAAATAGGCCAAAGGAACATACAAAAGACATACCCTCGTAATAATGAGGGCAGACGAATAAAGAGGTTTGCCCAAAGCATTAAAAGTTGAGCTCAGAATAAAGATAATGCCTTCCATGCCATAGCTAATAGGAACAATCAATAAATACATCACCGCGACCCGGACAACAATAGGATCAACATCAAAAAGAGAAACAATCCCCTTCCCCTTGAATATAAACAACAACGCAGCTGCCACACCCCAACATAGTGAAAAAATAAAGCTGATCTTAAGAGCACGGGCAACCCGTTCCACTTTGCGCGCCCCCCAATTTTGTCCGGCAAACGGCCCCATCACAGTGGCTAATGCCATTAAAACCGCCAAAACAACCCCTTCAATACGAATAACAACACCAAAAGCGGCTACAGCCTCATGGCCAAATGAAGCAACAAAACGCGTAATAATCCCCATAGATGTCGGCACAATAATAAAAGAACCAGCCGCCGGTAATCCGATATATAAAATCCGCCCCCAGGATGAAAGAAGCTCTTTCCATTGCAACACCTTCCACCTTATCATGTGTTTATTGAAGTAAAGTATACTCAGCGCCGCGCACAAAGTAATTGCGCGCGAAATAACAGTCGCCAAAGCAGCGCCCTTAATCCCCATCGCCGGAATAAGCTTAAACCCAAAAATAAATAAGGGATCTAAAACAGCATTGGTTAGAGCACCTACACACATAATCAAGCCCGGCAACAATGTATCACCCGTGGCACGAATAGCGTTGTTACCGATCATCGGAACCACCAAAAACACCGTCCCAAAATACCAGATACGCATATAATCACTAATCAGGGAAAGAACTTCTTCTTGAGCCCCTAGTAAAGTAAAGAGAGGGCGAATCGTATGCAAACCTATAAACGCAAATACAGCAACAATGCAGCCAGCCAATAAAAGACTGTCCACTGTCAGGCGCTGGACTTCCGCGTGATCTCCTTTTCCAATGGCCCGGGAAATCAACGACGAAGCAGCAACTCCCAACCCCATAGAAACACCGCCAACCACCATTACTATCGGAAAGGTAAAACCGATAGCCGCCAAAGGCACCGTGCCAAGCTTGCTGATAAAATAAGTATCAACCAGATTGAAAATCATAAGAGAAAACAACCCCCAGATCATAGGGATTGTCATCTTAAACAAAGTCTTCCCAATAGGGCCTTGAGTTAACCTGGGTTCCATAGATTTATGTAATATAGAGCTCATAAAAAAATATTTTCGTTAAATTTCAGGGAAAGGACTAATTGAGTTTCTTTTATCTCTGGAATCTATCTATCTGCGGGCAAACCGGTTTGACGCTTTATAAGCTCCTGCTCAACAGCCTTATCAACACTACGCCTATCAAGCATACCGACAAGACGATCATTGTTAATGTCATCCACAACAGGCAGCTCCTCTACAACAGCCTCATCCATCATATGCAAAGCCGATTCAAGCGGCAATGAAGCGCTAATCTTAGTAGAAATCGGCATCAAAGCATCGCCGGCCAACATCCAATCCCAACAACTTGGATCAGTTATAATCTCCTTTAAATTCTGAAGTTTAATTATACCAATGACGCGTTCCTGCCTATCAACAACGGGATAAACAAGAAAACGCAAGTCAGAAAACAGCTCAAAGACATTGCTCATTTTTTTATTTTCCTGAATAGAAATAATATCGCGATCCATAACATCTTCTACTCTTAAAGAAGCGATAACATCCTCTTCTGTCACATTTCGTCCGATCTCACCGCTTTTTTGAATAGCCTTTTTAACCAGTGACGGCCCCAAAAGTTGTACAATTAATGTCGTCGCGGTAATACCAAAAATAACCATGTCCCCTAACGACATCTCAGGCGTCACATGAATATCTCCTAAATGCTGGCTAGCCATAATAGATAAACCAATCGCTACCCCACCCTGGCAGAACAATCCCAAGCCTGTATACTTTTGAACAACTACGTCTGCCTTAGAGCATCGGGCACCAAGATAAGCCCCAAACATTTTACCAAAGCTACGGCCTAAAACGTAAACAGCAACAATTCCCCATAACCATAAAGGCATCTGTGAAATTCTCAGGCGTGCTCCAACCAAAACAAAGAACATGACATAAATAGGCACAGAAAAACTTTTCATGAGAGCAAAAAGCTCCTGGCTTTTTTTAGGGGCGAAATTAATCAGAACAATACCCATAGTCATCGTCACGATAATTACATCCATACCAATAGCATCTGACAACCCGATAACTAATAGAAGCATCCCGACGGCCAAAGCCAGCATTCGCTCTTTTTGCTGCCGCAAGAGCCTGAAGGTATAATCCAATAAAAACCCTGCCGCTACACCTAACAAAACAGAACCAAAAAGTTCCTTGCCAATTTTTAAAAATTCCGCCAAGACATTCGCGGACCCACCAGTTAAAATTTCAGCCACACTTGTACCAACCCCATAAAGCGTCATAGCTAAAGCGTCATCTAAAGCGACAATGGCAACAATAGCCGTTGTCAAAACACCGCGCGCGCGATATTCCCACATGACTTCAACAGTTGAAGCCGGATCTGTAGCAGAAGCGATCGCTCCAAACACAATACCTGCCGCCAATGCCGGCGCAAAAGAATGAATCACCAAATAAACAATCGCTGTTACAGGAATACACACAAGTGTAAAAGCCAGCAGGCCCTCTCCAAAAAGGATAGCCATAAATTGCTTGCCGTATTTACGGAAATTCTCAGCCTGCAATTCACCGCCCACTAAAAAACCGATAATACCTAACGCGAACCAATTAAAAGACTGCAGTCTGACAATATCAGTATGTTTAACGACATGCAGCCCCGTCTGGCCAATCAGAATCCCAATTACAATATAACCGACAACTTGTGGAATACGCAGTTTTTGAAAAACCCATGCCCCAACAAGCCCACCAAAAACACCAATACCTAGTAGTAATAGCAAACCAATATTCATTGTATCCATATCTGACAATCCTTCCATGAATAGAACTATAAAAAATTATTCTTCCTTGCCACGCTCCACAACAGAATCGTAAAGACGTTCAGCGCGAAAGAATAAAAAAGGATGCGCACAGCGCACATCCTTATCAATAATAGTTGTATAGGGTTACAACTAATTGTACTCCTTGGGCCCTATTTTGCAAGAAAAATAAAGTTCGCAGATAATCACATTAAGCTTATTACTAGCCCTGAGCGGACAAAAATTCTTTAGCTTTTTTTAATGCCGAATCAATATCTCGACAAATATTCCCCTCCCCAATCTCATCCACCAGCCCACATTTACGCAAAGCGGAAAAAACTTTTGGCTGAACGCCTGACAACACTAAAACAACACCCTCTTTTTTTAATTCTCTGTGAATATGCCCTAACGCATTAATGGCGGTTGAATCAACCATCTGCACAAAGCGCATCCTCAATATCCGAACACGAGGCTTCTTTTCAATATTTTTAATCGTTTCAAGAAATGTTGAAACCATGCCAAAGAAAAACGGCCCCTGAATTTCAAAAATATCAACATCTTCAGGTATAACCTTTTTATTTATAAGAGGGCCTTCCACTCCTTCCTCATCACTAAATTCTTGTATGAAAACCTGCATATTCACCACTTGAGACAGCCTATGGATAAAAAGAAATGCTGCCAAAACCATGCTAATCTGTATCGCTAAAGACAAATCAAACAAAACTGTCAAAAAAAATGTCACTAAAAGCACAACCCTATCTCCCCGAGGAGCTTTGAAAATCATATAAAAGGATTGCCACTCGCTCATCCGATACGCCACGATCAATAAAATCCCCGCCAAACATGGCATAGGAATCAAAACAGCCCAGGCCCCAAAACACAGCATGATCAATAAAAGCGTCAGTGCATGCACAATTCCAGCAACAGGCGTTCGCCCGCCATTATGAACGTTGGCCGCAGTACGGGCGATAGCACCTGTAGCCGGTATACCGCCAAAAAAGGGCGCAACAATATTAGCTACACCTTGTGCAATCAACTCAATATTAGAACGATGCTTGCCATTGATCATGCCATCGGCAACCGTCGCTGATAAAAGAGACTCTATCCCCGCTAAAATAGCGATCGTAAAAGCCGACGGCAAAAGTTTACCGATCAAATCAAAACTGATATTCGGCCATCTGAAAATAAACAAAGAATGTGGCATAGCGCCAAACTTAGTTCCAATTGTTTCAACAGGCCAATGAAATATTTGCACCACAACTGTCATAGCGACTAGCGCAATAAAAGACCCAGGAATCCTTTTTGCGTATTTTTGTAAAAACAAAATAATAAAAATGGTCCCGCTCCCCACAAAAAAGGCATAGTAATTCAAAGCATTCAAGTGGATAAAATACTGCGCCCATTTGGCAATAAAATCCGGCGCAAGTACGTCAATCGGCAACCCAAGGAAGTCCTTTATCTGAGAAGAAAAGATAACTAAAGCGATACCCGATGTAAAACCAACAACAACAGGATAAGGGATATATTTTATAACCAGGCCAAAGCGAGCGACCCCCATAGCCACAAGAATAATCCCGCCCATAATTGTTGCAAGCATCAGCCCATCCACGCCATAACGATGT
The DNA here is from genome assembly GCA_043819345.1 of Candidatus Omnitrophota bacterium. Lineage (GTDB taxonomy): Bacteria > Omnitrophota > Gorgyraeia > Velamenicoccales > Velamenicoccaceae > CAYRDK01. The sequence goes on from JBDREX010000060.1 coordinate 29,961, forward strand.
ACAATACTATAGACAATAACGACAAACGCCCCTGTAGGCCCGCCAATTTGAACCCGGCTGCCCCCTAAGGCTGAAATTAAAAATCCCGCGATAACAGCGGTAATCAGACCACGATCTGGCGGAACACCTGAAGCGATCGCAAAAGCAATAGCCAAAGGCAAAGCGATGATTCCAACAATAACGCCAGCAACACAATCCGAACGTAATTGCGATAACGAATAATTTCTTAATGTGCTAAAAAGCTTCGGTGTAAACATAAACCCTCACTAAAATACAATAAATATATCTATTTTTAACAAAAACGCTTAAAACTTTCGCCTATGCCTAAATACAAAAAAGAACGGCCTAATAGGCCGCTCTTTAAATCTTTTATTTCTCTCACCCGTAGAATTATGCTAATTATACCTCTTTAAAAACAGAATGCAAGCACAATCCAAAATATGATCTCTACCAATACAATGATCCCTAAATATTAACAATGGTTCAAAAAAATAAGCAAAATGAGACAAAAGGCCCATCATATAGTTGACGAGTTTGCGGGTTGACGGGTTGAACTAGCTAACCCGCACACTCGAGCACTCGCTAACCCGCGTTCCCCATCGTCATTCTAAGGAGGATGAAACCCGACGAAGCCTGCCTGCCGGTAGGCGCCTACGGCGGAAATTCGGCCTGTTAACTTATGTTCACTTTGTTCCATAAGTTAAGGCCTCATTTAGGAATTCTAATATTCAAAACCATTCTACCCTATAGCCTGATTCCCCTTTTCACCGGTACGAATACGAATACACTCATCCATCGGAAGAATAAAAATCTTTCCGTCTCCAACTTTGCCCGTTTGAGCACCCTTCATAATGGCTTTAACCGTCGGCTCAACATATTTATCATTAACAGCAATTTCAAGCCTCATCTTACGCAGCAAATTGCCAGTTTCCTTGATACCACGGTAAACCTCAGTCACACCCTTCTGTCGGCCATGCCCTAAAATTTCATTTACCGACAAAAGATTAACATCCGCTTTATACAGCTCTTCTTTAACAGACTCCAGCATATGCGGCTGGATAATCGCAATAATCAGTTTCATGTCTAACCTCCACTTATTCAATAATTGTATATGCTCTTTCTCTGTGTTGTGTCAAATCCAACCCCATCATCTCATCGGCCTCATTCACTCTGACACCAAAAAAGACATCCACCAGTTTATAAATAATAAATGTCATAACAGCTACATAAACCACGGAAACTCCGATGCCTAAAAGCTGAATAAAAAACTGCTTCGGATTCCCAAAAAACCATCCGTCAACACCCGCTGGATTAACAACTTTAGAAGCAAACAATCCCAAGGCAAGTGTACCTAAAATACCGCCTACACCATGAACTCCAAAAGCATCTAACGAATCATCATAGTTAAATTTCGGTTTGATAATAGCAACGCTGATAAAACAAACAACGCTGGCAAGAACACCAATAATCACGGCCATACCTACTCCCACATAGCCGGCGGCCGGCGTAATGGTTGCAAGTCCCGCGATAGACCCTGTCACAATACCAAAGATAGTAGGCTTACCGTTACGTATCCATTCCAAAAGCGCCCAACTTAAACCCGCCGCGGCCGCGGCCGTATTCGTCACAACAAAAGACATAACCGCAACACCATTCACCGATAAAGCGCTGCCGGCATTAAAACCAAACCAACCAAACCACAATAACCCCGTTCCCAAAACAACAAGAGGTAAATTATGCGGCGATGGATTATGGCCTAAACTCTTGCGCTTACCAATAATAATGGTTGTCATCAGCGCGGCAATACCAGCGCTCGTATGCACAACAATCCCCCCGGCAAAATCCACAACACCCAGATTCTTAAGCCAGCCTCCACTGCCCCAAACCCAATGGCACAAAGGATCATAAACAAACGTAGCCCATAATAAAGCAAAAAGCAAAAAAGCTGAAAACTTCATCCGTTCGGCAAACGCGCCGATAATCAACGCGGGTGTGATCACAGCAAACATAGACTGAAAAATCATAAAAGCCATATGCGGAACCGTTTCAGAATATGCGGCAAACGGCGCCATACCAACCCCATTAAGCCCCAGCCACTGAAACCCGCCCCAAAACCCCTCGCTAGGCCCAAATGACAAACTGTATCCAAAAAACACCCACTGCAGACTCAACAAACACAAAACAATAATGCACTGCATGAGGACACTCAAAACATTCTTACGCCGAACCATTCCTCCGTAAAAGAATGCCAAACCTGGCGTCATCAACATAACGAGACAAGCCGACATCAAAACAAACAATGTATCAACCGCGCTAAACATTAGTCTTTTCTCCTTTCCTTTGTGAAACAAAAAAAAGACGTTTCGCGCGCGTGGATTAAATCCTCGCGCGCAAAACGCCTCTTCGCGTATATAATTGGCCGGCCGCTTACTTCACAGACAGCTCTATCTTCTTAAAAACAACTCTTCTTTGACTCCTCCAAACGCTTCCTCGCGTTTCAAAACCACAGGCACAACCATGCCTATGATTTTAATCAATTATATAAAAATATTCAAAAAATTCAAGCAATATATTTACTACTCTCCTTCATGTTTCATTTATCTCTGCTTTTTTTCGGCAATAGTTGACAATAAAGAAAGCATCCCTTTGGCCACCCTTTGCCGGCCCACCTCATTGAGATGCACCCTATCCTGTGCTACTCTATATTCACCGCAAAGCTTATTATACACTCCGCCTCTAAAAGTAAATTCCGCCCGGGTTCCATTCTGATGCCCAGATTCTATTGCCGCGATATCAAATATATACTCTCTGCTGCCATATTCATTAAGCAGCATCCTGTTAAATTGATTCCTTTTAACATTAGCCAAATCTTCACTATCCACCAGCGGACAGGTCACATAAACAAAAGCAACATCCGGATAGGCGACTTTTAAAGACGCCATAACTCTTTTATACGTATTAAAAAGAGCTACAACATCCGTATCGGCCTTAATATCAAAAGGACAAAATTTGAATAGAGCCACATCAACAACCTGTCCATAGCCATTTTCAATCCAATCAGCAAACTCATAGATTTTGCCTATCGGATTTCCATTAACACTGATTCTAAAATGCCCCAGCTTTGGAGAATTAAAATCCGCTAATGAAGAAACATTGGCGATAACCAGGCTATATCCAGCATTTTGCCTGGCCAAATCCCTAAGGCCTGCGATTGTATTCATCCCTATGGACTGATGGCCAAAAAGAATCTTCAGATTGCGCACACCGTCAAGCGACTGGCCTGATATCCTATTTATATTCAGATCGTCCTGATTCACCGTCTTGGCCGCGCCCCCCACAGCAACGAAAAACATACCCACAGATAAATAAAAAAACACCTTAAGTAAGCGACTTCTCATAACCGGCATCTTTCTCTCCTTTTTTTTGTTTCAACAGATATAAATTATACATCCGTAGAACCTCTTCTTCAAGCAATGACCCAAATAGATGCGGCGGCTAAATCATCCTATACGAAGAAGCGCTTTATTGCTATAATCAAGCTATTAAGGCCTGGCCAAAAGAAGACAAAGACTCTCCCATCCGGCACCTCCCTATCCCAACAGGCACCGTGTTGGCCAAAGGCGATCTTTTCTTAAAAATGAATAAGCCGCAACTAGCTATCAAATGTTACGAAAAAGTGAACGCTAACGTTTTTGGAACAGATTATATCGCTGATAAAGGAATTAAAAAGGCGAAAGAGATGATAGAAAAACGGCCAAAAAAATAAGGAGCACAAATGAAACTGGTTAAAAAAATAGTATTGTTATCTCTTATAGCAACATGTTTTCTATGGACGATCGCGTTAAAAAATTGCCTCGCAGAACAAAATCTAACAGCCTTTCAAAAAGATGCTTCCTATGACATCTACTACGCCCTGCAAGACCATGTGCAATACATCTCTGATGTAAAAATAATAGGCACCACAACGATAGAAGAAATAACATTTCTAAAAATAGAATATCCTGGTATTTCCAAGGAAAGAACCGGATACATCGCCCTTTCAAGCATCCAAGCCATCCTCCCCGCAGGTTCACCTAAGCCCCAAAATATTAAGAACAGGTAATTTAAAAAATGGTAAAGGGTGGCTCTTATTAAAATAGAGCCACCCTTTATTTCATCCAAAAACGAGCTAACAATTTTATTTTTCTCTATTCATTTTCATAAATAGCACAATAAAAAGCCCTTCTGTAATTAAGGAGGCTACGCCCAACGGCTCAAACCAATCGTGAGGCTCCGGCGGAATCAACGGCAAGCCTATTGTACGGCTAGCCACATAACCGGCTATGGAGGCAACCGCGATAAAAACCCCAAGAAACCAGCCCCATCGACGCCCGCGCAATATCCCATACGCAGCCAAAGCAGACCCAACGCCGTTAGCATAAAAAAGCCATCCTTTATAAACCGCTTCCTGGAGAGCGTCTCTTGCATCAAGCCAATGAATAATACCAACAGCAATAATCAACACAATCCCGGATATAACAATATATTTTGAAACTTTAATCATAGCAATATTCCCTATCAGCGCTGCAACCGTTTATGTCTTTTGTATAACGTTGTAAAAATAATGCCGCTTAAAATAATTCCAATATTAATATCAAAATAGACCCCGTCAGGATAAACATCCGGATTTAAAACCCTAAAATATGCCGCTAAAGCGGAAAAAGTCAATAACACCGCCCAAACAATAGCTATTAACTGACAGCTGCTTATAACCTTAGGATCATTCCACAGCTCTTTTGGAAGATCCGCTCTGGCGTATTGCAGAGTAAACGGCCTGCCAGTAAAAATCGTTACCCAGATAAACAATGCGAGAAAACCATTGGCGATAATCCCCATATCGTTGGCTATAGATAAAAGGCCGGTAAGATTTACGGCTATCATACAGCCTATAAAGAAAAATAGAGTCGCCCACTGAAGAATAACTCCTCTGCGTAATTCCCGAAAGCCGAATAACAGGCTGGCCAAAACAGAAATAATAATAGCCCGCTCCAAGCTGACCAATGTATGGCCGGAAAAAAAGAGAAACAAAATCCACGGCATAAACCCAAAAATAAATTTTATTAATTCTTTAAAATCTTTCATCAGCCCACCAAAAAAACTATAATTCCCTTTTTAACTTCTGTTTCAACTGCTGGATTTCCTCTTTTAACTCTACCATTTTCAGCTCTCTTCCTATGGCAGCCTTATTGAATGTTTCCAGGTTTTCCATCTCCTCATTAAGCTTATCCTCAACCTCTTTACGCCTCACGATTTCACCAATCAACATAGCCGTTGTCTGTAAATGTTTTTTAGCTGCTTCAATTTCAGAAGGGGTGCAAGTTTTATGCTCCATGGCAAGCTTATGAAGCTTATCTTGATCAACATTGTATTTTTTCGCGATTTCTTGCAATTTTTGAGAATCTTGAGGAGGATCACTGTACCCAAAGTTGATAGAACCCACTATCTTTTTCCCTGCCTTAATCGGAACAGCATACAATCTGATTCCGCCATGACATTCAATATCCACTGGCTCGCCTTTCTCAATTGACACTTTAGCCGCATCTTTCCAGCACGATTCATGACAAAGCCACAAACCGCTATCTAATGCCTTTTTATTATCGTCTGTTCCACACAGCCTGCGTGATGCCTCATCAAGAAAACGGCACCACCCCGAAGAAAATATCCCTAGAGCGTAATCACCATTTATTTCATATACAGCTGACGAACTGTTCAGCAAATCAAGATAACTATTCACAATACCAATCAAAACATCTCGGCTGACAGAATCAGCAAGCACACGGCACGTATTCAATTTAGTCAAATCACCATAAAACTGTCCTTCGGAATAATTTTTCTGGCTTTCCATCTTACCCCCTTGTCAGAGCAACTCTAAAACTCAAAAACAAAAGCACTTTAAGCATTATCTATGATCTTTCCTTCCGGCAAATATCGCCATTTCAAATATTTTAAAATAGCACTCAACATCACTAAAACCAATAGCGCGCAACCAAGCGCATTGTTTTTCAACCGAAGTAATAATATTTGTATCTTTCTCATGACGAATGCGAAATTCTCGAGCAACATCACTGCCGCTCTTTTTCCAAAAAAGACCTGATGCGCTTTGCAACATTTTGACGAATATTCTCATAAAAAAAGAAATAGTCATAGTTGTGATACACCCCGGGCCCAAAAGGCATGTCTAACTGATCCTCATTAGCTAGCCTTGGAATAACAAGGCCCTCTCCTTTTATCTGCGCGGATGTATAATGAGGAATTATTGACTCCTTCATATCCGCGTCAAAGAAAACAGCCCCTTCATTAAGGCTGGCAGGCGCAGGCTCTGCAGAAATAGTCCACGTTAAAGGATTAACCACAACTGCCCCATCAAGAATTGTCGGCGCTTTATCCACAAAACCGTCAGCCACAGTATTATATGTTATAATTCCTCCTGTTTCATCAGGTGTCTTGGCTATTTTTAAGAAAGGGTACTTCTTGAGGTCTTCTTGTGTTACGGACCAACCTATGATATAGGCAGCCACCAGATTCTTCCTGATAGAGGCATCTGAAAACAGATCTTTCATGATACTAAGAATTATGTTTGCGCCCTGACTATGCCCGGCAATAATAAATGGCTTCCCATCATTGGCGTTACTCATATAGTATTTAAAAGCGTTCTCCACATCTTTGGTCGCAATGCCCAAAACTTTTTTATTGTCGCTCTCATCTGCTGAAAGCACAGCTATCCCCGCCTGTCTATAATATGGCGCATAAACATTAGACGCGTTAGAAAATACACCCATAAACTTAAGCGTGGCTTTTTTTGCCTTTTCTTTAGTATGCTCATCGTTCAGCGGCATATTCCAGTGTTCTTTTGAAGAATAAACCGTTGGATATACCCAAAAAACATCCGTGAGATATTCCCCTGAACCATCGGGCATCATCATCCAATTTTCTTTGTTACGATAATCCGGAGCAGGCGGAAGTTTTTTTGAATCAAAGTGAGTTCTTGGGCCGGGAAAATTTACGGGATAAACTGGAATATTTTTGTAAAGATACTGATATAGAAAAACTGCGGCAGCAATAAAAACAAGTACCACAAACAATCTGGTTTTCATTTATTTCCCCCCGCATATTTTTATCTCTACCTTTTGAAGAAACATTATGCAGCGCAACAAGCTTTATAAAACATCTTAATTCGTGCCTTGTCTTAGCCTCTTACTGACGCCTCAAGAAAGATAGCCAGCTATTCAAAAGAGGCGGAAATTCTTCATACGCATGCACCTGCGCCGGAGACCAGGATTTTTTGCATTCAGCTATATATTTAAGCCGGTCTTCAAGAGTTTCATGGATGATCTCTTTGATGGGTTTGACCGCATTTTTAGTATTGCTTACGCCGTCCCAGTTTTCCGTCACAGGGAAGCCGCGCTTTTGAAGCGCGCTCTCAAAAGTCGCATCAACTAAAACCCACTTGCCATTAATATAGGCCTTACAAGCAAGATGTGTTCCTATCGGCATAGCCTTAACGATTTTTAACAAATCAGGCAGATACTTAACCTTGAAATCATTCCAGCTAAAAAGATAGGTAACATATTTTACGGGAATTTTTAGTTTTTCAAAAAAATTCGCTAAAAGAAAATGTTTCGGCACGCATGAACCAACGTTAATTTCAAGCATACGAACAGGACCTGTAACAGGATCTCTCAATTCAGGCAATATGCCGTAAGGAATATCCCTGATATAATTAAATACCGCTATTCGTGCCTCAAGCGCGTTCTTATCCGCCGTCCACTCCGTAAATTTGTCCTGAATAATATTTTCACTCATTTAACCCCGCTCCCTGTGAAATGTCAAAGGATGCCTGTAAAAAATAAAACGGGCCTCATTATTTAATAAAAACCTTTTTTACTCCGTTTATCTGTTAACCTCTTCTTTCAAGCTCTCACAAGGACGAAAGAATACAGTCTTATGCGAAGGAATCACAACAGTTTTTCCAGAACGAGTACGCCAGCTACGTTTTTTATGCTGGTGCACCTCTAAATTACCAAAGCCCACCACTTCCAAAAAACCGCCACATTTCAAAATACCAACAACAGCCTTTATAGCCGCATCCAATGCCTTTCTGGAATCAGCCTTAGTCAAACTGGCTTCAACGGCTATTGCGTCAAGAAGCTCCTCTTTATTCATTGATCCCCCTGCTCTTTTATTCCGAAATATCTTTCAATCATAACCGTCTTTAAAAAATTTATCCTCTAAAATTAACCTAAAAATATACAGCGAATAATGGAGACGATTCTATTTTTTAACTAACAATTAGAATAATTATACCTCTGAAACCTCCACTCAACAAGAGCGCTAAAAAACAAAACCCCTGCAGAAATGCCGGGGTTATGAAAAATAGAGCTATTTCCCGCATCCAGGTCAACGATGAAAAGATTTATGCTTCTGGCCTTTTTTGTTTTTTTTCCATTGTGCCCAATGCGGCGGATATTTTTTATTCTTAGCAACAGGCTTTCTGTCGGAACTTACTTTGCGAACATGCCCCTTACCCCTGGGTAAAGGCCGAGCCGCAGCACCAGTAGCAATCTCCGCTTCACGAGAATGAAACGAGTGGCTACGATCAACTGATATCGCCGCTCCCACCATCTTTTCAATCGCGCGTAAAAAATCCCTATCCGATGCCGCACAAAATGAAACAGCATCCCCTCCGGCACCAGCCCGGGCCGTACGCCCAATACGATGCACATAGGTTTCTGTAGTATTTGGCAGGTCATAGTTAATCACATGTGAAATCGAATCCACATCAATACCCCGAGCCGCAATATCTGTCGCAACCAAAACACGGATCTGCCCCTGCTTAAACTTAGCCAATGCCCCTGTGCGCGCATTCTGACTTTTATTTCCGTGAATCGCTGCGGCACTAATCTTAAGTGCCCGCAACCGATCGACAACCTTATCGGCGGCATGTTTCATCTGCACAAAAACCAACACCCGGCTCCAATGCTTAGCTTCCAGGAGCTGTGCCAAAAGCGCATCCTTATGGTTTTTATCTACAAAAAACACCTTCTGAGCGATACTTTCTACAGTTGGCTTACCCGGATTCACACTGACAAAAACAGGATTATTCACAATCTTCTCTGAAAGCTTGACCACTTCCGGACTCATCGTAGCCGAGAAAAAAAGAGTTTGGCGTTTTTTTGGAAGCTTAGCAATAATGCGTTTAACATCATGAATAAAACCCATATCTAGCATGCGATCAGCCTCATCCAAAACAAAAATCTCAGTACCGTCTAATCGTATGTGATGCTGATTCATCAAATCCAACAAGCGCCCGGGAGTAGCCACAACAATATCCACGCCTTGTGCCAGCGCGCGCACCTGAGGATTCTGCCCAACACCACCAAAAATAACCGTATGGGGCACTGTTAAATACCTTCCGTAATCCTTGATGCTATCTCCTATTTGCGCGGCCAATTCACGCGTAGGTGCCAAAACCAAAACACGCGGCCTACCCTTCATCCGAGAGCTGAAATTCTTTGCCAAATA
>JBDREX010000061.1:0-12748 GCA_043819345.1 Candidatus Omnitrophota bacterium
GGCTTAATTATAAACATTGCTTCATATTTTTTCATGCGCCAATCAACTCCTCTCTCCAAGTATTTTTCCTTCCTTATTCTCTTTTTTGTTATAATAATTCATGGCTTTATCCACGCCCTCAAGAATCCAAACCCGCATAGCTTCAGCAGACCTGTTTAATGCCTCCTCCAACACCTTTTTTTCATCTTCACAAAATTTAGCAAGCACATAATCAGATAAATTTTCACAATCGGCACCATCAATGCCAATTTTCAACCGCGCAAAATCTTGTGTGGATAGCCTATTGATAACCGAAACCAAGCCATTGTGCCCGCCAGCACTACCCTGCCCCTTAAAACGCACGTCTCCTAAAGGAAGCGCCACGTCATCATATACAACAAGAATGTTTTTAAAAAGCGTATTATGCTTCTTAAAATACGCGGCCACAGCTTCACCACAAAGATTCATGTAAGTCTGAGGGAGAATCAAGGCAATATCATGCCCTTCTATCTTCCCTCGCGCAATAAGACTTTTAAAAGAACGGCTATTTTTAAAAACAAGCTTGTGTTTTTGAGCAAATATTTTGACGGCCCAAGCCCCCGCATTATGGCGCGTAAACCGATAACCTGAATCAGGATTACCTAATCCAATAATCAGCTTTTCAACCGTTTTGCGGCGCGAAATATTAGAAAAAAACATAACTGTTTATATTATCAAGTCGCTTCAGGCGCCCTTGCTCTCTCCGCCTTCTACCTCTTCAACCGGCTTCTTTTCTTTCTTGATGACTTCCGGCTCCGCACTCACAGCTTCTGCTGCCTCACCTTCTTCAGGAAGCTCTTCTTTATGCGGAGGAACTAAAGTAAAAACAATGCTTTCCAAATCGTGCTTAATCACAACGTCAGCAGGCACAACAAGATCTTTGACATGAATTGTTTCACCAATCTTCATATTAGTCACATCGACTTCAATTTTTTCAGGAATTTTCGTCGGCAAACATTCAACCTCAACTTCCCATAAAATATGCTCAAGCGTGCCGCCATCCTGTTTAACACCAACCGCATCTCCTTTGGCCTCAATAGGAATTTCGACTATCAGACGCTTCGTTAAAGAAACTTCATGAAAATCCACATGGACAAGGTCACCACTAACCGGATGCGTCTGCAACTCTTGAATAATCACAGGCCTGTCCTTTATAGTTTCCTTTCCTTGTGAAGAAATCTTCAATGTTATCACAAGATTTTCTCCGCCGTGATGGGCATGCATAAATTTAATCAATCGGCTTCTTTCAATCTTTAAAGACAACGTCTTGTGTCCTTCACCATAAACAACACAAGGCACAAACCCCTGTTTACGTAAAAGGTTATTTTTGCGTATTTCAGCATCTTGACGAACCATCGCTTCTAAAAAAAACTCTTCCATTTCTCCTTCTCCTTAACATTGCCTATAATTAGGCTTTTTTCTTTACAATGTTTATCCTGGCGGCTACTGAATAAAATTTACTTGTCAATTTTACCAGTGCTTAGACGCCATGGTTAACTGCCTATTGCCTATAAGTATGTATTTCTTTTTTCAAGTCGACACGAGAGCCGACCGCTACAATATTAATATTTTCTGCTTCTGCTTTTGCTTTGACACTTTGACTCTCTGAATCTCTAATACTCTAAATATCCGGGCCAAACAAACAACTAATAGATTCTTCCCGGTGTATCCGTTTAATCGCTTCAGCTAAAAGTGGAGCTACAGACAGAACCTTAATCTTCGGATGTGTGTTATGATTCTCCGATGGAATCGTATTCGTAATAATAAGTTCTTTAATAACAGAATTCTCAATATTGCTGATCGCCTTGCCCGTCAAAACACCATGCACAACAGCCGCATAAATTGTCTTAACACCGGCCTTCTTCAAAGCATTAGCCGCTTCAATGAGAGAGCCACCTGTAGCAATCAAATCATCCACTAGAATAGCATTCTTTCCTTCAACTTCGCCCAATATATTCATCGCCTCAGCCTTTTCAGGAGAAATCCGGCGTTTATCAACAATGGCCAAACCAGCCTGCAGACGCTTAGCATAAGCACGCGCAGTTTTTATGCCACCAACGTCCGGTGAAACAATAACAAGATTATCCATTTTGAGCGTCTGAATATAATCAACAAAAACATTAATAGCATAAAGATGATCCAGCGGAATATCAAAAAAACCCTGGATCTGGCCAGCATGTAAATCCATTGTTAAAATCCTGTTCGCGCCAGCAACCGTCAAAAGATTAGCGACAAGCTTAGCCGTAATAGGCACCCGGGGCTGATCTTTGCGATCCTGACGCGCGTAACCATAGTAAGGCAATACAGCTGTAATCCTGCCCGCTGAAGCCCTCTTTAAGGCGTCAATAATAATCAGTAGCTCCATTAAATTCTCATTTGACGGCGGACAAGTAGGCTGGATAACAAAAACATCCTTGCCTCTCACGTTTTCATCAATTTTAACTCTGATTTCTCCTTCACTAAACCTTGAAACCATCATACCGCCAAGCTTTTTGCCCAGCTCTTTACAAATCTCATCGGCTAATTTCGGATTAGCATTACCAGCAACAATCTCAATCTTATTCATCTTGGGATTCCTTTAAGTTGAAATTATTTTTTTAATTTTATTTCTCTGGCTGGAGCCCCAACAACCACAGACCCCGGGCCAACATTATGCTTCTTTGTCACAATGCTTCCAGCACCAACAACAGCATTCTTGCCAACCACAACAGGCGCAATTAAAACGGCATCGCAACCAATAAATGCACCATCATCAATAACTGTTTTATGCTTCTTTTTTCCATCAAAATTTGCAACAACAGAACCCGCGCCAATATTAACCTTCTTTCCAACGCGCGTATCACCCAAATAACTCATATGCCGCATAAAAGTCCCATCATCTAGTGTGGAATTTTTAATCTCAGCAAAATTCCCGACGGAGACGCTATTTTTTAAAACAGCGTTTTCGCGCAAATGGCAATATGGCCCAACAGAACAATCACGGCCAATACAAACATTTTTCTCAATATAAGTAAAAGGATAAATCTTTGTGCCTGGGCCAATCTTGGCTGTCTCGTCAATAAAAATCGTGTCCAGATCCATGATCTGGACATTTTTATCTAAGAGGTCTCTTAAAATACGGCGCCTGAAAAGACGCTGCGCCTCAAGAAGTTCATACTTTGAATTAACCCCTAAAACTTCGGATGACTCCTGAACGCCAAAAGCCACTATCCTCTTGCCCTTGCTAAAAAAATAACTAAAAACATCTGTTAAATAAAACTCACCACTTTTGTCAGAGGGCTTGATGCACTTAAGCCCATCAAGCAAATCCTGCCTCTTAAAACAATACATTCCCGTGTTGATCTCTTTAATATTCTTTTGCGCAAAATCAGCGTCCTTGTCTTCAACAATGCCTATAAAATCTCCGCCCTGGCCCCTCACAATGCGCCCATAACCAGTTGGGTTGGCTAAAGAAGTAGTCAGGACCGTACACGCAGCATCTTCCTGAGCATGGCAAGCATACAAAGCCTTTATCGTATCCGTCGTTATCAAAGGTGTGTCACCATACAAAACAATAACATCGCCAACATGAGCAGGGATCGCCCGCTGAGCCGCCTTTACCGCATCAGCAGTACCTAAAGGCTGATGCTGCTGGACCAACGTAACATCCTTATCTACCACTGCACGAATATCCGCTTTATGACGGCCAACTACAGTAATAATTTTTTTGACACCTTTTATCCCTCGGGCAGCATCAATCACCCTGGACAACATGGCCTTACCATAAACTTCATGCAACACTTTTGGCAAAGCAGATTTCATCCGCTTTCCTTCACCAGCCGCTAAAATAACAACACACAAATTTTTCATGATAATTTTTAAAATAGGCGTGATTAATGAAACAAAACCCTACTTCATTCTTATAATTACCAGGTTCTCGTCCTCACTTATCAAAAAGCTGCCCGGTGAGGACTCCGGGTCATTAAGACCCTAGAACCTGTCGTCGCTCGCTTTCGCTCGACTCCTCCTCATAGGGGCTTTGCCCCTATGACGCTTCGCCTTCGGCTTCGCTGTCACCCCAAATACGCGGGGACAATCTCCCCGCACCCCTTAGGTTCTCGTCCTCACTTATCAAAAAGCTGCCCGGTGAGGACTCGAACCTCAAAAGCCAGATCCAAATTCTGGAGTGTTACCGATTACACTACCGGGCAATGTCTAATCCTATAAAACCCCTTCTCAAAGCTCATCAATAAGTCTTAATTTTCTATAAAACCTTACCGAAATACATCGAACTCATAATTCACTGTTACTTGGTGCCACAGATGAACCTTTTGTTCTTTCCGTTTCGTAAGCTTCCAAAACTTTTTTTTGTAAATAATCTCTAAAGGTCTGTGTAATAGGATGAGCAATATCTCTATGTTCAGATTGCGCGCCAGCACCTTCCTGATCAGAATTCATGGGCCTTAAAACAGCCGGAAGTTGCGCCGCACACTGATTGCAATATTTACTTTTAACTTCGTTTCTAAAGCCACATTTTGGACAAGCGCTCTTCAGTTTTCTTGAAGGCATAGCAATAAACAAACCAGATCCGCCTTCTATCACCTTGATGTTCCTCACCACAAAAGCATTGTCCAGCGTAACTGTAGCATAAGCTTTTAACTTCTTATCGGGACTATCTTTAAGAAAAATTCTCACTTCCGTTATTTCCATGATTCGTCCTCCTTATACACTTGTTGCATCACTATAGGGTACTTGTCAAAAAAAGCCTGCATCTATCTGAAATCCTATCATGGATACGCTCAAATACTTCTTGCGCGGCTGATTTCGTTTTAAAATTCATAAAAAGCGTAGGACCACTACCGGACATGTGCACTTGCTCCAACCCAAGTTTTAAAAGATCGTCTTTTAAATCAGAAACCAATCTATATGATTCCATTACAGTTAAACTTAACCGATTGTAAATATTTCGGTTAAGCGAATTTAAATCTCTTTTTTTGATATTGGAGACAAGTATCTTAACATTATCCGGTTTTTTTGTCAACTTCAAACTCTTTTGGCTTTTTTTAGCCTTTTTTTGCAAATTTTCTTCCTGATCAAGCAAAAAATACACCTCTTTTGTCATAACTTTTACATGCGGAACAAATAATAGGTGCCATAATTTAGCTGTATTTGGCAAAAGTACTTTTTTTAATTCGCCACCTCTTCCCTTTCCAACCGCAAAATTACAGTCAAAAATAAAAAAAGCCACATCACTACCCAATTTATTTGCATAACCTATTAACGTTTTCTTGTCCAACTTCAAAGAAAAAAGCTTATTGAGCCCCAAAAGAACGGTCGCTGCGTCAGATGAACCACCGCCCAACCCACCTCCAACAGGTATGATCTTATCAATTTCGATCTTAACTCCCTGTCGAATCCTCTGCGACCTTTTTATAAGTTCAGCCGCCTTATAAGCCAAATTGTTATGATCTAAGGGAATATCCGGACTTTTTGAAGAAACCACAATCTCATCATAAGCGAGTGTAGTTAATTGGATCCTATCAGAAAGCGAAATACGTTCAAATAATGTTAAAAGATCATGATAGCCATCTGATCGTTTTTTTAAGACCTCGAGAAAAAGATTTAACTTTGCGGGGGAATATAAAACAAGAGACTTTGCACAATTAGCGCTTATTTTAGTCTTTTCAACACACACGTGAGAATCCATAAAAAATCTCGGCTTAAACCAAAAGCGCTTTTACAGCAGCTACAATATCTGAAGATAAAAGCTGATATTCTTTCAAAAGGTCCGCCTCTTCACCAGATTGACCAAATCTATTTTTTACACCTATTTTTAAAATTTTCGCTGGACACTCTTCAGAAAGAGCTTCCGCAACGGCTGACGCCAATCCTCCAACAATAGAATGTTCCTCGCAAACTACAAATCCTTTTGTTTTTTTGGCCTGTTCAACCAATAAAGGCACGTCCATGGGCTTAACAGAGGGCATATTAATGACGCAAGCAGATATATTCTTTTCCTTCAAAGCCTTTGCCGCTGCCATGGCCTGATGAACCATGATACCACAAGCAACGATAGTAACATCTTTTCCTTCCTGCAAAATATAACCTTTACCAACAACAAACTCTCTGTCTTGTTCAATCGTTTCAACTTTCGCCCTTCCAAGCCTGATATAAAAAGGGCCCGGGGTCTGAAAAGCGGTTAATACCGCCTGACGTGTCTGTGGGCCATCACATGGCACAAGAACTCTCATGTTAGGAATAACGCGCATAATCGCGATATCCTCCAGCGCCTGATGGCTTGCGCCATCCGGGCCAACAGTAATCCCGGCATGAGAAGCAACAATCTTAACATTTAGATTGCCATAACAAATCGTATTCCTTACCTGATCCCAAGCACGCCCAGCAGCAAACATTGCAAATGTGGAAGCAAAGACAACTTTTCCACAGCTAGCTAAACCAGCAGCTGTCGCCATCATATTCTGTTCAGCCACACCAAAATTCAAAAATCTCTCAGGAAATTTCTGAGCGAAAAGACGCGTACGGGTAGAGCCTGATAAATCAGCATCAAGCACAACAACATCTGAGCTCTTTTGGCCCAGCTCAACTAAAGTCTTGCCATAAACGTCCCTAGCATAAAGCATTTCGCCCATTTTTTAAACCTTCTTCCTTCCGAATTCTTTCATGGCAATCTCTGTTTCAGCCTGCGTCGGCGCCCGACCATGAAAATCAGCTATATTCTCCATAAAAGAAACACCTTTTCCCTTTATCGTTTTTGCAATAATAATTGTGGGTTTGCGTTTAATTTTTTTTGCCGCATCAAAAGCTTTAAGAATCGCGCCAATATTATGACCATCAATCTCAATCACATGCCATCCAAATCCTGTCCACTTCTGTGCCAAAGGCTCAAGAGCCATGACATCACTCACGCGGCCATCTATCTGAAAACCGTTATAATCCAATATGGCACAAAGATTATCACATTTGTAGTGAGCACTCGCCATGGCTGCTTCCCAAATATTACCCTCCTGGATTTCGCCATCACCCATAAGACAATAGACACGATAATCTTTTTTATCCAACTTCGCTGCTAAACTCATTCCTAGAGCCACAGACAGCCCCTGGCCCAACGAACCACTGCAAACTTCAATACCAGGCGTATGTCTATCTGGATGCCCCTGAAGCATAGCGCCAAATTTTCTCAAACTCATCAGTTCGGATTTAGAAAAATACCCCATTTCTGCCAAGACAGCGTAAAGAACCGGACAACAATGCCCTTTCGAAAGGTGAAAACGATCCCTGTCAGACCAATCTGGACGAGAAGGATCATGGCGCATAACAGAAAAATATAAACACGTTAAAATATCCGCACTAGACAATGACCCTCCCGGATGCCCGGAACCAGCACGAGCCAACATCTCAACAATCATGATACGAATATCTTTCGCTTTTTGCTCTAACTCAGAAATTTTCTTGGAATCTAACATCATCGTTTTTGCTCTTCTTTTTTTAAAAAATCACGTATATTTTTTTGTGTAGGATCCAATCTTAAGGATGCTTTCCATGCTTGACAAGCTTCTGACATCATATTTTTAGCCGCATATGCCTGACCCAGGTGATTCAATATCTCCGGATCAAATGTCAACTTTGAAGCTTTTTCTAAATACAAGATGGCTTGATCAAAATCACCCATCTTAAAATAAATCCACCCTAATGTGTCTATGTAGGCGCCATTCGATGGATCTAACTCTACCGCTGTCTCCGCTAGCATAAGGGCCTGCGGCAAATTTATTCCCTCTTCGCTATAAAGATAGGCCAAGTCATTCTTAGCTTCTCCATCTAAAGGATAATTCTCGATAATTGCTTGATAGCCCGATATAGCAGCTTCTATATCGCTTTCCTGCAAATCAATTGCTACCAAAAAATACAGGCCCATTTGATTCAAAGGATCAAGCTTTAAAATCTCTCCACACTGATACCGAGCCTGCGGAATATTTCCACGCAAAAAATAAAGCTGAGACAAAATACGCCTCAGCTCAATATTCTGCAATCTATGATCAAGCCTGCTTTTCAAAAGATGCTCAAACTGCTCAATAGCTTTCTCATAACTATTGAGCTGCACGTAGAGCAAGGCAAGAATATATCGCGCGTCATCTTGTTGTGGCGCCGATGAAAGAACTTTTTTAAGTTCGCCGGCCGCCTGTGTATATTTTTCCAGCTTAATCAAATCAAACGCCAGATGAAGATGTAATTCTGAGGCTGTTTGATCATAATCTTGAGCTCGCCGATAATAAGAAGCCGCCTCTTCGAAATGACCTAAACGATCACTGACAAGGCCATTTAAAAAATTGCTATACGATCGCGACAATTTCTTAATCGAGTGAGTCTTAGACGCACAAGAACATAATAAAAACAGCGCTGCAAAACTCAAAAAAAGAATTGCATGCTTTTTATCAGACATTAAAACCTATCTTTTCGAATAATCAAAAGATTAAGAAATTAAAACTTCTTATCCCCAATCACGTTTCTTAAGATGCCTGAGCTTCCGACGCATCTTTTTCCTTTTATGCGTCTTAATTTTTCTTCGTTTTCGTTTTCTTCCGCATGGCATAAATTCTGCTCCTTAACATTGCCTTTTTTGAAGGCTTATTGTATATCTATGTATTTACTGAATCAACTTATTCAGTGAATATTCGATAATCCCTTCCGCGCCTGCTTCTTTTAATTCAGGAATAATTTTACGCACAAGATTTTCTTCAATAACAGTTTCTACGGCAACCCATTTTTTGTCAGATAATGCCGATATTGTTGGTTGTCTAAGCGCCGGAAGAATACTTAACAACGCATCCAACTTTGCCTGGATCACATTCATTTTCAAACCAACCTTACCTTCTGCCTCAATAGCGCCTCTCAACAACAATGCCATCTGATCTATCTTCCTTCTCTTCCAGCTATCCCGATAGGCAGCCTGATTAGCAATCAACTGTGTTGTTGAAGTGCAAATGGTGAGCATCTCTTTCAAATTATGCGCTCTTAGACTTGAACCTGTTTCCGTTAATTCTACAATCGCATCAACTAAGCCCGCAGCAACCTTAACCTCTGTTGCCCCCCAGCTAAATTCTACATCTGCTTTAACATTATTTTTTTTCAAAAAATCTTTCGTAACCTGCACAAGCTCCGTCGCTATCCTTTTCCCGGAAAGATCTTTAATACTTTTTATTTTTGAATCGGCAACAACAGCCAAAACCCATCGAACCGGATTCATGCTCTGTTTAGCATAAGTTAATTCAGCAACCTTTTTAACATCAGACTTATTTTCCAAAATCCAATCATTACCCGTGATGCCACAATCTAAGACGCCCTCTTGAACATAACGCGACATCTCCTGCGCCCTAAGCATAACAGGCTCAATTTCTGCATCGTCTATGCTTGGAATGTAAGAACGTGAACGAATGCTGACATTATAGCCAGCCTTTGACAACATTTTTAATGTCGCCTCACACAGGCTTCCTTTTGGAATACCAAATCTTATTTTTTTAGACACAACTGCCATATTTTCCAACCTTTTCTTATCCTTAAATCTCCATCATTCTTCACAAAAGAAATTGGGCCAGGATATACAATATATATTTGTGCTCTCAATCGGGCGTCATTATACAGTTGAAAATATGCTTTGTAAAGCAAAAGTTAGCCTTCTTAAATCTAACTAAAGGGTTGCAAGCAAAAACCATAGTGGTAAAATAGGATTCCAAAAGAAGCGTAAAAAAGATACCCGTGCGCCTTATGGCGCTTAAATAATGCCGGTTTTGCTCTAACAAAACAAGAAAAAGGAAAGAGGACCATATCATGCTCAAACTCTTAAGAAGAAAAAATGTCACAAAAAAAATATTTTATGTACTGGCAGCCATTATCATCCCAGCCTTTGTCATATGGGGTTCCGCCAGTGTTATGCAAAAAGACAAAACGCCTCCCTATGCAGGCGTAATTTTCGGAGAAAAAGTCAGTTTTGACGATTTTCGCCGTACGATGGCAGCCTGGAAAATCCAACTCATGCTGCAATATGGCGAAAAAACCAATGAAATCATTAACGCTTTTTTTAATCCTGTCGAAGCAACCTGGGATAGGCTCATTCTGTTGCACGAAGTCAAAAAACGCAAAATTAAAATTGATAACAAAGAAATTGTCGATGCTATCACCAAATTTCCTTTCCTACAGAAAGACGGAATCTTTGACCCACAGGCATACGCTCTTTTCCTTAAATATTCACTGAATATTTCAGCGAGAATTTTTGAGGAAGAATTACGCCAAAACATTGCTATGGGAAAAATTTTTACGCAAACGACAAAAGACATCACCGTATCTGAAGATGAAATACAACAGGCCTATTTGGATCAAAATGAACAAACACGCGTTAAGTATGTTTTTTTTCCTGCGAATGGATACAAAGAAAAAGTCACAATACAAGATGACGAACTTAAAACATTTTACGAAAACTCCAAAGAAGAGTTTAGAATTCCACCAAAGATTAATGTCGAATACTTAATGGTAAAATTTGACGAGCAAACTAGCGCTGCATTTAAAGAAACCGCGCGAGAAAAAATGAAACAGGCCCAAACACTCGCCAAAAAGCAAAGCTTTGAGGAAATCGCAAAAAAATTAATCCTGGAAAATCAGGAGACGGGTTTCTTCAGCCTCAACGACCCTATCCCAACCTTGGGTTGGATGCCTCAACTAGGCCCTGTTCTGTTTGATTTATCTGTCCAGGAAACCAGTCAGGTCATTGAACTTGACCGAGGAGGCATTTTTCTTTTTAAGCTCCTTGAAAAAAAAGAAGCCTATCTTCCTGAATTTAAAGAAGCCAAGGAAAAAGCTGTCGAACTCCTAAAAAATAAAAAATCGAAAGAAATCGCACATAGCAAAGCCATAGAATTTATAAAGAAAGCAACGGCCTCTGACGCTAATTTTGACAAAACAGCAGAAGACCTCGACATAAAAACAAAAGAAACTCCTCTGTTCTCCAGGTCATCTTACGTTTCAGAACTCGGTATGGCGGGACCTCTTAAAGAAACCGCTTTTAAACTCCATAAAGATGAGGTCGCTGGTAACCCGATCGAACTTGAGCAGGGATATTATTGCATCCAATCTATAGAAACAATAAATATTGATGAAGAAAAATATAGAAAGGAAAAGGAAGCTTTCGCGCAGCAATTACTAGATCAAAAAAAGAACAAAGCATTTTCGGATTTTTTCGAAGAATTGAAAAAACAGGCACACCTGATAAATTATATAGACGGTACCACCCAAAAAAATGGAAAGCGCCTTTAGAAAATATGCCTTCTATCTAAATATTTCCAAGATAGACATATTTTAATTTTTGCAGGGCAATCTTTTGCGCCCTTAAAAGCGTTTCTTTCGGCGTAGGTGGAAGGGTCATCTTATAACACGGAAAATAACGAGAAAAGTGCAGCGGCACTGCAGGGCCCAGATTGTCATAAATCCAACCTACAAGATCCGTCAAATCCTGATCACTGTCGTTGAGAGTTGGAACAATCAGGTTTGTCAGCTCCACATGGCAGCTCTTTTTCGCCAACTTAATTGTCTCAAGCACAGGGTTCAGGCGGCCATGACAAATCTTCTGATAAAAATCATCCTGAATAGATTTTAGATCAATATTCATGGCATCAATGAAAGGAAGGATTTTTTCCAGCGGAGCAAGATTAACAAAACCATTGGTCACGAGAACATTATCCAAACCAGCCTTTTTCCCCAATTGCGCAGCTTCATAAACATACTCATACCAAATAAAAGGCTCATTATAAGTATAAGCGATACCAAAAGAATGCAATTCAGAAGCTTTGGTTACAAGATCCGCGCACGACATAAATTCCGTTGCAGAATTTACGTCTTTCGAGATATTCCAGTTCTGACAAAAACGACACGCAAAATTACAGCCAACAGTGCCAACGGAAAGAATGCGTTCACCTGGATGAAAATGATATAGCGGTTTTTTTTCGATAGGATCCAATGCTAAGGAAGAAATATTGCCATAATTAGCAGTATAAAGCGTGCCACCTTTGTTGATCCGAACTCCGCAAATACCAGTTTGCCCATCACAAATATGGCAAAAATGCGGACACAATAAACATTCTACCATATCTTCTTTAATCTTCTTGTAAAACAGAGCTTCTTTCATAGAGAACTCATCGCCTCACCTTTAGCAAACAACCTCTCAGACACAAGCCCCAAAAAGTGAAAAAACGCCACCTGTAAAAAATAAACAGGTGGCGCTCATCACATCTTATTCAACAATAATCGCATTCACAGGGCACTGATCCGCAACTTCCTTAAGATCACAGCCACAATTCGCATTTGCCTTCACGTGAGCTACACCATCATCTTTCATTTCAAAAACATCCGGACAATTCTGTTCACAAAGCCCACATCCCACACACAATGCCGCATCAACAGTAACTTTTGCCATTTCCCCCTCCTAAATGAGGCCTTAACTTATGGAACAAAGTGAACATAAGTTAATAGGCCGAATTTACTCCGCAGCATACTGAGGAAGATTCTTTGAATCTTCCCAGTGGTTATGCCAGGAGTTATGTTTATTCCCTGTTTTCAAAGGCCTTAACTTATGGAACAAAGTGAACATAAGTTAATAGGCCGAATTTCCGCCGTAGGCGGATCAGCCTTCGGCTGATACTCTTCCTTTTACTGCATACTGAGGAAGATTCTTTGAATCTTCCCAGTG
>JBDREX010000062.1:0-31144 GCA_043819345.1 Candidatus Omnitrophota bacterium
CACGACACAAGGAAAAACTCAAAACCCTAAACCCAAAATCCGAATGTTGAAGCACGAAACAATTTTCAAATAATTTAAATCCAAATAACAAAAACAAATAATCCAATCAGTTTAGAGCATTAAAGCTTTTTGAACTTTGAATTTGTTTCGGATTTCGAATTTCGTAATTCGGATTTAATGCGCTTCTTGCATTATCCCAATTCCGTCACTCTCATTACTTCTTCCGGTGTTGTCAGGCCTTCACGAATCTTACTCCAGCCTTCCCGAAGCAAAGACCTTAAACCCAACTGCAATGCTTTCTTCTTAATCTGAGATGCGGACGCCTTATCTAAAATCAACTGCCGTATCTCTTCTGTGATCAACAAAATCTCATAAATAGCGATTCGGCCTTTATAACCTGTAAACTTACACGTTTCACACCCTTTGCCCCGAAAAATACTTTTTGGCTTCTCAAATACCTCCAGAGCATCTTTAAAAACACCTTTGCCGTGTTCGGCTTCCACAAAAGGAATCTCTTCTTTGCATTCATTGCATATCGTACGCACAAGGCGCTGTGCAATAAAAGCCTGTACACTTGACGCCACCAAATACGGTTCAAGCCCCATATCAATCAACCTGGTAACACCAGATGAGGCATCGTTCGTGTGCAGCGTTGAAAAGACCAAGTGGCCTGTCAAAGCCGTACGGATAGCAAGTTCAGCCGTCTCAAAATCTCTGACCTCTCCGACCATCATGATATCCGGGTCATGCCTTAAGAGGTTACGCAAAACGCTGGCAAACGTCAAACCGATCTTGGCATTTGTCTGTACTTGTGTCACGCCCGTAAGGTCATACTCAATCGGGTCTTCTATCGTAATAATTTTAACAGGCGGTTTGTTTAATTTTGATAAAAAAGAATATAGAGTCGTTGTTTTTCCTGAACCCGTCGGGCCCGTAAGAAAAATAATGCCATGAGGCTTTTCTAAGAGCTGTTCGACCATGCTAAAATCCTGTGCGTTCATTCCCAGGTCATTAATGCTAAAGAGCATCTGTGTCGGCAGAATCCTGATAACCAGATTTTCCCCATAAAGCGTCGGAATAATAGAAATACGCAAATCTACATCTAATTCCCCCAGCTTAACTCTGGCGCGGCCATCTTGAGGCAGGCGGCGCTCCACAATATCCATGCTAGCGATAATCTTGATTCGGCTTGTAATCGCCATGTGTAATTGTTTAATCGTATTCGGCATCGTAACATCATACAAAATACCATCAATACGATACCGCACCTTGACGCGATCCCGATAAGGTTCAATGTGAATATCCGTCGCGCGCGATTGAATCGCTTCAGCTAAAATTTGATTAACCAGCTTTACAACCGAGGCGTCCTGCGCCATCTTCTCCGGCGAATCAAGATCCACAACACCATCTTCTACTTTTTTTTGCGCTGGCTCCTTTTTGTCCAAGATCCCTTCCACAATAGCCGCGCCCATTCCATAATAAGCCTTGATCGCATTCATAATTTCCGATTCAGACGCCAATACAACATCAACGCTCAGCCCAAGATGAAACTTTATGTCCTCTGTTGGCCAGACATCTAACGGATTAGAAATAGCGATTGTCAAGCGGCCGTCTTTCAAGGCAAGAGGCATAAATTTGTAGTGCCAGACAAACCTGGCCGGAACAGCCTTAACCACTTCGGAAGGAATAACTTTGTCTTTGAGACTTGATAAATACTGTAGTGAAAGCTGTTCCGCCAGCGTCATCAACAGTTGATTTTCAGAAATAAAGCCCATCCGAATCATGACTTTTCCTAAAAATTCACCCGTCTTCTCATGTTCTCTGACAGCAACATCCACCTGCGCCTGATTTACAATCCCCTTTTTAATTAAAATTTCACCAAGCTTTAACATATCATTCCTTTATTTATTAGCGGGTGCTCGAATAAGCGGGTTCAACTCGCCAACTCGCTAACTCATTAACCCGCCAACACACTATCCCGTAAGCGCGCCCTTCATATAAAAATCTTCATCGGGAGTATTATCAACACGCCCGGCAATAATTTTTTCGCACCCAACCAGCGTCTCTTCCAACGGCACATACTGGCCTTTTCTATTGGTATAAACCTCAGCGGTAAAAAACGGCTGGGTTAGGAAATTATCTAATTTTCTGGCTCGATGAAAAATAACGCGGTCATTTTTCGGAAGCTCTTCAACACCAATGATCGCAACAATACGCTGAAGCTCCTCATACTTATGAAACAAACGAATAACCTCCTGCGCAACTTCAAAATGCCTCTTACCAACAACACGCGGATTTAAAAAGGCCGATGATGACATCAAAGGGTCTATCGCCGGATACAACCCTTTCTGCACCCTCAAACGCGACAAGACAAGGATAGAGTCCAGATGGCTAAAAATACATACTACCGCCGGATCTGTCAAATCGTCAGCAGGAACATAAACAGCTTCTATGGATGTAATAGCCGCGCCCTGGCGTGAACGAATACGCTCGTGAAAACTGCCAATTTCACTGGTCAGAGTCGGCTGATATCCTGTTTCCGACGGAATACGCCCGAGCAAAGCGGACAATTCGCTTCCCGCCTGGGCAAACCTGAACACGTTATCAATTAAAAGCAAAACACTATTTCCTTTATCCTGCAAAGACTCAGCTATTGTAATCCCTGTTGAAACAATTTCAAAACGAGCACCCGGCGACTCGTCCATCTGCCCAAAAACAAGAACCGCTTGAGGCAAAATATCGCTTCTGACAAACTCAAAATAAAGCTCATTACCTTCCCTGATACGCTCTCCGGCCCCTGTAAAAACACAGAGCCACTGTTGCTTCTTAATAATATTATGAATAATTTCTAACGTCAAAAGGCTCTTACCCAAAGCCGCACCGCCTAAAATTCCTGTTTTAGTATTTTTTAATAGCGGGAACAACAGATCAATCATCTTAATGCCTGTTTCTATGATTTCATAATCGTCGCCCTTCTTTTTGCTTAAATCGATTTTTTCTTTTTTAGACTCCTGCCGCACCGCAAAATATTCTTTTGCCTCAATTTTGCCCTTTTTGTCAATCGGTTCACCTAA
The DNA here is from genome assembly GCA_043819345.1 of Candidatus Omnitrophota bacterium. Classification (GTDB taxonomy): domain Bacteria; phylum Omnitrophota; class Gorgyraeia; order Velamenicoccales; family Velamenicoccaceae; genus CAYRDK01. The sequence goes on from JBDREX010000062.1 coordinate 3,075, forward strand.
AACATTCAAAACCCTGCCCAAAGCGGCTTCTCCTGAAGGCACAACCAACGACTTGCCCGTCCGCTTAACCAAACCGTCTCTTCTCAAACCATAAGTCGGCGTCAACGCGATACAACGAGCCAGGCTGCCTTTCACATGTTCAACAACCTCCAGCACAATCTTTTGAGCATCATACGTAACCGTTTCTAAAATCTCATAAATAACAGGCAAGTCATCTTCCGATGGAAAAACAACATCAACAACCGGCCCATGCACAGCCTGAACTTTCCCATCTACCAAATTTTTTTTATTTTTATCTGCTTCCATGTCCACCTTTAATCTGTTGGTGTGTTGACGAGTTTACGTGTTAACGGGATAAAACTATCCGCTCGTCAACTCTTAACAAATCCAACTGTCCTTGCAAACACTTTTTCTTTTCTGTCTTCGCGAGTAAGCGCAAAAAACAAAACAATCTTCTTTAAGGCCGGTTTATTTCAAACTTAACCGAGAGGCAAAAATCTCACGAATATTTTTATCACTGCGCGCGTGAAGATGCTTAAAATACTCATACATTAATTTTTTATTAGTATTCATGCTTTCTTCGTAGCTGCCTTCCAAATGAATAATGCGTGCCGCACATTCAGAAAGCTTGCTATCCCATAAAATCTCATACAGCTTTTGCATAACCCACATCTTCACAAGATAATCCATAACCGCATCCGATGTTGGCTCAATCAAAAAATGTTCTGCTTTCAATACGCTATCGCTCATCTGGAATTCCTGCCGTAAAACATCATCACAGGGCAAGATTTTTACCATATCTACCCGCTGGACAGTTAACGACAAAAACCGAGGGTAAACCACGACAACTCTTGAAACCTCTTTTTTTAAAAATTTTGCGATCAATAAATCACGAATAGCGGTCGCGCGCTTATATGTAATATCATCACCAATCCCGGGCAAAAATGTAAAAGCTTTTGACTGTGTTTCCGATAAATAACGAGCCCCTCGTTCTCCAACAACAAGTAGTTCATCCTGGCCTGCGGCCTGCTCCATCCCGGCATTTAAAACCTGCGCGTTAAGACTGCCGACAAAACCTTCATCAGATGTAATCATTAAAACAGCTTTTGGCAAATCAGTTCTTTCCGTCAAAAAAGCATGTTTAAAACGACAAATTTTCGCGATAGATAAAAAATCTTCCAGCCGCATTTTAAATTCTTCTGCGCCCGTTTTTTTCTGCTGCAAGCTTCTAAATTGGCTCGCGGTCGCCCATTTCAACACTTCAATCATCTCACGAAGCTCTTTAGCAAATCTTAAATTCTCTCTGAGCTTGACTAAAGGAATCATAAAAATATCCGCCGTTCGTGTTTTGTCGTTCGTGACGCGTGTTATAGAAAATCCGATTGGCAAATAACCTCATACAAAACTTAAACAACTTTCTTCTCCCGAAAGAAGGCCATAAAAGCCTTGTCCAGGCCTTCCTTAATTTGCACAGTTAAGGACCTTTTTGATTCCAAGTCTTTAAGAAGCTCCGCATACTTTACTTCCAAAAACTCAAAAATTTCTGTCATAAAAATTTTTAAGCCTTCCGGGGAAAGAATCTCCAAAATTTTTCTCTTAAAAGCGTAAAGCTGAATAATCATCGCGATTTCGCCAACAGGCTTATGCGCGTCCTGCATCAATAACTGGCTCAGGGCTTCGCCTCTCCTCATCTTTTCAGAAATTTCTGTTGAAAGCTTGGTCCGCACACGCATCAATCTTAGGAGTTCCTTATACTGGGCATAGTCCAGCCGCAAAGTATCGCTAACTTCACGCAATGCTTCACTTTGCACTTTGCTGCCAATACGTGAAACAGACAGCCCCAAGTCAATGGCGGGTTTAAACCCTTCATGAAAAAGAGAGCTTGCAACATATATCTGCCCATCCGTCATAGAAACAAGGTTGCTCTGTACATAACCTGTAATATCACCCTGCAGCGTTTCAACAATCGGCAAAAAAGTCATAGAGCCAGAGCCCATTTCTGAATTAAGGCGGCCGGCTCGTTCCATCAATTGAGAATGCAGGTAAAAAATATCCCCGGGATAAGCTTCTCTTCCCGGAGAACGCTCCAACAAAAGAGAAAGTTCGCGGTATATCCACGCGTGCTTTGTTAAATCATCAAAGACAACGAGCGCATCGCGCCCGGTGTACATAAAATATTCACCTATAGTTGCCGCCACATAAGGCGCTAAATACTGCTCACCCGACGAAGAAGAAGCAGACGCAGAAACAACAACCGTGTAATCCATCGCGCCGGCTTCTTTTAAAATATCAATGATTTTTATCAGAGAAGAATTCGCTCCACCCACCCAGCAATAGACACAAAAAACATTTTTACCTTTTTGGTTAATGATCGCATCCAGTGCCAAAGCGGTTTTTCCTGTCTGTCTGTCGCCAATAATGAGTTCTCTCTGCCCTTTGCCAATAGGAATAATGGTATCTAAGATCTTAATACCGGTATGGAATTGCTCGCTTAATGGCAATCGATCCAAAACAGCGGGGGCACGCCGAAAAACAGGCGCTGCAACATCGCTCTCAATAGCCTTCTCTTTACTGTCTAAGGGCTCTCCCAGGCTATTGATAACACGGCCGAGAAAGGCCTCTCCCGCGGGAAGAGAAAAAACTTCGTTACGGCTTGTCACTGTTGAACCCAGGCGGATCGCTGTTTCATCTCCCAACACAAAAGCCATAACCTGTGCCGCATCAAAATCAATAACCAGGCCTTTTCTCCCCGATTCAGCAAATTCCACAATCTGGCCAAAAATACACGATGGCAATCCTTCTATTTTGACAATGCCTCTCTTAATCTCTTTGACAACACCAACCTCTTTGATCTCAAAAGGCTCAATTTTAAAAATACGCTCTTGCTCTGTCATAACATCCTTACAGGATTTGGCTACTTGGTACGCAAAAACTGCATAACCTTGTTAAATTTATTCTTAATGCTGCCATCTACAACCAAGCCTCCCAGCTGAACAATCAGGCCGGCAACCAACGCCTCATCTACAACCTCTTCCAGAACAACTGAATTGCCCATTTTTTCTTCAATGGCTTCTTTCAAGTTTTTCTTTTCTTGTTCATTAAGCGCGACAGGCGTTGTAACCACAACTTCGCTGGTTTTAATAGAAAATTTTGCCTGATCAATTTTCTTAAACTCTTCAATCAGCGCATCAATCATCTGCGTATGCAGCATTAGCTTGTCTTTTTGAGCAAAAGTATACCTGATTAACTCCGTCGCCAGGACAACGGCTTTTTGATCCACGCAAGCCAAAATCTCACTCTCCCGTTTTTTCGCATGCTCTAAGGATTCAGCCATAATCTTTTTCGCTTCTTCTTGGGCGTTCCCCGCGCTTTCTTCAATAACGTGTTCAGCTTTTTTCTTAGCCTCGTCTATGATATAGCGCGCTTCTTCTTTGCTTCGAGCGATCTCACTTTGGGCCTGAGCCTTAGCACGTTCAATCTCTTTATTCAGAATTTCCTCTTTCTCAAGGCTCTCCTGATGCAACACCTGTAATCTTTTGAGCGCAATCTTAAGCTGTGTGCCAAAAAAAAGGTGCAAAACAGCGACAATCACGGCAAAGGTCAATATCTGAAAAAAGACTAATTGAATAACCATGCGCACTCCTACAAAAAGTTATTTACTTAAACAGATTATAAATAATGATTAAAGCGATAACCGCAATACCCTCGGCAAATAAGAACGCGAACATCAGCGCGACCAAAATCTTTGGAGAAGCCGACGGATTCCGGCCTAGGGCCTTAATAGCGCTATGGCCGACAACCGCGATAATTAAAGAAGGCCCAAGCGTCGAGATAAACATGATCAAAGCAATCGTTAGATTTCGTAACATAGTTTTCCTTTAGCTTATTCAACTAAAACGATCAGCTCATTTCTTTTCATGCGAGCCAAACCGCCATTTATACGTATCGGTTTTATATCCTCGGAAGTGTTTTTGTCAGAAAAGCGGCCTCTACTAAAAAAGCCTTTTTGAGATAACGATTTAAGCCTGATGTTTCCTTTGCGAAGCGCCACAAAAATTTGCTCATGATCATCCATAATCGTCAATTCCCCGCCGCGAGCCGGTAAAACCGCCTCGGAAACAAGGCCATCAAAAAGCGCGCGCTCCGCATTCATGATTAAAATCTTCATAGAAAAATACTTGGATCAGGCAAAACAAACCTTATCTTTGCCCGTTTCTTTGGCCTGATAAAGAGCTTTGTCAGCTTTATCAATCAATACATCCTTCTCTGTAGCGTCCGTAGGATAATCAGCAACCCCCATACTCACCGTTGTCGGAAGGCTTAAGCGCACAAGGCCCAAAATTCTTTCTGCCGCCAGAGCGGCGCCTTTTTTATCCGTCTCTATCATTAAAATCACAAATTCTTCGCCACCATAACGAAATACCATATCTAAATTTCTTATGGAACGAACAAAAAGATTGGTCATGCCTTTAAGCAATTCATCACCGGCCATGTGGCCATTAACATCATTATATTTTTTAAAATTATCGACATCTGTCATGACGAGAGAAAGATGCTGAGGATATCGTCTAGCGCGGGAAATTTCGCGATCTAAAACTTCGTGTAAATAGCGATGATTATAGACACCTGTTAAACCATCCAAAATAGACAAATCATAATAATAGGATTTCTTATCGGCTTCGGCCATAAGAAAATAACGCTCAACCGCGTGTTCAACGACAATTCTAATTTCGCTTGGATTAAAAGGCTTGGTAATATAGCCAAAAGCGCCATCCTCCATCACCTCAATCGCAGAATTAATAAAAAGGTAGGGCGTAATTACAATAACGCTAGTCTTTGGATCAATATTCTTAACGGCCCGGACCAGCTCAGATCCTGAGGTATCAGGCATACGCAATTCAGCTATTACGACAGCACAATGCGTGTCCTTAAGCATCTTCAGGCCCTCTTTAGATGAAAAAACTACATTGACGTTATGGCCAGCCGCAAAAAGAACAGAGCCGAGTGTTTCCGCCGCTTCCTTCTCATCCACAATAACCAGAATATCAGCGCTATGCTGCATAAAGAAATCCCCTCTTTAATACTTCTTGCATGTTTTAAACATATCGCTAAAAAACACCGATTTCACGCAGTGCAATAACGGTCAAAAGATGTTGCTCTGTTTATATTTTAACATATTCGCAGCTCATGCGTAAGTTATTATTTCATAATATATAGGGAAATAATATCCGTCAACAATTTTTGCTGAAAAAAGAAAGTCTCTGGGAAACAGAAGAGATGAAATGCAGAAATCGCAGGATAACCAAAAAAATTGGGCCCAAAAATCGGGCCCACTGCTTCTTCGTAAAACAAGATTTAACGTCCCCAACCGGATTCGAACCGGTGTCGCAAGCTTGTCCCGCTTTGCGGGATCCCGTCGCTTAATTTTCTTTTATAGCGACGGGAAAAAGCTCCACTTGTGCAGCAAATTTAACGTCCCCAACCGGATTCGAACCGGTGTCGCAAGCTTGAAAAGCTCGTGTCCTAGGCCAGACTAGACGATGGGGACAAAAGTTTTGTGCGATAAAGCTAAAAAATGTTTTAGATTTTTATGGCGCTTAATCTCATGTTCACGCTTACGCGCCTGTGTTCTATTTTCAACAGTTTCTTGATAGGCAATCTTCCAGGGCCCTTTGTTCTTCGTAAACCGGACGCTATTCTGGTTATGCCTCTTTAACCTTTTCTGTAAATCTTCACAACTGCCTGAATAATACTGGCCTAAATTGTTTTCCAGAACATACACGTGATACATATAAACCCCAACCGCAAACTTGTCCCGCTAATCAACCGAGGCGGGAAAAAGCTCGTGTCCTAGGCCAGACTAGACGATGGGGACAGGATATGGCATAGCTCTTTAGGGTGAGATTGTACATTTTTAATTGTTTCCTGTCAAGATTTTTCTAAAGAAGGAATATGACTTTTTCTGTTGACACTGACCCCATTTTAGGTTACTTTTAAAACTAATGAGCACGTTCATCGGTTTAGGCGTAAGCGAAAAAAATGACCCTTTCCAGGCTGGTTGTGAAGCAGCCAAAATGGCCGCCTATCAATTGCATCACAAAGAAGTCACTTTCGGGATCCTTTTCTCCTCCATCCATTTGGCAGATAAAAAACTCTTAGAGGGAGTCCAGTACACCATTGGAAATATTAAGTTGATCGGTTGTACAGGTGCTGCCGTTATTCATGCGAATAAAATTTCCAAATACGGCGTTTGCCTCATGCTCGTCAGTTCTGCCAAGATTAAATGTGGGTGCGCCGCTTCAAGCAGCATTCAGTCCAGAAGTGCGCGCCTTGCTGCGGAAGAATTTGCTCACAAAGCCTTAAAAGATCTGGGAACATCTCATCGGGACCTGGCCCTTATCTTTTCAGATGGGCTTGTCGAGCATGGCTCTGACCTTCTTCATGGAATCAAAGACGTCTTAGGGTTAAGCTTTCCTGTTTTTGGCGGATCCAGTGCAGACAATTTAAGATTTTATAAAACCTTCCAATACTATAACAACGAATTATTTTCCAACAACGTTGTTGGTGCAATTTTTGCCGGACAAAATTCATTCGGCATTGGCGTACGACATGGCTGGAAACCGCTTGGTAAGCCTCACCTCATCACAGAGGTAAAAGGAAATGTCATCAAAAAAATTGGGAACAAGCCCGCAGTCTGCATCTATGAAGATTACTTCGGCAAAACTCGTGCGGACATCGAGAAAAATCTTATTCGCATGAGCATCTATTATCCCCTCGGACTTTATGTCCCAGGGGAAACAGAATATCTGCTAAGAAATGCTTTGCGTATCGATGCAGAGGGCGGACTCATCTGCCAGGGCGATGCCAGCGAAGGCAATGAAGTACGGTTAATGATGGGAACCAAAGAATGGGCGATTGAAGCCGCCATACAAGCCGCTCAGGAAGCCAAAAGCAGCCTGACCGGAAAAACAATCAAAGGGGCTATCATTTTTGAATCCATTTCAAGAAATAAGCTTCTTGGAAGATTGACAGAACGAGAGTTATGCCGTATAAAAGAAATATTAGGAGAGGTGCCAATTATAGGCATCTGCACCTATGGAGAACAAGCTCCCTTGAAATCATTAACACATTATGGTGAAACATATTTTCATAATGAAACAGTTGCCATCTTGGCCATAGGCGAAAGCGATGCCCAGCACTAGCGCTCTTCAAGAACCCACATTGTTAGAAACAGCCATCAGCTTTGCAGGCATGATTGGGCTCATTGCCGTTATTATCCTTGTCATTATCCTTGTTTTTAAAATAGAGCGCATCAAAGGCCTCCAGACAGAGCTGGAAAAACTCCAAAGGGCATTCAACGAACTGGACGGACAAGCTAAATTAATTGTCCAAACAGATTTGGAATTACACCGCGCACAGGAAGAGCTGGACAAAAAAATTGCCGGGCTTGTCACACTACAAAAACTCATCCGCCTGATATCCAGCACCCTTGACGAAGCGGAGATCTTCAACAAGATAGAAGAAAAGCACATCACAGAACTCGGTTTTGACAGAGCAGCCGCGTTTCTCATTACCCCTGAAAAATCGTTGCGCACAACACTCGCTATCGGCTACTCGATAGAAGATGTCAACAAAATTGCTCAAGAATTTGCTCATCAACCCTTGCTAATCGATAAAATTCTGAACAAAAACAATATCTTCTCCTCCTTAGATCAGGACAAAACAGCCAAAGAAATTCCGCGTTTTCTAAAGCTTTTAGGGCTGTCTAGCTTTATCTGTGCGCCTATCATGCAAAAAAATGGTGCTATCGGAGCACTCATCTTGGGCAGTGAATCAACATACACCCAACTGACAGAAGGAGATAAAGACCTTGTTTACATCCTCGCCACTCAAATCGGCCAGGTCATGGAAAACGCGAAACTCTTTGAAGAAACATGGCGCTCTCACCAGGAGCTGGAACAAAAAATCAAGCAAAGGACAAAAGAATTATCCGAGGCCCTGGAAGCAATTAAAACAATCAGCAAAAGAAAATCAGACTTTATTTCTGCCGTATCTCATGAATTGCGTACTCCCTTAACATCTATTAAGGGTTATGCTTCTATTCTAGCGATGGGCAAACTCGGAGAACTACCACCAAACGCAAAGCAGAGAGTTGAAAAAATCAACAAACACAGCGACAATCTTTCACAGCTTATTAACAACCTCCTGGATATCTCCCGCATAGAATCCGGACGGCAAGAATTAAAACTGGAGCCCGTTGATCTAAAAAATATGGCCGAAAGCCTGGGGGATATGCTTGGTTCATTGTTTAAAGAAAAAGGGTTGGGGTTTATCACGGATATCTCGCCTGAGGTCCCGAGTGCCTTAGCGGACAAAGGACAACTTGAACGCGTATTTATTAACTTAGTCGGCAATGCCCTTAAATTTACGCCCCAGGGGGGAAAAATAACCATAAAAGCCAAACTTCTTGACGCCAACACAATTCAAGTTTCCGTTTCCGATACAGGCCTTGGCATAGCCGAAAAAGACCTGACAAAAATCTTTGATGAATTTTATAGAGTAGACAACGATGAAAACCAGAAACTTAAAGGTACTGGCCTTGGGCTTTCACTAGTTAAATACATTGTTGAAGCGCACAAAGGAAAGCTCTCCGTATCAAGCCAGCTCAACTATGGCTCTACGTTTACCTTTACAATCCCAAAAGCATAGGATAAAAGCCCGGGCGCAGACAAACGATAATTGCCATAATTAAAGCCTTGAGACCTTTTTTTTCCAGAAAAAATGTGTTAAACTATTAGCGTTAAACATGTTATCTGATAAAATCATCGCAAACCTATAAAAACACCATGATTCAAATGCAAAAAAGGATTCTCATTATTGATGATGAAGCAGACATAAGAGATATTGTCCGCTTCTACCTTGTAGAGGAAGGCTTTAGCGTCCTCGAAGCATCCAATGGCCACGAAGGCATCATCAAAGCGCAGCACGAAAAACCAGATGCCATTATTTTAGACATCATGATGCCGGGCCTCAACGGCTTTGAAGTTGCAAAACACCTCAAGGATGACCCCAACACAAAAGACATCCCCATTATTATTCTTTCTGTTTTAGCGCAAGACGCTCAATTTAGACAAGGCATCCTTGATTATATCTCCAAACCTTTTCGCCAGGAGGATCTCGTGAATGTCATTAAAAAAGTTTTTGAAAAAATCGACGGGAAAACAACTAAAAGAAATGTCCTGGTTGTAGATGACGACCCAGACATTGTTGATGTTATTACGCTTTGTTTAAAAGATAACAATATCGTCGCCGATAAAGCATACAACGGGAAAGAAGCTATAGAGAAAGTGTTAGCAAAAAATTTTGACTTAATCTTGCTGGATTTAAACATGCCTGGCATGAATGGATTTGAGGTCATAAAAACTCTAAAAACAAATGAAAAAACCTGCGACATCCCCATTGTTGTCTTAACAGGAACTTTTATCTCTGACACAGACAAAGAAAATGGCCTAACCTTAGGCGTATCAAAGTATCTCACCAAACCTTTTTCAGCTAATGACCTAGTCAAAGAGATTAAAGAGGTTTTCCATGCCGAAACTTAAAATCATTATCATAGATGACGACCCTGATATCCGGGACGTTTTAAATCTGACGTTAACAGAAGAAGGCTACGAGGTCTTTGAGGCAGAAAACGGAGAAGAAGGGTTTACTCTTATCAAAGAAAAGGCTCCAAATCTAATTATCGTGGATTACAAAATGCCAAAAATGGACGGCCCTACTTTATGCTCTATCGTCAAAAAAGACATTCTTTTGAGCCATTTACCCATTATCATGCTTACCGGTAAAGGCGATGTTAGTGATAAAGTTTCTGGGATCAACGCCGGTGCTGATGATTACATGGTTAAGCCTTTTGAACCCCAGGAACTTCTGGTTAGAATTAAGATGATCCTGCGCCGCTCAGAACGCGATCTAGATGCTAACCCTCTATCAAAGCTGCCAGGCAATGTTTCCATTCTTAACGAACTCCAGGGCCGTATTGATAAAAAAATACCCTTGGCTGTCAACTATGTTGACCTTGATAAATTTAAAGTATACAACGACAAGTACGGATTCCGGCACGGTGATGAAATTATCCGTGAAACGGCAAGAATTCTCATCCGTGCCACACAAGAACTCGGCAACCCCGATGATTTCATAGGCCACATAGGCGGCGACGATTTTGTTGTTGTCACAACGCCCGAGAAAGCAGAACTTATCAGCCAAAAAATTATCGATGATTTTGACAAGATCTCCCCTTCCTTCTACACCGAAGAAGACCGGACAGCCGGCTTTATCGTAGGAAAAGACCGCAAGGGTGTTGAACAAAGATTCGGCCTATTATCCATTTCTATCGGTATCGTTTCAAACGAAAAGAAAGAATTGTCCCATGTCGCCCAAATCGGTGAAATCGGCGCCGAACTCAAAGAGGCAGCCAAGCACCGCGAACACTCCTGTTACATCAAAGACAAAAGAGCAGACAACAGAACAGACATTAGTCAGGCACCTCCCGTAGAAAACCAATAAACCATAGCCTGAAAACAGCTGTCAATAACCAGAGGACGAAAAAAACCAAAAAAATAGAAGCTGGTTAGCATTCCCTTCTGTCTCCTATCTTCTTAACTCCCTTATTCTCCACACCCCATGAACATTCAATAACTCCTATAAAAAACGGCTCATCGCTATTACACAATGAGCCGTCAACATAAATGGTGCCGGGAGAGGGACATGAACCGTCGTCCTCCGTCCTCCTCATAGGGGCTCTGCCCCTCTGACGCCATGAACCGAACTTCGTTCTGGTTCCTGGCTGTCACCCCGTCCGCCTTCGGCGGAAAAGCGCGGGGAAAATCTTTCCCCGCACCCCTTGAGGGTTCAAGAGCTATAAAAAACGGCTCATCGCTATTACACAATGAGCCGTCAACATAAATGGTGCCGGGAGAGGGACTTGAACCCTCGCGCCTTACGGCATACGCCCCTCAAACGTATGTGTCTGCCAATTCCACCATCCCGGCAAAATATTATAGCTATCAAATCCTTAGCCATCTCAGCTATTCAAAAACCAGAGAAATACCCATTCCCTGCTAAATACATGCACTGAATCTTACCAGCATTACCTGAAAAATTCAATAATTTTCTCGCGTCTTCTTTTCCTGATAGGCAAACACAAGCAATGGTGCTAAAATGCCTTATTGCTTTTTAGCCTAGCCAAAAACACCTAATAACATGGAGGGATTATGCGATTTAAAAAAATCCTTATGATAAGCCTACTTATCTTGTGTCTGGCACCAACTGCCGTGAGCCTCGCGCAAACACCGCCAACCTTAATCCTGGAAGACTCTATTAAAATCGCTCACGAAGAACTAAAAAAAGCCGAGTTTGATGTCTCTAATCACTATATTTTCAGCATCACCCTTACTAATTCATCTGACGGAACTTTCTGGTACTATACCTATCGGCCCTATCAGCCCTCTCAGTACCGCGAATTTTTCATCAAAGTTTACATGGACGGCACCTGTACTATCATAAAAGCTAAAAAGCCGCGTGACCGCTAAAAGCTAGACCACTGCCTCTTCAAACAATTGCAAGCTATCTTTTTTTGCTTTTGCCTCCACTTGCTCATGAAAGATTTTGACTTTTTCCTTAAGAAGAGCATAGTCCTCTGGTTTCATCAATAGTAAAGCCAGGTCTTTATTTTCAGTTTCTTCCACTTTACCTGCCTTTTTCCGAATAGAAAAAAGCGTTTTAACAAAATAACTATGCCAGCGGTTCACCACAATAGAAATAGAATAATTATCCGGATCAAAATTATTCAAAACAGATTCAACGCCCATCCAAAGCATATAGTCTTTCTTGATCACTAATGGCATTGCAGCATCAACGCTTAGCTCAAGGTCTGTATCCCGGCCTTTAACGAGAAGTGGGCAAGGCCCTTCTTCAAAAAAAATATAATCCTCAAAATCTTCAATTTTGCCATATCTTCTAAAAGAAGGGTCAAGGATATAGGGCTGATCTCCCAACAATGACGGCTTTATAATACACAGAACAATGTGAGAACCTTCTCCAGAGAAGAAAAACCCAGACTCAACCGTTCTTAGGAACTTTATCTGATACGCCGGAGGAAACAAAGGCCTGATTTTATCATAAACATAACTAGACAATTCAAAACAAAGGCCGTTTCGCCCATTTTCTAGGATAATGTCGCCGCGTTCATCAAAACGATGAATATTGCTCAAGCGCCAAGATTTTTTCATAAAATCAACGCTCATCCTGACATCATCATGCATTAAAGATGGAATTCCATTATAACAAAGCGGATTAATAATCCGAGTAACCTTTTCAAAATAAGGAGCTTGCCTATCCATTCGAGATGCAAAAATTTTATTCATAGAATCTTTTATGTCAAACCATATCTCATCTGTTGATGTAGCAAGGAAAGCAATAAACAACACAAAACTTACTACACGCCAAGCAATTAATTTCTGCTTTAACCTCTTTATCGTTTTTTCCATCCTGGCTCCTTTAAATAATAAAAACCGCAATTCTCTGGATCCCTATTAAAATCTGTCTCTAGAAGACTCTCATGCTTTTATCTTGAGATCCATCACTTTTTATGACTTCAATGTTTGGCAGCGCGAACAATAAAGCTCCCCCTTTTTTCATATATTCCTTTTCTCTCATCAAAAACTCTTTTTTAAAATGCCACGGTAAAACAAATAAATAATCAGGCTTTCGCTTTTTCGCTTCCTGTTCCGAACAAATAGGGATCAGGCTGCCTGGCGTAAAACTCCCAAACTTATCCTCATTGACTTCTGCGATACAATCCAAATCCTTATCTGTTAAGCCACAAAACTGCAACACTACGTTTCCTTTTGTGGAGGCCCCCCAGCCGATCAGCCTTTTGCCCTTCTTTCTTTCACGCTGTATTAACGCTCGCAAAAGAGAGCGATGCTGAAAAACATCTTGGCTGAATTTTTTATAAGGTGCCACTTCATCCAGGCCTAAAGCTTTTTCCCGGCCCAATAGTTTTGTTAATCCCGCGAAAGATCTATATCGCCTCGATGAAACCTTGGCCGCCATAACACAAAAACTCCCTCCATTAGCATCATTAAAGACAACATCAACAATTTTAAAACCGGCCCTGTCAACAATCCACTTAATCTGGCTCAAACCATAATACATTAGATGCTCGTGACAAATCGTATCATAGGCACATCTGTCCAACATGGCCGGCATATAGCTCTGTTCAAAAACCCAGAGCCCATCATCTTCTAAGATACTATAAACTTGCCGGGCAAACTCCAAAGGAGCCTCAAGATTATAAAACATAGCGATAGAAGCGACGACCTTCGCTTTTACTCCTATCCGCTGTTCATAACACCGCGCTGAAAAAAAATCTCCAATAAAGCGATCCTGCGAAGAATAAAATGCTTGAAGCGACTCAGCAGAAGGATCTATCCCTACTAGATTTAACCCCTTACGGCCAAATGCTTTCAAAAACGTCGCATCATTACTGCCAATATCAACAACATAATCCCCGGCTTTCAGGCTTGCCCGCTCACATACTTTTGCCGCCAAACAGCGCAAATGCTGTACCATCATACGGTTCAATCCTGAGCGATAGCCATAATGTAAATAATAATCCCGTTTAAACTGATAAGAAGAGCGTAATTGAAGGAGGCCGCAACAAGGATGCTTGCCGTTGTGACTACATTTAACAAGCTCCAGCGGAGCGATATCAACAGGCGTCTGTCTTGTTTCCGGAAAAAACCCCGTTAAAGCAAATTGGCCTAACTGTAAAACAGGTTCAAGGCACGAATTTCCGCATACCCGGCAAACAGCAATATCTTTATACATATACTCTTTCGGGATGCATTTTTTTTAAACGCTTCATCGCTACAAGGTAACGCCAAAACATAACTAAAAATCCCATCTTGCGACGGCCGGATAAACGCCGGCCATTAATAACCGGAACTTCCAAAAGATACGCACGAATTTTTTGGAGATAAAACAATAATCTCATGCAATAATCACCATGTCCGTAAAAAATTTCATCATAACAACACTTGCTCAAAATTTGTTTTTTGATCGCGAAGAACCCATAAAAACAATCCGTGGCCTTAATATGAAAAAAACGGCGCGCAAAACTATTAAACACAGCACTTAAACAATAGCGCAACCTGTTAGCCATCCCTCCGCCAGGCAGAAAACGCGAAGCAAAAACCCCGTCACATTGTAGCAACATATCCAGCATAAGCGGCAAATAGTGTGGCTGATGATTAAAATCAGAATCCATCACAACAACAATATTGCCCTCACAACACCTCAACCCGTCTTTAATAGACTCTGCCAAACTGCGTTTTTGCCGGCGCGAAAACACCTTTACAGAAGAATCCCTAAGCTGCAACGCTTTTTCAAATGTGCCATCAACACTATTATCATCTATAACAATAATCTCATGCAGTCTGCCGCAAAGATAATGCTGAATCGCCTGCACCAAAGAGGCAATATTATCTTTTTCATTATAAGTAGGTAAAATTACAGACACCTTCTCGCATATAGCCATCTGTCATCCGTCCTTAACGCATACTACTAACCTCTTAAATCTTTTAATGCCTGACAAACAAACCGAATTTCCTCATCCGTCAATGCTGGAAATGATGGCAAGCTTATCAGGCGCATGCTTACTTCTTGCGCGACGGGTAATTGTGGAGCACAATAAACAGGCATCATGCCGGCAGGATAAAAACCTGGCCGTGTTTCTATGCCTTTTTTTGTAAGTGCTTTTATTAAATCATCCCGGCTTGCTTTAAAGATTTTTTCATCTATTTTCACGACAACCGCCCACACTATGGGATCAATGTTTTCCCGAAATTCCTGAAATTCAATGCCAGGTTCATTTGCTAAATACTTTTGATAAGACTTAAAAACACAGCGCTTGCGCTTGAGAATTAAATCCAGGTTTTCAAGCTGAGCACAACCAAGCGCAGCCTGTAGATCCGTTAGCCTGAAATTATAGCCGGCCACATCATGCCAATAATGCTTACCCTTGCGCATACCATGATCCCGCAAAAGCCGCATCTTCTGTCCCAAAGCTTGACCGGCAACCATCACACAACCACCTTCTCCCATGGCAATGGTTTTTGCAGACTGAAAACTAAAAACAGCGGCATCACCAAATGTACCGGCATTACGGCCTCGATACTTTGAAAAAACAGCTTGAGCCACATCTTCTATTAAAATAAGGCCCTTCTGTTTTGCCAATGCCACCAAAGCATCCATGTCGCATATATTCCCATATAAATGCAGCACAACAATAGCTTTCGTCCTGGGGCTAATACACTTTGCCGCCAGGTCAACATCAATACACCAGCTCGTTTTATCAATATCGGCATAAACACATGTCGCGCCCAAGACATTAACCATATTGGCCGCGGCCATAAAACCAAACCCCGGGACAATAACTTCATCATCTCTTCCAACACCAAAAGCCGCCAGGGCAAGCTGCAGCGCGTTAGTACAATTTGACACACAAACAGCATGCCGATCCTCATGCAGGCGCGCAAAACTTTCTTCAAAAACTCTTACATATTTACCTGCTGAAATCCATCCCGAATCAAAAGCATCAAGCAGATATTTACGCTCATAACCACAAAACATCGGCTTAGCCCATGGAATCTTCAGTCCCGACTGCTGCTGAAAAACTTCATTGTTTGAGCCACCATCAAACTCCATAACAACCCACCCAATACCTCTCGTTATATTTTTGAAACGAATAAGAATGCCTTTGCATCACCTGTTCAAACTCGGCAGCCGTAAATAATTCCACAGGTAAATAATAATCTGTTGAACAGAGATAATTAATAGCTCTTTGACGCAAAGAAGCTTTTGCGCGTTTTTTTATCAACACATCTTCCACAATCACAACTTTTTTACTAAACTTCTTAAATGCTTCCAGAAGGCATTCCAGCGTTGTATTTCGAAAATGATACAAAGAAATTATCATCACAATAATATCCGCTGTTGTATTTCCTATATTAAAACTTTCGTGTAAATCAATTTTCTTACAATTCAGGCCTTTGTGTAATAACGTGGCTACAAATTCAGGGCTTGCTTCAATCCCCAAATACCTACAGTCTTGCGGCAAAAAAGCAACCAGCTCTCCGACGCCAGCGCAAACATCCATAACAAAATCTCCTGGCTTAATATATTCAGAGGCTATTTTATACCTCAGCATAGAATCTCTGCCAAGCTTTAAGCGTGATAACAAAGAATAAGCAAAAGCATTGCGATAATTCACGCCCTCTAAAGGTAACAATTGTTTTTTTATCATATGCAAGCTAGCTAAAATGCTTCTTAACAGAAGGCCGTGTTAAATAGTAAATCGAAGACCCCCAAAAAATAATATCAAGCACACAATGCATAATTAACGCTGGCACCGTTAATTTCGCAAAAGATATCTCCGGATGGCCTAACTGCGCAAATATAAACCCCAATTGCTGATCTAAATACTGAGCATGTATTAAAAAGGCCTGGTAAGGATGCTTCCAATAAAGCGTCAAAACCGTAAAACAACCCATAGCGATCGCAAGCCAGCGAAAACTGTTTTTCAGGCGCAAGATCCCAATAGCTACCACCAGTCCTAATATTCTCTGAGCCCATGAAAAAAGATAACGAACCAAAAGAAGCGAGGGAGATAAATAGCTAAAATTATGCCAATACCAATCCCGAGAAAAAATCAATGTATTCATGTGAATAACAGAGCTGGCAATTAACAAAAAACTAATAACACCGACTCCTTTAAGCTTCATGCGCTGCATACGACCTCCTCATCAAACACCGGCCATCCCTATCTCGCAACAAAGTGGAAAGTGGTCTGAACCAATATCCGGGCCAGCCTTATAATCCAAGACAACAATACCTTCCCCAACCAAGCATTGATCTATCATAGCCGACAAGAATAAACTTGCCCTCCACGTCGCAAAAACACCAAAACCCAATCGGCCATCTCGTAAGCCTGTTTGTCTCAAAAATTTCGCGAAATAATACGACCAGGGCCCTGTGTTTAAATCCCCAACGAGCACAAAATTGCGGCCCGCTTTTTTAATAAAAACCGCCAGATCATGCAAATGCCGGTTTCTTTGATAAAAAAACGATGCCCTATCCGGACAAATAGAATGCGTAAACATAAGCATAAATTCATGTGGTTTATTTTCAAAAACAAGCTCGATTAACGGAATTCTTGCTTTGCTAAAATAACTGACCTTGTCCCGAACGGGAATAATTTTTGATAATACACCGATGCCTTTACATTCCCCGCAATCAGAAAAACGCGCGAACTTATACTCTTCTAACTGTTCCGACAAAACACCAAACCATGTTTTATTGATTTCATCCAAAGTGAGAATATCCGGATCAACCTTTTGGATATAACCAAACAGCCGTTGATAATCTTTAATCGCTGTATGGACATTAATAGATACTATTTTTATTCTATTAAGCTTAGCCCGTGTTTCTACAGGCCTGAAAGAAGGATGGATATAAAAAGGAGTAATCAGGATTAAATTCAGTCCCGCTAAAACTAAGGCTGTTAACAAAATTTTTCGGGTACCAAAAAAAACAAAAAAAATAATACATAACAGCTGAACCAAAAGATACTGCATACGAAAATATGAGGCCAAATCAAACAACCAGCCAAAACGGCCCAAAAAACCCATCACAGTTAGAATACCACTGATAGCCAAAAATATTAAAAATATGCACTTTGTGATCTTACTCATATTTCTTTTTCCAATCAACCTAGAAAATTATTTCAGTTCAGTTATTATAGCTTAAAATAAATAAATACGGAAGGAAACGTAACAACTGATCAAAAAAGCTAGGATTTTAAAGAAGAAGGCTTGTGATGATTCCTACACGGCCGCTTATGGGAAGTTTTATGAGCCCCGCTAGCCCGCTTTTGCAAGGACGACGAAGAACCACAGGAAGCATCTGGATGGTTTGAAACCGGCAAAGAAATATTAATCAATGCCTCTATTGAGCACACATCTTGGCGTTGTTCGGGCGTAGCAAAAGAAATGGCATGCCCCTTTTGGCCCGCCCGGCCTGTCCTGCCGATACGATGTACATAATTATGGGCGTCATCCGGCAAATCATAATTAATAACCAGCTCAATGCCGACTACATCAATTCCACGCGCGGCAATGTCGGTCGCCACAAGCACCCGATACTTGCCTGCTTTAAAACCTTCAAGCGCTTCACGGCGCTGGCATAAAGAACGATCCGCATGCATTTCAACCGCCCTATGTCCAAAAGCTCGAACCATCTTGGCAATCTTACGCGCACCATGTTTCGTACGAGAAAACAGAAGAACAGAACCATGATAACGCTCTAACACTTTCCCTAACAACTTTGGCTTAGCCTCTTTCTTAACGATAAAGAGCTCATGTGTCACTGTTTCTGCGGCCGTGCCGGCTGGTGCTATTTCCACACAAACCGGTAGCTTCATATGATGAGCAGCCATAGCCATGATCTCTTTTGGCATCGTAGCAGAAAACAACATCGTCTGTCTTTTCTTCGGCAAAAACCGTAATAGCTTATCTATCTGAGGAGCAAACCCCATATCAAGCATCCGGTCCGCTTCATCAAATACGAGCATCCTTAAATCATCTAAGACGATATTCCATTGCTTCATATGATCAAGCAGCCTTCCCGGAGTGGCAATTACAATGCGGGGATTTTTACGTAAAGCCGCAACCTGTGGTTCAATGGGCGCACCTCCTATGAGACAGGCTGTTAACATCCCAAACGGATGCGCTAAACCCTTGCAAGCTTCCTCAATCTGAATGGCCAACTCCCTCGTAGGAGCCAAAACCAATCCTGTGCCCGGTTCAAGGGCGAGATGCTGCACCATAGGAATAGCAAATGAATGCGTTTTGCCTGTGCCGGTCTGTGCGATACCTATAACGTCTTTTCCCTCAATAGCAAGCGGGATAGCTTTAAATTG
This sequence comes from Candidatus Omnitrophota bacterium, assembly GCA_043819345.1. Classification (GTDB taxonomy): domain Bacteria; phylum Omnitrophota; class Gorgyraeia; order Velamenicoccales; family Velamenicoccaceae; genus CAYRDK01. Next base: position 22,114 of record JBDREX010000062.1, read on the forward strand.
TATGGCTGTAGGAGTATGAAACTTCATCTTTTCTAAAATCCCAAGAATCTTCGGCGCGATTCCCAGGCCAAAGAAACTCTCTGGACAAAGATGATTAACGGATGGCGATATATCTTTTTGTTGATGGGGCATTTTAGAAGTCATATTGTATTGATTATATCATACCAGCAATAAACAGCAACCTCATCCATAAAAAAGAAAACGCAAGAAATGAACAGCTCAGAAAACAGATTAAACCTCACTGGCTTTATCAAAAAACCGAAAAAATCCTTCGCATCCTAAGATTCTTTTCTGGTCTTCCAGCGACGATGCATCCACCCACCCCACTCACAAGGAAACAGTCGAATACGGTCTTCAATGAGCTTCGTTAATTGAGCGGTAGAACATTCTAAATGAAGTTCCGGATCCTTCTGCTCAAAAACAACGGGTGCGTCTATCGTAATTTTATAGCCGCATTTCATATTACCTGTAATAAAAACGGGTAGAATTGGTGCCTGTGTCCGCGCAGAAAAAACCACTGGGCCTGTCGCCGTTGCTGCCGGACGGCCGAAAAAATCTACAAAAACTGCTGCCTCCTCTGAATAATTCTGGTCCAAAAGGATAAAAAGCAACTCATTACGGCGCAAAGCCTTTAACGACATCTCAACACACTGACGAAAAGGCAGCGCATAAATTGTGTTGACCCCATGCTGTGCTGCATAAGAGGTAATAAAATTTCCCATTTGCTTATCACGCATCGGACGAATAATAAAATTTGTTTTATACCCCCCTAATCCCATACGTAAAAACATTAATCCAAAACTTCCAAAATGAGCGCTCAACATAATAACGCCCTGCCGGCGGGAAAGCGCCTCATCAAGATAATTAACTCCTTCTATCTGAACTTTTTCAACAATCTTTGCAGGACGGTCAAGAAAATAAATAAAATCAACCATCCCCGATAATGTATGCCTAAAATATTTCCCAACAAGATCGCCAACTTCCTCTGGGGTTTTCTCCCCTTCAAAAGCTGTCAGCAAATTCTCCCGTACAATCATTTTCTTTTTTCTGAAAAAAAAGTTCCCTACAAAAATAAAAAAAGGGCAAAAAGCTTTAAATACCCAAAAAGGCGCCCAACGAACAATACCCCTCATAAAAAATAAAGCGTAACGCCTGAACATACGAGATAAATTTTTATGCACTAAATACTGAGCCATGGTTCCTTTAATAATGATCGGGTTATCATAAAGCTCTAATGTGATAAATCTAATATTCTTTAGGGTGAGGCTTAGCTTTTACGGCGGCAGCAGACAATGAGGTGGCGGCCCCATAACAGCTCTTTTGACAAAATAATACGATGAATCCTTCTATAATCCAGCCCTCTTTTACGCAAAGACCGCCGCTGTTTAAACCATGTCTGAAAAAAAACCAAAGGAAGCAACCCGCATAAACCATATCCTTCACAAACACTCGTCAATATGCGGAAAACATGAAAGCCAGATTCTACCAATAAAAATTCCAGCTCATGATACCGCCAGGCCACCCTATGTATATCGCCAGCCTTTACCCCAAAAGAAGCAGCCTGATCCAAAGGCGGCTCGCGAAAATATTCAAAGTTTCCTTCTCGAAGAAAACGAAAACGAGATTTCAGGCTTAAAATATTTGGCGTAGAAAGCACTAAAAACCCACCGCGCTTAAGCAATCGATTTATTTGGATTAAAGCCCCGGAAGGATTTTTCAGGTGCTCGATCACTTCTGTTAATAAAATGTACTCAAAGGAATTTTCACCAAAAGGCAGCGGATTTGTGATATCACAGGCTTGAAAAGAAACAGAGGATTTAAAATCAAAGTGCTCTGGCCGCAGGTCAACAGCTACCACATCAAAGCCCATCTGTTGCAAACGATTTGAAAACATGCCTGAACCAGCGCCTAAATCTAAAACCCTGCCTTTCGGAAAAGTCGAAAAGAGCTTTGCGATAGCCTCTAAAAGATGATTCGTCCCCTTGTTCATAAAACCGGCTTTCCCGATAAAAAATTAACTCGCCGGAAACATCGCATCAAAAACGCCCTGAACGCAAAATATTGATCAAAAGCCAAACACCCAAAACCGCGGCAATAATGAAGCCGACAACTCCTAAATGATGAGAACGCCCAAAAAAAGTCGTACTTGTAGTATTAATGACAATTGAAGACCCAACAATCAAAGCCGCTAAAATCACACTAAAAGATAAACGCGAACTCACCTTGTCCATCATTGCGATTAATTTTTCTAAATTCGTATGGACAAAACCAACCTTGAGTTCGCCACGTTTAACTTTATTCAAAACTGTATAGATATCTCTTGGAAAAGCCTGTAGAAAATCAATCGTATTGTTTCCAAACTTCCGGAAACGCTTAGCCACCCGTGCAGCACTATATTTTTCTTTAATCAACTCCCGCGTAAACTCCTGCGCTTTTTCCGTTAGGTTAAAATGCGGATCTAACATTTTTCCAACACCTTCTGCCGTCACCAGTGTTTTTAAAAGAAGAAAATAATCCGGCAAAATCTTAACCTTATTTTCAGAAATAACCTTGACCAAGTCTTTAAAAAAAGTATTCATGTCAAATTCTTCCAAAGAGATGCCATAATACCGATCCAGGATTTCTTCTAAAGATATCTTTAATTTTTCCTCGTTGCTGGACTCCAAAGCCCCCAGCTCCCTAAAAAGATCTATAATACGGTCAACATCTTTATCAATACAGGCGGTCATAATATCAACCAAACGGAATTTTTTAGCTTCATCAAGGCGCCCAACAAGGCCAAAATCCAAAAAACAAATCCTGCCATTTTTAAGAACAAAAATATTACCCGGATGAGGGTCTGCGTGAAAAAAGCCGTCTGTAAAAATCTGCTTTAACACACAATCAGCTAAAATAAGCGCCGTCTTCTTTTTGTCTAGCTTATGCAGCCTGCCCGCCTTCCCTTTATTCAAATCACTGATTTTTACCCCGCTTATTTTCTCCATAACAAGTATTTTAGGCGTACTTAAACGCCTATACGTCCTTGGAAAATACACCGACTTAGAACCTCTAAAATTCCTACGAAATTTTTCAAGATGCACAATTTCATGGCTAAAGTTTAATTCACCTAAAATATAGATTTTAAACTCTTCTAAGATTCCTCTGGGATTGTATTGTAGTGCTTCTTCAAAATGTTTTTCAATCAAAGAAACCAGGAATTCCAGAATCTCTATATCTGTTTTGATAACACCTTCTACATGCGGCTTTTGAATTTTTACAATGAGATCCTTTTTTCTAAACCTAACCTCATGAACCTGCGCCAAAGAAGCCGAGGCCAAGCTTTCATGTGCGAACGCCTTAAAAACCCTGGCAATAGGCTTATGAAATTCCGACTCAACAACCATCTTGATTGTCTCATAGTCTATGGGCGCAACCCGATCCTGGAGCTTCTCGAATTCCTTACAAAAACTATATGGGATAACTTCTGGGTGGAGGCTTAACATTTGGCCCAATTTAATAAAAGTGGGCCCTAGTTCTTCTAAAATCCGACGAGCACGTACCTCAATAGGCAGGTGATAAAAATCTTCTTTTTTAGCAGGCTTTGCAACAAAAACAGGCAAATGCAGCTTATCCACAATATAACCAAAACCATACTTGGCTAAAATGCCTAAAATATGTTCCAGACGTCTAATATCTCGAACATCTTTTTGGAGTTGAGTAATAAGCACTATGATTAAGTTTTAAGATTTTCGTTTTTTTAATTTCGCGATTTCTTTTTCTAACCGCTTCAGGTCTTGCTTTGTCGCAAGATTCAATCCGCTGACCACTTCTTTTGTAATCTTTGAAACTTCTTTCTTGAGATGCTGCGACTCTGCTTTGCCTTTTTTAACCAGAGAGCGCAAAAACGCTTTACTCTCTTTCTCGCCAATCTTTCTTTTTTTAACGAGCTGCTGAACTGTTTTTTCAACCTGTTCCTGAGTCATTGTCAAAAGGCCAAGACCCAAATCCACGAATTCTTTTAGAATATCCATCCAAAACCCCTTCCCAATAAGCAGTGGCTTTTTCTTTTATCAACAGACTACATGCCTCAATTCAACAATGCATCATTATAACAAATCAGAAAGACTTATACTATGCCTTCTTTCTCTGGTTCCGCCAGAAATTCCTTTTTTTCGGTAATCCTAGCAAACATCTCACATAGCTTTTTTCGAATCATTTGGTACTCTTTCGGATCAAACAAAAGCTTAATTAAGCTTTCATCTTCTACAACATACTCTTTTCCATCCACCATTTTTAAAGCAAAGATTAAGCGGCTGATATAACGATTCTTGCGCATCGCCGTAAGCCCAAAAGAAAAGTTATCTTTATTAAAATGATCTCCAACTCCTTCAACGACGAACCCAATAATATAATTATCCTTAATTTTCAGAGGAGTTAAGCAATCAACGTCCATCACAATATCAGGGCTTTTCTGCATATAAATAGCAAGCTGCGGGGTTTGCATGGACACAAAATAATCATCAAACTGCTCTCTGCGGCCATAACGATGAAAGGTCGGATCCAAAAAAAAGACTTCTTCTTTATTAGCATTTTTAGACACAATGGAAAGCGCTACATGAGTTCCGTAAGGATAATTAAAAAAACCTGCCTCAGCGACACACAAAAAATTAATATCATACTTTTCACCTAGAAGAGGCTTCACTTTTTCATAAACATAACCGGCTAATTCCTGGCAAATTCCAAAACGGCCTTTTTCTAAAACGACGCAGCCTTTGGCATCAAATTCGTGGATATTGTGCATTGTCCATTGTCCATTGGCAAAATCAATGCTAGTCCAGACATTAGGCTTAAGTAATCTTTCTACCCCTGAATACCTTAAAGGTTCAATAATTTTTTTGATCTCTTTTTGAAAGGGGGCCTGGACATCAACCTGGCCATCGCGAAAATAATCATCCACAAAATCACCCAACATGCGCCAAGCATTATCTGAAGCAAATACAATCAAAACAATACACAGCATACCCGCAACGACGCGCCAAATAAACAGCTGTTTATTTAATTGTTGTTCTTTTTGAGTAACCACGTCTCTCCTGTTTTATACATAGAAACAGTTTACGTTCTGCGCGCAGATATAACCCGTGCTATGCCCCAATAGCTTCATTATAGCCAACAGGAGCTTTAGCCTATGGCTTCTGCAACTCGCCATCTACAATCGTAACACTTCGATGAGCGTAGTGTGATACTTTTTCATCGTGCGTAACCATGAGAATGGTCGTCTCGTGTTCTTTGTTAATTTTTTGCAATAAGCCCAGAATATTATTGGCATTTTCCGTATCCAAATTCCCTGTTGGTTCATCGGCCAAAATACATTGAGGTTCAAAAAGCAAGGCGCGCGCAATACAAGCCCTCTGGCGCTCACCCGCAGACAAAAGCTCTACTGACACATCTTGTTTCTCGTGAATACCTAAATACTCAAGCAGCATAGCCGCCTTGCGAACCGTAGCGGAAGGAACAATGAAGCGGTACAGGCAGGGAAAAAGCATGTTCTCCAATACCGTAAAACGAGGATAAAGATAAAAATCCTGAAATACAAAACCAATATTCTGCCTGCGATAAAGAGCCTTATTAGAAATCTTCGCGAGAGATTTTTCACAGAAATAGATGTCGCCGGCAGAAGGTGACAATAACCCGGCTAACGAATAAAGCAGAGTGCTCTTTCCGCTGCCACTAGGCCCTCTAATCCCTACAAATTCCCCTTTTTCTACCGTTAAGCTTATGTCTTTTAAGGCAAAGGTCTTCGTCTGTGGATAGAACTTGCGCAGATTAACCGTGCGAAACATTTCTTTTTCACAAAACATTTTATTCACCTCTAATGATCTCCACAGGGTTAGCATTCAGCATGATCCACGTAGGAACAATAGCGGCAACAATGGCACTCCCCAAAATCATCCCCACAACCTTAAGCACAAAAACAGCACTTAACACAGGCGAAAGCGCGCTAATACTAGTCATTCCAAAAATATAGGTCGTCCCCTTAAACCCCAGGAGCACACCAAGGGCACCGCCAAAAAAGGCTACAATCACGGATTCCCAGATAAAAAGAGAACCTACTTCAACCTTTTTCCATCCAAGCGCCATCAAAATCGCAAGTAGCTTTCTTTTTTCAAATCCAGAAGTAACCATGGTATTAGCTAAACCTAATGCCACCGCAATAATCGTAATCAAACTCACAAGTATGGAAAACTGTTCGCCGATCACAATAAATTTTGTCTTTTCAGCCACAAAAGCGTCTGTTCTCATAGCCGCAACAAATGGGAAACTACTCTCTACTTCTCTGATAACATTGTCCATTGCAGCCTGAGCCCGATACTCTGGTTTTAGCCTCACATTAATAAATGTCGCTTTCCCTTTTTCCCGAACAACACCTTGAAGATCCGCCAGAGGCATCACCGCGGAAGATTGTTCAAAAGGGCTGCTGCTTTTAAACGTACCTACAATCACAAAAGGCACGCCTTTAATTGTAATCTGCCGCTCCTTATCCTTTGCCAACATCTTTACAAGAGCTTCGCCTGCCATCGCTTCTTTTTTTCCCGCCTCAGGCCTACGGCCATCAGTCATCTCAACGGTATCAAATAAAAAGCCATCTGGCTCCCAACCAAAAACAGGAATAGCTGAACCATTGAGTTTATGAAGATAAAGAAGTGTAGCGGCTGTGCTATCCACAGCAGGGATCTTTTGCATCTCCTGCGCCAGGTGTGCATCAACCCGGCTTAACAAGATACTCATCTGCTCCTTTTCCTGAACAATAATATCTATTTGGCGCTTACCATAAACATCTTTGAAAGAGTTTTTTATGCTTTCTCCGATGCCTAACATAATAATACACAAGCATACGCCTATACCGATCCCACCAATGGTAAGGAACACCCGTAATTTTTTTCGGAATATATCTTTAATTAAGAAGTGAGCTACATTCATGACGGCTTTGACCATCTGGACAGGCCTTGCGAACAAAAGATTTCTTCATAGACATCCAGCACTTCATCTCTTTCCATGTGCAAAAAATGCCCTACATCTTTTAAGATCCTTAATTCGCAATCAGGAATTTGGGAAGCAAGAAACTTAACGTCATCTAAGTCAATAATCGCGTCTTTTTCTCCATTGATTAAAATTGTTTTTGCCTTAATATTACGCAAATTAACAATTTTGCCAAGCTGATCGGAAGAGATCACAAACAATCCGTGCTCGTAAAAAGACTGTAAATTTTCCTTTTTCATAACACGAAATTGATTAATAATGCCGTTCTTCATTTTCTCAGGAAGGTCCTCTCCGAAGCTCTTTATCAATGTTTGGGCCATCTGGTCTCTGTCGTCCATACTTAAATTAGCTGCGTTTTGGATCGTTTCAACCATTTTTCGATTTGGTTTTGTGCCAAGGCTGGCCAAAATCATTCTTTTGACCTTGTCAGGATATTTTGCGGCAAAGGCCGCTGCGATAACACCACCCCAGGAAGCTGCGCACAATGTTCCCTCTTCGCTAAACCCAGAGTAGTCCATCACCGACAACAATATCTCAACCTGCTCATCAAGCGAAACCTGAGAAGGACCAGATAAAATCTTGGCTTTACCTTGATTAGGAAAATCAAAAAGAATTATTCTATAATCGGGAGAAAAGCGAGAAACAAAGGTATGCCACATCGCCATGGACTGCTGAACTCCATTGATAAATATAAACTGCGGCCCTTTATTCTCATAAACTCTATAGGGAATTAAAAATCTTCCGACAGCCAAAACATCTTTCACGCAAGAAGCCTTTATTTTCATATATATCCTCGCTCGTTATTCTATTCTAAAGGAAAAATCCCTGCAACATGTTTTTTTATTAAAAGCAAGGGGCATGAAATCACCTCTTTTATCAACTTCGGAAAAGCATTCTAGCGTCTCAGGCCTAAAGCCAACCACCATGCTTATTCATAAACGATTTTTAACCTGTTCACCTCTTTTGAAACGCGCAGAAATGAACAACTTCGCATGAGAGCGATAAAAAGGCCCACGCGATATAGCGTGAGCCCGCATCAAACCACTATCCCGTTTAATTCTCCAAACAAAACCCAAACATCATAAAAATACCCTCCTAAAAACAAGAGGGTATTTTTATGATGGCTGCCCAATGTTGTCGCCAGCCGAAGTCCCCAACCTCAAGTAATACAATTAGTTGTGAAGATGGACATCCGGCGAAGCAAGCGAATTTTGCTCAGCTTAATAGATCCTTTACCGCCAGTGCCCATACGAAAGCCCCGGGTATGCCCAAATACCATAAGAGAAGCCCTCAAAATCAAGGACTTCATCAATAGCGGCCCTTCCCGGATAACCTGGGCACAAACTCGTAAAAAGCTGAATATCTCGGAATCCAAGTTAGCACACCTTCTAAAAATAGTCAACCAATTACCCGCTGACTTCATCGAAAACATGAGATCCTGTGACGACCAGGCAAAGCTAAGAATCTTCACCGGCCGAAGGCTCTTGCAGATCTCCCGCCTTAGAACCGAAAGAGAACGCCGAAACGTCATAAAAAGCCTCTTTGAATCAATCGAAGATCGGAAATACCAACTTGCCTCGGCAGAACCCGAACTCTGCCACAAGCTTTAAACTACTTCTTTTGCAACATCAAGCTTCTTTTGACTCAACTCCTCAAGCCTTCTTAGGTCAGCGCGCAAAAGTATATCAAGGACGCTGTTCAACCGATCAACCATCCCTTCAAACATAGATAGGGCGAATTTCTTATTTACTTTTATCGTGCAATTATATTGGACGCTTTCGGTCTTTTTCTCCTCTACGTTAGGAGCCTCTTCCTTTTTCTTACGGCCTCTCGGTGGGAGATCTATCGTACAAGTCACCGAATGAAGAAAGATAACATCAACCTCATCGCTTTTTACTCCGCCCAGATACTTTTGGAACTGCTCTCTAGTTTTGTCTGAACAATAAAACTTCTTTCCCGAAACCACCAAATCCCACAACGAAAGTTTTTCGGCTTCGCCTTTTACGGCCCAAAG
>JBDREX010000063.1:0-33637 GCA_043819345.1 Candidatus Omnitrophota bacterium
GCATAAGGAACAGCTTTAAGACGTACCTTAGAAATAGGCTTTTTGCAAGTTTCACACAAACCAAACAAACCGTCTTGAAGCTTATCTAACGCGTGGTTAATTTCAAAAAGCACATTTCTCTCTTTTGAAGCGAGCCCTAACGAAAACTCCCGATCATAATTGTCGGTAGCCACATCCGCCATATGGAAAGAATAACCGGAAATATCCCCAGAGGCATCTTTCTGAGACTTCTTAAGCGTCTCTTCTGAAATATGAGTAATATCCCCCTGCAATTCTTCCCTTTTTTCCAAAAGGAGATTTTTATAATACTCTTGCATCTTCTTGTTTAGCTTTTTTGACTTCACCTTTAAACCTCCTTAACATTGCCTATAATTAAGTACTTTCTCCTCACAATGTTATCCTGGCAACTACGAAGAAAAATTGTGTCAGCCTGTCTGACGGCACCGCTAACGCAAGCTCCTCAACCATTAACCATGTAAGGCATCTCTTCTTCCATAAAAGCTGCCCAATTATATATTGAAATAAAAAATTAAGCAATCTTTTTTTACGCATAGCATAGCATCATGGAGCCATCCAGCCTTGCCTAACAGCTTCCACACATCGGCCACAGAGGTCAGGATACTGGCACAGATTTCCTGTGTCAAGGCTGTAGTTCCAACAGCGGCCACACTTTTTTCCCTGCGCGGGCTCAACCACAATCTCCTCGCCTAAAGCCATATCAGCTTTGTAGACGACATCAACTTGAGAAACGATGAAGATAAACGGTAATTGATCCGCGTATTTTGAAAACACATCATAAGCCTGTTTATTCTTAAAAGCCAGGATAACCCTGGCTTCAAGAGAACTCCCGATGTCACCCCTGGCCCTTTTTTCTTCCAGGCTTTTAAGTACAACACCGCGAAATTTTAAAACGGATGCGATACCTTGCACATTCTCCCCGTTAATCACGAAGTCTTCAGACAAAACAGGCCATGGAAGCAAATGAATGCTCTCCTCATTGAAATGGCCAATTTTACGCGCGCACAAATAAATCTCCTCGCTCGTAAAAGGCGCGACAGGAGCCATAATCCTCATCAAAACATTCAGAACCTGATAAAGAACGGTTTGCGCGGATCGTCTTAAGCTTGATTTTTTACCCGCCGTATATAACCTGTCTTTTAAAATATCAAGATACAAGGAGGACATCTCTTCATTGCAAAAACTATACATCCTTTGAAAAACATGATAAAACTTATACTCCTCATAGCCGGATGTGACAGCTTCCAGCATATGTTTGAGCCTGTAAAGCGCCCACCGGTCTATATCAGGCATCTCATCTTTTGGCACAGCATCTTGATTCACATCATAATCATAAAGATTGCCCAAAATAAAACGCGCGGTATTTCTAATTTTGCGATAGGCATCCGCGGTGAATGTAAGAATGTTCTTTGAAATCCGCACATCTTCATTGTAATCGCTGGCCAAAACCCAAAGCCTCAAAATATCAGCGCCGTAATCTTTGATGATCTCCTGGGGCGAAACAACATTCCCCAGAGACTTAGACATTTTACGGCCTTCCCCGTCCACAACAAAACCATGTGTTAAAACCGCCTTGTAAGGCGCTACCCCTTCTATCGCCATAGAGGGGATTAAAGAAGCCTGAAACCATCCGCGATGCTGATCAGACCCCTCCAGATACAGATCCGCGGGAAATTGCATACCGGGCTTATCTTTCAAAACCGCCTGATGGCTAACACCGGAATCAAACCAGACATCCAGGATTTCTGCTGACCTCTCAAAATTTTGCGCGCCACAATGAAGACATTTAAAGTCCTGCGAAGGCAAAAACTCTCGAACATCAGACGCGAACCAGGCATCCAGCCCTTCTTTTGAAACCCGCTCCGCTAAAGCTTCAATCAGGTCCGGCTCAAGGATATGCGTATGGCAGCTTTTACAAATCAAAGCAGGAATCGGCACTCCCCAATACCTCTGGCGGGACAAACACCAATCAGGCCTGTTTTCAATCATGGAAGAAATACGCTCCTTACCAGACGGCGGAATCCAATTCACATCCTGGCCGATAGTTTGCAATAATTTTTCTCTCAGGCCATGATGGTCAATTTTTAAAAACCACTGCTGCGTTGCCCGAAAAATCACAGGGCTTTTGCACCGCCAGCAATGAGGATAAGAATGAGCGAATCTGACATGAGCTAAAAGCGCTCCTATGTCCTGTAATTTCCGGATAATCGCTTCATTGGCCGCAAAAACATGCAGGCCGGAAAATTCTTTCGCGCTTCCATCAAAGCGGCCTTTTTCATCAACAGGCATCACCACATCCAAACCATACTTTGCCCCGGTTAGAAAATCTTCAGCACCATGCCCAGGAGCCGTATGCACACAACCCGTCCCTTCCTCCTTAGACACATAATCCGCTAAAACCACTTTGCCATCGCGCAACCCAAGAGGATGCCTGTAGGACAACCCTTCCAATTGGAAACCCTTAAATTGGTTTATAACGCTATATTCAGCAAGAGCCAATTTTTCTTTAAGCCCTGTTTCGTAAAGGCCCTTTGCCAAAATGAGCGCCTCGTCATCACGCGCAATCATAATATAGTCTAAGTCCGGATGAACAGCCACCGCCACATTCGCAATCAACGTCCATGGCGTAGTCGTCCATATTAAAATAGACGTTTTCTTGAGGCTCGGCTCTATCAACAAATTATTTGCTAAAAGTTCAAACTTAACAAAAACAGAATCAGACTCATGATCGGCATACTCTACCTCAGCTTCCGCCAAAGCCGTTTCACACTTGTAACACCAGTTCACGGGCTTTAGGCCGCGATACACAAAACCCGCGCGCACAAGCTTGGCAAACGACATTAAAATAGAACGCTCATAATCTCTGTTCAACGTTAAATAAGGATGCTGCCAATCAGCGATAATACCCAACCGCTCAAACTCTTCGCGCTGGATATCCACATATTTTGTCGCATACGCATGAGCAAGATGACGAAACTCAAGGCGGCCTATCTGATCTTTTGTTTTTTTAAGGTCCTTAAAAAGCTGATGCTCAACCGGCAACCCATGACAATCCCAGCCGGGGATATAAGGCGCGGCAAATCCGCGCATCGTTTTATAACGCACGATAATATCCTTAAGAATCTTATTCAAAGCATGGCCAATATGAATGTGCCCGTTAGCGTACGGCGGGCCATCGTGGAGAATAAACAATGCCCTGTCTTTATCCCGTTGCCGTAATTTTTGATAAAGCGCCATCGCCTGCCAATCCGCAAGAAAACGTGGTTCTTTCATGTTCAGGCTCGCCTTCATGGGAAAATCGGTCTTGGGTAAATTTAATGTCTGTTTATAATCTGTGCTCATAATGATTTTATCGCCTTTGCGTGAAAACGCCCGCCATCACACCTGCGCGTCTTTTGTTATTTTATCCCGGCCAAAAAACGGCCTTATGTTTTATTTTATGTATTTGCCAATAATGGGCTCAAGCCTTTGTCTCACTTCTGAAGAGATGTCGTCTTTTTGTGTTACGATCGCATATTTTAATGCTTCATGACAACCACAGGGATACCCTTCAGACATCCGGCTAATGCAAGCCTTAACGAGTTGCTTCGCGTGGCCCGCGTTTTTCATTAAATTGGATACGATCATCCCCACGGTCACGGATTCATGCGCCTCATACCAACAGTCATAATCCGTAATAGCCGCAATCGTCACAAAACACATCTCCGCTTCCCGGGCCAGCCTCGCCTCAGCCATATTTGTCATACCGATAATATCCATGCCCCATGAACGATAAAGTTCAGATTCCGCTTTCGTGGAAAATGCGGGGCCTTCCATATTCAGGTATGTCCCCGCCGCATGCACATTCAATTTTAAAGTTTTTGCCGCATCATAAATAATTTTAGCAAGTTCACCACACACGGGTTTCGCAAAACTAACATGCGCCACAATACCATTTTGGAAAAAAGTCATCTGGCGGGCCTGATGAGTCCTGTCAACAAACTGATCCGGCAGGACAAAATCCAGAGGCTTAAGATCTTCCCTTAAAGAACCGCAGGCCGAAACAGAAATCAAACGCGCGACTCCTAACTTCTTCATCCCGTAAATATTAGCCCTGTAATTAATTTCTGACGGATTGATCGTGTGTTGACTGCCATGCCGCGGCAAAAAAACAACTTCAACCCCTTCAAGCTCGCCCGTGCGATAAACATCTGAGGGGCTGCCAAAAGGCGTCTGGACTTCAACTTCTTTGCAATTCTTTAACCCTTCAATTTTATAAACGCCGCTTCCTCCAATAATGCCTATTTTTGCCATAGTGAAACCTCCTATAAGAAACCTGAGTTGACGTGTTAGCCGGTTTGCGTGTTTGCGAGTTTAACTCGTCAACCCGCCAACCCGACACCCGCTAACTCAATTCATCGGCTCTTTTTTTCGCGGCTTCAACAGCTAAGCGCAAAGCTTCAACTGTCCTGCCTTTCTCTATAAGCACGCGCATACCCGCCTCTGTGGTACCCCCTTTGGAACAAACACGTCTGATCAGCATATCCGCATCAAAATTTAAAGCAAGAATCCGGAATGTGCCGGCAACCGTCGCCTGCGCCAATACCTGTGCCACACCGGTTTCAATACCAAACTCAATGGCCGCTTGACGCAAAACTTGCTCAACTTTTTCTTCGCCTAATGCGTTTATCAAATACGCCACAAAGGCCGGGCCACTGCCGGAAATAGCGGTGACACTATTCAATTGATTCTCTCCAACAAAAACCACATCTCCGACAGCACGAAAAATTTCTTCAGCCAACAACCACTGCTCTGATGACACAGCCATATTACGGCACAAAGCCGTCACGCTCGCGCCAACCAAAGCATTGAGATTCGGCATAGCGCGGACAATAGCCGCCCCTGGACTTAACGCGGATTCAAGGCGAGAAATCGTAACCCCTGCGGCAATAGAAATGACCAATTTGCCCGAAGGTATTGCCATCTCTTTAGCGATAGAGCAGATATCCTGCGGTTTGACCGCCACGATAATAACATCGCTACCGGCAACCAGCTGGCCAACGCTGTGAGCGGCCTCAACATGAAAACGTCTCACTAAACCCTGCTCCTTGTCTTTTTCTTTATCTATAACAAAAATGACCTTACAAGCCAAATTTTTCTTTAGATGTTCAACCAGAGCTGAACCCATATGGCCGCAACCGATCATCCCAATAACCTTGCCATCAAAATTCATTTGTCCCGCTCTCCAAATATAGCTGTTCCTACGCGCACTATGCCGGCACCTTCTTCAACGGCCACTTCAAAATCATGCGACATCCCCATAGATAGCACCGGCAAAACACAAAAACCATGACGGCTCATATCATCCCTTAACTCTTTTAGCCTGCAAAAATAACGCCGGCTAACCGATAAATCACCTGTCAAGGGCGCGATCGTCATAAGCCCTTTGATGTTAATATGCGAAAGGCGTTTCATCTGTTCCAGCGCCTCCTGCAACACATCGCAAGAAAAACCGGATTTTGAAGACTCACCAAAAACATTAATCTGTATTAACACATCCTGCACCTTGCCCGCTTTTCCTGCCTCAGCATCAATACACTGAGCAAGACGAAAACTATCAACCGAATGGATCAGATCAAAAAAATGAACCGCATCTCTTACTTTGTTTGTCTGTAAATGCCCTATCATATGCCAAACAATCCGGCTGTTTCTCTGGGCAGCGCGCTGATTGAGAGCGTCATATTTTATCGCGGCTTCTTGCACGCGGCTCTCCCCAATATGGACAATACCACAATCAAGCGCCTCATAGATCAAAGGCAAGCCAACCCCTTTGGTCACAACAACTAAAGTCACATCTTCAAAAGGCCGCTTTACCCTTTCAGCCGCCATCCTCAACCGCGTCAAACAAACTTCAATATTTTCTCTGATCATGGCCATGTGTAGAGGGGTAAATTAACATAAAACACCTTTAGTGTCAACTGAGATACCAGGTACATCGTTTAGCGAGTTTACGGGTTGGCCGGTTTGCGGGTTATCGAATTAACGGGTTTAACTCATAAATTCACCCACTCGCTAACTCATGAATTCACCAACCCAGAGAAGTGATTAAAAATAATCCTGATAGAGGGTTTTAACATAATCGATGACATCAAAAAAGCTTTTTTTGCCTTTCGGCGAAAACATAAATTTTGTTTTTTGATACCTATTTTTCTGCAGATAAAGCAATCCGATAGCTGCCGCATAAGAAGGCGCCTTGGAAACAGGAATATCCTGCAGGCCCCTGACGACACCCATTTTCACCGGCAAGCCTATCCCATTCTCTATGCGCTCCAGCAACCCTTCAAGCAAGCTCATGCCTCCAGTAACAACCACCTGGACACCAGTCATATCCGTCAAAACACTCACTTCAATAGCGCTCTTAAGCATGCCAATAAACTTTTCAATCTCAGGCAAAACAATCTCATTAAGCTGGCGCTTTTTAATAGAACGATAATGCAAATCCGTTTTGATCATAATTTCTTCTGAATCCAATATATCCGCGCCTAACTCTAAAGAAGATTCTTTTAATCCACTTGCCAATTCAAAGGGAATGTTAAAAAAATTAGAGATTATCTCTGTCAAATTATGGCCTCCAAAAGCAAGGGTCACAACACGCTGAAGGATCGTATTTTTATAGATCAATATGCTCGTCAGAGTTTCTCCTATGTCGATTAAGATAGCCCCTTTCTCCTTCTCCTGGGCTGATAAAACCGCTTCGGAAGCAGCAACACCACAAAACACAAGGCTGGACACACTGTAGCCGGCACGCTCAATAGCCCTTCTGATATTTTCCAAATAAAGCGCCTGAGCGCAAATCAACAACAGGCTCATCTCAAACCTTCTGCCTTGCAAACCCAGCGGATTCGCGATCATGTTATGCCGATCAATAGAATAACCCACAGGATATTCATGCAGCAGTTCTTCATCCAGTTCTAATCCTAAAATCCTGGCCTGCAATACAAGTTTTTCCATATCCCGTTTCGTCACGCTGCGTGTCCCCCGTTCTGCCAAAGCCATAGCAACAATGCTATGGCGCGCCTGAATATAATTACCGTTGATGCTGAGAGCCATTTGGATCGTCTTAATGCCACTCCTGGCCTCCATCTTTTTAACCAGGCTCTGCACAGCATCACTGAGAGAAGCCATATCATTCACAACACCCTTAAAAATCCCCCTGGAAGGCTGACTCTCTACTAAAACCGGCCCTAAAACATGCGCATCCTGACAATAAGCCGCTGTTGACAAAACCATTTTGCTGGACCCTATATCCAGCGCATGAAAAAACTTACTGCCCTTTTTCATTCAGCACCCTTATTTCTAAAACCTATTTCTTTTTTGCGTTCTTATTTTTGTATGCCACAACGGGCTCTTTGGATCTGAGATCAATATAGTCAACCTGAGCCATTTCATAATCAAGGCTTTTCAAAACAACCTGCAATAAACTCAAGCGGTCGTCAAAATTCTGATTGCCAATCTTAACCTGAATATCATCATTAAAATAAAACAATAAATTGACCGGATCCCCGGCATCAATTCTCGTCACTTTTAAATTCTGCGCGCAGGGCACCTGACTATATACCGACGGCATCTGAATCTTTAAAGCCTTGGCCAACGCGAGCGGCACCTGTAAAACTTTAAGAGGATATTTTTTCCCAACATCAACCTTTTTCAACTGTTTCTCAAAACCGGTCATCAGCGGCAAGTCCATCATCTCCTTGGAAGAAAAACTTGAAAGGACAATTCCGTCCGCGTCAAAAACATAATAGATATCTCTTTTTAATACCGCTACAGGCAGGCGTTCTTTAGCAACGATGGACAACTCCGAAGGCAAAATCCTCGTTATAACAACGCTTGAAAAATTTGGAAACCTCCTTTGAATCCTCTCTGATATTTTAGTCGTATCAAGACAAAAAATATTTCCCCCTAAAATCTCCTGCTGAATAGAATCAGCGTATTTGGTATTCACGATACCCTCAATACTGACTTTTTTAATGATAAAATAACTGGAACTTGTGATATAGTTTTTTATCCCCTTAAAAATGGCAAAAGAAGACAGGCTTATCGCTAAAACAGGCAATACAAAAAGAAAAAAAACAAAAAAACGCTTTCGCTTCTTCTTGGCTCTCATAATATCAACCTTTTTGAAAACTTTGACTTTTTTATTAAGCTCTCACTGAATTATTGCCTGTCACCGGACAAAAAACCGTTAATTTATCGGCGAGCAAAATCCGATAACGCTAAATGAATAAGTTTCACGCAGAGCTGGTCAAAACCAATTCCAGCGGCCTGTGCCGCTTTTGGAAAAAGGCTCGTCTGCGTTAAACCTGGAATAGTATTGACTTCCAGGATGAAAGGCGCGTAGCCTGAACGCACAATCATATCCACCCTGGCAAAATGCCGGCAACCCAAAGCATGATAAGCGTCAAGGGCACAAGTTTGAATCTGTTCAGTCAGGCCCTTAGACAAAAATGCTGGTGAGACGTAGTTAGTCAACCCCTGCTCATATTTAGACCTGTAATCAAAAAATCCGGACTTTGGAATAATTTCAACAACGGGTAAAGGTTGGCCATCAAGAATAGCAACAGTTATCTCTCTACCCCTTATAAACTCCTCAATTAAAACAATGTCATCAAATCCAAAAGCTTCGCCAACAGCCTTCTGAACACCTGCCGCGGAATCCACAAAAGAAATACCGATGCTTGACCCCTGACCGGAAGGTTTCACAACAAGAGGATACTGCAATCCATCTACCGCCGGCACTTTATCTTTTCTATCCAGTTTAATATACTTAGGAACAGACAAGTTTGCTCCTTCAAAAATAACCCGCGAAGCTAATTTATCCATCGCTATCCTGCTGGCCTGCGAAGAAGAACCCGTATAAGATACCTCTAGCTTATCTAAAATACGTTGCAATCTGCCATCCTCGCCAAACCCGCCATGCATCGCGATAAAAACAACATCAATATGATGTTGGCGGATAAAGGCTTCGACTTCCTGTTCTGTTTCCCGGCGAATATCCAAAAGGGCCACACGGTAGCCGGCCGTTTCCAAAACCCGCGCGACGGCAGAGCCGGATTTCAGAGAAACAGCCCTCTCGCAAGAACATCCACCCATCATAATCCCGATATTTTTATCTTCAAGAAACAATTTCCACCTCTGGGGTAAGTTTTATTTTGAAACGATTATACACCTTTTTTTTAATCTTTTCCATGATCTTAATCACATCGCTGCTTTTTGCCTTGTCCACATTCAAAATAAAATTGGCATGCTTATGGCTCACCTGAGCTCCGCCAACCTTAAAACCTTTTAAATGGCATAAATCAATCAACTGTCCGGCCGAGGGCCTGGCATCTGGATTTTTAAAAAAACTCCCCGCGCTTGGATAACGCCAATCTTGAAACTTTCGGCGATACGCCATAAGCCTCTTTATCGTTTCCCCGGCAACTTTTCTATCTCCTTTTCTGAACTCTAATACAGCGCTTATGACAATAAAAGGCTTCAAGTTAGAACCACGGTAGGAAAAATTCAAATCACGGGCCTCCAAGACTCTAGAGCGCCCTTTTTCATCTAAAACTTCAACGCGGCGAATAATATCCTGCATCTGAGAACAACGAGAGCCAACGATCCCGCCTCCGGCGCCGGCGTTCATAACAACAGCCCCGCCAATTGTACCGGGAATACCTGTTAAAAATTCATACCCATTCAAATCTCTCCGTTTTAAAACGGTAAGCAAACGGCTGATTTTAACCCCCGCCCCAACATAAACCCGTGGCCCACAAACTCTAACTGTTTTAAAGGCTGCGGCGCCTAAATGAATAAAAATTTTATTAACAACCCCTTCTCTGACTAAAAGATTGCTGCCGCAGCCAATCACGAATATTGATAAATCGATATCACGCTTTTTTAAAAACATGGCCAATTCTTTCTTATCATACGGCTCATACCAATAACGCGCCTTCCCGCCAATCCCAAAACTTGTGCGGGTTTTCAACGACACATTGGCTTTTAATTTATTTTTTAAAAATCCCTGCAAATTCATCACTGATTTTAGTAATATCTCCCGCCCCTAAAAACAAAATGAGATCATCTTGACAAACAACGCCTTTAAGATAGTTAACAACTTCACTCCTGGCGACATAATCAACGGGTGTCTTAACATGAGCCCGAATCCGATCGACAACACACTGAGCATCAACCCCCGAGATAGCCTCTTCTCCTGCCGCATAGATATCGGTAACCACCAGATGGTCGCTTTTATAAAAACATCGCGCGAACCTGTCCAAAAGCACTTGTGTGCGCGTGTAGCGATGCGGCTGAAAGACAACGACAAGGCGCCGGCGCAAAGACAAAGAAGCCGCTTCCAAAGTTGCCTGAATCTCTGTTGGATGATGCGCGTAGTCATCAACAATTTTTACATCCAAGCCGTCGTATTTCGTCTGAAACCGCCGTTGGACACCCTTAAAATCAGCAAGAATAGATCTGATTTTTATAAAACTTATCCCTAATGCCATCCCTAAGGCAATAACAGCCATGGCATTCAACACATTATGCCGCCCAATTAATTTCAAAACAACTTTACCCAATAACTTGCCATAGCACATACAATTAAAAACCAATCCATCCGATAAAAAAACCATGTCTTCAGGATAAAAATCGGCTTGCGGCGTAAAACCAAAACTAACACTCCTTACCCCGGATTCAACAACCAGAGAAGTCAAGGCCGCATCCTGGCGGCAATAAAAAACACAACCGCCCTGCTTCGTCTGATGAATAAACCGGGAGAAAGAATCCAAAAGGTTATCACGTGACCTAAAATAATCCATATGTTCTTCATCAATATTAGTGATAATGGAATAATCGGGCGAATACAGCAGAAAACTGCCATCGCTCTCGTCGGCTTCCGCGACAAAATAAGGGCTCTGGCCAAATTTCGCATTATCGCCATCTTCACATAGAATCCCACCAACAGCAACTGTAGGCCCAAATCCAGCCTCGCACAGAAGCCGCGCCGCCAGAGAAGATGTTGTGGTCTTGCCATGAGCACCGCTGACCGTAACAACTGTCTTCTCCGCCATCAGGATATTTAAAAACTCAGCTCTTTTCTTGACAGGGATACCCTGAATTCTGGCCGCCGTCAATTCAGGGTTATCAGCAGGTATCGCGCTGGAATACACCACCAGGTCCGCGCCTTCCACATGGCGCGCATCATGGCCTATCTTAACATCAATACCTAACCTCTTGAGCTTATCCGTAATCTCTGACGACTTCGCGTCGGAACCAGTAACCTTATCAGCCTTTTTCAAAGCCAACTGGGCAATAGCACTAACACCAATGCCCCCGATACCAATAAAATGTATATGCTTCAACATGATATTATCCTATTTTATGCCCTTTAGCTTATCTTCCAAATACCTCTCCCAAAACTCACCTAAATCATCAGAATTTCTGATATAAAAATAAGAAAAGCTTAAAGCCCTATCCAATGATTTTCCATCCCTGAGCTTCCTGCAAAAATCGTTAAAAGCTGTAGCTCCAAACTTCTCTATAAGGTAACTCACAATACTTACAGATTCAGCATAGAATAAATCTACATCGCTACGCTGTCTTAACATAGATGGTGTAATTCTATTTAGCTCTGCAAAAGGAATAAATGTATTGTTGCGCATCGCTTTCAAAATAAACATATTGGCCCCCACCCTTTTAGCCTCTTCTAAATAAGAAGCCACGCCTTCATCCAGCCACAAAGGGACACTTCGCCGGCCCGAACCAACAACTTCCCTGAAAACAATATGGCCAATTTCATGCGGCAGGAGAGAATCAAAAAAACCTGACTCACGAGGAAAAGTCCAAATGGATTTCTCTTGATAAGAGACAACGCCTCCCGACCATGCGGGCTGCCTTGTTTCTTTCGTGTATGTTTCCTGATCAGGATAAATATAGATTTTTGCCCGATTTTCCCATGTCCAATAATCAAAACGCCTAAAACCCAACTTTTCCGTCAAATCCGTATAATAGCCTTCCGCGTACTTAATAACAGTACCTACAAAATCCTCAGGTACTCCTTCATAATAAATAATAAAGTGCGTACTTTTCTTCTCTCGCATATCAGACGCGAAAGAAAAACAAACAGGAAAAAACAACAAAAAACATAACAATAGTTTTATTTTTTTCATAAAAAAATTATCTGACTTAAATCAACGCTTTCCTGAGCATCAAAAAAAGACGCAGCATGAAAAGACATCGTCTTCTTTCTCATCTGATCATTTGAAAAAATATCCAAAAGCCCGCTAATCAAAGCCGGCGTTACTTTGTCTTCCTCTAAAAAAAGCGAAGCTCCTTTTCTAGATAAAATACGAGCATTTTCCAGTTGATGAGCACCCGCGTAAGGATACGGAATCAAGACAGAAGGCAAACCAAAATAGGCCATTTCAACAATGCTTGAAGCTCCCGCGCGGCTGAAAACAATATCAGCAGCAGAATAAGCATAATTCATCTCAGCCAGAAAAGCAAATATTTTACTCCTAACAGGCAACTGAGCATACTCCCGCTTTATATGCGCAAAATCACTTTCACCACATAAATGCAAAATCTGATATTGTTCCAAATGACCATTTTCTTTCAAGGCCTGCAAAAAAAGTTCATTAATGCGATGCGCCCCCTGACTACCCCCCATAACCAATACCGTTAGAAATCCCTCTTGAAATCCAAAAAAATCCAGCGCATCCCGCTTAGGCAAACGACATAATGATTTTCTTAAAGGATACTTTGTCAATACAACCTTTTTAGCATGCCCCAAAAAATAATCTTTTGACTGAGAAAATGTTATGCCTATTTTATGAGCAAAACCCGCCAAAAAAAGGTTGGCCCGGCCAGGCACAACATTTTGCTCATGTATAAAAATTTTCGCACCCAACAACCTACCTGCGACCACATAGGGGACAGATAAAAACCCGCCAAAACCAAAAACAATGTCCGGAGATATTTTTATCATAAGAAAAACACACTTTACAAGAAGCTTCAGAACACAAAACAAGCTCCTGCCCTCTGACAAATACACCGGATGATAATTCGCAGGGATAGAACGAGCGGCTTTCTGACGGGAAGAAGAAACAAAATAAATCTCAAAATGGCCCTTTGAGCACAAATAATCCAACTCCTGACATAACCCTAAAGCCGGAAAAATATGCCCCCCACTGCCACCTGCCACAACAAGCATGCGAATCTTGGACTTCTTTTTCATGAGACCAGCTCATCCGTTCTGGACACATTTAAAAACAATCCTATAACCACCATATGAAAAATCAATGAAGAGCCACCATAACTAATAAAAGGTAGAGGTAATCCTTTTGTTGGCAAACAGCCAATGGAAACACCGATATTGACAGCGGCTGAAAAAGCGATCAAAACAGCCACTCCAATACAAATCAATTTTCCAAAAGGCTCCCCAATTGCACAAATAACCTGCCACATCTTCCAAATTAAAAAAATAAAAAGCAGGATAACACAAGCCACTCCAAACAGCCCCAGCTCTTCCCCAATAATAGAGAATATAAAATCCGTGTGTGCCGCTGGCAAATAGAACAACTTCTGTTTACCCGCCCCTAAACCAACACCCCACAAACCACCAGACCCTAATGCAATCTGCGATTGTATGATCTGAAAACCGCTCCCTTTAGGGTCAAGCCAGGGATTCAAAAAAGCCATAATTCTGGCTCTGCGATACGGAACTCTGAAAATCAACAAATATAGAAATGGCAATGAAGCTAAAACACTTGAAAATAGATGCACAAACCTTGCCCCGGAAACAAAAAGCATTGTAAAAACCAGAACAACTAACGAAATAGCGGTCCCTAAATCAGGCTGCGCTAACACCAATAACATCACAAAGCACAAAACCAGAACAGGAGGAACAAAACCCCGCCAAAAATCCTTCAAAACATCAGCCTTACGATTTATAAAATCAGCCATATAAATCATCAAAGCTATTTTAACAAACTCTGACGGCTGATAATTCAGGCCAAAAAAAGATAGCCACCTTTTGGCTCCACCTACCTCCCTGGCAACATGAGGGATCAAAACAACAACCAAAGGCACAATAGCTATATATAGCAAAACCCTGGCAAAGCGGCGTAACTGATAATAATCGATAGCCATGGCGATAAACATAAAAACAAAACCAACCAAAAAATAAAGAAACTGACGAGCCAGCAATCCCGTACTCTCTCCGGTCTGCTGCCACATGGTAATAGAGCTGGTGCTATAAATCATGACCATCCCGATCCCTATCAAAATCAGCATTGTCAAAAAAATAGCAATCCTCGTATTTCTCATAAAACTCCGCGTATTTACCTAACTCATTTTACAAAAATAGGAACCCAAAAACGTCCTGACCAAGCATGGACTTCTTTGAATATCTTCAATTTAAAAAACTATGGACTTAAAGGCATAACACCAAGAACTTCTTACGAAGGAAGATGACAAAAAAATTACTTATGGCACTTATTATCACGGCATAAATGATTCACGATATCCTTAAAAATACGCCCGCGATGCTCATAATCAGCAAACATATCAAAGCTTTTACACATCGGAGACAATAAAACACATTCACCTGTCTTAGCACTCTGATAAGCCAGTTCAACAGCCTCCTCAAACTTTTTTACCTTATGGCAAGGCAAGACCCCTTTCCATGCTGAATAAATCTGCTCGCTAGCCTCGCCGACCAAAACAACTGATCTTACTTTCTGTCGGACAAGATCACGCAAGCCGGAAAAATCACTCCCTTTATCCCGACCGCCGGCAATTAATACAGCTGGCCTTTTTATATTGTTCAGCGCCCAAATCGTTGAATCAATGTTTGTTGCTTTTGAATCGTTAATAAACTCAACGCCCTCCAGCTGTCCAACATATTCCATGCGGTGTTCAACCCCCTTAAAAGCCTCAAAAACACCTAAAACAACATCTTCTGAAATCCCCAAAACTTTTGCCACAGCTAAAACGGCAAGTTGATTCTGATTAAACTTCCCTTGATGTCCAGAACGATCAAAGAAAAAAACCTGCGCACGGGAATCCTGTGACATTCTTTTTAAAGCTTCGTCCTGGCCATTTACGATCAACCAATCACCAACGCCCTGATTTAAAAAAATACGTTTTTTTGCAGCACAATACTCATCCATAGAAGCATAGCGATCCATGTGATCCGGTGTCACATTCAAAATAACAGAAACTTTTGGACGAAATTTTTTAATTCTTTCTAACTGAAAAGAACTTACCTCCAGGCTCACATAATCGGCCTGGCCCATAGAAAGAACTTCCTGTGTAAAAGGAGTGCCGATATTGCCCGCGCAATAGGCTCTCCTTCCAGAGGCCTTTAAAACTTCATAGATAAGAGTCGTCGTTGTTGTCTTGCCATTCGTCCCCGTAATAGCTATGATCTCAGCTGGACAACACAAAAATCCCAACTCAATTTCACTGATGATTTCAACACCCAACTCTTGCGCCCAAAGGCAAGGCAAAGCATCAAAGGCTACTCCTGGACTGACAACAACCATATCTCTTCCTTCAATAAAACTACGGCTATGGCGGCCCAACTCAACACCTATACCCATAGCCTTTAGCTCAGCGGATACAGCTTCATGCTTATGCATATCGGCGCCGTCACTAACGCTAACACGTGCGCCCTTCGCTTTCAGAAGTTTAGCGGCACTCAAACCACTGCGCCCCATACCAATAACTGTTATGTTCTTATTTTGAAAAAGACTCATCTTAATTTAAGCGTTGTTAATGTAAAAACGGCTAAAATAACTGCCACAATCCAAAACCTGACAATGATTTTTGACTCCGGCCAACCCAACATCTGAAAATGATGATGCAAAGGGGCCATTTTGAAGATCCTCTTTTTGCGTATCTTAAAAGAAGCTACCTGCAGAATAACAGACAATGCCTCAACCGCAAAAACACCTCCTACCACAAGAAGCAATAGCTCTTTTTTTATGAAAATGGCTACCAAGCCAATAGCACCACCCAAAGCCAACGACCCCACATCGCCCATAAAAACAGAAGCCGGATAACAATTAAACCAGAGAAACCCCAGACAGGCCCCGCATAAAGCAGCGCAAAATACAGTGAGTTCACCAACTCCATAAATGTAAGGAATCAATAAATATTGGCTGAATTTCAAATGGCCCGCTAGATAACTCAAAATACCGTAAGAAAAAGAAACGATTAACAAGCATCCTGCCGCCAAACCATCAAGCCCATCCGTTAAATTTACCGCGTTAGAGGAACCGACAACAACTAATACGACAAACACAATATAAAGAAGCCCTAAATTAATAACGGCATTTTTCAAAAAAGGCACACTCAAGCTCGTTGAACAATCCGGATTCAGGTAACAGAACAAACCAACAAAAAGCCCCAAAGACAGCTGACCGGCCAATTTCGCTTTGGCGCTCAAACCTTTAGAACGTTTATACCTAAGCTTGATGAAATCATCAATAAAACCGACCAGGCCAAGCCAACAAATTGAGAACAAACACATAATAATATATTTATTCTTAATATCCGCCCACAATAATGTCGCCAAAACAATGGCACCAACCATCATGATCCCACCCATCGTAGGAGTCCCCTGCTTATGATGTTGAATATCATAAAGCCCTCTGACCTCTTCCTTCTTCCTGATATTTTCACATATCTTTAAGTCTGTCAGTTTCTTAATGACCCAAGGGCCAAACAAAACGCAGATAAAAAAAGTTGTCATGGCGGCCATAGCTGATCTGAATGTAATATATTTAAAGACATTAAACCCGGAAAAAAATTCACGAAGAGGAAAAAAGAGATAATATAGCATTACGCGCAAGCCTCCCGAAGCAAATTAACAATTTTTTCCATCTGCAAAGACCTGGAGCCCTTTATCAAAAGGACATCTCCCTGCCTGATATTCTTGTGTAAAAACGCTGCCGCGGACGAACAATCACTGAAATGATGCACACAGGAAAAACTCATACCATTTTTACAAGCATGCTCCATAGCCAAGCGAGAAAAATCCCCCAATGTCACAAAAATATCAATAGGCTTTTTGGAAACATACCTACCAAAATACTCATGAAATTCTTCTGATTGCGCCCCTAATTCCAGCATATCCCCCATAACAAGGATTTTGCGCCCCCGCGCGGTCCTACGGCATAAAACATCAATGGCCTGCTTCAATGATTGTGGATTTGAATTATAAGAATCATCATAAATGATACATTGCTTCAAAACAATCTCCTTAAGCCTCATTTCAGGATGATCAAACATTTCAAGCCTTTGCCTGATTGTATCCATATCTAACCCAAACATCAGCCCACAGGCAATTGCAGCCAAAGCATTACTAACATTATGCAGCGCACAATGATTAATTTTAAACGGATGGCCATTAAAAAGAAAAGAAATGCTGTTATGGCCATCATACATGATGTCTGTTGCCTTAAAATCACATTCTCTATTGATACCAAAGAAAAAAATGGGTTGATTTTTAATGCGGCTCAATTTGCTCAAAATCAAATCCGTTTTATTCAAAAGAACAATACCGGGCGGTTTTAACTCTCTAATCAGCTCTATCTTTTCCTGATAAACCCCTTTTAAATTTCTTAAAAATTCCAAATGAGCAGGGCCAATATTAGTAATAACACCGAAAGTCGGCTCACAAATTTCCGCCAATCGTTTAATCTCTCCAAAACGGTTTGTTCCCAATTCTATAACACACAGATCATGCTTAGAGTGAACACCCAAAAGCGTTAAAGGCACGCCTATAAGATTATTTTTGGTTCCCTCATTCTTACATACATGATACTCAGCACCTAAAACCCAGGAGATCATTTCCTTAGTCGTTGTTTTACCGCTTGAACCTGTAATAGCGATAACAGGAATCTTAAATTTACGTCTGTGAGAACGAGCGATATCCCCTAAGGCCTTAACCGTATCACCAACCTTTACATAGATAACATTTTTATGAAAAACTTTTATTTTTGAAGAATCGCTATAAATAACTGCACCAGCCCCTTTTTTAATAGCCTCTTCAATAAAATTATGCCCGTCAAACTTCTTTCCACAGATGGTAATATAAACTTCTTTTTCGCGAATCTTGCGCGTATCAATGGAAACACCGCAAAAACGCTTTAAAAGCTGTCTTGAATTCGTCTGCCCCTGTGTTGCGCCTATTAATTCTTTAAGACTAAACATAATGCCCGGATTCCTGTAAAATATCTATAATAGCTTTTTTGTCATTAAAAGGAATTGTCCTTCCTTTAATAATTTGGTACTCTTCATGTCCTTTACCCGCAATCAAAACGATATCATGGGGTCTTGCGAACAATAAAGCTCGCTTTATGGCTTCGAAACGGTCCAACTCAATCTCAACACGCCCCATATCCAGGCCGCCAACAACTTCGCTAGCGATCATGCCCGCATCTTCATTGCGCGGGTTATCTGAAGTAATAATCACATGGTCTGAAAGAGAAACGGCCAGACGGCCCATTTTTGGCCGCTTTGTCTTATCGCGATCGCCACCACAACCAAAAACAGTAATAATTCTGCCATTATGAAGAGTTGCTCTCAAAGATTCAAGAACATTTTTCAAAGCATCTTCCGTATGCGCATAATCTACGAAAATACTAAACCCGCGTGTATTATTTACTCTTTCTAACCGCCCCGGAACAAACTTGACCCCTTCAATCCCATTTTTTATAATAGTCAGATCCAAGCCTTCCGTCACACCCCAAGCCAAAGCCGCTAAAATATTATAGAGATTATGACGCCCCACCAAACTCGTTTCAATTTCGATCTTGCCTGCCGGCGTTTGAATAATCGCCTTGGTGAAATGCCTTTCCAACTGACAAGATTCAGGCCAAAAATCTGCCTGCGAAGAAAACCCGTAACTGAACTTTCTTCCCTGTAATGATTCCAATAGGCGCGATCCACATGAATCGTCCTTATTGACGATAAAAGTCGTACTGGGAGCCGCATAACACATAAAAAGCTTCTGTTTTGCCCTATAGTATTCTTCCATTGTTTTGTGATAATCCAAGTGGTCCTGAGTTAAATTTGTAAAAATAGCAGCATTAAAAGTTATGCCTTGGACGCGTTCCTGATCAAGCGCATGAGAAGAAACTTCCATCACGGCATACTTATCGCCTGCATCAATCATTTCCCTGGAGATCTCATGCAATTCCGCGACACCAGGCGTTGTATTCATAGAACCGTAGCTTAAGCCTTCTTTTACACGATGAGCAATGGTGCCAATAAGCCCGCTGTTTATTCCAGCGGCGCGTAAAATACCGCTTATTAAATAGGAAACCGTCGTTTTTCCATTCGTACCTGTGATCCCGATAAAATTCATCTTCCGATAGGGATGATCATAACAATGATCGCACAAACAAACCAGCGCTTCCCGAGAATCTTCAACAACAATAAAAGGAGTATGTCCATGCCGGACACTCTTCGGATCAGAAACAACGATCGCTGCAGCATGCTGTAATAAAGCATCGGAAATATAGGTATGCCCATCTGAAAAAACCCCTCGTACAGCAACAAAAACGTATCCGGATTTAATCCTCCTTGAATCTGAGGACACCCCCGAAACAACAACACCTTTTTGATCAGGGCCAAAATAATCAACCACGCTCACAGATTCCAACAATGTTTTAAGATTCATAAGTATCGCTATCTTGTGTGTTTAAATTTAACTGAAGATATTTTAAAACATCTTCAGCGACCACTTTGAACGCCGGAGCAGAAACAACTCCGCCATAATAATAAGGTTTTGGCTCATCCACTGTTACAACAATGGCAATCTCCGGATGATCGGCAGGCGCATATCCAATAAAAGAAGCCATAAATTTTGTATGGGAATATGTCCCGTTTGATTCCACCTTCTGAGCTGTACCGGTTTTACCAGCGAATTTATACTGTTTGCTTTTAGCAAGCTTTCCAGTCCCTCTCTCAACAACGTGTTCTAAAATCTGTTGCATCTTTCTTGATGTCCTGACAGACATAACACGGCACTCGGCCTGCGGATGAAAGCTTTTAATAACTTCTCCTTTTCTGTCGATCACAGCCGACAGAATGTATGGCCGCATATAAATACCACCATTAGCAATACTGGAAACAGCACACGCCAACTGAAGCGCTGTGACGCAAACTTCCTGACCAATCGGCACAGCGCTAATAGATGTTTTTGACCAGCAGGATACAGGCTTTAAGATACCGCTGACTTCTCCCGGCAAACCAGCGTTTGTAGAAGCCCCGAAGCCAAAACGACGGGCATAATTATAAACACACTCCGGGCCAATCTTTTGGGCAATTTTTGTTGTACCAATATTGCTTGACTGCACAATAACATCCTGAAAAGACAACCATCCATACGGATGTACATCATGCAAAGTGTGGCTAAAGACCTTATATTGCCCGTTTTCGCAAAAAATTCTATCCTTAAGATCAAATTCCGAGCTATCTAACGCCGCAGTTGCAGTAACAATTTTAAAGACCGATCCTGGCTCAAAAAAATCAGTAACGGCCCTATTACGCCTGGCCTCAACCGCATATTTAGAAGGCTCATTTAAATCATAAGTCGGGCGGCTCGCCATAGCTAAGATTTTCCCTGTTTTCACATCCAAAACAACAATGGTCGCGCCCTTAGCCTGATATTTCTCAAAAACCTTATCGATCTCCCTCTCCGCAATATACTGCACGACTTGATCAATCGTCAAGACCAAAGAATAGCCATCCACAGGAGGCTCAACCGCTTCAGAAAGCGCCAATCCCCTTTTTTTCGCATCTCTCAAAACAAACGTCCATCCGCTAACACCCCTTAAAAAATCATCATAATATTTTTCCAGACCATCCAACCCCTGATTATCTAAACCAGCAAAGCCAATTAACTGCGAAGCCAGCCTGGAATTTGGATATGAGCGCCTGCTCTCCTTAATAAAGGCCAACCCGGCCATGTCCTGCTTCTTTATTTTCTCCATTTCCTGCCAGTCTAATTTTCGCACCAGCCATACAAATTGCTTATCCCGGGAAAGCCGTTCCAAAACAAAGCTTTCCTCAAGGCCAATTAATTCATGAAGCTTACGTGCAACCTTTTTTTTATCTTTTACATCTGGAGGAACAGCATAAAGAGAATAACTGGCCACATTCACGGCAACCGGTTTCATATTCCGATCATAAATAGTTCCTCGCTGAGGCTCTAACTCAATATAGAAGTTATGCTGCTTTGCGGCAAGATTAGACAAAAACGAAGAGCGGACAAATTGGATAAAAATAAGCCTTCCCAAAAAAATAAAAAGTAGCCCGATAAAAAAAATAAGGACTACCGAAAACCTAAAAGGCTTAATTTTGAGCTGCACAGAATTATTTATTGCTATAAATTCCCGGATTTACATCGTTCAGGAACACGTTAAACAGATTATATTTTGAAATAAAGAAACAACGCGCTATTTAGTTAATATTGAAAAACCCATGATTAACCTGATTACAGCGATTTTTGAAAATATTCCAGGAATTAAATCCGATGCTTTCTTTAATCGCCATAATCTATTTTTCCTGCACACCGACAGGCAGGAATCACTGAAATCGTTAAAAGATACTTTTTCAGTGATAACTATCTAATCGTTTTAGCTTCAGCTGACCTGCTGGCAAACAAAGAATTCCACGCAAGGCGCATAAAAATAGAACCTTTGGCGGGTGATTCGGCTACAACAGGCGTCATATCCTTAGGAGTTCCTCCCACTTTAACCATTCTATAGGTCTGCGCCATCTCATATCCCTGGCTTTCCGAAAAAAGATTTTTTTCAAGACTCAAAGGAGATTCAAGGCTTGAAAGCGTATATTCAAAAGAAGTCTTCCGGTCAAGACAAGATTCTAAAACATTCTGTGCGCGAGTTATCTCATAACCCAATTTCACAGCTTCTGTCTGCAAAAAAACATAAAAGAGACAAAAAACCGTCCCAAAAGCCGTATAAAGGACAGATCTGGACATTTTCATTTGATCCTCTCAATAACCCTCATTTTTGCACTTCGACTCCGAGGATTACTCCGCATCTCCTCTAAAGATGGTTTTAAGATTTTCTTAAAAACAAGCGCGAATTCTCCCGTCTTAACAAAATCACGAAAAGCGACTTTTACAATTCTATCTTCCAAAGAATGAAACGAGATCACGCAAATTCTTCCCCCTTTGTTCAAAATAAGGCCCGCCTTTTTTAACGCCTCATCCAAAGCATCAAGCTCTCTGTTAACCGCTATTCTGAGCGCCTGAAAAGTCCGCGTCGCAGGATGAATCTTCTTAAATCTGGCCTTATAGGGCAAAACATTTAAAACAATATCGGCCAACTGTTTTGTTGAAGAAATAGGGGCTTTCTCCCTGGCCAAAACAAGCTTATGCGCGATCCTATGAGAAAACCTTTCTTGCCCAAAACGCCAAAGGATAGCAGCAATTTCATCCTCGTTAAGATTATTAATAAGATCATAAGCACAAATAAAACCTTTACGGTCCATGCGCATATCCAAGGGCCCTTCGCCTCTAATACTAAACCCTCTCAGGGGATTATCTAATTGGTAGGATGAAATACCCAAATCAAATAAAATGACATCCGCACCTTTAACACCCTGATCTGTTAACGCGTTGTCCAGATTCCGAAAATCACTTTGCACAAAAATACACTTATCCGAGAAATCTTCCAAGTTTTTGCGAGCCATGGATAATGACTCTTCATCTTTATCCATGCAAATCAATCTACCCTCAGGGCAAACGACCTTGGCAATAGCTGCCGCATGCCCACCCATACCAACTGTTGCATCCACCACGGTCATCCCGGGCTTCAGATTGCACATAGACAGGACTTCCTGCAACATAACCGGTTTGTGTAATATTTCGTCAGACATAACAACCCCCGCCTCCTCGTCATATGAATCCAACAAAGGAGAAGCCTGAAAAAAAGAGTGCTTAAAGGATAGCCTGTTGTTCCACATAGCCATCAGATAAATGTTGTAAATCGCCAACCAAAAAGATCACTAAAAAAACAATTTTAATATTCGCGACACAGCCATAAAACGTGGATTCAAAATCACAACACCCGTTGTGCATCCCAAAAATTCTTCTTTTCTAGACCAGACAACTTTTCCTAAAATTTTTAGAAAACCAAAATCATTAGGGATCTGTAACGATATTTCAAAAATTGTGCCTAAGGCAAACTCTCTCTGCATCACAAAACCCATACCAGAACCACTGATATCCTTGGCTTGAGCAAAAAATTTTTCACCCGTGTTCACATTCTTGATAGAGACATTGAGATCATAAAGAGGGCTGCGTAAAAAAATTCGATTATCCACGGCAGTATCATCATTCATTCGCGGACTATAGAAATCTGCTTTTATCATACCCGGCCCCTTTGATTTTCCAATTCTCGAAAAAGCTCTAACAAAAACTTTTTACAACTAAAACCTCTGTTCATATCTTCCTGTCTGTTAGCCTTAAATACCCTCAATTAGTTTTTCTGCTGTTCCTTCGAACGACTCTAAATTCTCCTGATAGAAATTATGCCATTGATCCTTACCCCAAATTTCTATCCTGTTAGATACGCCAATGACAACAACATCCCTTTTAATCCCCGCGTATTCTTTTAAATAACCAGGAACAAGAACACGGCCCTGCTTGTCAGGAATTAGATCAACAGCCCCTGAAAAATATATGCGATTAAACTTACGCGCGTCCTGATTCGTAAAAGGCATGCTCTTAAACTTCTGTTCAACCGCCTTCCACTCTTCTTCCGTAAACATAAAAAGGCACTTATCTAAACCGCGAGTAATAAAAAACTTCTCAACGAAATGACTCTTCGCAGTCTCTCTAAACTTCGACGGTAAAATCAGCCGCCCTTTATTATCGATATAATGCGCGTATTCTCCGTAAAACATGGGCTCTCCACTTCCCTCCACTTTGTACCACTTTTAACCAAAGTATAGAGAAAATAACCCACTTTGTCAAGTAAATATTGGTCTATTTCTACCCCTATCTTTAGATCGCAAACAACGCAACCTGAGCGGGTTTCAGCAAACTTAAAACGAAACAAAATGAAATTTTTTAACCATTTGTTAAACAAAGAACAAAAATTAATCATCCTGGTTTATTACCATTATAAAAGTTTTTCAAAAGTTAAAAACAGTACTCCAGCAAACGCAAAAAAATACTCTAAAATAATCTACTAGGGAAATTGCCGTATGCGAAATTCATTCTTAAGAAAAATAAAGGAGAGTAAAACTCAGGAAAGTTTTTTAAAGATTTTTTCTGCCGCAAAAACATCTTTTTTCATCTGAGCCACAAGGGCCTCTTGAGATGAAAACTTCTGATCGTCTCTAATTTTTTTAATAAATCGAACTTCCATCGGTGTATGATAAATATTTTTGTTTAATCCAAAAATATACACTTCAATACTTCTTACATTTCTTTTTTTTCGAAACGTTGGCTTCTTTCCAATATAAGTTAAACTTCTAAATACTCGACCCTGACAAAAAGCGAATGTCACATATATACCGTCAGGCGCCAACACTTCATGATGAGGCCTGATATTTGCGGTCGGAAAACCAAGAAATCCGCCTCTGCCCTCGCCTCTAACAACTTCACCTAAAAAAGAAACGCGCCGGCCAAGAAAAAAAGAAGCCAAATCAAGGCGGCCTGACTTTATTAAATTACGAATCAATGTGGAACTGACAATTCTATGCCTTAACCCCAAATGCTTTAACACATGTAACCTAAAACCAAATTTATCACGTAATTTCTCAAGAACCTTGCAATCGCCTTTAACGCCTTTACCAAAAAGAAAATCTTCTCCAACATATAAAGAAACCATGCCGATTTTATCTATTAAAGTTTTCTTGATAAAACCCTCTGGGCTTAACGACGCAAAGCTCTCGTTAAAATCAATTACATAACAAATATCAATACCTTCTTTTTCAATAAAAAAAAGCTTGTGCTCCAAAGAAGTCAGTGCAGGCACTTTCTCTTTAGGGTGAAAATAATGAGATGGATGAGATGCGAACGTTACAACCACGCTTCTAAGGCCGTGTCTCCTGGCATCCCTGACAACCGAACGCAAAACAAGCTGATGCCCCCGATGAACTCCGTCAAAAACACCAACAGCGACCACTTTATCGCAACACTTATTATTTTTTTCAAGCAGGGCTCCAGGCCCGAAGACAACTTTCATCAATATCCTCAATTTTTATAGAATCCCGAATATGAAAAAACCCTAAAGAAACCCGTCGAATACGTGAAATAAAACCACCGCAACCAAGGATCTCTCCAATTTCTTCACCCAAACGGCGCACATATGTCCCCTTAGAACACCTAACAAAAAAATCTATTTCCGGCAAACTCATCCGTGTTATCACAAGCTCGTAGATCTTAATCGGCCGTGCCTTGCGCTCAACTTCAATTCCACGCCGGGCAAGTTCATAAAGCCTCTTGCCCTTATGTTTGATAGCAGAGACCATCGGAGGAACCTGTTGTCTCTCACCTATAAATTGAGCAAAAACATCACGGACTTGTTTTTCCGTAATTTCAGATACATCTTGTTCACTCAAAATAGCCCCTTCACAATCACCTGTCGAAGTCACTATACCGAGTTTCAAAGTCGCCTCATACTCTTTATCAAAATGAACAAATTTAGAAAAAAGCTTCGTCGCTTTCCCAACCAAAAGCACAAGAACCCCTGTCGCCACAGGATCAAGCGTACCACTGTGCCCAACACGTCTTGTTTTTAATTTTTTACGAGCAACATCAACCACATCATGAGACGTCATGCCTGCTGGTTTATCAACAATCAAAATACCCTCTTTCATACGCTCCTTTTTGCTGACTCTTCTACCACCCTGGCGATAATATTTTTAAAATTACCCTTAAGCGTTGCCCCGGAAGCCATCTTATGGCCTCCACCACCAAAAACAGCGGCAATCTTATTAACATCAACTATGCCTGTTGAACGAAAGTTAACCCTCACCTCTTGAGCACGATGTATCTCTTTAAATAAAAGAGCAACCTCAACCCCTTCAATGCACCTGGCAAAATGAATGATCGCATCTGTCTGTTGCGCCAAAACATCTGACTTAGACAAAAGAGAATAGGGGATCTCAAGCCAAGCAACTTTTCCGCTGGGATCAGTCTTGAGTGATTGGATAATTTTGCCATAACACTTCACCGTCTCAAAGCTCATGGTTTCATAGATACGACGGTGAATGCGATAAACATCCAAACCACTTTTTAAAAGACTCGCCGCAGCTTCATGCGTCCTCGATGTCGTATTCGCAAATTTAAAACCACCCGTATCCGTCATCATTCCCGTATAAAGAAGAATAGCTTCCTTTTTATTGATCTTGACCTTAAATGCCTGAAATAATTCATAAATCATCTCACAGGCACTGGAAGCTCCTCCCTCAACCCAATTAACGTCACCAAAAAAACTATTACTAACGTGATGGTCAATATTCATGAGAAGTTTTTTGGAATTAAGGGCCTTATGCACTTTTCCAACACGAGAACAATCCGAACAATCCACAAAAATAGCCACATCATAATCTATGCCGGGATCTTTTGTCACAACACCCTCAATCCCCGGTAAAAAATTATATTCTGAAGGAGGCGCATCCTCATCATAAACAATAACTTTTTTACCAAGGCGCTTTAGAAGGCTTGCCAAGGCGAGCTCTGAACCCAACGCATCCCCTTCTAAGTGGATATGCGCCGACAATAAAAAAACTTTATTGCTTTTTTTTCTGATTTCTGCGAGTAGTCTTTTTGGTATCATCTTTTTCCTTCTTTTCTTGCGCCATTTGCGCATCAAGATTTTTAATCTCCTCAAATCGTTGTTCAATCGAAATCGTATACTCGGCGCTATGATCCTCATGGAAAACAACCTCAGGAACAAGGCGCAGCTTTAGCCGATGACCCAACTCCCTCCTGATAAATCCACTGGCGTGCTCTAAACCTTCGTGCGTCTGTTTCCATTGTTCTTCATTGCCATACACACTAAAAAAAACACGTGCGAACCTCAAGTCCGGCGTTATCTCAGCGCGTGTAATCGTAATAAAACCCAAACGCGGATCACGTAACTCATCCTGAATAATCAAACTGACTTCGCGCTTTATCTGATGTGCGACTTTGTCAACCCTTCCGCTCATATTCTAGCTCCATTTCTCTTTTTACCACCTACGCTATTTTCCCATCCCAGAAGCAATTTTCTGTACCCATGCCAACTCTTCCTGCCGGTCATGCAGCTTTCCATCAATCTTTGCTGAAAGAAGCTTTTCAAATATCATTTTATACTTTGGGCCAGGCTTAATGCCCAATGCAAACAGATCTTCCCCTTTAACATGAAGACGCACAAGATGACTCTTCAAGAAAAAATGCTTTATACGTTGTTTTATAATAAAACTTTTTGATAAGGCCATGATCAAAAAAATAACCTCATAACTCAAAGGCTGCAGCAAATGATAAACCCGGCTCGCCGATAATTCTTTGCGGCTCAAAAAACCTTGCACTTTTTTCAAGCTTTCCTTAAATGAAAGCATTCTAGAACTTTCTCCTTTATGAAAAGCAAAATCGATAATAACTTTTTTCATCGACTTAACGCTGAGAGGAAAAAAGAACAACGCCATATACATGACGTAAAATTCGATACGCCGATGATGGACAGACAGTTTACTAAAAACGTCCGCATTGCTGGCAATAGCCTTAAAATCGCCAGACCAGTTGTTCTGAAAACGCAAAGTTGAAGCAATATAAGAAAGGCCACATAAATCATTAAGGCGTTTTAACGGCCTCAAAGGCACAGCTTCCTTAAAAATCAAAATTAACTCATCCCGCAAGCGATGCTTCTGAACATGAAAGAGCATTTTTTTAACTTGCGCCTTTTTAATCCAAGACAACGTTTCTTTTTCAATTTTGAAGCCAAATCTCTGTTCAAAACGAACAGCCCTCAAAATCCTTGTGGGATCATCAATAAAACTCAATTGATGTAATGCCCTGATAACACCCTTTTTCAAATCTTTGAGACCATTATAATAATCAATGACACGGCCAAACTGGTGTTCATTGATTCCAATGGCCATGGCATTGATTGTAAAATCTCGACGGAAAAGATCATCTTCAATTTTACCAAAGGTAACCGTTGGAAGCGCAGCCGGCTTATCATAAACTTCACGACGGGATGATGCGATATCCACTTTAAAACCTTCCAACCCATGTAATGTTGCTGTGCCAAACCTCCTGTGAATTACAAGAGACAAATCCAGGCGCGCCGCCATGTCCGTAGCAAACGCAATACCATCGCCTTCAACAACAAAATCAAGATCAAAGTTAGCAACTCCTAAGAAAAGATCTCTGACAAACCCCCCTACAACACATACGTTAACGCCTTTTTCATCGGCCACACGACCAGCCAAATGGATAAAATCAGCCATAGGAACAGGTAATTTATTCAGTTTCTTTGAAAACATTTTTACCCTCTTGGATGATACATCTTATGAATAGACTTTAATCGGTCCCGATTGATATGTGTATAGATCTGTGTCGTTGAAATATCAACATGGCCCAACATTTCCTGGACGCTTCTCAAATCAGCGCCACCTTCTAATAGATGTGTCGCGAAGGAATGGCGCAAAATATGCGGCTTAACCGCTTTCTTAATCCCTGCTTTAGAAGCATACCGCTTGATAATTTTCCATAAAGAAATTCTGGAAATTTTCTTACCCGACCTATTTAAAAATAATTCCGTCGGAGATTCTTTTTTAATCTGCTTAGGTCTGACTTTTTCAAGATATCGCGCAATAGCAACAACGGCCTTTTTGCCAAGCGGAACAATGCGCTCTTTTTTCCCCTTCCCCTGACACCGCAAAAAACCAACGTCCAGATGCGTGTCACGCAACTTGAGGCTGGAAACCTCCGATACACGCATACCCGTAGCATACATCGTCTCTAAAATCGCTCTGTCCCTTATGCCCTGGTCCGTATGCAAATCTGCTGCCCCAATCAAAAGCTCTACTTCGCTCACATTCAGAATATCTGGGACTTTTTTCCATAGCCGCGGCGTATCAATATAACTGCACGCATCTTCTTTAACCAGCCGCTCTCTCGTCAAAAAACGATAAAACATACGCAGCGCTGTCAAATTTCTGGCAATACTGGGAGCCGCAAGCCCCTTATCCTTTTCAAAAAACATAAACTCGCGAATATCATCGCGCGTAGAAGACAAGAATGATTTTTTGGCGATCTTTTCAAGATAATTCAGATAAGCCTTCAAATCACGCCGATAAGAAAGAATCGTATTATGGCACAAACCTCTTTCTACGGAAAGATAATCCAGAAACATATCAACAAGCTTGTCCATAGGGCTCACGCTAAAATAACTCGCAACCAATAGTTGTCTGTCCTCCATGCCCGGGATAAACGACTGTATCCTTATCCAATAAGGACAGCTTTTTCAATGAGACATCAAGGTCTTCAGAACTGGCCCCGGGGAAATCCGTCCTTCCAACACCATCCCGAAACAACGTATCTCCTGAAAATAAAATCTTGTCTGCCGACAAACAAATACATCCACGCGTATGCCCTGGAGTATGAATCACGTGAAAAATCATCCCATCTAGTTCAATGCTATCTCCGTCTTTTAAACGACGCTCAGGCACAACAGGCGTAAAAGTCCCAAAAAAAGAGGTCATCATATTTTTTACAGGAGAGCTAACCATCTCAACATCGTCTTCATGCACATAAACCGGCAATTTTAACGCATCATTAGCCTTTATATGATCAATATGGCCATGCGTATTAACGATAAACTGAGGCACAACACCCTTCTGCTGGCAAAATGCCTGAATTCCAGCAGCATTATCACCTGGATCAATAATGAAAGCGTTATTATTTTCCGAAACAACGATATAACAGTTCGTTCTCAGTTCTCCAACAACTAATTTATGAATTATCATCACACAACCCAGAAAGTTTTACTGCTTTAGATCATTTTTAATTTTTGTGTAGTCAAATTCTCTGTTAACACAGCTATAAACCCGACTAACTTTATACCGAAACGTCCTCATGCGCTCCGAAGGCAAATTATGGGCTTGTTGAATCTCTGTATCAATCTTCTCTAACTTTTCGACATAGACATTAAGC
Source organism: Candidatus Omnitrophota bacterium (assembly GCA_043819345.1). Classification (GTDB taxonomy): domain Bacteria; phylum Omnitrophota; class Gorgyraeia; order Velamenicoccales; family Velamenicoccaceae; genus CAYRDK01. Next base: position 30,236 of record JBDREX010000063.1, read on the forward strand.
TTAGCCGCTTTCTCATCAACAAGATAAGAGCTCATCTTTTTTAAATTTGAAACCGCCTGTTGAGAAGAACTCATGATCCGCTTGTAAGATTCCTGATCACTCAAGCTCTGTATCAATTCCTGATTCCACGCCTTCCAATAGGCAAAATATTGTTTATATAGAACATCGGGCGGAAAAGGATGCTCATCATAATCCCGAGGGACAATCACAACATTTTCCTGTTTGTCAATGGTCTTGCGTTTACGCGTAAACTTTTTTCGTAACGTCTCACACCCCGTCAAAAGGCAGACGCAGAAAAAAATAACAACACAAAGCATCAAAGGGTGTCTACATCTCATCACTTTTCTCCTATTAATTTTTTAAAACTAGACTCATCCATAATCGGTACATTCAATTTCCTTGCTTTTTCGTATTTAGACCCTGGATCTCGGCCCACAACAACATAGCTGGTCTTTTTACCGACACTTGAACTCACCGTGCCTGCCGCCTCTTTCACCCTTGCCTGTGCTTCCTGTCGGCTAAACCCCTCCAGCTCTCCAGTAAAAACAAACGTCATCCCAGCCAACACGTTAGAAATATTTTTTCGCTTTGGCTGCCGCATATTCACATGAGCCTTTATAAATTTATTAATCAAAACGGATGCTTCTTTGCGTCGAAAAAATTCATATACAGACTCAGCGATAACCTCTCCAATCTCATGAATAGCACTCAATTGCAAAATCGAAGCTTCTCTCAAGTTTTGAATTGTTCCAAATCTTTCAGCTAATACCTGAGCGGCTTTTTCACCTACATGCCTAATGCCAAGCGCGAACAAGAGCCGACTCAACGGTCTCTTTTTGCTCTCTGCGATCCCAGCAATAAGATTTTCCGCTTTTTTATCTTTAAATAATTCAAGCCCTAAAAAATCATCTTTTTTTAAAAAATATATGTCTGCACAATCTCTAACCATGCCTTTCGCAATCACCTGCCGGATAACCGCCTCTCCCATGCCATCAATATCCATAGCAGCGCGCGAGGCAAAATGAATAATCCTTTTTTCGAGCTGCGCGCCACAGGAAAAATTCAAACAACGGTAAGCAACCTCCTGCTCTTTTTCTTTCACAATAGCGCCACCACAAAAAGGGCACTTAGATGGTAGTTGAAATTCTTTTTCGTGACCAGTGCGCACACTCAATACCACTTTAACCACTTTGGGAATCACATCTCCGGCGCGTTCTAAAATAATTTTATCACCGATCTTAATCCCCAAGCGTTTGATTTCATCAAAATTATGTAACGTGGCGTTACTAATCGTAACACCATTGCATTCCACAGGTTCCAACTCTGCCACAGGCGTCAATACGCCCGTCCGGCCAATACTAACAGAAATATTACGCACACGTGTTGTCGCTTGCTGCGCAGGGAACTTATACGCGATAGCCCAACGGGGGCTTTTTGATGTAAACCCCAGCTGCCTTTGCTGCCCCAACAAATTAACCTTAATTACAATCCCATCAATTTCATAATCCAGGCTATTACGTTTTTCCTGCCAATGCTGACAATAGGCGATAACTTCCTGAATATCCGTACAAAATTTTGTATGAGGGTCAACTGGAATTCCCGCATTTTTGATCCTATTCAAAAACTCTTTTTGAGAATGAAAACCTTTGCCGTCCACCTGGCCCAAAGAATGGGCGTAAAACAAAAGTTTTCTTTCAGCAACAATTTTAGGGTCGAGTGTTTTCAGGGTTCCTGCCGTCGCATTACGCGGATTAGCAAAGGGAGAGTCTCCTGCGTCCAGCCTCTCTTTATTCATTTGCGCAAAATCTTTATGCGACATAAAAACCTCTCCGCGAATCTCCATCTCTTCCGGCAAATCTACCCCAAGGAGCTTAAGCGGCACAGCACGAATAGTCCGAATATTGGCACTTACATCTTCACCTGTCTGGCCATTACCACGCAAAGCCCCAATTATTAAACGCCCTTTTTTATATGTCAGATTAACGCTGACGCCATCAATTTTTAATTCCGCGACATATTCAATTTTTTCCTTGTGCCCCAGCCCTTTGTACAGACGATCCTGCCAATCATTAATCTCCTCAAAAGAATAACTATTATCCAAAGAAAACATCTTATTCTTATGTCCAACCGTACGAAAACCAGACATGGGTTGAGCTCCCACTCTCTGGGTCGGAGAATCAGGCGTAATCCATTCCGGATGCTTTTTCTCTAAATCCACCAGGCGATGAAAAAGAAGATCATACTCGCGGTCAGAAATCTCAGGATCATCTAAAACATAGTAACGGTAATCATGATGCCGTATCTGATCCTGCAGCTTTTCTATTTCATTTTGTATCGTCACAAATAACCCCTGCAGACCTACACTCTACAACGCTTTTTACCCTTGCCAACGCTACAACTCAATAACTCTATAACCCTATAATATTTTTTGCTTTTGGTTTTGCTTCTACTTTGACACTCTGAATCTCTGACACTTTTAATCTTTTGTCTATCTCCCTATCGCAAGCCTATCAGCAAAATCCTGAGGCAAGCCGGCATTTAAGATATCTTTTTGTGCTTTAGCAACATCATAAGAAACGCGCTTAATCTCTATTGTACACGCCTGATCATCATACACACAATAACAAGCATTAGCATCTCCATCCCGAGGCTGCCCAACACTGCCAACATTAACAACATAGCGCCTTCCTCTTTCAATAAGCAAAAGAGAAGAAACCTTATACTGAACATCCTCCTCACTTTCAATAAATATGCCTGGTATATGAGAATGAGCCACAAAACAAATCTGGCGCTTCATAACACAAAACGTCTTCATCGCTTCTGATTTATTTGTCATATATTCAAAATTTTCAGGGTGATATAACGAGCCATGCGCAAGATGAAAGGAATCCCCTTCTTCTATAAGATTAACACCAGAAAGAAACATCTTTTCAAGGTTTGAAAGATTTTTTTTCGTCCAACGTATAGATTCTTTAGCGAAATCATTAAAACGGTTGATATTAAAAAAATCAATCACAGCCAAATCATGGTTGCCAACAACGCTCAGAGCATTCATCTTTCTTAAAAGCGCAATACATTCATGAGGGCTCGCCCCATAACCAACAATATCCCCGACAAACACATATTGGTCGATATCAACTTTTTGCAAGGCCGTATGCACAGCCTCAAAAGCCGCAATATTTGAATGGACATCTGCAAAAATTCCATAGCGCATGTTAACATTGCCTATAATTAGGTGTTTATTAAAAAATACTCTTTCCGGGTTCTTTTCTCTATATTTTTTATCCCGAAGCTTAATGAGAAATTGTCACGTAGATGAGAATTTCTCATTGATGAAGCAAGGGGCTTTACAATATTAACTCCGAAGTGCAGCAGGATAATTGTCGCAAGAGAATTTCCTGC